>JBIKLZ010000004.1:0-50841 GCA_044359535.1 Chlamydiia bacterium
GGTTATTTTTTCGATGCAATAGGAAAAGGATTTTTTCCCCTTTTTGGGGTACATTTTTTAGTAAAAATGTTTTCAGATGAATTAATTCTGGTTCACATTCGATATGAGAAAATGTCCAACGGAGTTTTGTAAGCTGAATCAGTGTAAAAGATTGAATCATCTTTTGGTAGTCAACTCTATTCTTATGGAGAAAGTTCATCGATCCATCAAATAAAAAAGCGACATTTCCCCCGTTATATGGGGCTAGTTCAACCCCTAAAAGGCACAGGTTGCAAAGGAATTGTTTGGTTGGACTGTGACATCGATGACAGAGTCTTGGGAAAAATAGGTGTTTCAATGCGTTCATTTTAAATGAATTCTTGGGGATGACAAAGAACCTTCTAAAGAGATAATAAAGAGTTCGGCAAACTTAAATAAAGCGTACTGCTTCATTCGGATATCTATGTGGATATTTCCATCAAAATCGATATAAGATTGAGATTTATTCCATAGATAGAAATAGGATCTTTTTCTATCACTATAACTATTTTGCATTTTTAAAAGGTGTATTTTTCCATCCGCTATAGAAAAATCAATCTCTCCAACAACTGGGATCATTAATACTGGATCAAGACCTATCCTTCCAATAATCTCTTTTGCCAACCCAAGGATGGGGTTTTTTTGTTGGTCAAAAGAATTGGTAAAATAGACCTCTCCTTTTCCAGTAAGGGTATCGACATTTTCTAAATCCCCCTTTAGATCGAAAAACTCTAAGCTTTCTATCATAAATGGATTAGAAAGTTTATTTCTTTCCCCTTTTTTAGACATAAGGCATGGACGAAGATGTTCTATCTTAAATGTTTTTGCATCAAAAAGACACCCTTTTGAGCTTGCATCAAAGGTTGCAAGGGGACAAAATGCCATCATCGATCGATCGGCAATAGAAAAATCTTTTAGAGTGCACACCCCCCTTTCAAGGTGGATAGATCCAAATAAAGTGCTTAAACAAGCTCCCATACAATCAAAATCGGTCCCTTTAATCACTCCATTGAAACACAACCCATCCATATAGTAAAGATCGCCAATAACCTCTATCCCTTTTCCTAGCTTAAGTCTATCGACAAATTCAGCCACCCCTTCAGATAAAAGGGGTTTCATTGTTTGTAAATCAAAGGCCACTTTTCCTTTAAAAGCATTTTCTTCAAGACTATGTGAAGGGGTTAGGTCAAAATCGATTCCAGCAAGGGCCCCTTTCATTCGAAGGATCTCTATTTCTCCATCATAGCGACCATCTACTTCTAAAATCTCTTTATTGTCTGATCTTCCATCGATTTTAAAATGGATGATTTCATCAAAATATAGGTGGCTTGAAAGATCGAGCCTTTTTTCAAACAGGGGGAGCTGACAATCGATTGCAGCAGTTTTTGTATTTGCCCGTACATAAATGTCATTTATTGATAGTTCCCTGTCAAGAAAGAAAAATGTTTCCTTTTTAAAAGCTCCACTAAACCAAAAATCTCTTTGATCTGGATATATATCTGCATCGGCACAAAAACCCAAAGTTTCATTGAAAATATGAACGCCATATCTTTCCGAAAGAAAGTCTTTTTTAACCTCCCCACTTAGTCCATGCAGAGAAATCCTTTTCCAGGGATCCTCAAAAGAAATAGAGGTTGCAGAAACCTTTCCTACCTTTTTTTCTTTATCCTTTATCTCAAAGATCCCTCCATAGATTTCCCCCTTACCCTCATATTTAAAGGAAAAAGGTTCTACTGCATCGATAAAAACTCCTTCCCATTGAGTTCCAGCAACACCTTTACCCTCAAAACAAAAAGGGCTTTTGTATTTTCCTAAAATAGATCCCTCAAAATAGGAAGACCGATGTTTAATTGTTCCATCAAAAGAAAAACTATCTCTTGATAGATCTAAAGTAGAAATATCGATGGACAGATCGTTATACAAAATCCCTCCCCCTTTGAGTAATATTTTCTCATTTTCCAGTTTTCCTACTGAATGTCTATCTCCACAAATAACGGTGAAATCTGAACCGATCCCCTTAAGAACAATATTTTTTCCATTATGGATCATAGATAGAAGGTAACTATCATTATTCAAAGAAAAGGAGCAGCCAACATCATTTATCCCCTGCTCTTTAAAGAATCTTGGATAAAAAGGATCCTTTGTTGAAAGGCAATACTCAAGATCCACTAAAATCCCCTCTTTAAAAGTACACTTACTAAAATGGATGGGTCTATCTAAAAAATGGGTGTGCTCATTGAAAACGATCTCTCTATCTTTTATCTTTCCTGAAACTCTCCCAAGTTCAATAAACTCATTATGAAAAGAACCATCAAAATGAATATCTCCGTTATCAAAGATGTCATACTGAGCTCCTTGAATCTTTAAGCGAGGAAAATTGCTCCCCCCTTGAATATACCCCTCTAACCCTCTAATTTTACAAAAATTTTGTTGAGAGCTCACTTTGATGTTTGCCCCCTCTAAAACAAAATCACCCCCTTGAAAAAGAGTTTTCTTCCCTTCAGAAAGAAAAATATCAATAAACCAATTTCCATGGGTGAAATCATGCTCAAAATGGGCTATTCCTTTTGCATTTTCAATAAAAGAAAAACCCTGATAGTAAGAACAATTTTTCCCTTCAATATCTAAAGCCACCCCTTGAGGGGTATATTTTCCAATACATCCATAGCACCCTTCTAAAGACCATTGGAATTGAAATAGTTCATTAATAAATGGAAAAACTTTTGAAGGAAGTTTTTTTGTAGAAAAGTCAATAATCAGATCAGAAAGATCTGTCCCAGTGGAATTAAAAAGAATTTCATGAGTTTGATGGTCATGAATCAAATTTAGATTCCCTAACCCACAATAAATTTTTCCTTTTTTTTCTATCCTTGAAGATAAGGAAAGCTCCATCTCATAAGAGATTTTAGGTTCCTTAAACCATTGTAACAGATCATTGCCAGAAGCTGTTAGCATCACATCAAAAATGGGGGAAAGAATGGATCCTTCGACAAAGACCCTCCCCTTTATTCCATTGATCTCACCGGTGAAATAAGTATCGAAAAACTCCCCATTAACAGCTGAAACAAAAACAGCCCCCTTTTCAAAATAAAGGGGGGGCTTTTTCTCTCTCCCTACAGTTAAGGAGCAATCCTCTATTTTCATTTTCCAACCAGGAAGAGTGGTTGCCTTTTCTTTAAATAAATCGATATGACACTCGCCAGAAATTCTTTGAGCCTCAACTTGAATATCCCTTTTTTCTGAATAAATGCATAAATCCTCACAAGATAGATTTTTCAAACAAAAATCTTTTATCCCATGGTAGCCAATTTGCATCTCTACATCGCCAGAATAAGATCCCTTTGAAAGGGTATACTCTTTAAAACTTGAATCAATGAGCCCAAGACCTACCTGTAATATCCACATTTGTTTGACTTGTAGAGAATCTAAACGTGATTTGATGAAAAATGTATCGTCACTGTGGCTACATAAGACATGTACGTGAGCTTGCTGAGCAAAGACAGGATCAAGTTGTAATGATAAATCAAGCTCTAGACCCGATTCACTAGAACTTATCGGTTTTCCTACAAGTTGAATAGGCATAAGTCGATTGCCATCTTCAATAAACCCTGATATCTCCACAGCGGCTTTTTTAAATGCATCCATTGTGATAAATCCAGATAAATCTTTAAAGGAAAAACGAGGGGTTCCCTTTTCATCAAAAGCAATAATATCGCCCTTGTCCACAGAAGAAATACAACTGATATTTTCAATAATGCTATTACACTCTGTGCTTAATGGATAATTAATGTCTACAAAAAGGCGGTCAAATGAAGAGGTAATTCCCGCTATTGGGTTTGTGAATTTTCCCTCTAAGCAACTCATGTGAACACGGACATCCTCAATCTGATTGGTGGAAGAAATGACAAAAAAAGCTCTTCCATCTAATCTTCCCTTATCCATTTTCCAATTAGAAAGGTCCCCTCCCATGAAAAAATCGACAAAGGCTTTATAAAAAGCAATTGTACTTTGG
This sequence comes from Chlamydiia bacterium, assembly GCA_044359535.1. Lineage (GTDB taxonomy): Bacteria > Chlamydiota > Chlamydiia > Chlamydiales > 2-12-FULL-49-11 > JAJACQ01. The sequence goes on from JBIKLZ010000004.1 coordinate 4,031, forward strand.
CGCGCCTCCACATCAACAATCAATTGATCTCCCCATAAAGAAAGATCGAGCTTTACTTGCCCCTCCCCCATTTTAGAAAAGACCATTTTCCCCAGCTTTTGTGAAGAGATGGACTTATCCAAAGAAATGGACATATCATAAGAGGGGATATGAATAGCGCCACTTTTAATTTCCACCTGTAAAAGGGTTGAAACAATCAAGCGCATTTGATCTCTTGAGAGTGCACTTTTTCCCCCTAATTTTTTTTCAAAAGTAAGATCTAGATCCTCAATTTCAAAATGATTAGAAAAACAGACCTTTTCAAGGAGAGGGGCTTTACAAAAGATCTTTCCAACCCTACAAATCATCCCCCCACTTTTTGATCTTAAATCAATGTCATGAAAACTCACCCCTGAAGTTTCTAATGAGAGGGAAGAGTAATTAAAATCCCAATCCCCACTTAATGGAATTTTATGAGAAAGATACTTTTTTAAAGCAAAATGAAAAATTGCCCCCCTAAAAAGGATACAGCTTAAAAAAAAGGATAAAAATGTAACAAGGAAAATAGAACGCCTAGAGAAGACAACCTTTTTTAACATACACTTCAACACTTGATATTTTCTATTTATATAGCATAATTGTGCTGTTAAAGGGAATATATTCCTTTGTCTATTTTAAGGAGGGGCAGTGGTAAGCTTTTATTTTCCAAGAAGGCTATTACTTATCTCGAAAGCTGTTTTAGCTGAAGCAAGAGCACTTTGTACAACAGAGTTACTCATAAGCTCTTGAGCGCCTCCAGGTGTAGCATTACTTGCTTCTTTGCTAAACCACTCGGCCAGCTCCATAGCCTTTTCAGCTACATTAGCACTCCTTTCCGTAAGCATTTGTTGTAACGCGCTGTCAAACTCCTCCCCTCTTCTTCTGTTCTCTTTCCTTATTTTGATCAACCGATTCTTGCCCCGTGCTTTAGTATCAGGTTTATTTGATGACCCCACACCGCTAGCTCTTTCTCTATTAGCCGCTTCCAACGCCTCTTCTAACAATTTCTCATCAGGATCTTTTTTTCTTTCAATATTCTGTTGCATGTTTGTCTTTATCTCCTCATTAGAAGAAGGTGAAGTGCCTTGTGATGCCACCACTTCTTCACCTAAAATATCAGTAGACTCATTGCTAGAAGAAGTGTGAGATATTTGCCCGGTAAAATGAAATCTTGCCATTGGTCCAACAGAAACAGAGCTCAAGATTCCTAAGAACTTCTCATTTGCTTGTGAATCAAAGGGAGCAGGCGTTATTTTGTTTTGTCTTCTATTTACAGATAGTGCTGCAAATCTCTCTGGATCAAAATGGATACATGTCATCTTCTTTCCTCCTTATATTTTTATAATTACTCATCTAAATCATCTACAACGTGAGATTCTTTTTTTAATCTATGAACCACCTGTTGTAGCATTTCTTCGTAAGATCCATAGACAGGGTCTTTTTCCCCATCGTCATCAATTCCTAAATAGTTACACAGCTCATCTTCATAAATTGCTTCAACAAGAACTTTGTCTTGAGCAAACTGAGGAGATCGTTGTGATACTGCTGCAATTTCATCTTTTTGAATTTTTTTTTCTAAAATTTCCTTTCTATTAGTCCTTACAAGAGCTGCCCAATTTCTTTTAAAAAATTCAGCATGATCTTTTGATTCATTGATCCATGTTTCTGAAGGAACTGTTTTGAGTTCTTCGGCACCAAATACTTTTTCAAAAAAAACTGGAGCAAACAAGGCACATCCAACCTCTAATTCTTTTGTAATTTCATTAATTCTCTTTTCTAAGGTTGCCTCTAATTTTTCTTCTTCCAACCTATTCAAAAAATAGCATCGATAATAACTAGGAAAGAGAATGAAAAATGAACCCTCGATTCTTTTTGAATGCTCTTTTAACTCCCCTTCAAAAAGGGTCATGCATTTAAAAAAATGAGCTTTGTCCTTTATGAGATGTCTCATAGCATAGACGTAAGGGGCAAAAGAATTTTGCATCTGTTCATAATTGAAATATTGTGGATTCTCGCTGCAAGATCCACAGTACCTTTCCAAATAGTTTTGATAGAAGGGATATAAAAATGTTAATTGTTCCTCACTAAAATTCTCATCACTTAAAAAATAGGCAAAATCAGAAAACACTTTCTCCTTATTTTCGGCATAGTTTTCTCTATCCTTTTTACTCTCCTCTACAATCCATTGGTCTACGTGATAAAACGAATGTGGAAAATTTTTTTTAACGCTTTTTTTAATCCTAGTTAAAAGATCATCAAAGGTTCCCTCTTTTATATCGCACTTAGAGGACTCAGACCATGTTAAATGCTCAACTATCGTTTCTCTTACCCTCCGTTCTAATACCCTCCGTTCTAATACTTTTATCTTTATATTCTTAATAAAGAACCAAATATTAGATTGTACACTCAATTTTTTTAAAAAACGGAAAAAGACGAAATCAGAGGTCATGTCACTTATTTTCGTCTCTGTTGACCTAAGAAATAGATCTTCATCTGGGGAATGTCTTTTTATTTGAATAATGTTCATAATTATAATAATATTATAATTGAAACCCGAAATTAGATCAACTATTCTCTCTCTTTTTTACCCCAGCTTGCTCACCCTGATACATTTATAAAAAGATTCCAAGCTCGTGAAGAGCGGCCTTTCATTAATTCAACACCCTTGATTTAATAACTATTGCAATTTACAACTAAATGATTTATAATAAAAGCATCGTTTAAAAACAAAAAAATGTATCTATGACAATTGCTCCTTGTGCTCGTCCCTTTTTTGACACAACCTACCCACCAGAAGAGGAACAGCTTGCTCGATTCGATAAAGGTGAAATCCAGCGCTTAAAAGAAAGATTAAAAATCTTAATGGATAAAATGATAAAAAAGAACCGTTACCTTAAAAGTGCAACAATGATTGCACGCTTTTATAAGAAATTTCAAAATCCCCGCAGAAAAGCCTATTTTTTAGATGTCAACGGTTTTATTGCATTGAAATTATTCAATTTAGCTATGAATTTCAACAGCAAATGTACATCTTATACTGAAAACATAGACTATAAAGGACTCTTAAATGAATTCAAAAATGAATTCAAAACAGCCTTTCTTGAAGAACTGAAAATATATATTAACAAATCAAGAGCAAAACATTTTCCTGTTGAAGTAGTACCCAATGTCAAAGATGACTTTGTAGAAAAAGCAGACAAAAACTTTGAGTACCTATTGAACGAAGCCATTAAAACCTATAGAAACGATTACATCGTTCCACCGATTGAAAAGAAAAAAAACGATTTTCTAAAGGAGATGAATCTAAGAAAAAATCAAAGTAGTATCCATTACTACCTTGAAAAAAACTTCGAAATTCTGATTAAAAAATATACAGGCACTGAAGAACAAGGACCAAAATATTTAGATTCTAAGACGATTGAAAAAAAATTTGAAGCTTTATTAAAAAATATTGTTTTTATCAATGATTTTTCTCCTGAGTTTCAAGACTATGTTAGATCAAACGATTCTAAGCGAATGGAAATAAAAGCATCTAGTGCGCAAAAAACTGACGACCCAATACGATTGGAATTTCATCTATTTTTTGAATTCTTTAGCCAATTCCTATTAGAAAAATTTTTAGATAAATTCAAAAGTAAAAATCTGTCATCAACCATAAAAAAAATGAAAGGTGTATTAGAATACGCAGGGTTCAGCTACTTAGAGTCTAAATTAAAAAATAAATATCCAAAAGAGCCACCTTCTATTGAAACAATTCACAGACTTTCAAAAGAATTTTCAAAAATCTATAAGAACTCTCTTTTTGATAGAATCGTTGGGGGGCGAAAGACCGAAATAAATGAAAAAAACCGATCTATTGAAATCAAGAAATGTATAGAAAACCTCCCTCACCTAAAAGGACAGATCCCCCTTATAGGACAAATCTATGATAGACTCATCAATAGCTATTTAAACCCTTCAAGGAAAACAGGGGGCACTCTTGTTGAACCTTTTAATTATGATGAGGTCCTTACGATGTTAAATGCTGAATTGATTAAAACATCGAAACCAGAAGAAGAAGACGATTTAGATTAACTAGGGAGTTTTTCCATCAAGTAATTGTCAAAAAGGTGGTATTGCTCAACCTGTAAAGGGATAAAAGTGACAAGCCACCCCTGATCCTCACAAGAATGATTTAAAGGATCTAGACTAAGTAGTAATAATGGATTGATTTCACAAATATCGCCAGAAATAGGGGCGTCAATATCTATAGCTGATTTTGTTGATTCAAGGACAATAAGAGGATCTTTCTTGTACACCCTCTCCCCTTTTTTTGGAAAATGAATATTGACAATCTCTCCAATTTCCTTTTGGGCTTTTTTAGTGATCCCCACCTTTATCCTTCCCTCATCAAGCAAAAGCCATAGGTAATTTTCAGTCACTTTCATTAAATGCCCTTTGTTAGAATCTCCCTTTAGACTCTCTCATAGATCTTTATTTAATGCAACAATAGATCCCCTGCCTTCAACTTTTTCAATAAAAAAGACAAGGGCACTTTTGTCCCTTGTCTTTGTTTTTTTTTGTTGGATAAATGACTTATTAAGATCCAGCTGCAGTTACAATTAATTCAAAGAAGTTTCTGGTTTTATTCACACACAAGGCTATTGCATCCCCTATTACAATCAATGGAGTAAAAATTATATTCAGAACAATGTAAAGACCCAAAGCGCTTGTTTGTCCCATTTTTTGTCGAAGGTGATCAAAAAAAGGAAGAGCTTTGCTAGAAGTCTTCTTCGGAGTTTTTATAAATTCGCCATTACTGTTTTCTAAAACTGTTACTTTGTATTGTAGTCCTTGTATAGAAGAAGGATCCATCGCAGCTGCTTGTTCTGCTGCTCTTTCAGCCGCTTTTGCTTGTGCGGTTGCCGATGCTGCTGCTACATGATCATGACGTGTTCCTTCCATTTTTATCTCCTTTTTATGTTGTTGTTATTTTTAATTATAATATTATTATACACTTTTTATAAATTAATTAAAAGCTCTTTTTTAAAAATATTTTATTCCTCTGTACATTATCAATCTTTTTTTGCTATACTGGCTGTATGCATAAAATAGCCCTTTCCTTACTTCATTTTTTCTCCTTAGTTGCCCACTGCCTCATCCTTTTTGCCTCTATTGCAAAAACCTTTGTTAAAAGAGCCTACCTTAAAATAAGAAAAATTAAAATTGAACATCCTCATTTACAATCATTTATAGAAAAAAGAAAAAAAAGCGGATGCAACCTTAATACCCTTTTTGACTCTTTAGAAGAACAAAGTGACCCCTTTATTAAAATTTCCGATCTTGTAAAACGCCAAGAGTCCTATACCTCTAAAGATGAATTGCTTAAATCGTTACCTCCCTTAGAAAAGGAGACAGAAATCATTGCCATCCCTCTAGCAATAAGTGCTTTTTTCTTTTTTCGTCATTTTGTGACGCTCATTATTGACCAAAGGGACGGAATTATCGAATTTTATGACCCAATTGGTTTTACCATATCTAATTACAAAAATGGATTTCTTTGGGGGCCACAGTGTAAAAAAGGGTCCCATTTAACCCTTACAGAGCTTTTTTCTTTTATCAAAGAGAAATACCAGATTTCAAAGGTGATCGAAAACAAAAAAATGCATCAAACTGATTTTAATCAGTGCGCCCTTTTTGTTTACGATCGTATTTATAAAAGGGGCCCTTTACGTTTTTCAGCAAAAAAAGCAAGTCAATCTCCGATGAGCTCTAGCCAAGCTTTTATTTAATTTCTGTTGTAGAGATTTCCCCTTTTTTCTATACTCTTTTCTATGAATAAAAAAACATGTGCTGTCGATATCCTTCGTAAAGAGGATTTCCCCCTTTGGTTCCAAGAGGTGATTAAATTAGCTGATTTAGCTGAACATTCTGCTGTTCGCGGATGTATGGTTATTAAACCAAGGGGCTATGCTTTATGGGAACGTATCCAACGCTTGCTTGATGCAAAATTTAAATTAAAGGGGGTTGAAAATGCCTATTTTCCCCTTTTCATCCCTTTAGAGTATTTAGAAAGGGAGGCTGCACACATTGACGGCTTTGCCAAAGAATGTGCTATTGTCACTCATACCCGTTTAGAGCAAGATGAACAAGGAAAACTGATCCCTGCAGGAAAGTTAGAAGAGCCTTTAATCATCCGTCCCACATCTGAGACAATCATTGGCGAAAGTTTTAGTAAATGGATACACTCCTACAGAGATCTCCCTCTAAAAATCAACCAGTGGTGCAATGTTGTTCGTTGGGAAATGCGGCCGCGCCTATTTTTACGCACTGCTGAAATTTTATGGCAAGAAGGGCACACTGCCCATGCATCTAAAGAAGAGGCTCTATCTATGGCTCTTGAAATCCAAGAGCTCTATGCCGATTTTGCAGAACACTATCTAGCAATCCCTGTCATCAAAGGGGAAAAATCTGAAAATGAGCGTTTCCCAGGAGCGGAAAACACCTTTACATTTGAAGCAATGATGCAAGATGGAAAGGCTTTACAGATGGGCACCTCCCATTATATGGGCCAAAATTTTTCTAAAGCCTGTTCTATCAAATTTTTAAATAAAGAGGGGAAAGAAGAGCTTGCCTACACCACCTCTTGGGGTTCAACTACTCGGATGATTGGGGCAATGATTATGTGCCATGGCGATGACAACGGGATGATTATCCCTCCAAGAATTGCAGCAAAACATATTGCCCTTATTCCTGTTCTCACAGATGAAAAAACCCATAGTGAGGTTCTTGATTTTTGTTTCCGTTTAAAAAAGGCCCTTTCAGAAATTTCTTATTATGAAGCACCCCTTGGAGTCGATATTTTAGATGATGACCGGCGCATGGGGGAAAAATCTTGGGATGTGATCAAAAAAGGGTATCCTGTGCGGATTGAAATTGGCGCTCGTGATATTGCTTCTTCGAAATTTCCTCTCTATATTCGGACACAAGAAAAAAATGAAAAGGAACTGTACTCTTTTGAAGAGATCCAAGATTCCATTGTTTCTATCCTTGAAAAGATCCATTTTGATTTATTTACAAAAGCCTTGCTTCATAGAGAACAAAATACCATTTCTGTCTCTTCTATGACAGAGTTTAAAGAGGTCTTTAATTCTGAACATTTCCCTTCAAAATTTGTGATGGCTCCCTATGGGGGGGATAAACTTTTAGAGGCACAGATTAAGGAAGAGTTTGGGGTAACTATTCGGTGTATCCCTCAAAAGCAACCAAAACAGATCTCCCCTTGTCTATTTAAAGGGGCAAAAGATCCCGTTATGGCCCTTTTTGCAAAATCCTATTGACCTTAGAATTAAACTTCTTTCAAGACACTCCATTTGTTTCTTAAAATGACTGTTTTTCTCAATCAAAGCACGTTTCGAAAGAAGTCTATTGATTCAAAGCACACACAATATTTCTTTTGATCGTTTCTGCCACCCCTTTTTTATCGTTGCTGTGTGCTTTTTGGCCTAAAACGGGGTGGGTAAAATAGTTCATCGCTTCCAAAACGTTTGATTCTTTTGAAAACAGCGGTTTTAAAAGGGCCTTTTCTGGAAAAACTAAGGCAATAGATCCTTGGTGTAGATACCCATTTCTTTTTCTCCTTTGCGCAGCCCCACACACTTTTTTTTCTCCAACCATTATGTCATAAATCGTTGGCTTAGCAAAACAAAAATGGGTACACGCCTCATCCATCGGTTCAACCCTCTTTTCCAAAAGATGGAGCCCCCCCTCTTTTTTTTCTAAAAATTCACTTAATGCAAGAGCGATCCTATCATTGATATATTTATAACTTTCCAACACATCTAAACAGTATCCAGGGTGATTTTTTGGGACAAAGCAAGAAAAGGTTACGTCCCATCCATGAAAAAGGACCCCCCCTCCTGTGGGTCTTTTATGAAAATCAAAGGTTTTCCTATAGATTTTTTCGTTCATAAGGGTTTTTGGGTCTATAAAAAGGCCAAAAGTAAAACTCGGCTGGATAAAATCGTAAAAATGGACAAGGGGGGGGTCATTTTCCCCCATCTCAAGGAGAAATGTTTGATCTAGACCCATTAATTCTTCTGCACTTTTATTTTTACTCTCTACAACCTTCCACATAAATCCCCCTTTGATAGGATCTTAAGAAATGGAGAATAAAAAAAATAGGAGAATTTGCTAAAACATCTTGTGCAAAGATTCAAGATATTTTACAAGAAAGAAAAATTGCCTTTCCTCTATACTGAGGGAAAAAGGCAAAATAGAGTTTTTACTACATAGGGATTTTTTATGTTTGATAGATTTACAAGCCGTTCTAAACAAGTTGTGAAATTAGCAAAGCGTGAAGCATTAAAACTGAATCACTCCTACTTAGGGACAGAGCATCTCCTTTTAGGGTTAATGAAACTAGGTCAAGGGATTGCTGTCAACGTCTTAAGAAATGTAAATATTGAATACGACACACTTTTAGCTGAGGTGGAACTTGTAGTTGGCTACGGACCTGAGATTCAAGTCTATGGCGATCCAGCCCTTTCTGGAAAATGTAAAAAAGTTTTTGAGCTTGCTAATGAAGAGGCTTTGGCTTTAAACCATAACTATGTTGGTACAGAGCATTTACTCCTTGCTATCATTCGCTTACAAGATGGGGTAGCGGCTCAAATTCTTGAGAATCTTGGGGTCAATCTAAAAGATATCCGTAAAGAAATTCTAAAAGAATTAGAAACCTTTAATTTACAAGTCCCCCCCGTTTCACTTGGGGCAAATCCATCAGGGCAAAAACGGGCTGAAACAGGCACTAGCTCATCGGAAAAAATGCATGCACTAAAAGCCTACGGCCATGATTTAACCGAAATGTGTAGAGAAGGGGGGTTAGATCCTGTCATTGGTCGAGCAAAAGAAGTTGAGCGCCTCCTCCTTATTTTATGTCGTAGAAGGAAAAATAACCCTGTCCTTATTGGAGAGGCAGGGGTAGGAAAAACAGCCATTGTTGAGGGGCTAGCCCATGCAATTGTCAATGGTGAAGTTCCAGAAAGTCTTGCCAACATGAAGCTTATATCTTTAGATTTAACCCTTATGATTGCAGGGACAAAATATCGGGGACAATTTGAAGAGCGTATCAAAGCTGTTATGGATGAAGTAAAAAAACTTGGAAACATCCTCCTTTTTATTGATGAAATTCATACCATTGTCGGAGCTGGAGCTGCTGAAGGGGCTATTGACGCCTCAAATATTTTAAAACCCGCTTTGTCTCGAGGTGAAATCCAGTGCATTGGAGCCACAACTTTAGATGAGTATAGAAAATTCATTGAAAAAGATGCCGCTCTTGAACGCCGTTTTCAAAAAATTACTGTAGCCCCTCCAAGTAATAGTGAGGCTGTACAAATTCTTACTGGTCTAAAGAAAAAATATGAAGAACATCACATGTGTATCTATACAGATGAAGCAATTGCCGAAGCAGTCCATTTATCCGATCGATACATTGCGGGAAGATTTCTACCCGATAAGGCTATCGATTTAATGGATGAGGCAGGGGCTAAAGCTCGTATTGGGGTGATGCACCAGCCTGCAGAGATCTCTTCTTTTGTAAAGGATATTGAAGATTTAAGGATTGCTAAGGAAGAGGCTATTTCAAATCAAGAGTATGAAAAGGCGGCTAAACTTCGAGATAATGAAAAGCAGCTGCGTGAAAAACTTGAGGTGATCAATGACAATTGGGTTAAAAGCAAGCAGGAGCAAAAGGTGATTGTCGATGTCGATGACATTGCTGAAATCATTGCAAAACAAACAGGGATCCCTATTTCAAGATTAACGGCTCATGAAACAGAAAAAATCCTTCAGATGCAGGAGATCTTAAAAAAATCTATTGTCGGGCAATCTGATGCTTTAGATACTGTCTGTAAGGCATTACGAAGATCTAGAGCCGATATTAAAGATCCAAATAGACCCATTGGTTCATTTCTATTTCTTGGACCTACAGGGGTAGGTAAAACGTTACTTGCAAAAAATTTAGCTATTGAAATTTTTGGGGGGAAACATGCCCTTATCCAAGTAGATATGACAGAATACATGGAAAAATTTGCTGTGAGTCGATTAAACGGCTCTCCTCCTGGATATGTCGGGCATGAAGAAGGGGGGCAACTGACTGAACAAGTTAGACAGCGGCCTTACTCAGTTGTTCTATTTGATGAAATTGAAAAAGCACATCCTGATGTCATGAATCTTCTTTTACAAATCCTTGAAGAAGGAAGACTTACCGATTCATTGGGAAGAGAAATTGATTTTCGAAATACCATCATTATCATGACCTCAAATTTAGGATCTGATCTTATTCGAAAAACAACAGAGGTGGGTTTTGGGGTCAATATGGAAAAGATCAGCTTCTCTGCAATGAAAGAAAAAATTGATAAAGCGGTAGAAAAGCATTTTAAACCTGAGTTTATCAATAGAATTGATGGGATTGTCATTTTTAAATCTTTTGATAAAGAGGACCTTGTACAAATTATTGATATGGAAATTGGAAAATTATCTGCACGGCTTGCCAAAAAGGATCTTTACCTTGAAGTGTCTGATGAGGCAAAGCATTTCCTTGCTGACAAAGGGTATAAACCAGAAATGGGAGCACGCCCTTTAAGAAGAGCTATTGAGTACTACCTTGAGGACCCAATATCTGAAATGATTTTAAAGGATAGTAAAATAACTGGAGTCTGTGTTGTCTCTCTTGTCGATAATGCTATATCCATAGCCTCAAAGAAAGAGAAAAAGCAAAAAAATGCCCCTTCTATTTCAAAGGGATAGAAATTGACTCTTGATCTACTCATCTATCAAAAATCTCATGGAAATGAGCAGTGTTATTTACCCGAAAGTTTTTATCATTCTCCTCCCCTATTGCAGAAAAAGATTTTAGATGAGTGTTTTAGGATTTTAAAACCCTATGGCCTACTTAAGATCCAAAGATCTCCAACATCTTTTCCTCAATACTCCCTTTTTGAACAATCAGGCTTTATCCCTAAAAAGAACTCTTCAAACAAAGAAGAGACCTTTACAAAAGAATTTAAAGGGAGCACTTTAACGACAAGGGGCAGCATCCTTGCTTTTAAAGAAAAACTCTCCCACCTCCATAATAATATCCCCTCTTTTTCTACCTATGGATTTTGGGAAGCTGTGGTTGACTATCATAGACAACATAGCCCTAAACAAACCCCTGTATTAAATCTTGAAAAAATCGGTTTATTTTGGAAACTTTTTTGTAGTGCAACCACAGCCTCCTTTGAAAAAGAGCCCTTTTTTAAACTCCTTACCTCTTTTGATCAATGTCTTTACACTTTTTTTCTTACCTGCGTTAAAGTAATTGAATATTTTTTTCTCTACTTCATCGATAAACTCCAAAAAAATCAAGCTCAGACTTACCCCTTTTATAAACCCTTTTCGATGGAACAACGCCTTTATATAGTGGAAAAAAAGGGAGAAGAACCCTTGGATGAAACAAGCACCACACTCATAAGTCAAGAGCTTAATCTTTGTTGTATCTTAAGACGGTCCGATGATATAAGGACCGATTTGGATTTTTTTGGAACAAATGCTGTGATCAAAGAGGCTTTTGGGATGAAAAATATCCTCATCAAAGCTTTAGATATCCAAGCACTACCAAAAGCTACTTTTTTATTTACAATAGATGATTTTTCCTACTTTCACATCCACCTTAAAGACCTATGTACAATTTATAATACCTATAGATCTATTTTCCCCATCGGCTTTACATCTTAACAAGCTTTCCTTCTAAAAGCCCTTTCTCAAACTCTAAAACCGCTTGAAGTAATTCTTCTTTAGGGAGTTTTTTCTTAAACAAATGTTTTGATTCTTCCATCATTGTAAGGTGAGCTACTTTAGCAAGTAAGTTTAAATGCCTTTTATCATCACAGGCAAACAAAAAAATCAACGTGTTTGTCATCGTTCCATCAATTGCCCCCCAATCGATAGGATCATCTAGGTAGACAACTACTGCCGCATCTGTAAAATCGTGAAGTAAAAAATCTCTAGTATGAGGGACAGCAATCCCCCCTCCTAAGGCTGTAGACATAAGATGCTCTCTTTCGATCAACAGTTCTGAGACAATTTCAGGATGAATTTTTAAGATAGGGCCTGCCTCTTCCATCACTTTTCTTATAATAGCCTCTTTAGATCCCTTAGAAGAAAGGTGAAAGACACACCCTTTATGGATAGCTCTATACAAACAAAATTTATTCCATGTTGAAGAACCATCATCGGTTTCAAATGAGGGAATGGCTCTATCGTTTGCTACAGCTTCCATTAACCACTCTTCAAGCTCCTGTCTATTAAAGCGGGCTTTTCCTGAAATTGTATAATAAGGGATATCTTTTTTTTCCATCCATTTAGTTAAGGTATATGTACTAATATGCAAAAGATTAGCCACATCTTCAAAGTGTAAATCCATCTAAATCCCCCCTTGATTTTAGTATCAATAAAGTAACATCCTAACAGGAGGCAAATATATTTACTATAGACTTTTTGTCTGTCGATCTTAAAATTTTAAGCCTTGTTTGCTCATCTCTCAAAATTGCGGTGATGTGTGATAAAAAGGATAAATAGCGTGAAGGTTTATCCGCCGGCCCTGCGATTAAACAGACAAGGTTTACCCCTTCATGATCGGTTGCCCCCCAAACAATCCCTTCTTTTGAAACAATTCCAATAGCTATACTAAATTCATTTAAAAAGGGGCATCTGCCATGAGGGATAGCTATAGCCCTTCCAATTGCGGTAGAAACAACCTCCTCCCTTTCAAGGATTTTTTCTATCACCGCATTGTCATTTCCCCCTATGTTTAAAGAAATACTTTTTACAAGAAAGGCAATGGCCTCTTGCTTGGTGCATGGTTCTAGAAAGCAAATGTTTGCCTCTTGTATTTCTATAAAAGGGGATACAATCATTTTAGTTAACCCCTGTATGGCCAAAGCCACCCTCTCCTCGACAGGAGGTTGAAAGCTCTTGAACTGTTTCAAACTCTCCTTGTAATACAGAAGCTAAAACAATTTGAGCAATACGCATTCCATCTGTCACTTCAAAAGGTGTCGTTGAGTGGTTAATTAAAATCACAGATAACTGTCCTCTATAATCGCTATCAATAGTCCCAGGTGTATTAAGGACTGTAATTCCATGTTTTGCAGCAAGGCCACTTCTTGGCCTTACTTGAATTTCATACCCCTCTGGAATTTCGAAAAACAATCCTGTAGGAATCACTTGAAGTTGTAAAGGGTGTATAACAATACTTTTTTCTAATTTCGCACACACATCTGCCCCTGCAGCCCCATTTGTAGCGTAAAATGGGCGCCTTCCTTCTCCCTTAACAAACACTTTGATTTTCATTTTTCTCCTTATTCGTAAATACCGTTATAAATGTTGCAATCCTTTGTTTTAGATCTTTTCGATCTACAATTTGATCAATCATCCCATTAGACAAATGAAATTCTGACCTTTGATCCCCTTGTTTTAACTTTACCTTCATGGTCTGTTCAATAACTCTTGGGCCAGCAAAACCAATTAAGGCCCCCTTTTCAGCAAGAAGAAGATCCCCTAATGAGGCAAAGGAAGCTAAAACACCCCCCATAGTTGGGTGGGTAAGAACAGAGATATAAAGCCCCCCTTTTTCATGGTAGCGCTTTAACGCTGCCGATGTTTTTGCCATTTGCATTAAAGAGTAGATTGATTCTTGCATACGGGCTCCACCAGAAGCAGAGACAATGACTAAAGGGAGAAAATAGGTGGTGGCATATTCGATCAAAGAGGTGATCTTTTCCCCCTCAGCTTGCCCTAATGAGCCCCCCATAAATAAGTAATCCATCACCCCTAAACAGATCTTGTGACCATGAAGTAAACAAACCCCTGTTTTTACAGCACTAGTTTTCTTATGTTCCTCTAAAATCTGTAGTCTTTCTTCATACGTTTTTGTGTCGATAAATCCAAGGATATCTTTAGCTACTACTGTCTCAAACAAGGGGACAAAGCTCTCATTATCTGATAGCAGCTTGATTCTTTCTTCTACACTCATTGCAAAATGAGCGTCACATTTAGGACACACCTTTAATGATCTTGAAAGCTCAAGTTCATGATTCATTTTTTTGCAGGTGGCACAAAGGGTCCAGCCGGTAAAATTCTTTTCTCGTATTTCTTCCATTTCTCCCTTAAGATGTCAAATGAAAGGCTTTTTCTGAAAGAAAACGGTGTTCCACTTTTTCCCAATCCACAACATTCCAAAAAGCTTTAATGTAGTCAGGACGTCTATTTTGATAATGAAGGTAGTAGGCATGCTCCCAAACATCAAGCCCCATCAATACCTTTTTTCCACATAAAGGGTGATCTTGATTATGTCGAACAATAATCTCACATTCCTTTGAATCCTCATCATAAACTAAAAAGACCCAACCACTACCAAAGAGATTTGCAGCCGCATCAGAAAATTTTTCCTTGAAATTTTCAAAACTTTTAAATCCTTTATCAATCCCTTTTCCTACATGTCCAAAAGGCCCTTTTCCCTGATTGATCCCTAAAATGGACCAAAAGAGTGTGTGGTTATAAAACCCTCCCCCATTGTTTTGAATGACAGGGCGCAGGTCTGTTAAAAGGGTTTTTTCAACAGATTGAAGATCCTTTCCTTCCAATGCAGCTAAAGCCTTTGCATGATATCCTTTATAATGCTTTTCATAATGAGTTTTCATCGTCATTGCATCAATATAAGGCTCTAACGCATCATACTCCATCCCCAACTCTTTTATTTCCCAATCCATTTTTTCTCCATTGTTGTAGTTTCTATTAGACCCATTGATTGACTTCATTTTTTTTAGCTTTTTTATCTAGACACTTTTTTAAAGTACACCGAGTCATCAAACCCATGGTATGAATTTCCATAGAGGGAATGATATCTTCATAGACTTCAAAAAAGGCTTCAACTCCGACAGGTGAAGTAAAAATCAACGCATCAAATTCTTCTAAATTTAGCTTGGTATACGGCTTTTCTTTCAATAGATCGTACAAGATAATGACTTCATAAGCAATACCCTTTTCTACCAAATAGTGAATTAATTTGGGTCGAGTCATAGAGGATTGGGGAAGCAATAGGGTTGAGCCTTCTAAATCCAAAGTTTCTAATAAGCTTATCACCCCAGCTTCTGTTTCATTGCTCCCGACATAGGTGACGTAGACCCCTTCTTTTTCTATTTCTTTAAGGGTCATTGCCCCAATTGCCAAAATAAAAACCGCTTCTAAATACTCTTTTGGGATCTTCATCTCCTTCATAGAGTGAAAAAAAGCTTGTACCGCATACTTTGAAGTAAAAAGGATGTGAGAGTACCTGTATATTGAATTAAAAACATCTTCAACTTCTTTAACTGAACCTGATCTTATTTGCATCGATACTAAAGGGTGATGAAAGACTTCAGCTTCGCCCCCATATCCATTTGGGTCCACACCTGTATACAACACCTTCTTTTTCATAGAGACCTTTTTACCTATTTCCAAACTCTCAGACAATATAGCACTTATAGAATATTATTTAAAGATAAGATGTATCACCTCTTCAATTGTCCCCACTTCGATAATTTCAAGATCCAATTCTTGCTCAAGTTTTTTCCCCCCTTTAGGAATGAACACCTTTTTGAACCCATGACTTGCCACCTCTTTTAATCGGTTATGTATTTTTTGAACCCCTTTTATTTCCCCCCCTAATCCTACCTCTCCAATGACAACAATATCGGCTTCAATTGTTTTATTAGTAAATGAGGACGCAATAGCTAAGGAAAGGGCTAAATCGACAGCTGGATCCTTTACCTTGATCCCACCTGCAATGGATAAAAAGACATCATAACTTGAAAAGTGCATCCCCACCTTTTTTTCTAAAACGGCAAGCAAAATTGCAAGCCTTGTTGGATCAAAGCCACTAGATTTTCTTGTTGGGGTTGCAAAAGGGGTTGGAGCAACTAAAGCTTCTATTTCAATAAAAATAGGGCGAGAGCCTTCTAAAATAGTCCCAATCACCGTTCCGGTTTGAGAAAGCTTTCTTTTATTGATAAAAATCATAGAAGGGTTTTGCTCTTCCTGCAGCCCCTTTTCATCCATAGAAAAAATGGCCATCTCCTCACTTTTTCCAAAACGATTTTTTTTAGAACGAAGCATCCGAATCTCTAAATCCCTATCCCCTTCAAACTCAAGAACTGTATCAACAATATGTTCCAATACCTTTGGACCGGCAACATCTCCCCCCTTAGTTACATGACCTATACAAATGGTTGTGACAAGTAACTCTTTAGCCACTTTCATTAAAGAGATGGCAATTTCCTTTACCTGATTTACCGAACCTGGGGGGGAAGAAAGTTCCTCTTTATGACAAATTTGAATAGAGTCCAAAATCATAAAATCAGGTTTTTGATCCTCAATTTGGGCAATGATTTTGGTAAAACTTGTCTCTTGATAAAGGAGAAGATTTGGATGAATGGCTCCAACCCTATGAGCACGAATGGCTGCTTGAGACAACGATTCCTCCCCTGTAACGTAGAGCACTTTTTTTCCACTTATACTTAAATGATGCGCCATTTGAATCATTAAGGTTGATTTACCAATACCTGGCTCTCCGCCGATAAGGGATAACGAACCACGAACAATTCCCCCCCCAAAAACTTTATCGACCTCTTTAATTCCACAACTAAAGCGCTCTTCAGCACCAATTTGAACCTCTGTGATGGGTACTGGTTTATGATCTTTTCTCCCAAAAAGTCCAAAAGGGGAACCTTTTGCCTCACTAAACTTTTCAATGGTGTTCCATAACTTACACCCGCTACAATTTCCTGACCATTGACTTTGTGTGTTGCCACACTCTTTACAGACCCACCCCTCTAAAACTTTTGCCATAGCGCCCTCCACTTTAACGGCGATAAGTCTAACTGATTAGAAATTAATTGAATAGGAAAAAGAATTGTTAAAATCAATCAAAAGATATAAATATTAGTTATAAAGATTAATTATAATTTTATATGAATAGAACAATATTAATTACGAATGGAAGATTTCCACCAGTTTTGAATTTGATACGCAATTTATACGATGCCCATCATAGAATTATTGTTGCTGAAACTTCTTATTTTCATTGCTGTGCGTTTTCAAAGGCAACAGATAAAAATGTCCTTATTCCAAGTCCAAGAGAGTGCGAAGAAGGATACATCCTTACATTGCTTAAGGTGATTAAAGAGGAAAAGGTAGATCTATTTATCCCAGGGTGGGAGGATGCACTTATTGTAGCTAAGCACTTGGAAAGATTCCCTAAAGGGGTTGCCTTTACATCCAACTATGATCTTATTCATAACTTGCACAATAAGTGGACTTTCTCACAGCTGCTGACTAGGCTAGGATACAAAACCCCCTGTACACTGTTGATAAAAAGCCCCTTAGAAATTGAAAAAGTTCCTTTTGAGACATTTTATATTAAAACGTTTTATTCAAGGGCAAGTATTGGGACCTACTTTATTGAGGATAAGAGAACACTTCCAAAAATTGAGATTTCTCCAAAAAATCCAATACTTATACAAGAGAAATTAGAAGGGGAGCAATTTTGTACCTTTTCAATATGTCATCAAGGAAAAATCACAGCTCACAGTACATACCCTCTTTGTTACCATAAATATGATAGAACAAAGAGTCGAGGAAATTATTGTCTATCCTTAGAAGAGGTGGACAATCCAAATGTATTTAACTTTGTACAAGATTTTGTAGCAAAAACAAACTACACAGGAAACATTGGGTTTGATCTTTTTGAACATAATGGTGTGATTACCCCTTTGGAATGCAATCCACGGATTACAGCTGGGGTGACCCTCCTTTCTTCACAAAAAAACCTCTCTTCTGCCTTTTTTAATGAAAATAAGGAAATTCTTTTCCCTAAAAAAGGGAGACAAACACAATTTTTGATTCCATCGTTGTGTATTGTCCTCAAAAAAGCACTAAAAAATGGTTCTTTTATCCCTTTTATAAAAACCCTTTTTAAAGCAAAAGATCTTCTTTTTGATATAAAGGACTTACTCCCCTTTCTTTCTCAACCCGTCTTATGGATTTACCAATTAATTGTCACATTTAGACACAAAAAATCGATTATTTCATCCTATTCCCATGACCTAGACTATGAAGAGGCATTTCCGATAGATTTTTTAGAGCCTCAGTAATATCTCGCAGCCTTTCAAAACCAATTCTAAATCAAATAGTTACGCACTATTTTTTAGGCAAAAAATGCATTGACAACAATATTTAGTTTTTTTAGCAATTAAGATAGAACCCTGGGGGAATTATGAAAACAGAAGATCTCATCAATACATTTAATAACCTCTCACGATGGTTCAATATCGATTCAAAACCACACTATATCATTAAACAACAAAATGACGATAACAATCGGTATACCGCTGAGCCCCTTAAAAAAGCTAAAGGGGGAGAAGTGTTTGGCAAAGTAGTCCTTTCTATTCTTGGATTTGTCCCCACCCTTATTGCCTATTGTACCTTGCTCGGAGTCAAAACAAGCCTTGAAAAAAGGGGGATCACCCATGCCTCCTTATGGGCTCAACAGTGGTTAAAAGCTAAAATTAAACCGTTAGGAGGAACAGTAGAGTACATAAGCCCTCCAGCTTCTTCATCCTCCCCTACATTTCAGACTACCAACATTGAAAAAAATGTCCTAGATCCGGATGTTTTTACTTGGGATAATGTCTATAAAGTTCAAGAGGCTATGGCTAAAGATGCTACAAACCCTAATCATATTGCCCTCTATGGAGCTGCAAGTCAATACAATGGTGGAGAGTCAATGACCCGCATTCCCATAGCAAGAGGTGAAGCAGAAAAAATGTTGCAAGAGGATATGACACAAGGTCCAGCGGTTCAAAGAATGTATCCTATAGATCAAGTAGAGGCTATTAATAGTGCTATCTATGAAGGAATGAATGCCCTTGCCAGTGTTTTAAGCGACAAGAGCAAAGGATCTCTTGTGGGTGGATATTTAACTCCAAAATCAAATGACGAAGCTCTCGCTATTATAGAGGACTTAAAAAACCATGGATCAAAAGCCCAATTTACCTGTGTTGGAAATACGTTAAGAGAAGTTCAAGGAGAGGAAAGAAATCAACCGGTCTATTCAATGTTTCATTCAACAGTTGCTTTAGGTGGCTACTTGAATCGAGCTGATGTATCTCATGAAAACCAAAAAGAGCTTGCCTTTCAAGCAACACTGATTTCTTATAGGGCCCTGTTTCAGGAAGCTCTACTCTTAAAAGAAAAAAACCCTGAAAAAGATATTGTAGTAAAACCTGCTGCCCTTGGGTTAGGTGCTTTTGGAAATGCCCCTGAAGCTGTCGCAAAAGCCTATTTTACCGCAGCTACAGAGTTTCAAAACGAGCTAAAAGAAAAAGGGATAAAGGGGATAAAGGTGATTCTTCAGGTCCGAGTAGGAAAAGGAAATAACAAAGGTGATGCTCATGAAATGGCAACGAGGTTAGGCCTTGAGAATTTTACTGAGCAAGAGGCTAAAATCAAATTTGAAGCGTTTACTAACCAAAAATTAAAGGAAGCGGCAATAGAAAAAATTGGCGACCACGCCATGATTGTAAGAAAAGCAGATTCTAAAATACAAGAACTGTTTGACTGGCTTATTAAAGAAGGCGTCCACGAGCCTTCCCTAACCGTGATCCTTAATATAGAAACTGGGATTATTGACCAGGTAAGCAAAACTTCCGATAAAAACGATTCCGAACAACTCAAAAAAATGCAAGAGCTTGCTCCCACTCTCCTTGCCTATTTTAATCAAGTGATTACAAAGCATCCCGGTCACAATAAAATGGCCATCTCTTTTGATTGGAAAGAAAAAAGAGGAACCACCTTTGGCTTTCATCAGGATGGTGGAGCCTCAAACATTCGTCTTAACCCTCTTGATCACAAAGGCGTTGTTGATACAACAGATGCAGCTAACAGCCCTCAATGGAAGATAGGCACCTATCATCAAGAAGAGGGGCTCCTATTTGCCTATAAAAAACCCGAAAATGGCCCTATTCTTCCCACAACAGTAGCTAATTTAATGGAAAAAACAACTGAGTTAATGAGCGATATTGTTTTTACTCAAGAGGAGCTTACCACAATGTATCAAGAAGGGAGACTTTGGTGTTCCCCTATAGAGGAAGAAAATATCGTTGTTCTAAATAACCGAACTGCCTATCACGCAACAACAAGCTACGATGTTGCAGAAATAGCTTATGGAAAAGGGTCTGGGGATAATTTTTTTGATCCTCAAGATCACTCAAACCTCAATGATAAGACTAAACACTCTCTTCTTCTCCGTATTGGGTGCTCAACCTTTAAAGGGTAGCATACCCTTCTTCCCCTTAAGAAGACATTCATTTTCTATTTGAATTTTTGAATCTGACCTCAAATCCCCCATCACGAATGGAAAACGTAGAGCAACTATGTCAAAAGATTTATCTATCTTATTGATTCTTAGTGAGATCATACATTGTTTCCTGCGCTCATCGCGACATGTCTAAAGAACAATATAAAAGTGAGAAGCCCATCTACCTAAAAAATCCGATAGACTAAAAGCCCCCTATTCTCTATCTTATTTTTCATGAAATTTCTTTTGTTCACTTTTATCTTTTATAGTTCTGTTTTCTCCATTTCTATAGAACATCTTGAAAACCTTTCTTCTCATAAGCAACTTTCACTTCAATCTCATTTTAAACACGTAGGTCTTGTACTTGTCGATGGATTTATCGCAACCGGAACTTTAATTCATCCAAAAGTCGTCCTTACCTCAGCTCATGTTGTGAAAAAAGCCAAAAGGATTGCCTTTTCTATCGATCAAGGAGGCATTTTAAAAACAGTAAGTGGGGTGGGTTTGTCCCATCCTAATTATATTGGGGGCTCTTCAACAACAATATCGATAACCGACATGGGGTTTGATATTGGACTGATATTTTTAGACACCCCTCTTATTGATTCTCCCTATCCACTTCTTGCAGACAAACAAAGCCCTCCCCATGTCCCATTTTTTGCTACTGGGTATGGTTTATGGAAAAAGGATCTTCCCCCTTCCCTCATTGAAAGAAAGCTGACAGGGTGTCTATCCATTCAAGAAAAAAGAGACCATCTTATTATCGCCTCACCAACTAACTTTTCAGCTATCGATCTTTTTTGCAACCCGCAACTTGGGGACAGTGGGGGCCCTTTAATGACCCTTTTTGAGAATACATGCATAATACATGGAGTCTTTTCCTCCTCCTTTTTTCTAAAAGAAGCAAAAAACTCTCCCCCTTTACCCATTTATACCTCTATTTATCACACTCGTGACTGGATCCTTGAGACAATTGATAAAAAGTGTAGGTAAAAGTAGATCTACCACCTAAAAAAATCTATGACAACAACTGAAAAATCCGTTCTCTTTCGGTGTTTGCAGGACACATTCAAAATTTTTTTAAAATTTTAAAATAAAAATATCCATTAGCTATAAACTTCCCTATTTTGTATACTTATTGCCTTTATACAGGGTATCCTTCTATGAGCTATGAAATTTCTGCAAGTCAGGTAAGTGAACTAAAAAAAACAGGAAGGGTCCAATTTGTCGATTTTATCACTGAAACTGAAGTGGCTATTTTAAAACATCCAAAAAAAGAACGTGATTCTTTTCAAGAATGCCCCCTTTCAAAAAAAATTTTATCAAATCATGACTTAGGTAAACTCCTTTATGAACTTCTTCATAAAAGACCGATCCGTTTAGTCATGTCAAAAAAGATCAAGGCCAATGATCGATGTGATCTTTTACACATTTCTATTGATGAAGTCTATCTTGGAATGTTTTTATCCTTTGAGGATAAAAGTGTCCTTTTTTTTACTAAAGAATTTATCCCTCATTTTGAAAGTGAAGGGATACTTGCTGTCTATGGAGAGGCTCGAGCTCGTTATATAAAAAAAGAGGAAGATCCTGAAAGTGTCTATTTATTAAAACAAGGGTATGCAAGTGGGGACAAACTCCTTACTTCAAAATTTCCATTTGTCTATAAATAAGGAAATCTATGGCTATACAGTTTAAACCCACTTGTGATGATCCAAGAATCCTATCCAGAGCTTTATTTCATCAACCCTTTAATCCAGCCCTAAATTTTGCTATTGAAGATCCTTTACTTCTATCCACTCATAAAGCTGTCCAAGAGCAGGGGCGTGCTTTTGCAAGATATTACTGCTCAAATTCCCCTCTTTCTTTAAAAGCCCCTCAATACGTTAAAGAAAAACTCACCTTAGAAGAGGCTTTTTCTAAAAAAGTGGGCTCTGAAAAAAGCCTCATCCTCTCCTATGTAGATCTCCCTTTAGAATGGATTAAAAAGTCATTTTTACCCTCCCAAACATTTTTTCTTCCAGACTCTTGCCCTTCATCTTTTACCCCCCCTTCTACTGCTTTTTTTTCTCAAAAGGACCTTTCCTCTTTAATCCCTTTATGTAAGGGTTTAGACCAACCCCCGATTGTCTTTATCCCAAAAATTTCACAAGAGGGAGGGCGCGTTGATTTTTCTCTTTTAACTCAAATAAAAAAAATGTATCCCTTTTTTTTGATTGTTGAAGATTCCCATACCTTCGGTCTTGAAGGGTTTGAGGGGTTTGCTCCTAAACATGAAATTGCCTGTGTAGATCTCTTAATCACCCATATTCCTAAAACTTTTGGAAAGATGTTAACCATCCTTTCCGGTTCTTATGAACTTTTGGATAAATTAATTGAGTTTAGCTTTTCCTCCTTAAAGTTTACCCCAGAAGCCCCCTATTTAGGAATGTTGAAAACCTCTTTAGAGCTTGTTTCCTCCATGCAAGATAGACGCGATCAAATTAGATCTTTCACCACTAAACTTAAAGGAATTTCCTTACCTCAAATGTCTATCACCTCCCCTTTAATCACCCTTACCCCCTCTTCCCATGAGGAAAAAAATCTATGGGCTAAATATTTAACCGACCATGGGTTTTTACTCCCCTCTTCCTCTTTTAAAGGGGAGGACAGTGCCTTGACCTTTCACATCCATCATCTCCTTAGCGAAACCTCAATCCATTTTTTACAAGAACTTATCTCTTTTTCTGAAAAACAAATTAAGGTGACTTCAATTTAAATCAAGTTTATGATAAAGTCTTTTTTTGGAGGTGCTATGAATGATTTTCCAGAAAAACTTTTTATCATTGGTACAGATGCCGGGGTAGGAAAAACCGTTGTTTCCGCAATCCTTACTTTAGGTCTAAATGGCTCTTACATAAAACCGATACAATGTGGGGTGATGCCCTGTACAGATTCTGAATGGGTGAAAGAAATTACAGATCTGCACAAAGATCATTTTATTCCAGAGATATACCGCTTTGCCGATAGGCATGATCCTAATACCCAACACACCGATATCAATATTTCAAAACTTTTATCCCAAGAACTTCCAAATATCCATGGACACCTTATTATGGAAAGTACTGGCGGTGTGATGGCCCCAATTTATGCCGATTATTTCCAAGTCGATTATATTGCAGATCTAAAGATCCCTACCCTCCTTGTTATTGAAAATAAAAGGGGGGCTGTAAATCAAGCCATTTTATCTATTGATAAGCTCAAAGAAAAAAATGTCCCCCTCTTTGGAATTGTCCTTAATGGCCCTAAAGATGAAGTGACAAAAAAAAGTATTCAAGAGTATTGCGACACCCCTCACATTTTTGAATTAGAGACCCTTGAACATCTAACAAAACAGTCGATTATTGAAGCCTTTCATACCACCTTTTGCCAGCCCTCTCTCTTATAGATTTAATTGAAATTTTTCTACACTGCTTAAAGAGACAGAAATAAACGCTTGCATTTGCTTAATAAGGGTAAATTCTGCAGGGGTCAAGGGGGCGGTTGCTGCATAGCCATCCCATTGGATTTGCATAGCCTCTAAAATAGCTGTATATTGATCATATAAAAATGTTTTATTTTTTCGCAAAATAGCTTGCTCTGTAGGATCTGGGGTGTACAATGTATTTTTACTATCAAAATAGGCATTGATCGAAAGGATGCTATTTTCAAGATAATTGATTTGTATCACTTGAATTTTTGATAAATCGGTTAAGACGGTCAAAAATGTTGTCGAAGGTTCAATAGCTGCCATTTGAAATTGAAAGTACATCGTATAGACCCCTTCGGCAACAATCGGAATTCTTGAAAGATCCACACTTAAAGTAAGATCTACTGTGGTTGGGGTTTTTGGTGTTGTTTGT
Organism: Chlamydiia bacterium; assembly: GCA_044359535.1. Classification (GTDB taxonomy): domain Bacteria; phylum Chlamydiota; class Chlamydiia; order Chlamydiales; family 2-12-FULL-49-11; genus JAJACQ01. The sequence goes on from JBIKLZ010000004.1 coordinate 28,343, forward strand.
TTAAACAACACATTATCAGTTAATCGATCCGAAATAAAAACCCCCTGATTTCCAGAGGCCCAAAAATTCATCTCCTCTAACTTCGAGTAAATGACTAAAAACTTATCATCGGGGTTGTATTGTTCAATTTTTAATACCTGTAAACTATTTCCCCCAGAAAGATTGCTTAACTGAAGGCTGTAAAAATCTAAGCTCCTTGGATCTAAAAAAATATTCCATTCGAAAAGTTGTCCAAAAAGTGCGTACCCTGTAGGTATCCTAATATTTGGATAGGCTTCTACAGAAAATGTGATATCTACAACACCTAATGTGGCTACTTGTTCAGGGGTATAATTTTGAACCACCTTTGGGCAGTCAATATAGGCAATCCCTTGAGAAAGAAATTTTTGATCACTTGGGTAAAAGGGGGGAGGCTGAATTTGTAAACAGACAGAACCATCATTTGTTTTCTCAATAAAAAAATAGACAATTCGATTTGCATAATTTTGTGTATTATTAAAGTATTGTTGAGGGTTTCTATAAACCCTTACTTCTCCATATAAAGTGACAAAAAGCCCTACTATCGAAAGAAATTTACCCATGTGCATTTACTGTGGTCATTATCTGCTCTATTGCTTGATCCACGGTAAAGCCAAAATCCTGTTGCAAATCTTCAATCGGTTCAGATTTACCAAAGCTTTCAATACTAATATGGATCCCCTCTTTTCCTGTATATCTTTCCCATCCAAACGATGTTCCAGCCTCAACACTTACAATCAACCCACAATGTTTTCCTAAAACCTTTTCTTTATACATCTTATCCTGTTCATCAAAAATTTCCATACAAGGCATCGAAACCACCCGCACATTCTTTGAAAATTTATCCGATTTAAGGCAATCTGCAATCTCTTTTGTTAAAGATAACTCAGAGCCTGTTCCAATAAGAGTGATATCTATTGGCACACTGGCATCTTCCTCTACAAGGATGTACCCTCCTTTTCCTACAGTCTCTTCAAAGTCTTTATCTGTCTCTTTCAAAGTTTTTAATGGCTGTCTTGTAAAAATTAAGACAGATGGGCCTTGAATTCTTTTTAAAGCAATCCACCAGCTTGCCGCAACTTCATGAGCATCCCCAGGTCTAAAGACAAAAAGGCCAGGCATCGCCCTTAATGAGGCTACATGCTCGACCGGTTGATGGGTCGGTCCATCTTCTCCTAAAAAAATTGAATCATGAGTAAAGACAAAAAGAGTTGGATGTTTAGACAAAGCAGCTAATCGAATGGCATTTCTCATATAATCTGAAAAACATAAAAATGTCCCTGTAAAGGGTCTTAGATGAACTGTGGATAACCCATTAGCAATAGCGGCCATTGCAAATTCTCTTACTCCATACTTAATATTTCTCCCTGAAAAATCGCCCCTCTTTATAACTGCATAGTGATCAAGAAATGTGCAATCAGAACCAGATAGATCTGCTGAACCCCCAATAAGAGCGGGGATCACTTTTGCAATCTCTTGAAGAACTATAGATGAGGCTTTCCTCCCTGCCAGTTTATCCTCAAATTTTAACCCTTGAAGGGTCTTTTTTAACCCCTCTGGCACTGTATGCTTGGCTCTATTTTTTAGCTCTTGAGCTAATTCTGGATAGGCCTTTTCGTAGGCAATCCACATCTTTTCTGCATGCGTTTTAACCTTTTTTAGGTGGTGATTTCTCTCTTGAAAAAAATCCCTTACAGAAGGGGGGACAAAAAACTTTTCTTCAGAAATTCCAAGAGCTCTTTTTGTTGCAAGGACCTCTTCTTCTCCAAGAGGTGCACCATGAGCATGATGCGTCCCAGCTTTATGTGGGGAGCCAAAACCAATCACTGTATTGCAGACAACAAGCATAGGTCTTTCTTGAGACAATCGAATGCTCATTAAGACTTCATAGACCTCCTCAATATTGTTTGCATTTTCAATTTCAAGGACATCAAATCCATAGGATTTATATCTCATGATAACATCATCACTACAAGAATCACTAAAGGCCCCATCTAAGGTGATGTGATTTCTATCGTAGAGCAAAATGAGGTTATTCAAACAAAGATGTCCTGCAAACGAAGAGGCTTCATGGGAAATCCCCTCCATTAGACAGCCATCTCCAGCTAAACAGATCACTTTATTATCAAAGATTGGAAATCCATCTTTATTGTACGTCTCTGCAAGGATCTTTAAACCTAAAGCAATCCCAACAGCATTTGCAACCCCCTGCCCTAAAGGGCCTGTGGTCACTTCAACACCTTCGGTATCAAGCTTTTCCGGATGACCGGGTGTTTTAGAATTTCTTTGACGGAAGTGTTTTAAATCATCCAAAGTGAGATTATACCCAGCTAAATGAAGTGCTGAATATAAAAACATCGATCCATGACCTGCTGAAAGGACAAAGTGATCTCTAAAAATCGCCTCTTCATCGGTTGGATCAAAGCGTAAAAAAGATCCCCATAACACAGCCCCAATTTCTGCACACCCGAGGGGAAGTCCTGGATGTCCTGAATTGGCTTTTTGCACTCCGTCCATCGAAAGGGCTCTAATAGTATGAGCCACTTCCTGTAATTTTTTCTTGTAAGTTTCATCAAGCATAGCTTTTTCCATCTGTTCTTGCGTTAGTATTTTCTTTCTTGTATTGTATAGTCTATGTAAAACGGGGAAAAAACTCTAATGAAAACACAACTAATTAAAAAAAAGTTTCTTGAATTCTTTGAAAGTAAAGGGCATATTATTCAACCCTCATCCCCAACAATCCCCCATAATGACCCCACATTGCTCTTTGTCAATGCGGGAATGAACCCATTTAAAGACTATTTTTTGGGGATATCTGCCTCTTTGTATCCAAAAATTGCAACCGCACAAAAGTGTATTCGTGTAGGGGGAAAACATAACGACCTTGACAACGTAGGCCATACTTCAAGACATCTTACCTTTTTTGAAATGCTTGGAAACTTTTCCTTTGGCAACTATTTTAAGAAGGAAGCCATTGCAATGGCTTTTTCTTTCACATGTGATATCCTTGGAGTGGATAAATCTTCATTATTTGTTAGCGTCTACGAAAAGGATTTAGAAACATTTGAACTGTGGAAACAATACCTCCCAGAAAAGCAGATCTGTTTTATGGGAAAAAAGGACAACTATTGGTCTATGGGCGATGTGGGCCCCAATGGACCGTGTACAGAACTTTATTTTGATCGTGGAAAAGAATTTGGAAGCTATAAAAGCCCTGCTGAAGATCCTAATGCCCATCGCTATATGGAATTTTGGAATCTTGTATTTATGCAATTTAGCACATCCAAAGAGGGTCTTATTTCAGATCTTCCCTCCCCATGCATAGATACAGGGATGGGTCTTGAAAGGATGGCAGCTCTTCTTAATGGGAAAGAAAGCGTTTTTGAAACTAATGTGTTTATTTCTATTATTGATAAACTCTCCTCTATGACGGAGGTAAAGTATAAAGAAAATAAAGCCCCCTTTCATGTAGTTGCCGATCACTTGCGCTCCTTAAGCTTTGCCATTGCTGATGGGGCGGCCCCTTCAAATAGTGAACGTGGCTATGTATTAAGAAAGATTTTACGAAGAGCTGTAAGATATGGGAAGCAACTTGGGATCGATAAACCCTTTTTAGCAGATCTTTTTCCCGTTCTTTTAAAGGAAATGGGCGAAGATTATAACGAACTTGTACAATCTTCTCATCGGATACAAGAACTTCTTACCCTAGAAGAAGAAAGCTTTCATAAAACCCTTGCTCGCGGGGGAAATATTTTACACACCATCATTGAAAAAGCCCTTAAATGTGAGGCCAAAGAAATTTCTGGTAAAGATGCCTTTACCTTAAAAGATACCTTTGGCTTTCCCATTGAGGAGATTTGCCTCCTTGCAAAGGATTACCACCTTGATGTCCACTTAGAAGCCTTCTCTTTATTAGAAGCTGAAGCAAAGGAAAAATCCAAAAAAACACACAAAACTCAAGCCCAAGAAGTTCAACGCTCTATTTTTCCTGAGTTTTTGAAAAAACATGGAGAAAGTCACTTTCTAAGAAATACAATGCACTCCCAAGGGACCATTTGTGGGATTTTGCATAATGGGGTTTTTGTAAACACTTTAACAGAAGGACAAAAAGGATCTATCATTTTAGATACCACCCCTTTTTATGCTGAAATGGGAGGGCAAAGGGGGGATAGTGGGATTTTAAAACATCACAATGCGGTCTTTGAAGTGCAACATTGCTCTTCTCCCTATGTAGGGGTGATCCTTCATGAAGGTGTACTCACGTCTGGAACAGTGCTTGTTGGAGAACCCATTGATGCTACTGTTGAAAAGGGTTTAAGGGTCCATACAGAAAAAAACCATACAGCGACCCATATGCTTCATTACGCCCTTGAAAAGGTTTTAGGGGGCCATATTCGACAAGCAGGTTCATACGTATGTGAACACTGTCTTCGCCTTGATTTTACTCATCACAAAAAAGTAGAAGAAAATGAAATTAAAGAGATAGAAACCCTTATTAATCACGCCATTTTAGCTGCTTATGATGTTGAAATTATTGAAATGAGCTATGAAGATGTAAAAAAACGGACCGATATTAAACAGCTCTTTGGAGAAAAATACTCTGAAAAGGTCCGTATGGTTTCAGTGGGTGATTTTTCTAAAGAGCTTTGTGGGGGCACTCATATTAAAAACACAAGAGAAATAGGCCTTTTTAGGATCACAAAAGAAAGTAGCGTTGCAAATGGGGTCCGTCGCATTGAAGCCGTCACTTCAAAAGAGGCTCTAGCTTTTATGTACAAAAGAGAAGACCTTTTAAAACATCTATGCTCGACCCTTGGATCTATTGAACAAAAGGTAGTGCATGATACAGAAAAACTCATCCAAGAGCATACAACCCTTAAAGCAAATTACAAAAAGATCCGTAAAGAGCAAATATCTTTAATGATTGACTCTCTTTTAGCAGAAAAAAAAGGGATCCAAGGGCATTATATCGTAATCAAAGAACTCAGTATGGATCCAAATGAATTCACTCAATTTGCCACAGAGCTTGTTTCAAGCTTAAACAATGGGATGATTATTTTAGCTAACACTCAAGGGGAAGTTTCTCAGATTCATATCCAAAAGACAAAATCAGCAACAGCTCTACCAGGAGCTAAAAAGCTGCTGGATGAAATCCTTTCGCAATCTAAGGGTACAGGAGGAGGCTCAGAGTGGGTGGCCAAAGGTTCTACATCTTCAAAGGGACTATCCAATGCTTTATCTTACGTAAGTGACCTGCTCACCCTCTAAAAGAGAAATGTAATAAAAAAAACTTTAAAACCTCCTTAGTGCTCTAAGAGAGTTTACTTGACATGATTATTAAAAAAAATGTATAATAATATTATAATTATAAAAAGTTTAATAATATGGACCCAGCTAAAGGAACCAGTAATACTGTTGTTGATAATCAAGGGCAAAAATCCCCTAAGAAAGGGAGTTTTAATCCAAAATTAGTCATTGGAATTACTTGCATCGTTTTATCAGTTTTAGGAGCTATAGCCGCAGCGGTTCTATCATTGAGTTTTGGAATGGTTCTTATCCCGATCATAGTGGGTGCAGTATCTGCTGCTTTTGCTCTCACAGGGATTGCTTTGACTGTTACGGGGAAAAATGAAGATCCAGCAACCCTAATTGCTACTCTTTCTAAAGAAGCTAAAGAATATTCTAATATATTTATAAAAGAGCATACCAAACTCGAATTTATTTCTTTTGAAGAACAAGAGGCTACAGACGAAAATAGAGGTGAAGAAGCCGACACTACGGCTAGCTCCGATATTCATTTAGATGCATCCAAATTTATAGAAACGCGTTGTAATTTTAATCTATTTGCCATTACAACTGGATATTATCAAGTCATTGATGATCCAAATAAAATAAATATCTGTGGGATTCAAACTGCAATTTTTAATGACATTTTTAATCCCTTTTATACCATTGTACCTATTGGTAAAAAAGGAATATTGGAACCTAAAACAGATAAAGAAGGGAATTTAATAGAAAAAGCTCTAAAAGATAAAGGAAAAAAGGTTCCATTTGTTTGCTCTCAACATGGGACCTCTGTCTTTATGGTCCATCTATCTGCTGTTGACCTACGTCATGGCATTTCCAATAAAAAGCTTAAAGAAAGCCTTGCTTTTAATGTGGCACTTGTTTCCTATAGAGCCCTTTTTTCTAAAGCGTTAGACCTTGCTAAAAACAACCCCGATAAAAGAATTGAAGTAAATGCTTGCATGATTGGTCATGGATGCCTAAACGATTCTTCGTCAATAAAAAGAGGCTATCTAAAAGCAGCTAAAGAATTTGAGTCTCTTTTTTTACAACAGGCAAATATAGGAACAATATTGTTTGTTGATTATCCTCAACAATCAACACGAGATGATGGTAGTCAAGACTAAACACATTCTCATGAGTCCTTCTGGAAAGAAAAGTTCATTTAGGCTATACTTTTTAGCCTATGAAAAAGCTTCTTGACCTCCCCCTCTTTGCAACCCTTTTTAAACACCTAAAAAAAGGGATTTTTATAGATCGATGCTGGGATTTACCCAAGGCCCTTGTCCTTTCCTACCTTTTTGACCACCATCAAGGAGATATCCTAGTGATCACATCAGGAGAAGCCTCTTCTTTGCTTTTTGAAGACCTCCTTTTTTTTCAAAACGATCTTTTGGAACTCCCTGCTTGGGAAACTACTGGGTCCTACGGAGAAAAACCTTCTAAAGATGTGATGGGAGAGAGGCTTAACCTATTGCAAAAATGTGAAAGGATGAAAAAAAAGATCCTTTTTACCCCCCTTTCCTCATTTTATCAACCCATTCTCTCCGAAACAATGGCTCAAGGCTCTTTAATGACTTTTACTGTGGGCAAAGAGTGGTTTTTTGATCGCTTTGAGGCGACACTTGTTTCTCTTGGGATGCAAAAAGTTCCTATTGTCAGTGATAAGGGGGAGTTTGCCATTCGAGGATCCATCGTTGATTTTTTTCCAACTGCGGAAAAAGAACCTTTTAGGATTGAGTTTTTTGGAAATACCATCGAATCGATCCGCTCCTTTGATCCAAATTCACAAATATCTACTGGAAAATTAGACACAATCACAATTGGGATTTCTGATGAGTTTTCCCTTCTAGAAAAAGATGATGAAAAGCGCCCCTTGCTCTCTTTGTTTAAAAATCCGATCCTTGTGTTTGATGAAATTACAGATATTGAAGATAAAGCCGCTCTTCAAGGGCTTTTAAAAGATCTTCAAAAGACCCTATCAGAAGAGGTTCTTACCATTTTTTTTACACGTGAATATCTAATGGAAATGGACTCAAATGCAACAATTTCTAAGGGTGTAATTTCTGAGGTGGAGTATGAAATTTTTGGAATGAGCCACAAAATGGCCTATTTTCCCCTCCCCTTTACAAACATTGATCATTACGATTTTGATAAGGCCATCTCCCTTTTACAGGGAGGCTATACCTTTACCCTTGTGGCGGAAAAGGAAAAAGAGCAGGAGATCCTTTTTGAAGCCTTATTTGGTAAAGAGAAGAAAAAAGGGGTGGACATTGAATCAGGGTATCTATCCTCGGGTCTTGTTCATGAAGAAACTAAAGAAATTATTTATCCTTATACCCTCCTTACTGATAAAAAGAAGGTACGAAGAACCCCTTATAGACGTGGGTTTGCAACCCCCCTTTCAGAGTTTCATGAACTAGAACGTGGAGATCTTATTGTCCATCTTCATAGCGGTATTGGAAGATATGAGGGGATAGAAAAAAAAACCAACCACCTTGGAGAGGTCGAAGAGTTTATAGAAATTTCTTATGCTGGAAAAAGTAAGCTTTTTGTCCCCTTGTCTCAAAGTCATCTTATCACAAGGTATATCGGTCCAAACAGTTCTGAAACAACACTTACAACGCTTGGGACAAATAAATGGGCCACAGTAAAAGCTAAAACACAAGCAGCCATAACTACCTACGCAAAAGAGCTTTTGACCACTCAAGCGATCCGCCATAAGCAAGGGGGGTTTGCTTTTCCAAAAACAGGGAAACTCACCGAAGAATTTATCTCCTATTTCCCCTATGAAGATACTTCAGACCAAAAATCGGCTATCGAAGCCATTTTTGCCGATATGGAGTCTAGTGAAGCTATGGATCGACTCGTCCTTGGGGATGTGGGGTTTGGAAAAACAGAGGTGGCAATGAGAGCCGCTTTTAAAGCGGTTGCAGATGGAGGGAAGCAAGTGGCCCTTCTTGTTCCAACAACCATCCTTGCTACACAACATTTTGAAAATTTTTCTGAAAGGATGAGACCTTTTGGGATTCATGTTGCCCTTATGTCACGATTTCAAAAGAGCCATGAACTTAAGGCAACAAGAGAGGCTCTTTGTGTAGGGAAAATCGACATTGTGATTGGGACCCATCGAATTATTAATGACGATGTTGTTTTTAAAGATCTGGGCCTTTTAATCATTGATGAGGAGCAGCGTTTTGGGGTGAAGGCTAAAGAAGCGTTAAAAAATAGAAAAGCTTCTGTCGATTGTTTAACTTTAAGTGCCACACCTATTCCACGAACTTTATACATGTCTTTAGTTAAAGTGAAGGACTTATCGATTATTGCAACCCCTCCTATGGATCGATTACCCATCCAAACCGTCCTTGCTGAAATGGATAAAGAGGTGATTGGCCATGCTCTAAAAAGGGAATTTCTTAGAAATGGCCAATCCTTTTATATCCATAACAGGGTAGAAACCATTGCTGAAAAGGCCCATGAGGTTCAACAGCTCCTTCCAGAAGCAACTATTGCCGTCTGTCATGGACAAATGCCTCCAGAAACAATTGACAGTGTCTTTCACCGGTTTAAAGAAGGGGGTGTAGATGTCCTTATTGCCACAACCATTGTTGAAAGTGGAATTGATATCCCCACAGCCAATACCATCCTTATAGAAAATGCACATATGTTTGGCATTTCTGATCTTTATCAACTACGGGGTCGGGTGGGGCGTTGGAACCGCTCTGCCTTTGCCTATTTGCTCCTTCCAAAAAATAGGGTTCTTTCTCAAGAATCTATGCGCCGGCTCAAAGCCCTTACTGAGTCCTCTTCTCTTGGAGGGGCCTATAAACTTGCAATGGTTGACTTAGAAATTCGAGGATGCGGTGATATCCTTGGGACAAAGCAATCAGGTCAAATGGAGACAATTGGGTTTCACCTCTACTGCAAAATGCTTAAGCAAGCTATTGAAGCGATTAAGGAGGGTAAGTCTGTTTCATTTTTGGAAACTGAAATTATCCACCCTTTTTCAGCCTCCATCCCTTCTTATTACCTCCCAGAAGTTTCTCTACGCCTTGAAATCTATAACCGTCTTGGAGGGGCACATTCTGAAGAAGAGATCGGCTCTCTTTTTGATGAATTAAAAGATCGATATGGAAAGCAACCCCTTGAAGTGCGATGGCTTTTTACCCTTGCAAAAGCAAAACTTCTTTGCCAATCCTTGTCGATCACAAAACTCCATTTCAAGAATGTAACGATTGAAATCTCAAAGATCCATCAAGGAAAAAAAGTGACAGAAACCCTCCTATTTAACTCTCAAAAAGATCCTGACACCCTGTTAAAAGCATTAAAAATGGCCCTTATTCGATAAGATCGACCTGATCGGTAGGAATCATTTCTAAAGAAGGCTCTTTTTCAACCTCATCCCCTTTGCGTTCAAATACAATAAGATTGACAGCCCCCCCAAGGAGGATTAAAAGGGCTCCAATATAAAAATGGATCGTTGGAGAAAAGGCAAAAAACCCCTTTGCAAGTAGAAAATGAAAAAAGGCAAAAGAAAAATTATAGGGGGCAAGTTCAGCTGCTGAACACATTTTATAGGCCGTAAAAAGTAAGGCTTGAGCTAGAAGGGTTAAAAATGCAGCAACAATACAAAAAAAACATTGTCTAGATGTAGGCATCTGAAAGACCCTTAAAATAAATGGGAGCATTATAAAAAGATTTATAGAAAAAAATGTATATAAATAGGTTGAAACATTTTCAATTTCAGAAATTTTTTGCATAAGAATCATAGAAACAGCAAATAAAAGGCTTGCCAAGGTTGCAAATAAAATTCCAAAATTCCACAGGCTCCCAATATTTGCAAAAAGAATGGTCCATACCCCAATAATTCCAAAAACAAGGGCCACCCATTGAGTGATCCCCACCTTTTCTCCTAAAAACAACCAGGCAATTAAAACAATAAATAAGGGAAAACTATTGGTTAATACCCCCACCTCTGCAAATGAGGCATAGCCTAAAGCTGAATAATAGCAAAATGAATACAATACCCCACTGATAGATCGAAAAAGAATCCATTTTGGCTTTTTGGGAAGCTCCAGTTTTTTTGTAAAAATCGCTCTAAGGAGGAGAACAAGGAGAATCACACTGTTTTGAACCCCTACTGCTACAATTAAAGGAAGCCCTTCCCCTATCAATGAATACATTAAAAAACTTATGATACTTAATAAAAAATAGGCAGCAACAACCAACATTGCTCCAAAAGCTTGCATCATCTCCTCCCATCTAACAACTGCGTTTCAGTCGATTAAAGATAATATCTTCTATATAATATAATAAGATTAATTATGGAATACTTATTTAATTATACGCAAGAATTAACAAATAAAATCCTATCAAACTGTGAGGATATAGTTGTTATTCAGAGGATTTTAACAGAACGCAAGAGTTCTGTTAAAGGAGAAGAAAAACTTAAAATGGTAGAAAGGGAGATTAAAAAGCAGCTTACCTTTTTACGGATTTTAGAGCATATTTCGTACCTTGAAGAGCTCAAAAATGACATTATAAGGGCAATAGAAAGCCTTGATGCCTTTTTAGAGAAAAAAAGCTACACAGATAAAGAAAGGAAAAAAATTGCCTATCAATTAAAACCGATAGCAGTCCCTTTTTTAGATGGGGAAGAAAAAAAAGTTGCCACCCTTTCTCTTCAGGTTCAATGTATCGGAATGCTTGAGGAGACGTTAAAAATTGTAGAAGAGATTGTTTTGTCCCTTTATGGTCTTTTACCCCCTAAAAAGAATCTTGAAGAAGAGCTTGTTTGTTCTGTAGAAAGGCTATTTACCCTAAAGCTTGAAGATTTGTCCAATGATGAAAAAAAGCTTTTAGAACAATTTTTTACTTTTATTCAAGAAGCGTTTAAGGATAAAGGGCTACAGGGGTGGGAGCAAGCTTATATTCACTGCACAGAAAAGCTTAATGCATTAAAAATTCTTAATGGGTTAGAGCCCTCAAGTTATTTAGAAATCACCTCAGAAGAAGTAGAAGAGTCTAAGGACGAAGAAGATGAAGAGGAGGAGGATTAACTCAATGAGATTTGTGATCCTTTTGATTGGCTCTCATTAGATTAAATTCATTTTTACAAATATTGTACCAATATTTAAGATAAAAATCGTTCTCTTTATAATCAAGAATATTCCAAGTAGGGTCATAAATTGTTGCACTTCCTGTATTTGGAGGTTTTACAATAATTTTAGTAGGGCTTGTATTTAAATAGCAGGCAAAGACAGAAAACGAAGAGTTTGGAATAATCATTGACTCCATCATAGACATGAGGTAAAAATCTTCAATTAAAGTTGAATTCTCTTGATAAATAAATTTTAATTTAAATAATGATAATAATTTTTTTGCCACCTCTATATTGTCTGAAAAAACAATAAAAGTAGTGTTTTTTGGAAATAGTTTCATTGCTCTATAATAATAGAGTGGATGGGTACCCCAATATTTAAAAAAATGTTCTGGATAAAACTCTTCATCCTCATAAGGGGAGACAAATGTTCTTAAATGAATACCTACATAGGACGAATTTTTACTTAGATACTTTCCATACTTTTTCTTTAGACTTAGAGTGATCTCCTCTGTGGGTTTAAATAAATCGATTATAATGTTTCTATATTTCGAAAAATAGTAGTCTGAATTAAAAAATCCTTTAAGGTTTATCGACTCCTTTAAAATGTTTGAGGGTAATTGAAGGGTATCATGCACAAATTCACTCTTTGGCTTTTTTAAATCATAGTCTGGAAATCGATCAAATATGACAGGATATCTTTTTTTCAATGTTGGGTCCAAAGCAAAGGCGCAACCATTATCTAAAGCATAAGCCACTCCAGTAGCAGCGATAAAACACCCATTTCCAAGTTGCGTTGGGGTGGTGTTTGTAACAAAAAGATCGCCCTTTTCAATGACTTTTGGAAAAAGGTCATCGTACACCTCATTAAGGGAAGGTTCAGACATCAAAAAAAAGAGGTAAAAAAAGATACTAATGAAATATTTCATACTCTACCTCATTAAAGGTTAAAACCACATTCTGAATTCATTCTATAAATGATATACCATCTATTTATTCCTTTAGAACGGTACTTATCATAATTAACTATTTTCCAACTTTCATCAAATATTGCGACACTCCCCCCATTTGGGGGTTTTACAACCGTTTTATTAGGATTTGCATTCAAACAGCAAGCAAAAGCTGAAAAGGATGAATTAGGGATAATCATCGAATGCATCATTGAAATGAGATAAAAATCTTCATAGAGATTGTCACTTTCGATAAATATAAATGATCCCTTAAATGGGGAAAAAAATTTTTTAGCTACCGCTGGGTTGTCAGAAATAACTACAAATATCGTATCGTCTGAAAATAATTTCATCGCCTCTAAATAATACTCTGGTGAAATATCCCACATTCTAAAATAAGAAATGGGATAAATCCTCTCTTCATTTGGAGTTACAAAGGTTCTTAAATGGATCCCTACATAATTTTTACCCTCTTGTAAATATTCCCCATACTTTCTCTTAAGAGTGTTAACCATCTCATTTGAAGGCTTAAACATCTCTCTAATGATCTCTTTATACTTTGCAAAGTAAAAATCTGAATTACACCACCCTACGATGTTTGTAGACTCCTTTATAGGCTTATAATAAAAACGGTTTGTTGCATGACGTAATTCAGATGAGGGTTTTTCTACTTCATACAGAGGAAATCGATCAAAGACAATAGGATATCTATTTTTGACAACCGGATCCAAAGCAAAGTAATAGCCATTTTCAAGAGCATAACCTATTCCAGCAGCCGCCATAAAGCATGCATTGCCCAGTTGGGTTAAAGTCGTGGTTGTAAAGAATTTATCCTCTTTTTCAATAGTTTCAGGAAAAAGTTTGTCATAGATTTCTTGGGAAAAAGGTTCGGCAAACAGAGTAAACAAAAAGCACAAAGAATATAAAAGTTTCATCAAAATCTCCATAAAAAATTTTATGGAACTTGTTGTTTATTTTCAAGAACTAAAAAGGTAAAATATCACTTTTTTTTCCAATGATGACAACTATCAAAAGAGGGACCAGATATTTTATAAAGAAATACCAAAGATGAAAAAGCTTTGTGCTTGAATTTCCCTGTTGAAACTCCCCTTTAAGAAGCTCTTTTTTAACTACCCACCCTAAAAAGATAGAGGTGATAAGACCCGATAATGGAATAATCCATACAGAAATAACTTGGTCTATTGTCTCTAAAAAAGCAAGGCCATAAACGTGCTCCCATGCTGGAAAAATCCCGGCGGATGCTGAATATGCAGAGGGTATTCCAAAAATAAAAGTAGCTGCACAGACAATCATCACAGCTTTTTTTCTTTCTATAGGGTGGTGCTCCATCATATTTACAGCTACCACTTCGACAAAAGCAATAGCCGAAGTTAGCGCTGCAAAGACAAAAAGACTAAAAAAGGCCACCCCTATCACCTTACCACCGGCAAGTTGCGCAAATAAAAAGGGCAAGGATTGAAAAACCATCCCTGTTCCCATGGAAGGATCAAGGCCAAAGGTAAAGATCACTGGAAATATAAGAAAGGCAGAAAGGGTTGCCACAACAATCACCCCGATTGAGACAAAACTACACATTAAGGGGACGTTTTCGCTCCTTTTCATGTACGATCCATAAGAAATCATAATGCCCTGACCTAGACTGAGTGTAAAAAAGGCAAGACCCAATGCTTCTAAAAGTGATGAAACTGTAAATGATTCCCCTTCTCCATAGATTAAATACTCTGCTGCTTTAAAAAATCCAGAAAGGGACATATTATATAATACAAGGAGAGATAAAATGACAAAAAGCAACCGCATCATTATTTTTGATCCATACTCAATCCCCTTCTTAACCCCTGAAAAAACAATACCCATCGTTATCAGAGTAAAGATTCCATGCCATAAAAGTGAAATACTTCCTGATTGAGAAAGTTGAATAAACACGTTGCTGACCCCTTGAGCATCAAGCCCTGTACTAAAGTCGCAAAGGGTCATTACAATATAACTTAATCCCCACCCTGCAATCACTGAGTAAAAACTCATGATAAAAAATGAGGCAATGACCCCAAGAATCCCCCCCACTTTCCACCCCTTTCCCTTATCAAGGACTTCAAATGCAGCAACGGCCCCTTTTTGTGTAAAGCGACCAAGGAGGATCTCTCCAATAAAAAGGGGCAGTCCAATTAAAAGGATAGATAAGATGTAGGCTAAAACAAATAGACCCCCTCCATTTTTCCCCACAGTAAAGGGAAACTTCCACAACACCCCAAGACCAACAGCTGACCCAATAGCGGCAAATAAAAATCCTAAATGGGAACTAAAATGCTCTTTTTTCTCTTTCACAAAACTCCTTTAAAAAAATGCCGCAATATTAACTACACCCGTTGTTTGTAAAATGATCAAAAAAATCACAAAGGGAACGATATAACTTATAGCAAAATGCCATAGATGAAATATCCATAAAAAGGTCCCTCCATCACAAAATTCTTTCTTTAAAATCCCTTTTTTTAATCTAAATCCAATAAAAAGGGCGGTAAATAATCCAGCAAACGGGATACACCAAACACAGGCCAACTGATCTATGGTGTTTAAAAAATCAGTCCCAAAAATCTCTTGCCATTGATGAAAAACACCCCCTGTTAAAGAAAGGGCACTTGGAATTCCAAATAAAAAGGTGGCAATACCTACGCCAAATGTCGCTTTAGTTCTACTTAACCCCCACCTTTCCATTAAATTTCCCACAACCACTTCAATTAATGGCACCGCAGAGGTCAGCGCTGTAAAAACAAATAAGGAGAAAAAGAGGGTGGAAATAACCATTGAACCAGGAAGTTGGGCAAATAAAATAGGAAGGGTTTTAAAAACAAGTCCTGGACCTGAGCCAACATCCAAACCAAAAGTAAACACTACAGGAAAAATCATCAAAGAAGCTAAAATAGCCACTACTACCACAGAAAAAGCGATCACAAGGGACATCTTTACAATATTGCTCCCCTTTTCCATATAACTTCCATAAGAAATCATAATCCCTTGGCCCACACTTAAAGTCATAAAGGCAAGACCTAAGGCCTCAAGAACACTAAGGACATTAAAGGACCCACTTTTTGGAATAAAAACAAATTCTACCGCTTTTGAAAAGCCACTTAAGGTAGTACTAAATAAAAACAGTCCAAATAATAGAAGAAAAAGCCATTTAACTAGGATTTTCGACCAATACTCAATCCCTTTTTTAACCCCACCAAGGACAATTCCCATTGTAATGAGTGTAAAAATTCCATGCCATAAAATATTAATACTTCCACTTTTTGAAAGGACATCAAAAATCATCCCCACTTGCTCAACACTTCTTCCTGAGTAAAACCCAGCAAGGGAGGTCAAAATGTAACTTAACCCCCATCCAGCAATCACAGAGTAGTAACTCATAATTAAAAAGGAGGCCCCAACCCCTAAATACCCCCCAATCACAAGTGTGCTTTGTGGGTGAACTCCTTTAGAGAAGGCTCCAATGGCTGAACTTTGAGAAAATCGCCCTAAAAGAATTTCCCCGATAAGCAGTGGAACCCCAGCAAAAAAGATGCAAAAAAAATAGGTAAGCAAAAATAGCCCCCCGCCATTTTGCCCTATAATATAAGGAAACTTCCACAATAGCCCAAGACCTACAGCTGAACCAATAGCAGCAAGGATAAAACCAATCTGTGACCCAAAATGTTCCCGTTTTTTTTCAGTGGTCATTTCAATTCCTAAAATAATTCGGAAAACGTTAACAAAAAAAGGAAAATTTGTAAAGAAAAAGGAAAAAGGCTGTTTATTAGAATTTTACTTTACATAAAAAAAATTTATCCTTAAACTTTTTCTTATGTTAAAACCTACCAATTCAACTATTGAAGAAGCTCCAATCATCACATTTTGGAAAAAACTCCCTGATGTTCGAAACCTTTTTAATTTCCTTAAGGGCTACCCTTGCTTTAATAACCTATCTTCAAAACTTGATGAAATAGGCTTATACACAATTATCATCTCCTTGGCCCTTTTAATTATTGTTAGTATTATCCTCGCTTGTGTTTCAATAGCAATACTTACCCCCATTTTGATCCCTATTCAAATCGGATCGGCAATCATTGCAGCCCTTGTTCTTTGCAGTTTTTCCGTTAGATACCTCATATTTAGACAAAAGGAAGAAAAACAAAAGCTATACATTCAACGGTTAAACGCTATTGACGCCCTAAACGCAAAACTTTTACTACAGATCAATCAATTAGCAGAACATACAACAGCTCTTAATATAAGCTCTCTGGAACATACTCAAGCAAATCAAATGCAGAAGGATCTCCTTGAAAAGCAAAACCTTTCTTTACAGAATCAAGAAAGTGCAATTGACACTCTAAAAAACATAGAAAGAGCATTCGAAGAAACATTAACCCAAGAAAGGGCCCTTATTGAAAACCTGAAAAAAGAGGTGATCGATTTTGAGACTTTAGTCAACGA
This sequence comes from Chlamydiia bacterium, assembly GCA_044359535.1. GTDB lineage: Bacteria > Chlamydiota > Chlamydiia > Chlamydiales > 2-12-FULL-49-11 > JAJACQ01. The sequence continues at coordinate 45,182 of JBIKLZ010000004.1, forward strand.
GCTTAAACAAGCTCCTGAAAAATTTGAAGAGTGTCATAAAAAATTTAAAGCACTAGAGCCTGTTGTCCAAGCACTAGAAAATAGGGTTGAAGAATTGAAAAAAATAGAAGAGCGCATAAACAAGCTCCTTGATAGGGCTTTTTAATCTCTTCCTTAAAAATGGGATTGCTAATAATGATTCTATATGAAATAATTGTTCGAGAATTTAAGGAGAAATAGATGGCAACAGTGGATGCAAATCATTTGAAAAAGGGGATGAAATTAGAAATTGATAACAACCCTTATAACGTCACTCAAGCAGATATTGTTAAGCCAGGAAAGGGTCAAGCCTTTACAAGAACTCGATTAAAGAACTTGCGAACAGGCCAGCAACTTGAAAAAACCTTTAAATCCTACGAAAAGCTTGAACTTGCAGATGTTAACGAAGCTGTCATGAGACTTATTTATGTAGATAGTGAAGGGGCTACATTTATGCACGATGAATCCTTTGAGCAAGTTTCCATCCCCTTTGATTTGATAGGGACTGACAAAGTGTGGCTTAAAGAAGAAATTTTGTATGCTATCATTTTCTATAAGGGAGAAGTTGTTGGGTTTGAACCCCCAAATTTCATGGAGTTAAAAATCACTCAAACCATTCCAGGAGAGAAGGGAAATACGGCTTCCGGAAGGGTTACAAAGCCAGCCACCCTTGAAACAGGGGCAGAGGTGGCTATCCCTATTTTTGTATCTGAAGGAGAGATCATCCGCGTTGATACAAGGACTCATGAATATGTCTCAAGAATTCAATAAGGTCAAATTTCGCTCTGAAGCTTTAGCAAAAACGCGCCATTTTTTTTCTCAAAGAGGTTTTTTAGAAGTTGATGTCCCCATCTGCAATAAAGGGGCAAGTATCGATGCCTATATCGATCTTTTCACCATTGAAAATGAGGGATATCTTCACTCCTCTCCAGAACTTCGAATGAAAGATCTTTTATCACAAGGTTCTGGAAATATCTATTTTTTAGGTCATGTTTTTAGAAAGGAAGAAAACGGTTCAAGACACAATTTTGAGTTCACCATGCTTGAATACTATAGAGTAGAAACCACAGAAGAGATCTTTCTCTCTGAATTTATTGATTATATCTCCCTATTTTTAGGCAATAGACCGGTTGTCACCCTCTCTTTTGACGAAGCGATGAAAAGATACGCACCTAAAACCGTTCCAGAGGGGTATAGTGATGAAGAAGTACGCCATTATATCCTTTCTCACTTTGTTGAACCTGCTTTAGGACGTGGAAACTACACCCTTTTAACCAACTTTCCTCCATCAGAGGCAAGTTTAGCTCAAACTGCAGTAGAAAATGGGGTTGAGGTGGCTAAAAGGTATGAACTTTTTGTTGATGGGGTTGAGCTTGCTAATGGTTTTTTTGAACTCTCTTGTAAAAAAACAGCCACAGAGCGCTTTTCTCAAGCCAATTTCAAACGTATTAAAATGGGTAAAGAGCCTTACCTTCCTGACACCACTTTTTTGAAGAACCTATCCCTTCCAGAAAACACCTATGGGATAGCTGTAGGCTTTGATAGACTCTTAATGCTTACAACAAAAGCTTCAGATATCCATCAAGTGATCCTTTAATAGATCTTTTCTTGCTCTGAACCACAGTAGTGAAGGGGTTTTTTTCTCCCCACCGCAAAACTTTTCTTTGACACTCTCAATGATGGGGCCGCTTGACGTCGCTTATGCTCCCCTTTATAAATTCTTCTGATTACAGCCATCACTAGGTGCAGATCTAAGTGGTTATCGGCAGCTATTTTTTCTGGGGAATGATACTCCTCCACATACCCTTTAATAATGGAGTCAACAACTTTAAAGGAAGGAAAAAACTCTTTGTCATTTGCATGGTGTCGAAGCTCTTGTGATGTGGGTAAATTAATGATTTCTTGAGGAATAATTTCCTCTTTTCTATTGATATAGTGGGCAAGATCATAGCAGTTGCTTTTTAAAACATCGCCAATAACACATAAGGCTCCAGCCATACTTCCGTACAACGATCCATAGCCAAGCCCAAGTTCAGTTTTATTTGCTGAACTTAAAAGTAGAGCCCTTTTTTGATTAGAAAAAGCCATTGTGAGGGTGGCTCGAATTCTACTTGTTAGATTTTCCTCTGTAGGACAATCCTCACTCACCTTAAAATATGGAGATAAAACAGTTGCGTAATGATCTTCAATTTCATCAATGGGAATTTCTTTCATTTCTATACCCAAATTCTTTGCAAGTTTTTTAGCTGCAGCACTTTGTTCTTTGGGAGTTTTTTTACAAGGGAGGTGAATCCCTAAGACATTTTCCTTTCCTAGAGCTTGCACAGCAAGGGTTGAAACAATGGCTGAATCTACCCTCCCAGTAATCCCTACCACAGCCTGTCTATTTTTTGATTTTTTGAAATAATCCTTAATTCCAAGGACTAACGCCTCTTGCATATCGGCCATAATCCCATGTTCAAAAAGGACTGCAGAATAATGTGCTTCAGTATCCACCTCGATAAAGTCTTCGACAAACCCCTTTCCTATTTTGCAAATATTACCCCCTTTATCAATATAAAGGCTGTAACCATCGCAAATCACTGTCCCATTTGCCCCTACTTGACAGGCGTAAACCACAGGACATGAAAGGGTTTTTACAGCCGCTCGACAAACTTGGACCCGAACATCGGCTTTAGCTGATTGAAAAGGAGAGGCGGTTAAATTAAATAAAATATCAGGCTTGTAGGGTATTAACTCTTTAACTGGGTCTATGGTATAAGAGGTTCCAGAAATCTGCTGACCGGCATTTTGCCACATGTCTTCACAAATGACTATCCCTACGCGCTTTCCAGCAATATTCCACACATGAATATTTTTCCCCCGTGAAAAATAGCGACGCTCATTAAACACATCATAGGTGGGCAAAAGCCACTTGTCATAGAAACCGACCAACACCCCATTATCAATCACAGCAGCACTATTTAATAGATTCTTTTCTTCATAAGAAGGATTTCTCCTGACAAGCCCAACCACAACAGCAATGTCTTTTGAAGCCCGTACTATTTTGTCTAATTGATCTTCCATCTCTGTAATAAAACTTTCGTGAAGGAGAAGATCGTCAGGGGCATAACCGCAAATTGTCATTTCAGGGAAAAGGATGCAATCGACCCCCTTCTTTTTTCCTAACTCAATAGTTTTAAGGATGTTCTCCGTATTTCCTACAAGATCCCCAATCGTTGGATTTAACTGTGCAATTAAAATCTTCATACTCAGTTTTTTTTGAAAATGTGTCCCTTTATTAATTTTAGATTTGCTCTTTATCCCAATAAAAGCAAGTTTTTCCAAAAAAAGCTCTTATAGGTGATTGTTTTTCTATGGTTTTCTATAGAGTAAAATTCAACCTTTCTCTATACTTTTTTCCTATGACACTTAAACATGAACATTGGTCTTCCAAAATTGGATTTATTTTAGCTACTGCTGGATCTGCTGTAGGTCTTGGCGCTTTATGGCGTTTTCCTTATATTGCAGGAAGTAATGGTGGGGGGGCTTTTGTTCTCCTATATTTACTTTTCACCTTTTTCATTGGGTTCCCTGTCTTTATTGCTGAATTAATCATTGGGAGAAAATCACAAAAAAGTGCTGTCCTTGCCTATTCTCAGTTAAATGATGGATCTGAAAATTGGAAGGGGGTGGGTTGGTTAAATGTGTTCACCTCCCTTGTCATTTTATCTTTTTACGGAGTTGTAGCCGGTTGGGTTTTAAGTTACATTTTCATGTCTTTAGCACATTTTTCATCTGGAAAAACAGATGCTCAGATTCAAGACGCCTTCACCCTCCTTTACACCTCTCCATGGATCAACCTTTTTTGGTTTGGTCTTTTTCTCTTAATGAATGTGGGGATTGTAAGTAGTGGTATTAAAAAAGGGATTGAGCACTGGTCAAAAATTTTAATGCCTTTACTCTTTCTATTTTTAATCGCTTTATTTTTATTTAGCACCACTTTAAGCGGCTTTACCCAAGCTGTAGAGTACATCTTTCTCCCTGACTTTTCTAAATTAGGACCCGATGGAATTTTAAATGCCCTTGGGATGGCTTTTTTCACATTGAGCGTTGGCTATGGAATTATAGTCACCTATGGAAGCTATATGAAACCTTCAGAAAACATTCCGAAAAATGGCTTTTACGTAGCAACCATGACAGTTCTTGTCTCCTTAATCTCAGCACTGATCATTTTTCCTATTGTTTTTAGCTACGGACTTCCTCCGGAAGCTGGTCCTGGTCTTGTTTTTAAAACCTTACCTGTACTTTTTGCTAAACTCCCCGCAACCATTCTTTTATCAACGACATTTTTCCTATTAATGCTTTTTGCAACCCTTACCTCCACTATTTCTCTTTTAGAAATTTTAGTGGCAAATATCATGGAGGTTTATCACATTGAGCGTAAAAAAGCATGCTATTATTTAACCCTTTTAACCTTTATTATTGGAATACCTAGTGCTTTTGCCGGATCTGGACAACTTTTCCCTCAATGGACCGCTATTTATGGAAAAAATTTCTTTGATATGATGGATTTTATCACCTTAAGTTGGTGTGCTCCTATAGCTGCCCTTTTAACCACCCTTTTTGTGGGCTTTTTTCTAAAGAAAGAGATGCTTATTGAGGAGTTTTCTAAAGGAACACATCTGGGATACTTAGCCTATCCTTGGTATTTTGTTGTCAAATACATTGCCCCTTTAGTTGTATTATTCATTATTTTACATGAAGCCGGTCTTATCCGCATTTAAGGGTAAAATTCATCTTAAATTAAATCCTTAAAAAAGGTATAGTATATAGCTATGAAAAAAGCACACGAACATTGGTCTTCTAAAATTGGTTTTATAATGGCAACAGCTGGGGCTGCTTTAGGCCTTGGTTCTTTATGGAAGTTCCCTTATGTAGCTGGAAACAATGGTGGAGGCGCCTTTGTCTTGCTTTATATCCTTTTCACTTTTGCTATAGGCCTTCCTGTCTTTATAGCTGAACTCATTTTGGGACGAAAAACGCAAAAAAGCTCTGTTCTTGCCTTTCCTTCACTTAGAAAAAACGGAGACAATTGGAGAGCCCTTGGCTGGCTTAACTTTTTAACCACTTTACTTATCCTTTCTTTCTACTGCATTATTTCCGGTTGGGTCTTAAGTTATATTTTTATGTCATTAAATAAATTTTCAGAAGGAAAAAGTACTGAAGAGATTCAGCAGATTTTCACCCTTTTGTCCACTTCCCCAGGGATTTCTCTACTTTGGTTTGCCCTCTACTTACTCCTTAATCTAGGGATTATCACAAGTGGGGTCAAAAAGGGAATTGAACATTTCTCTAAGATATTAATGCCCGCCCTATTTATTATTTTACTCGCCCTTTTTTTCTACGCCACTTCAATGGAAGGGTTTTCTAAAGCGTTCCGTTTTGTTTTTGTACCGAAATTCTCAGAGCTTACTTCTGAAGGGGTGTTAAACGCTCTAGGGATGGCTTTTTTTACATTAAGTGTCGGTCTAGGTATCAACATCACCTATGGAAGTTACATGCATAAAGGGGAAAATATTCCTAACAATAGCTTCATCATCACGTCGATGACCATTTTTGCCTCCCTTATTGCAGCCCTTATTATTTTTCCTATCGTTTTT
>JBIKLZ010000028.1:0-15939 GCA_044359535.1 Chlamydiia bacterium
GCTAAGGGTCTATTGTATTCAGCTTGAGCAAGGGCAGCATGAAATAGCAATTCCTCTTTCCTTTGAGGGTGGCGTAAGGAAAGCTCTAAAAAAATCTTTTGAGATTTTTCATAAGAACCTTCAAGGCGATAGATTTCTGCAAGAGCAAACATCGATGGGTCATTAAAAGAAGAATCTAAAATTTTTTCATAAAGGGGAGCAGCTTGTGCTAAGTAGCCCATTTTTTTTTCACTACGTTCCATTTTAAGAGCTTCTCTAAAATAGCTTTCCCCCATTAAAAAATAAAACTCATCTTTTCTTTCGACAAGCTCTTTAGACATTTTTGTTAGGTAAGGATTGCCTGCTTTAATAAGATCTTCATACCTTTCAAGTTCATAGTAGCATTGCATTTGGTTGAGTAAAAATGTTTCGACTACACCTTCATTTTTAATTTTTTCATAAGAAGAGAGGGCTTGTTTATAGTCCCCTTCTTGAATCAATAGATCGCCGTAATTTCCATGGAGTTGATCGCAAAATGTACTATGTTCATGGGTTTTTAGAAAGGATACAATTTCTTTTTTGACAGTTTCATAGTCCTGATCTTTCCAAAACTCAGTAATTCTTCGGAGCATAAACCCCTCTTCCTTTGTGGTCACTTCATAGGAGGAGGCTCCAAATAATTGAATGAAAGATCCTGTGCAAATAACGATATTTGAAAAAAAGCGCTTTTTTAAAGGTCTAATAAAATAGGTCATTGAATCCTCAAATTTTTTTCTCTGATTATACAAAGGAAATCTTATAGGACAAATGAATTTTTTATTTTTTAGGAAAAGTGATAATGAGAAAGGAGATTTTTTGCGTAAAGGGCATCTAATTTACGGAGGTCATTATAGATTTTTAGCCCTTTTGAGCTTTTTTGATGCTTAAAATATAAAACTCCTAACTTATACATAATTTCTTTATCATCAGAAATTTTGCTCATAAGAATCTCATACTGTTCCATCTCTTTTTCTGAATCGTTGAAAAAAGCATATAACGAAGCTAAATCAGAATGAATCCAGTATTCATCATTACAGAGTTCGCTGATAATTTTAAGCTCTTCAATGGCTAAGGTGTAGTACTTTTCTAAAGAGGCTCCAAATTCAGCCTTTTTTGTGAAGGTGGAATAGGCAAAGGCCTTTTCTAAATGCTTGCCATCAGGTTTTTTATAGATGGTGGCATGGGTGGCATAGGTTTTAGATAACGAAGAGTGAAAATCTAAACTACAAGCGCAGTCTTCTAAAATTGTGGCATGCTCTTGCAATGAAATTTCTAATAACTTTTCTTGAAAATAGACAATGTCATTAAAATGAAAATAAAGAAGATGGGAGATAATATGCTTTTTTGAAAATTTAAAGGGGTAGACAGTAAGATAAAAAAGCTCTTGAGTGTGCAAAGCTTCTGCCAAATCCCTTGTGCACTCAGCAATAGCTAAATGAAGTTTTTCATTATCCTCAATGTTTTTTGATAAATTTGCGATCACATGGTGGCGAAATTCCTTAGAAATAGAGTCAATGGCATCTAACTTTCTATTTTTTTGGTAAAAGGCGACAAGGACGTAGGAGGCAATACTTAAAAAAAGGAGGGCAAAAGAGGCTGAGGTTGCAAATGAAAAAGGGTCCATCGAAAAAACTGTTGTACTAATAACGGCTTCAACAATGATAGAAAGGATAAACCAAAGGTGTAAAAAGGCACTTTGATGCATCAAAGATTTAAATTTTGATAGAGCCACTTTTTTCCCTTTGGCAACAAAGCTTGTGTAAAGCTTAGGAGGAGAGGCTGCTGTAGAAAAGGTTTGATAAAATGTGGCCATAAATCTATTCAAGGGATTTTTTTTAAAGTATCTTAGATATTTATATAAAACGATACATATTGACAAGATGAATTTTTATCTTGAATTTACGAATCGATCATAAAGTGAATCACACTTGATGGAACTCCTTCTAATTGTAAAAGAACAACCTCATCAGCTGAAAGGATGAAATGGCTGTCTGTATATTTTAATACATGGATCAATACGTTTTCCTTAAGACCTATTTCATGGAGGATGATAATGTCTTTGACACCTAACCCCTCTTGGAGGATTATTTTTTCTAAAAGATGGGGATAGTGAATTTCTAAAATAAGGAGGTCATCTTCTGTAAGGTGGATCTTTTGAACGATCTGTTTATTGCTTTGATGAAGGCTTTTTATAAGTGAGGAGGCCCTTTCTTGAGAGCATGAAAGGCATAAAAGGAGGGTGATAAAAAAAGGGACCTTCATTCAAAAGCTCATATTAATTATATATAATCTTCACATATATAATTAATAAAATCTTTACAAGAGAAATCTTGAAAAAATAAAAAGGGAAGTTGCAAAAGCAAAGTCCCTTTTAGCTAAGAACCAAGGATTTCTATGACGTGACAAGTTCCTGAACATCTGAAGATTCTTCAGAAAGATCAAGTTTGAATCTATAACCGATTCCACGAACTGTATCAATCCATTTGAAATTAGGTCCAAGTTTTCTTCTTAGTGAAGCAATATGAACGTCAATATTTCTATCGACAACAAAGGAATCTTCATTGTGGATGTCATCAAGAAGTTGATTTCTTGTAAGAACCTTTCCTCTATTTTGAAGCAATCTTTTTAAAATGCCAAATTCAGAAAGGGTGATAGGAATCACTTTATCATTTTTTCTAAGGAGGTAACGATCCACTTCAAGGGTAAATTCTCCAAAAACAATATTTTTTGAGACTTTTTCGGTCTCTCTATTGCGTCTTAAAATGGCTTTAATCCTTGACATGAGAACTTTTGGAGAAAAGGGCTTTTCAATGTAGTCATCAGCGCCAAGTTCAAGACCTAATAACACATCGATTTCATCATTTTTTGCAGATAAAATAATTAATGGGATGTTTCTCAACTCTGAGTTTCCTTTAATTTTTCTACAGACATCAAACCCATTTTGACCAGGCAACATAATGTCTAAAATTACAAGATCAGGCTTTTCACGCTCAACTGCCCTAAGGCCATTAATGCCATCAACTTCAACATGAAGTTGATATCCTGAGATTTCTGCTTGAAGTTTGATAAGAGAGGCAATATCTTCCTCATCTTCAATTAATAATATTCTTTTTCTTTGTACCATTTCGCGTTCCTTTTGGGAAAATAAGTTTGAAGGCGATTATAGCTGATGAGAAAATAAACTACAAGGTTTTTTATATGAGTTCAATTAAAATTTAAGAGGGGTCATTGGACAAAGAAAGGAGATTTTTCTCAATTTCTAAAATTTTCTTTTTATTCTGTTGGAGGGATTTACTCTGTAGGTGCATTTCCTCTTCTAAGGATTTAAGGGCAAGACTTTGCAAGGATTCAGTTTCTAAAATCTGTTCAAGTTTTTTTTCAATTTTTGACAGGCGTTCACTATTGTTTTCCAAGGTTTGTTTTTGAGTAACAAGCTCTCTTTGTTTAAGTTCAAATAAAATGTCTTCAGAATTGGTCATCTTATTTGTTAAAAGGTTCATTTGCACAACTGTTGTGTGGATATGGTGTTTAATTTCCTCAAGCTCTACCCTTAATTGATGGATCATTAGATCGCTGCTTTGTGAAGAAGAGATCTTTGTCCCTTTCCCATAGCACCCAGTTAACAAAAAAGAGGTAAGAAGAATAGATAAAGGTGTGGAGCTACATTTCATAATCAAGAGCCTTTTGTATAGATTTTAAAGCAAGCTCTTCTATTTTTTGCATAGGACTCTTGAGATGAGCCAAGAGAGAGGGGTTTTTCCTTTCCATAGGAAATACTGTAGAGTTGATTGGGGTTTACACCATAGTGGACAAGCAATTGACGGACAGCAGAGGCTCGTTTTGTTCCAAGAGCAAGATTATAAGCTTCTCCCCCTCTTTGATCACAGTGACCTTCTATGAAAACATAGGTGCTGGGGTGTTTTTTTAAATAGGCGGCAATTTTTTGTAATTTAACTTTATCGTTTGGAGAATTAAGAGCAAATTGATCGGTATCAAAATGAATTCTTTTGAAAAGTTCAGCTAGGGGGCCACTTGGGGAAACAAAGGAATCAATTCCCGGAAGAGCCGACCCTAAAGCCCCCGGTGTTGAAGAGGGTTGAGGGGTAAAGGATTCTAAAGAACTGATGTCAATTTCGTTGATATCTAAAGGGATAAACTCCTCGTTGCTTGTTCCGTAAAATTCTGCGGTAGATGAGACAAGTCTTGATTCATCACTGTCGCCATAAAGATAGTGTGAAACCTTTGTTTGGACCATATGTCCAAATTTAGAGGCATGTTGAGAAAAAAGGGCCATTGTATTTGTGCAACCTGTGCACAGTAACAATGCCGAAAATGAAAGAATGAGTGTTTTTTTCATAGATATTTACTTTTCAAAGGAAGGGTAGTGTTTATCTCCCAGCCCTTGCGTGAGTCTCCTAATTTTTTTTTGTCCAATTTCTAAGATATACAAATCGGTTGTTGGGGAAGTAGAATTATAGACAATGTGTCTATTGTCAGCGCCAAAACAGGGGTTTTCTTTATCCGAAGAGCAAGTTGTGAGTTGATGGGCCCTTTTACTTTCTATGTCGTAGACCCAAATTTGTCGCCTTCCGTTGATCCTTCCTGAAAATGCAATCATTTTTCCATCGCTTGAATAGGAGGGACATGAACATTCATCACATGGAGTTGAGATAAGCTCAAGTTTCGGTGTCTCTCTTGTTTTAAGGGTGTTATCAATGGATGCAATGTAGATCATCGGATTGTTTGACTTATTTGTAACAAAGGCCATTGTTTTATTGTCAGGACTTAAGTGAGGGCAAGCTGATGTTTGATTTAAGCCAGAATAAATTTGTAAAGGCTTTGCGACAGCTTTAAAATAGGGATCTAACTCTTGTAAAAAGATATCGGATTTTCCTGAAGCATCGGAGACAAAACAGAGATACTTTCCATTATACGAAATTTTAGGGAGAAGTTGATTACCTCGAAGGTGGATAAAAGGCCTTCCAGAGGATCCATTTAAACTCCCTTGATAGATTTGTGCAAGCCCTTGTTTATAGGTAACGTAGGCAAATTGATGGTCTTGTGATTTGTTGTTTTGGGAAACAAATTCTGGGGTAATGGAGTAGTTGTTGTCAAATGTGACCCGTTTGCTTGTAAGACCTAAAGAATCAGTTTGGTAAATTTCAGCTGTCCAAGAGGTGATTTCCTCATCGCTTTCTTTCTTGTGAGGTTTAAATGAAAAAAGAATTTTTTTAGAGGCAATCCCTTTAGAACCGAGGAAATCCTCCATAAAAAAATCAGAAAAATCATGGAGAAGGAAGATGTTTTCTTCTTTGTTATCAGAAAGCTCAAGGCTTTCAAGAGTTTTGACAGTGTTTGTTCTTACATTAAATAGATTAAAGGAAAGGAGTTTATCTTTTAAAGAGGGGAGAATTAGGTAGTCAACACTCTGTTTTTTCCATATTGGATCGCTATAGGCAAGGGCATGACCTGCTTTTTCTAAGAGGGGGTTTTTTTCAATGATTTTAGCCCTTCCGTCGAGGGTAAAGTCTTCGTGAAGGACGTAGTTAATGAGGGAGGAGAGTTCTTTAGAGTCACTTATGCACCCACTAATATAGACTTTAGATTCTCTATGTTGGGTAGGAAGGGTGATTTCTAATTCTTCACAAAATAGGGGAAAGAAAAAAAGGATAAGAAAGGGGAAAAAACGATTATTTTTCATCACTAAAGAGTATGGTAAAGGTTCTGTTTTCATTTTTTGTGTATTTTGGAAATATTAAGGATCCCACATTTTGCTGAAGGTAGGTAAGATTTAATGAACTTTCCGAAGATAGGGTTTCAATCCGTACCACCTTTCCATTACAACCCACAGTAAGGTTAAGTTTTACTTTCCCTTTTTCTGGCAGGGTGAGCGAGTCACTTAAGATTTCAAAAATCCTCTGTAAGTAGTCATTGTATTCTCTTTCGGTGTTTCCTGCATCCTTTTTTACAATTTTTTTTATTTTTTTTGGAGAACCTTTAGCTGAGGACTTTGAGGTGGCAATAGATTTTTGCAACTGTTTTTTAAGGGCCTTTTTGTGAAGGGGAGGGGCTGTTTTTTTTTCAATGTCCTTAGGAGTTTGTTTAGGGGATTGTTTGTTTTCAGCAGTGGAGGGAGGGGGTTGAAAAAGGGTAAGGGTGTTGACAATCATTTTTTGAGGAGGGGGCTTTTTTTTAAGGGGCTCATGAATAGAAAAAAAGAAGATGGGGATGTGAAGTATAGAGATAACAAAAGGGAGTAAAAAACGACGCTTCATGAATGTTTACTTTTAACGACAAGGTCTAGATAGGCAAAACCACACTCTTCGATCAAGTCTTTTGTTTCTGAAAAGGCTCCAAAAGAGGATTTTTTATCAATAACAAGTCGTGGTACAAGCTCCTTATTACCCTTTTTTAACTCTTGTAATAGAATTTTTAGGGTATGTTTTTCAAGGGCTTTTCCATTGACAGAAAGGGTGTTGTCTTCATGAAGGCAGATGTGTATTGTGTCAATATCGGTCATCGAAGAAGCTGAAAGGCTTTTTGAAGAACTTTCAGTAACCTCTACTCTATCTAACTTTGTTAATGGGGCAATGATAATAAACAAAATAAGGACTACAAATAAGACGTCTAATAGAGGGGTTAAATTAATAAGATCATTATCGTCAATAAATCCTGTAGAAAACCTTTTTCTCATTAGACCTCTACTGCTGTATATTGAAGTTCTATTTCAGACAATACAATCTGAGAAAACTCTTCCATATCTGTAGTGATATGGGTCAGAGCATTTTTAAAATAGTTGTAGGCAATAAGTGCTGGGATGGCAATGACAAGGCCCAAAACAGTTGTAGCAAGGGCAGTAGATAGCCCTGCTAAAATGATAGAATGTGAACCCACCCCCCCTTTTTGAAGTTCACCAAGACAAAGAAGAATTCCCCACACAGTACCTAAAATTCCGACAAAGGGAGCAAGAGAGACAATGGTGGAAAGGATAAATAGATCTTTACTTAAGATTTTTATCTCTTGATAGATAGTTATAGAGCAATGCTCATCGATCATTTCAATATCACGTTTTGAGAGAAAAGGGTTGTTTTGATCGTTAAAGTGGTGATTTTTATTGATAATTTGAGTGGTTTTTGAAGCAATGGCACTTAAAATGCGTGAAAAAGGGCTCTTTTTCAAAGAGGGGTCGTTTTGGAATAAAAGGTGCTGTAGTTGAGTTTGCCGGATTTGATCGCGCATTTCCCTTCCAAGGGCAGTTGCCGATTTTAAGGTTCGAAATTTTCGTATTAGGACAGTCCAGCATGTGACTGAAAGGATGAATAAAAAAAGAAAGATCAGTTTTCCGAAAAAATCGGACTCAATGTAGGATCTGAAAAAAATGCCCATAGAAAAAAACTCCTTTTCTTCCTATAGTATAGCAAAGATTTTTCTAAGAAAAGGAGTATATGGATAAAGAGCCAATTTTTTTAATGGATTCTCATGCCCATCTTTCTAGTGATGGATTTAAAATCGATGGAGAAAAGGCTGTAGAAAATGCTATGGCCCTTGGACATTTTAAGATTATCAACGTGTGTACAGAGGCAAAAGAATTAGAGGCCGGCTTATTATTAGAGAAAAAGTATCCATCAGTTGTAAAAAATGTCGCTGCAACCACCCCTCATGATGCGCATCTAGAAACTGAGGAGATATTTAATTATTTTCAGAAGATGGCCATGGAGAAAAAAATTGTGGGTATCGGCGAAACAGGATTTGATGATTTTATCGAACCTAATAATGTGGCTTTTCAAAAAAAGGTGTGTAGAAGGTATATTGATCTAGGGGTGCACACTTTATTGCCTTTAATTTTTCATGTTCGTGGGGATCAAGCATTTAAGAATCTATATGAAGCGTTAGGGGAGTTTCCTCCAATTTCAGGGATGATCCACTGTTTTACAGGAAATGATCAGCAAGCAAAAAAGGCCTTGGATTTAGGGTTGTATCTTTCCATAAGTGGGATTGTCACCTTTAAAAAGTCTTCAGCATTGAGGGAAGTTGTAAAAAAAATCCCCCTTGATCGACTCCTTATAGAGACAGATTCTCCATGGCTTTCTCCTGAAGGCTATCGGGGAAAACCCAATGAGCCAGCACATATAGTAAATATTGCTCAAACCCTTGCAACCATTTATGGGGTGAGTGTTTCAAAGATTCTATCAAAAACTTACGAAAATGGATCTATACTCTTTGTTTGAGGTTAAATAGATCTTTCTGTAGACTGCACTCTTTAGTATCATAGTGAGGGTGTGTATGGCAGCAGTAGTTTCCCATCGATTAGTGCCTAAGGCATTTGTTTGGAGGCGGCTTCATTCTTTAATGGGGCTGTGGTTTTTAATTTTTTTGATGGAGCATTTATTTACCAATTCACAAGCACCGATTTTTTTTGGGGCAAATGTCCTTTGGTTTGTTAACAGTGTCAATTTTTTGCACAGCATCCCCTATTTACCTGCTGTAGAGATCTTTCTTTTAGGGGTCCCAATGGGGATTCATGCCGTTTGGGGGGTTAAGTACATGCTTAGCTCTAAGTCAAATGTAAGAAATAAAGGGGGAAAGGCAAGTGTATTAAAATACGAAAGAAATAAGGCCTATTCTCTGCAACGGATTTCAGCGTGGATCATCCTTTTTGGAATAATTCTCCATGTGATTCAAATGCGTTTTGTGATGTACCCTTATAAAATTCATAGAGGAGAAGAGTCTATGGCCTTTGGTAAATATAGGGTCGATTCAGGTCTTTATACTGTTGCCGCAGATTTAAAGGTGTCTATCTATGATCAAGGGGCTATAGAGAAAGAGGTGAGCCAGCTAAAGGTGTTTGAAGGAAAAATGTCGGTAGTAGATGAGCGATTAGAAGAAATGAAGGATGTTGCTCAGGATCGATTTAATAAAGAGGAAAATGCCCTCTATAAAAGTCTATCCGCTTTTGAGGATAAAGAGGCTTTTGTAAAAGGTTTAACACATTTTACACTTAAGGAAAATGAAGTCATTATTGCTTCAAAAAAATCTGCCGATTTAATCCTTTTAAATGTTAGAGAGGCCTTTCAAAGTGTCCCTATGTGCATTTTTTATACCCTTTTTGTATTGGCCTCTGTCTTTCATGGGAGTAATGGATTTTGGACTTTTTGTATTACATGGGGATTGATCCTTTCTAGAAGTGCTCAGACAAAATGGGTGAGTTTTGCCTATGGCCTTGCCTTTGTTCTTAGCGCTTTAGGGATGTTGTCTATATGGGGAAGTTATTTTTTTAGCACAGGATATTATCATTGATGAGCGAAAAAGGAAAAAAAGTCATTGTGATTGGTGGGGGATTAGCAGGGCTATCGGCGGCTATGAAACTTGCCGATCTTGGGTGTAGTGTAGATTTAGTGAGTTTAACAAATGTAAAAAGATCCCATTCTGTCTGTGCCCAAGGGGGGATTAATGTTGCTATTAATTTGATGGGGGAGATGGATTCGGTCGATATTCATACCTATGACACAATTAAAGGGGGCGATTTTTTAGGGGATCAACCCCCCATTTTGGAGATGTGTTATAATGGACCGGCAATCATTCGAATGTTTGATCGATTGGGGGTCCCTTTTAATAGGAGGGCAGATGGACACCTTGATTTTAGACGATTTGGAGGGACGTTGTATAAACGGACAGCCTTTGCTGGAGCCTCCACCGGACAGCAATTGCTCTACGCCCTTGATGAGCAGGTAAGACGATTTGAAGTGAGCGGAAAAATTAAAAAGTATGAACATCATGAATTTATGAGAGTTGTTATCGATGATGAGGGGATTGCTCGTGGTGTGGTGATTATGGATTTATACAATTCAAAATTAAGTACTTTAGAAGGGGATGGGGTCCTTTTAGCTACAGGGGGAAATGGGGTTATTTTTAAATATTCAACAAACTCCACCATTTGCACAGGGGCAGCAAATGCACGAGCCTACATGCAGGGGGTAAAAATTGCCAATCCAGAGTTTATTCAGATACACCCAACAGCCATTCCTGGGGAAGATAAACTTCGATTAATGTCAGAATCTGCCCGTGGGGAAGGGGGGAGAATTTGGGTCTATGGGGATAGTTCGAAAAAAATTGAAGGGCCCACAGGGGAGTTTGTATCGTGTGGACAAACAGGGGAGCCTTGGTATTTCTTAGAGGAGTTATTCCCCACATTTGGAAATTTAGTCCCTCGAGATGTGGCTTCTCGTTACATTATCAAGGTCGTTGAAGAGGCAGGTCTTGGAATTGATGGGAAAAAGCAGGTCTATTTAGACCTTACCCACCTTGATGAAAAGGCCCTTCATAAATTAGAGTCGATTTTAGAAATTTATCAAAAATTTACTGGCGAGGATCCAAGAAAAGTCCCTATGAAGATTTTTCCTGCGGTGCACTATACAATGGGTGGGATGTGGGTGGATTGGCCTGCAACAGGGGATGAGGATCGCTTTAGTCGCTACCGTCAAATGACAAATATAAAAGGGCTTTTTGCTGCTGGAGAATGTGAGTTTCAATACCATGGAGCTAATCGATTGGGGGCAAATTCATTACTTTCCTGTGTTTTTGGAGGGATGGTTGCTGCCAATGAAATCTTTTTTTATATAGATGATATAGCCCATAAAAACAAAAAGGACTATCGGTTACTGTTTGAAGAAGCAATGGCTCATGAGCAAGCAATAAAAGAGAATCTTTTGGAACGAAGCGGTGGAGAAAATGTCTATAAACTCCACGATGAACTTGCAGCTATTATGATCGCCCATGTCACTGTTGTTAGAAGTAACGAGGGGTTAAAACATGCTATTAAAGAGATTAAAAAAATAAAAGAGCGGTTTTTACATATCACGTTAGATGATAAAGGCTCAGTATTAAATCAAACATTGCAGTTTGCTAATCAATTTGGCCCAATGCTAGAAATGGCTCTATGTATTGCAAAAGGGGCTTTGATGAGAAATGAATTTAGAGGATCTCATTACAAGCCCGAATTTCCTAAAAGAGATGATGCCCACTTTTTGAAGACAACCATTTGTACATACGATCCTCATAGTGATGAACCTGAAATCTCCTATTTACCTGTCGATATCCGCCATTTAGATCCAGTTCTTAGGGATTATACAGTGGCAAAAAGGATGACCCCTCAATTAAAAAATGTACCAAAAGTCCCTCTTGTGACAGAGTTAGACTATGGACGTAGGGAGAAAAAATATGCACACGTTTAACTTAAAAATTTATCGAGGGGATAAAACAAAGCAATATTTTGTTGAATTTGAATTAGATAGAAAGGAAGGGTTAAACGTCATCTCTGCTTTGATGGAGATCCAAAAAAACCCTATTACAAAAAGTGGGGAAAGGGTGGCTCCTATTGTGTGGGAGCAGGCCTGTTTAGAAGAGGTATGCGGCTCTTGCTCAATGCTTATTAATGGAAGGCCAAGACAAGCATGTACTGCCCTTATTGAAACGATTTTAAAAGAGGATAAGACAGATACTATTATTTTAGCCCCTTTTACAAAATTTCCTTTGGTGAGGGATCTTGTGGTTGATAGATCCTCAATGTTTGACAATTTGAAGAAAATTAAAGGGTGGGTCCCTGTAGAAGGATATCATAGTGAGGAGTTTGGGCCGGCTGTCTCTCAAAAAAAACAAGAGGCAATGTATGTTGAATCCACATGTATGACCTGTGGGTGTTGTCTTGAAGCATGTCCTCAATTTGGACCAACATCTACATTTGTCGGGGCATCAACAATCAATCAAGTGAAGCTATTTAATGCAAATGAAACTGGAAAATCTCTTAAAGAGGAGAGAATCACAGTGATGATGGAAGATGGGGGAGTTTCTGATTGTGGCAATGCCCAAAACTGCGTTCAAGTCTGCCCAAAAAAAATTCCCCTCACACAATCGATTGCTGCTATCGGTAAAGATGTGGTTAAAAGCTACTTTAATAGAAAGTTTGGATTATCTGAACACCTTGATTGACCTATTTTTAATAGATTCAATAAATCCTTCTTTAGAAAGATGGGGTTTTATCGTTGTCAGAAATTCTTGATGAGGACGCTTGTTTCTGTAGCAAGGTTCTTTTGGAGGGTGTAAAAGGACCTCCATTTTTTCTGGGCAAAAATCCCATAAAAAGGAGGTGTGATGGACAAAACGGTCCCTTTTAATATACTGGGCATTGCCCCCAATTTTTCTATCTTTAAGGGTGTAGTCGTTCCCCTGTAGATCCAAATCAGGGAGCAAAAGGGCCTTTTGATAAAAATCAATCGACCACTTCATTAGGGTTTGGGGGAAAAGATCGACCCCCACATTTTTTTTGTTAAGGATAAATGAAACAACAATGCTATCTTTATCCAAAAGGACACACCCACCGGCTGAGAATCGTTGAATGATGGGAATCTTTTGTTCATACGCCTTTTTAAGGTCTATAACATCCTCTTTTTTTTGAGAGGATCCCATGACAATTGCTGTGGGAAGATTTGTTCCAATGATGACATAAGGGTGAGGGTCATTACGAAGAAGGTCCTCTTCAATTTTAAGTTGTTCTTCTATAGGGGTATTTTCTAATTGGAGGATCTTAATAGACATTATGAATTGATCGAACTGATTTCAGAGGTTTTTACCACTTTATAGTGTAGCCCTTGGTAGCTTTTTAGGGTAAAAAAAAGTAAATATCCCCCAGAAACGGCTTGAACATCGACAATATTGTCTATTTTTTCCCCATTTAAAAGAGTAAAGATAATCGATCCTGTTTGCTTTGATTTAAGCATTGTAAAGGCGTGAATCCAATCCTTAGACACCTCTTTTGGATCCACAATCATTACATCCCCTGATGGAGAGGGGGTTTTCACTTGATTTGCAAGGACCATCGCATTTTCCTTTTGAGTTAGGGCATTATTGATGGTTGCATTTTGCGCATTGGCAGTTTGTTGCATCGCCGCAGAAACTAAAGGGCCTGTGTCTGCTGCTGAAGATAAAAGGAGTACAAAAGCGGGTAAAAAGCATTTGAGGGGGTGGATCATTGGTAAAAAATCTCCTAATAAGTTTAGAATCCTTTTTATAGCCTAGTTTTTAGAATGTCAAGTCAAAAAAAACTCATTTTCCAATAGACTCTAATAGCCTAAGGTGAGCATAAGGATGGAAATATCGGCTGGAGTGACCCCTTCAACCCGACTGGCTGCCCCTAAATTTTGAGGACGCACTTTTGAAAGACGCTCAGCTGACTCTTTACGAAGGGTTTTTATGTTAAAGTCAAAATCTTCGGCAATTTCTAAAGAATCAAGTTTTTGAAGCTTTTCAAGCAATTTTGTCTGTCGAGAAATATATCCAGCATACTTGATTTCTATTTCTATCCTTTGAGCCAGTTCTGGGGCAAGTTCCTTTAATAGTTCAGGAAACAAAACTTGTACATCCCTATAGGTTGTTTCTGGCCGAGATAGAAATGTCGATAGGAGAACACTTTTGTTATCTATTTCTTTTCTTGTGGTTTGAAGAAGTGCTACTGTCTCATCAATACATTGCTGATCAAGGGTAAATTGCTCAAATTCTTGTTTAGAAACCAATCCAAGATGGTAGCCATAGGGGGTTAATCGGGTGTCAGCATTATCATAACGAAGGTGCAATCTGTGCTCAGCTCGACTTGTAAACATCCTATAAGGCTCAGAAAGCTCTTTGGTGATAATATCTTCAATAAGGACCCCAATATAGGATGTAGATCTTCCAAGAATAAATGGAGCTTTGTTTAAAGCGTTGTGAGCGGCATTGATCCCAGCAATCAACCCTTGAGCAGCAGCTTCTTCATACCCTGTGGTCCCATTTACTTGCCCTGCAAAGAAAAGATTTTTAACAAGAAAGGTCTCTAAAGTCCCTTTAAGCTGAAGGGAGGTGACGTAATCGTATTCAATAGCGTAGGCAGGACGCACTATCTCAGCATTTTCTAAGCCAACAATTGTCCTTAGCATTTCTACTTGAACATCAAAAGGAAGGGAGGTTGAAATCCCTGCTGCATAGTACTCTTCTGTATGTAACCCCTCTTTCTCTAAAAATATTTGGTGGCGCACTCTATCCTTAAATCGGGTGATTTTATCTTCATAAGAAGGGCAGTACCTTGGCCCTTTGCTTTGAATTTTTCCACTGTACATCGCACTTCTATGGAGATTTTTTTCAGCAATGGCTTGAGTGTTTTCATTGGTATAGGTGATGTAACAGGGGACTTGAGGTAAACGTGGAAGATCTTTTTTCCGAGAAAATGAAACGTGACTTTCTGTCTCCTGAACTTCAAGTTGTGAAAAATCGATGGTTTTTCCATGAATTCGAGGGGGAGTCCCTGTTTTTAACCGACCTAAAGTAAATCCCAATTTTTTTAGTTGATCGGAAATCGGGGAAGAGGGATCGCCCATTCGCCCCCCTTTAGAGGTTTTATCTCCAATGTGCATCAAACCCTGCATGAAGGTTCCTGCACAAAGGACAACTGCTGTTGCTTTGTAGATCACCCCATGAGGAGTAACCACCCCTTTGATGACCCCATCTTCAACAAGGAGTTCTTCAATAGATCCTTGCATAATCGATAAGTTCTTAGTGTTTTCTAAAAGATGTTTCATCTGATAAGAATACTCAAATCGATCGGATTGACACCTTGGAGCCCATACGGCAGGGCCTTTGGAATAATTAAGCATGCGGAAATTGATCCCTGTTTTATCAGCGATTTTTCCCATAATGCCCCCAAGAGCATCTATTTCTCGAACAATTTGACCTTTTGCAGATCCACCAATAGAGGGATTGCAGCTCATTTTTGCAATAGAATCTAAGTTCATCGTTAGAAGGAGGGTTTTTGCCCCTATTTTAGCAGAAGCATGAGCTGCTTCGCAGCCAGCATGCCCTGCACCTATAACAATTACATCGAAGTTTTGAGGATAGTGCCACATCTTTATGAATTTTTGTGACGATCTCTTCTACTTCTTTTTTTACGCTTATGCTTATTTATTTTAAGCTTACGCTTTTTCTTCACTGAAGACATACTTAATACCTTTTCCTATAAAAAGTTTGTGATTAGTGTATAGATTGCCCTTGATTTTGTAAAGAAAAATAGGCAATTTATGAAAAGTTTCAGGAAGAGAGCTATAAAATAAAAAATTTACTGAGAAAAAGGGGAGAAGGGATCAGAATCCTCAATGGATTCGTGAGCATAGTTAGAAAAGTGTGCAAACTCTTTTCTCCAAGCAAGCTTGATGTTGCCGGTTGATCCATGTCTATTTTTTGCAATTAAAATCTCAGCCATCCCTGGGTGATCAGTTGCGTTGTAGTAGTCCCTTCTATAAATAAAAAGGACACAGTCAGCATCCTGTTCAATGGATCCAGATTCTCTTAAATCTGAAAGCATAGGGCGGTGGCCTGCTCTTTCTTCTACCTTACGAGAAAGTTGAGAGGGGCAGATGATAGGGATGTTAAGTTCCCTCGCTAAGTTTTTTAGCATCCTTGAAATTTCAGAAATTTCTGTCTGTCTATTTTCTGTGTTGTATTGCCCTCGGGACCCTGATAGAAGTTGTAAGTAGTCTATTAAAAGAAACTGGATATTATAGACCTCTTTTAATCGTCTTGCTCGAGCTCTAAGATCGGTGATTTTTAAACCGGGTTGATCATCAATGATGAAGGTGTGGTTTTGCATCGCACTGACAGCAGAGACAATTCTTTGGTATTCAGCCCCATTAAGGGCTCCTGTTTTAATTTTTTCAGAAGAAACTTCAGCCCTTTTACAAATCATTCTGTGTAAAAGCTCCTCAGCATTCATCTCAAGAGAAAAGACGGCTACGGGTTTATTTAAATCAAAGCAAATATGCTCAGCAATATTGACCCCAAAAGCAGTTTTTCCCATCGACGGACGGCCAGCGACAATGATAAGGTTTGCTGGATTTAACCCCC
>JBIKLZ010000001.1:0-158854 GCA_044359535.1 Chlamydiia bacterium
TATCCTCTCCTTCAAGTTGAACGGGCTTAAAGCCTCTTTTTTCGTAGGTCGTTTGTTGGACTATCCGATCACAATAAATTGCCATTTTATTGTGATGAGGGTGCTTTGTAATCACTTCATTAAAATAGGCAAGGAGGGTGGGTGCAAGTACTTTCATTTTTTTGAGTTGTTCCAAAGTTGTTGGATCCTCAGGGTCAATGCACTTTATCGTTTCAACAACCCCAGTTTCTATATTGAGGATCACGGTTTTGAAATCCCTGTTGTAACCTTGAATAAGCCAGTCAAATAGTTTTTTTAGTTTAGGGTCTGCATTTTTTACAATCATGGCGTAGTTGCCAATTTTTTCTATCTCCGATTGCTTTATTATTTGCCTAGTAGTTTTTTTAAAACGATCTTTGGCTTCTGCTTGAGCTTTGGCTTTGGCTTCTGCTTGAGCTTCGGCTTCGGCTTCTGCTGCTGCTTGAGCTTTGGCTTCGGCTTTTTTCTTTGCTTCATGGGTGAGTTTAATAGACCAGCACGTCACTAAAGGAACAATCACAGTTAAGGCTACGATTGTAAAAATAGCTAAAATCCAAATCCCAATTCTTAAGGCTAGATCTTTTTCCTCCGGATTCTTTGCACGAGCGTCTGCATATTGGGTGGGATCAGTAACAAGTTGAACAAATGGATTAATTGACATAATAATTAAATTTTATTTTCAGTTATAATTATAGATGTTTTCTAAAGTAAATTCAACCCTTCTATACTTCTTTTTGAAAATAGAGGCTTTGTAACTAAGAATCAATTGGATAGATACATCCTTTGACAGGGTTGCTCTACGTTTTCCATTCATGATGAGGGTTTTATATTTACAGCAAATCGAATAAAAGGACCTTTTGTTATAGATGGGTGAAAGGTATCACCCCGCAAAAAACATTGATCTCTTAGAGTGTGGTTTGTAACGTTGCTGTAACTAGGGGTTGCATGAAGGGTCATTAAATTATTAAAGCCAAAAAGATCTCCTTCGTGTAACTCCGGTAACAAGAGGGTGACATCATTATTAATAAGAAATTCTGATGTCGGAGCGTGACCCCTTCCTTCAAGACTAGTAAATCGTTCTGCAAAGGTTGGATCTGATAAACACATATCTTCTTTAGAAGATTCAATGACTAAAGTTGGTAAAATAGGCACATCAATAGGTTTCTTATATAAAAAAAATAGAAAATGATCGCCATTTTCGATTCCCCCATCTCTGTGTAAAAACGGTGTTTGGATTCTACGGGTTCTATACTCAATATCAAAAGAAACACAAGAGCCTTGAATTAGTTTATCGGCTAAAGAAGTGTGTCTTAGACACCCCATAAGCTGTGAACATATACCAATAAATCTCCTCCTTAGCGAATCGTTATTGTTAAAATGGTGATGTGCTACATTGCCAACATAGCTGATTAATTGCAGAGGATTTGTATTAAAGGTAAGTATACCAAAATGACTCTGAAGGATAACTTCTTGTTCTAGAGTTGAGAAAATAGAGCTGTTTTCATCTTGGAAACTTCGAAAGATATAACTATTGTTTCCACACATTTCTGGTCTTGGAGCCGCAGGCTCCATTAAAGTAGTTCTATTTTCGGGTGGAATGTTGTGCAAGGTGGTATTTGCTTCGTCCAACATGGAACCATACCGAGGTGAGTGAGATGATTGAGATGATTGAGATGATTGAGATGATTGAGATGATTGAGATGATTGAGATGATTGAGATGATTGAGATGATTGAGATGTCGGTATAGGGGTGTTTTCACTAGGAAGAGGACGTGGTACGGTTGTTGATCCACCCCTTGTCAAATGTCTAATGACCCAACAGGTGACTAACGGGATGATAATGGTAAGTGGAATAATGGTTATGATAAAAAGAAGGGTAAAGCCCACTTTTTCTGCTGCAGCGTACCTTCTGTTGTTTTCTACTAATTCCCATGGCGTAGTAAAAAATTTTATAGCTTGTTGATCTATTTTCAAAATAATAACTCCATAGGCTTATTGTCATTGATTATATAAAAAATGCAAATAATTACGAAATGAATTATTTATTAAAGAATTTAGTGTGCTATCGAGTGGACGCTAAATTATTTTTTAAACGTTATAAGGTGTTGTAATGGATAGTTACCCTATCATGGGTTTGAGGTAAGGAGTTTTGGAATAAAACATAGAGGTTGTTATAATTTTTCTTACTAAGGATCAATTCGATAGGCAGCCCTTTAAAGGGCTCTTTCTCTAAAACGTAGATAGGCTCAAAAATCGTTGAAAGGGTGTTGTAGTCGATAAGTTTTATTTCATTATCATGAAAAAGATGTGCTCGCTGACATTTTGCATCAATTATGGCAAAAGATCCTTTTTCTTCAAAAAGATCAAATGATGAAAAGGGAAACAAAGGGATATCTGATCCATAGCAGAGGGCCTTTGCCGTCATTACCCCAACACGCGTCCCTGTAAAGAGGCCAGGGCCTGTGCAAATCCCAATACCTGAGAGCTCCTTGATATCTAACTGCTGCTCTTCAAGGAGCTTTTTGATCATAGGAATCAGTTCTTTGGTTTGATTTGTTTGGGGAAGGGGAATTTCTATAGATCTTTTTTCATCTAAAAGAAGACAGATCGCGCTGTCTGTAGAGCTTGTATCAATGATCAGGTATTTCTTCATAATATATCGCAAACCTATTATAAATAGAAAAATGGGTTTTTGTCTGCTCTTTCTTGAATTAATGTGTAAAAGAGGGTAGAGTGGTTCCCTTTATCGGTACTTAAGGAGCTTGTATTGTGTTAGACGATGATGAATATTTCGATGATGAGGGTGATTTACCCCCCCTTTTTGACTCAAATGAAATTATTGAGGGCGATATTGATGTGAGTCAATATCCTAAATTATTGCCTATTCTCCCCCTCACAAAAAGACCTTTTCCCCCATCTCTTACCGTCCCCCTAATGGTTGAAAAGGGGATTTATTTCGATCTTTTAAAAGAAATGGCTCACTCTAAACATAAGTTTGTCGGTCTTGTCCTCACAAGGGATGAAAAGCAAAATATCAATACTGTCACTTTAAAAGATCTTTATGATATTGGAGTAATTGCTCGCATATTGCGGATTGTATCTACAAATGAAAGGGGAGCACAGGTCATTTTAAGCATTGAGAGCCGTTTTAAGATTTTAAGGCGTGTTTCTAAAAAAGAAGATAAATACTTAGCAGCTGCAGTCTCCTATCATCAAGATAGAATTGTTCCAAAACAAAAAGATGAAGTGCAGGCCTACGTGGCAAATATTTTACAAACTGTAAAGGATTTAATTGCTTTAAACCCTTTATACAAAGAAGAGCTCCAAATTTTTCTCAATAATTCCGAGTTTTCTCAGCCGTGGAAGCTTTGTGATTTTGCTACCGCCCTAACCACTGCTTCGAGGGAGGATTTACAAGATGTTTTAGGGACCCTTGATCTATCCAAACGTCTTGAAAAGGCCCTTGTTTTGCTTCGAAAAGAGTTAGATATTGGTAAAATTCAAAACATGATCAATCAAAAGATTGAAACAACCATTTCTAAAACACAAAAAGACTTTTTTCTTCGCGAGCAGCTTAAGGCAATTAAAAAAGAATTAGGCGGTGCAAAAGATGACAAATCTTTAGATAGTGAAAAGTTTAAGGAAAGGGCTAAACACTTAAAAATGTCTGAAGAGGCAAAAGAAATTTTTGCTGAGGAAATGGATAAACTATCGGTGTTAGAGGTTCAGTCCGCAGAGTATTCAGTTGTAAGAGGCTATTTAGATTGGCTAACCATCCTCCCTTGGGGGGTTTTGGATAAAGAAAAGCAGTCCATTAGTGAGGCGAGCAACATTTTAGATGAAGATCACTATGGCCTAAAAGATATCAAAGAGCGGATCATTGAATTCATAAGTGTCGGTGCTTTAAAAAAAACAGGGACCAAAGGGTATATCATTTGTTTAGTCGGCCCCCCTGGTGTTGGAAAAACAAGTATTGGGAAAAGTATTGCAAGGGCTCTTGATAGAAAGTTTTTTAGGTTTTCATTGGGAGGAATGCGCGATGAGGCTGAAATCAAAGGGCATAGACGCACCTATATTGGGGCAATGCCTGGAAAAATTTTGCAAGCGTTAAAACAGACAAAAAGTGCAAATCCTGTGATCATGTTAGATGAAATTGATAAAATTGGTCAAAGTTATCATGGAGATCCAGCTTCTGCTTTGTTGGAAGTGTTAGATCCAGAGCAAAATACCGACTTTTTAGATCACTATTTAGATTGCCGATTTGATCTATCAAACATCTTATTCATAGTCACTGCAAATACCCTTGACACCATCCCCTCAGCGCTTCTTGATCGGTGCGAAGTATTGCGCTTATCTGGCTATATCGAAGAAGAAAAAATACAAATTGCTAAAAAGTATTTAATCAAAAAAAATCGGCAACAGGTGGGGCTTAAACTCTCAGATGTCTCTTTCAAGGCCGATGCCTATCATGCTCTTATCAATAACTATTGTAGAGAGGCGGGGGTAAGGCAACTTGAAAAGGCCATTAATAAAGTCTTAAGAAAAATTGCCACAGAAAAAGTAAAGGCAATAGAAGAAGATCAGGGTAAACAGACCCTAAAAGTGGAAGTTACAGCTAAAAATCTTGAAACCTACCTTGGTAAACCCCTATTCACTTCCGATCGGTTCTATAAGGAACAGTCTCAAAAAGGGGTTGTCACAGGTCTTGCTTGGACAGAATTTGGGGGGTCCATTTTATATATTGAGGTGGTTGCTCATCCTGGAAAAGAGCGGTTAAGGCTCACTGGAAATGCGGGCGATGTGATGAAAGAATCTTCAAGTATTGCTTTAACCTATGTCTATTCACAAGTAGAAACCTATTTACCTAAAGGATTTTTAATGGACGGGACAGAGGTGCACATCCACATCCCTGAAGGAGCCACCCCTAAAGATGGCCCTTCGGCAGGAATTGCAATGACTACCGCCATTATTTCCTTGTTCAATGATATCCCCGTTCCAGATAGCATTGCAATGACAGGGGAGATCACCCTCACAGGGAAAGTCTTGCCTATTGGCGGCCTTAAAGAAAAAGTCATTGCTGCAAAGCGTGAAAATATTCATACCCTCATTGTCCCTCATAAAAACAAAAGGGATTTTGATGAGCTTGCCCCCCATATTAAAAAGGATGTCGATATCCATTTTGTAGAATGCTATATGGATGTCTATCAACTCATCTTTGGAAAGAAAAGGGCAAAGCTAGGTTTATAAAAAATGAGTGTTAGAGATTTAACAGTTTTAGGGTCATCCTCTCAACAACCTACAAGAAAGCGTAACCATGGAGCCTACTTACTTCGGTGGAATGGTGAGGGGTTTTTATTTGACCCAGGGGAGGGAACTCAAAGGCAATTTATTCATGCCGGCATTGCCCCTCCCACTGTCACCCGCATTTTTATTTCTCATTTTCATGGAGACCATTGTTTAGGCTTTGGTTCAATGCTCATGAGATTAAATTTAGATGGGGTCAACCATCCCATCCATTGCTACTATCCAAAAAGTGGAAAAAAGTACTTTGATAGACTCCGATACGGAACGATTTATCATGAAAGGATCCAGGTAATTGAGCACCCAATTGATGAGTCAGGGGTGGTTCACGACGATGGGGCATTTACTATTTCAGCTGAATTTTTAGATCATGGGGTTGATAATATTGCCTATAGAGTTCAAGAAAAAGATGAACGAAAGTATTATAAAGATAAATTACTTGCATTGGGCATTGTTGGCGAAAAGATGCGAGAGCTCAATGAAAAGGGTTCAATTCATATCAATGGAGCCACAATCCTTGTCCAAGAGGTAAGTTATATTCGACAAGGGGACAGCTTTGCTTACATTTCTGATACACGAGTGTGTCCTGCGGCTGAAAAAATTGCTAAAGATGTCACTATGCTTTTATCAGAAAGCACTTATCTTGATGAAGAAGCAGAAATGGCTTATAATCACCACCACCTTACAGCAAAACAGGCAGCATCGATTGCAAAAAAAGCCAATGCAAAAATGCTCATCCTAACTCATTTTTCTGCAAGATACTTAGAGTTAGATCTTTTTGAAAAGCAAGCTTCTGAAATTTTTAAAAACACCCATATCGCTGAGGATTTAAAGCGTTTTTCTTTTATAAAATCGGTAGATCCTTTAGGCAGCTAGGTCTTTGTAAATAACGGTTAAATCGTCAAAAAGACCTTCTAAAGAGGGTTTATCTTTTATAAAATTGTGTAACATCGTCTTCATTGTTTCGAGATTGTCATCATACTTAAGTCTATCGGCAGCGCCGATTAAAGAACAAAAATCCCGACTTTTTTTGTTTAGATGGAGAGGGATTTCTAAAAGATCTTTAACAATGGTTGCATTATAGTAGGCGGTTTCATCTAAATTCTTTTTCCCAAGGAGCTCTTTGGAAAAATAATGGACATTCCAAATTTTTTCAGCAAACTGAGAATATTCTTTATTATTTATAAATTCTTCTCCAATTTGAGCCTTATCTATCAAAGATTGAAGGTAATTTATAAAAGATTTAATCTCTCTTTGTAAGTATGTTACATTTGGATGAACCATCATAGACTCCCTATAGATTTCCCTATAAAATTCACCCTATGTTAACAGATGTTTTTACTCAACCTTAGATTTTCGATATTCTTCAAGGGGGCCATCAAAGGTATGGATCCCATTTTTCTCAAGTGCAATAATGCGAGTAGCTACTGTGTCAATTAAGTCTCTATCATGAGAGGCAAAAATAACTGTTCCTGGGTAATTTTTAAGTCCACTTCCTAATGCCGATACCGATTCAAGGTCAAGGTGGTTGTTAGGCTCATCCAAGATTAAGGTATTAAAGGTGTTTAAGATAAGACCGGCAAGAAGGACTCTTGCTGTCTCTCCTCCAGAAAGCTTTGCGACCCCTTTAAAAGCATCATCCCCTGGAAATAAAAGTTTTCCTAATGCAGAGCGAATCTCCTGCTCATGGGCGGTAGATTTTTGCGTTCTTAAAAAATCAAGAATTGAGATGTTAGATTTTTTATCAATCACCTCTTCATGAAGCTGTGGGAAGTACCCAAACAGCGTTTGGTGACCAAGGGTGATTTCCCCTTCGCTAGGTGGGATAATTCCAGCTATTAATTTGAGGAGGGTGGTTTTTCCCATCCCGTTGTTTCCAATAATTGCAATTTTATCGCCACGATTGACTTCATAGGAAAAATTCTTGATGACAAGGTTATCCCCAAAGGATTTGGAAACCTTCTTAAGCTTATAGGTAATAGCCCCAGAGTTTCTTTCTGGATTTTGAAAACAAATATAGGGTCTTAAAATATTAGATTTTTTTAACTCTTGAGGTTGAAGTTTTTCAATTTCTTTTATCCGAGATTGGACTTGGGAAGCCCTTGTTCCAGCTCCAAATTTTGCTACAAATTGCTTAAGTTGCTCAGCCTTTTTTTCTTTATTTTTATTTTCAGCATCTACTCGAGAGCGCACTTCAGATTTAGCAACCACCATCTCGTCATAATTTCCTGGATAATGGATAATGGTTTCGTAGTCAATATCGGCAATACAGGTACACACTGCATTTAAAAAGTGTCTGTCGTGAGAGATGACAATAAGGGTCCCATCAAAGGATTTTAAGAAGGTTTCAAGCCAAAATATCGCTTCTAAATCAAGGTGGTTGGTTGGTTCATCAAGAAGCAATGCCTCTGGGTTCCCATAAAGAGCTTGGCAGAGCAAAACTCTAAATTGCATATCATTTGGAAGGG
Organism: Chlamydiia bacterium; assembly: GCA_044359535.1. Taxonomy (GTDB): domain Bacteria; phylum Chlamydiota; class Chlamydiia; order Chlamydiales; family 2-12-FULL-49-11; genus JAJACQ01. The sequence continues at coordinate 7,788 of JBIKLZ010000001.1, forward strand.
TGTGCATTTTCTTTTCATAGGATTCAGGTTTGATCCCCATCCCTTCTAAAAGAACTTCAGCATCTGAAGCTGCGGTATACCCATTTTCCTCACCCACAATTTCTTCAAGCTCAGCAAGCCTCATCCCTGCAGCATCTGTAATTTCCCCTGCGTAGAGCTCATCTTGTTCTTTAACAGCGGCCCAAAGGCGTTTGTTCCCCATGATCACAACATCACGAATCATGTTGTCCTTAAATTCGGCAATATCCTGTTTTAAAAAACCTACTTTTTTAGGTAAACTCACCGTTCCAGAGGTGGCATCCTCAGTTCCCATCATGATTTTCATTAGAGTGGATTTTCCTGCCCCATTAGGTCCTGTTAAACCATAGCGCTGATTGGAATTAAACGATGCAGAAACGTTTTCAAATAAAACCCTTGCTCCAATTTTTTTTGTAATTTTATCTAAGATTATCATAATAGTCTCCTTTAGCAAATAGGATAACATGACAGGGGGGTTCCTTGCAAGGGGCTCATATTCTTATTTCACTATTTACACCCCTATGCTACCCTTTGAACATGGAAAAAAATATTGAAGAGTTCACTCACTATTTAGAATCTGTTAAAGGGGCCTCCTCCCACACTGTACGCAATTACACCCTTGATTTAAAGGCTCTTTCTGATTTTTTAGGGGACAAAAAGGGCTCAGCACCTCTTATTCGTGAGTTTTTAGGCAATCTTCATGCTAAAGGAAAAAAGAAAAGTTCTATTGCTCGAACCCTTTCAGCGATTCGCTCCTTTTATACATTTTTACAAAGGGAAAAATATATAAAAGAGAATCCTGCGATTACTTTACAGCGTCCAAAGACAGTACGAAAAATTCCTATGATCCTTTCCCTTGAAGAGATTAAACTCTTTATGAGTGCCCCAGATACAACCACCTATCTTGGGTTTAGAGATGCTGTTATCATAGAACTTTTTTACAGCTCTGGGATTCGAGTTTCTGAACTTGTCTCTTTAAATAAAAAGCATTTTTACCCAGGGGATCTTACAATAAAAGTTTTAGGAAAGGGGAAAAAGGAAAGGATTGTTCCCCTCACACAAAGGTGTTGCTCCTTGTTGGAAAGATATATCACAGACCCAAAGCGCTTTATCGATGTGGAACATCACCTTAAAGAATTTGATAAAGAGGCGATCTTTCTTAACTGCTTTGGGGAAAAAATGACTCCCCGTTCTATAAATCGTCTTTTTTCGCACTATCAAAAACAGGCTCAAATGGCTAAAAAAATCACTCCACATACTTTAAGGCACAGCATCGCTACCCATCTTTTAGAGCGGGGGATGGATCTTAGATCCATTCAAGAAATTCTTGGACACACAACCATTGCAACCACAACGATCTATACACAGGTTTCTTCTACGTTAAAAAACAAAAGTTATCAAGAGCATCACCCCTATGGACAAGGGGGTAAAGAAAAAAAGGTAGAGAAGGTGTAAGCTGGGTTCTGTAAGGTTTTTTTATAAACCTTTTCAATCATTCATCTAGGGGCAGTATTGCTACGGCCCTCAAGCGACTCTTCGAAGCTTTAAAGGTGACGGCCTTTTTCCCTTCGGAATAAAACTTCTTGTCTTGCTTTAGATAGGGTTTGCACTGACGTTAAGCCTCTTAGCCTAACCGCTCTTATCACAAATAAGAGATTTTCACTCTACCCATCTAACGATGGCGACCTATTTTCTGTTGCACTTTCCGTAGCCTTGCGGCCCCCAGGCTTTCCCTGGTATCTTTGTCTATAAAGCCCAGACTTTCCTCTTTATAAAAAATATTTATAAAGCGATTGATTCTCCTCTACCAAACTATGTTGAAGACGCTTTGCGACGACGACGACGGACAACTTTTCCATCACCCTCTCCTTGGCTATCCTCTCCTGCCCAATAATGAATTCTTGAGCAATGATCACAAAAAACAAGATTCTCTTTTCTTCGAACAAGAAGCTCATGTTGCGCTGTAAGAGCTATGTGACATCCTTGACAAATTCTATTTTCAATAGGGACAATCACTTTGTCTTTCTTGTTTCGAAGAAGCTTTTCGTATATTTCTAAGATTTCTTTAGAGCTTTCTTTTGCTAAAACATCTCTTTCTGCTTTTAAAAGTCTCCCTTCTTCATTAATTTTTAAAATGGTCTCAAGAATTTCTTTCTTTAGGGTGATATTATTTTTTTCAGAGATTTTTAAAGCCTCTTTTGTCTTTTCAAGAACCTCTTCTTCAAGACTTTTTTGATCGACAAGAAGGCATAGATCATTTTCTAAAGTGGATTTTTCCTTTTCTTGAAGGGCTATTTCTTTTGTTAAAGCATTGAACTCATCAATTTTTTTAATAGAGGTTTGATGGCTTTCTAATTTTTTAATTGTGCGGGTGCATTCTTCAATTTGTTTTTCAAACAATTCTATAGAAGCACTCATTTCTTGCAATTCATCTTCCTTATCGTCTAACTGATCTAACAATTCTTTATGGATAGATGAAAGTTCAGTAAGCTCATCTGTGCGAGCCTTTTTCATTTGCATCAATCGGATCATCTTAATGTCAAGCTCTTGAATTGAAAGGATATCTTGTAAGGATTCTTGCATGGTCTATCTCTTATTGGTAGTTGAAAAATATTAAGTATTCTACCATAACGCATCATTAAAGGTAAAGGGAAAATTCTCTTTCTTTTTTTTTCAAAATATCCTACCCTTTATCGGGTGTAAATAAATTAGGGGATTGTGTGTTAAAAACCATTAGAGATAGAAAGGATTTAAAGGATCTTTCAGTAGAGTCTATTGCGTACCTAGCAATATTTGAACTTTTGGAAAAAACAGACCCTTTATTGGTCGCTGGATTAAAAAAAGAATTGACAGATCAAAGAAATTCTTTAAAGCTCATTGCTTCAGAAAACTATTCATCCCTTGCAGTTCAATTGGCTATGGGCAATTTTTTAACCGACAAATATGCTGAAGGGCACCCTTTTCACCGTTTTTATGCCGGATGTGACAATGTCGATACCATCGAAGCTCAAGCAGTAGAAAGGGCTAAAAAACTTTTTGGAGTTGAGCATGCTTATGTTCAACCCCATTCGGGAGCAGATGCAAACCTTATTGCCTATTGGGCAATTTTAATCAAACGGATTGAAACCCCTTTTATTGAAGCGTTGGGAAAAAAAAGTGTTAATGAACTTTCTGATCAAGAGTATGAAGAGGTGAGAAAGAGCTTTTCCCGTCAAAAGATTTTAGGGATGGCTTTAGACGCCGGAGGCCATTTAACCCATGGCAGTAGGGTGAACTTTTCATCAAAAATGATGCAAGCTATTTCCTATGGTGTCGATCCTGAAACGGGATTAATCGATTATGACAAGCTCAAAAACCAAGCTATAAAAGAAAAACCTGCTATTTTAGTGGCGGGGTATTCGGCCTATCCACGACGGATTGATTTTTCAAAAATGAGGGAGATAGCCGATGCTTGTCAAGCGACCCTTCTTGTAGATATGGCCCATTTTGCAGGGCTTGTCGCTGGAAAACAACTCAAAGGGAAGTATAATCCAGTCCCATATGCAGATGTAATTACATCAACCACTCATAAAACCCTCCGAGGACCTCGAGGGGGATTGATTTTATCGACTAAGGAGTATGCTCCATTTATAGACAAAGGGTGCCCTTATGCAATAGGGGGGCCTTTACCTCATGTCATTGGAGCAAAACTTGTTGCTTTTGGTGAGTGTCTGGACCCTTCCTTTGAGCTTTATGCAGAAAATATCATTAAAAATGCACAGGCAATGGCCTTAGCCTTCTTACAAAGAGGGGTTCATTTAATTTCTGGGGGAACTGATAACCACCTTGTTTTGATCGATGTCTTTAAAAGTTTTGGGTTAACAGGAAGGGCTGCTGAGACACTTTGTTCTCGATGTGGGATCACTGTCAATCGTAATGCTATTCCAATGGATAGCAAAGGGCCTTGGTACACTTCCGGTATTAGGCTCGGGGTTCCAGCTCTTACAACACGAAAGATGGGGGAAAAGCAGATGAAAGAGATTGTCGATTGTATGTGCGATCTGCTCTTTAATGCAAAACCTTTCATAGATCCAAAAACAGGGATCAAAAGTGAGGCTCAGGTGGATGTAAGTGAGGATTGGATAGAAAAGACAAAAAATAGAGTGGCACATCTTCTCAAAGATTTTCCTTTGTATCCTGAAATAGTCTTTTAATTTATTTAAGTGATGAATTATACTCCAAAGAATTGAAAAAAGAATGAAAAGAGGGAAAAATGGGTGAAAAAAAATGCAATGACAAAGAGATGGCAGCGCCTACTATAGACAGTAAAATTGAAGAGATGTTGATCTCTCAAAGGAAGATTTTTCTCTCAGCAGCAGTAGATGAAAAATCAGCAAAAGAGGTGATTACAAAGGCTTGGTACCTTGATTATATCGATCCAAAAAAACCTATTTTACTTGTGATTAACTCCCCAGGGGGGTCGGTAGATTCTGGTTTTGCTATTTGGGATCAATTCAAAATGCTCTCTTGTCCTATCTATACCCTTGTCACAGGACTTGCAGCTTCCATGGGCTCAATTTTGATGCTTGTTGCAGATAAAGGACATCGATATGTCTCTTCCCACTCAAGAATTATGATTCATCAACCTTTGATTGGGGGCTATATTCAGGGTCAAGCTACAGACTTAGAAATTCAAGCAAAAGAAATTATCAAGACAAAAGAGGGCTTGATTCGCATTTATGAGGAGCACACAGGTAAGGCAAAAGAAAAAATTGCTGAAGCTCTTGATAGAGACACATGGATGTCAGCTGCTGAGGCAAAAGCTTTTGGACTTTGTGATCACATTGTCAGTTCCTATTCAGAAATTAAGATGTAATGATCGATTTTTTTCAAAGATTTCAACGCGAAGTTTAAAAAAAAGACCCTTGGATCTCCAACACCGAGTACAGCTAATGAGAAAGTATGACAAAAAAAAGAAATCTATGTATACTGTTTTCCCTAAATCAAAAGACCCTTTGCACTTTAATTTTGATCCTCAAGAAAAAATAAGGAGGGCTAGATTGGTGAAAAAGGGGTTTTAAGGGGAAAATAGAACTATCGATGGCTACAAAAAAGGGGGGAGGATGTCTCAAAAAAAACAGTGTATAGGGATTCCAAAAGAAATCAAAAACATGGAATTTCGGGTAGGAGCTACCCCATCTATGGTCAAGGGTTTTGTCATGAACGGGCACACTGTCCTTGTAGAAAAAGATGCAGGGGAGAAAATCGGATGTTCTAATGCAATGTATGAAAATGCTGGGGCAACCATTGTCTTAACCCCAAAAGAGGTCTATAAAGCCGATCTTATCATTAAGGTAAAAGAACCCCAAGAGAGTGAATTTCCTCTAATGCACGAGGGTCAAGTCTTATTTTGCTATCTTCATTTAGCCCCAGATGCAGAGCAAACAAAGCAATTAATAGAAAAAAAGGTGGTAGCTATTGCCTATGAAACGGTCTTTGACAGTGCTTATAGGCTCCCTTTATTGACACCAATGAGTGAAATAGCAGGAAGAATTTCTATTCAAGCAGGAGCTACCGCTCTTCACATGGAAAAAGGGGGAAAAGGGGTCCTTTTAGGGGGCGTTCCTGGGGTAAGGTCTGGAAAAGTTGTCATTATTGGTGGGGGAGTAGTTGGTGCAAATGCCGCTCAAATGGCTGTAGGTATTGGCGCCGATGTCACTATTTTAGACACCCATCTTGACAGGCTAAGGGAATTAGATATGCATTATAGGGGGCGTTTAAAAACCCTTTATTCCACTTCATATAACATTGAAATGTCTGTTAAAGAGGCAGATTTAGTTATTGGTGCAGTGTTGATTCCTGGGAAAAAGGCTCCAAGCTTAGTTTCAAAAGAGATGATTGCAAAGATGGAAAAAGGCAGTGTCCTTGTCGATGTGGCTATTGATCAAGGGGGGTGTTTTGAAACTTCAAAACCCACAACCCATTCACATCCAACCTATCTTGTTGACGGGATTGTCCATTACTGTGTGGCCAATATGCCTGGGGCTTGTGCAAGGAGTTCAACCTATGCTCTTACACATGCGACCTATCCTTATGCCCTTAAAATTGCAAACTTAGGTTATAAAAAAGCCTTAGCAAGTGATCCTTATTTTTTAACTGGCTTAAATATTGACAAGGGGAGAGTCACTCATAAGAATGTTGCAGAAGATCTTGGTTATGAGTATGTTTGCCCAAAAAAATGTGTAGAAGAATAAAAAGGATCTTTTTCTTGACCCAAAAAAATCCATTTGCTTTAGATAGAATCATGCCTATGGGTAAAACCTTAAGAGAAAAATAGAAAGATGGTGGATAAGATTTTTACAGAAAGTGTCCTTAAAGAAGGAAATAGACTTGTTTCTTCTAAAAAAGTTCTCACTATTATTTTTTCGAAAAGTATCTATCAAGTTGAAGTAGAGGATGAACATGGGGTCCAATGGACCTTTTTACAGTGTAAGGGAAAACAGGACATTATCGATCTATTTTGTGAGTGTGGGGGCTCAAAGGAAAAGGGGTGCAGTCATTTAGCTGCATCGGTAGAGGCCATTTTTAGAGGGTATAGTGAACCTTTACATATTCGATATGAACGCTCTTTTTGGAAGGCGTTATTAGAAAATAGTGCGCTTAAGAACCATTATGCCCCCATTTTTTTAGACAAAGAGGGGCAAGCCTACCTAATTTCAAAAGAAGATCTTCTCATAGTAAAGATTGTTCCAAAAAGTTTTCGAGCTAAAGAGCATTGTAGAATCACTATCGATGAACGGGGAGAAGAAACGGAAGAAACAAGTATAAAATTCTCCAATTTAGAGGTAGAGGAATTAGAAAGGTATAAAAAAGGCGACCCTTCAGAGGCTCTAAAATTTGAATTGTCTTGGTGGTCAGATTTAGCCAAGTATCTTTTATTTTTAGAAGATGAGGGACAAAAGCCGTTTATTACCTTTATAGAGGAAGAGGGGAAACACCCCCAAGCTATTAAAGTTGAAATGGATGACTTTTCTTTGTATTTCTCTCTTCATTTTTCTGATATGGAAAAGATCATTCCCCCATTAAATGGGTATAGGACAAATCTCCCTTTATTTGATCTTGCAGGAAAAGACATTGAAAATGTTTCTTATGATGAAAAGAGCCTTTCATTTTCCCTTGTCTTTAAAAAATCCGATCCCCATCACAGTAAGGGAGGGATAGAAATTGGAGAGTGGAGGTACCTTTTTAATAAAGGGTTTTTTCCAAAAAATACAGACCCCTTATTACAAACATCGAGAATTGAAAAAGAAAACTGTGAGCTGTTTTTAGAAAGATATAAGGAAAACTGCGTCGGGTGGTTAAAGGGGACAAAGATCTATCCGGCTCCAAAAAAGGTGCAGTTTGATCTTTTTTTTGATAAAGAGCACACTTTTCATATTTCCATTTATCTTTTTGAAAAAGGGGATTTAGCTAAGGAAGGGGTCCAATTTTTTGGAAAATGGGTCTACATTCCAGATAAAGGATTTTATTCTTTAGAAGGGACTCTTTTTAAAGGGGTCGAAAGGGTTATAAAAAATGAGATGATCTCAGAATTTGTCGATAGGCATAAAACCTTTTTATCGACCTTTAGTGACTTTTCTGTCCATTTAACAAATATTGAGTCTTCAATCAGATACGGTTTTGAGGGTTCAACCCTTGTTATTTTAGGCGATGACCTTCATGACGAAGACAGCGGGGTTATCGATTGTGGAAAATACCTCTACGTCAAAGGGCAAGGCTTTTTTATTCAAGGGGGGGCGCGCTACGATAAGCACGTCTTTCCTGGAATGAGAATTCAAGAGGATGAAATCACCCATTTTATCACCGCCAACAAAGAGGAGCTTGAAACCGTCAATCATTTTTTTGTCCATGAAGAAGGGATCGAAAAAACAGGGCTCAATGTCTTATACGATGAAGAAAAGGGGATCCTTATTGAGGCTAAATACCACTTTACAAAGGAGATTTTACAATTTGATCCGGTGATTTACGGGGATTTTGTTTATCTAAAAAATAAAGGATTTATGGAAATCCCTTTATCGATGCGATTGCCTACTGGATATACAAAAGATGTAGAAATATCTAAAGAACAGCTCCCTTTTTTCTTAAAACATGAGTTGTCAAAAATTGAGCCCTATATTCTTCACCTAGATAAACGTCTTATCATCCCAACTAAACTCTCTTTACGTGTAAACTATATAGAGAAAGTTGCAGGAGTATGGAGGATGAGTTTTACATTCAACTCCCCCCTTGGTGAAGTAAGGGCCTGTCAAGTCTATCAAGCTTATGTCCATTTTGCCCCTTTTTTACTCACAGATGCGGGAATGTTAATTCTAAAAGAGGAAAAATTCCATTGGCTCATGCGCCTTGCCCATGAGCAAATTGATTTTGAGAACAATTTAATCGAATTATCCACCCTTGATTGGATAAAACTTACGGTCACAGAAGATGTATACCTTCCGGCAAGTTCACAAGACCCTGTACAACAGCAGTTGTTAAACATATTAAAAAATCTCCATTTTGATACCGTGTCAGAGATGCCTGATATCAAGGGTTTAAAAAGTACGTTACGCCCTTATCAAGAAATTGGGGTGAGGTGGTTGTGGTTTTTATACTCCTTTGGACTTCCTGGGGGCTTTTTATGTGACGATATGGGGCTTGGAAAAACCCATCAGTCCATGGCATTATTTGCGGCCCTTTTTAACGCCAAGAAAAAAGGGGATCGTGAAAAGTGTCTTGTGGTTTGTCCAACCTCTGTTATCTATCATTGGGAAGAGCTCCTTAAAAACTTTTTAAGCAAAGGGAATATTTTATTTTATCATGGCCCTTTTAGAAAATCTAAAGAGCTAAGTAAGAAAGGTTACGATATAATACTTACCACTTACGGGATCATTCGCAGTGATAAAGAGATCTTTCAAAAGATGGATTTTGAAGTGGCCATTTATGATGAGATTCAAGTGGCAAAAAATCAAAAATCTCAAATTCATCTTACCTTAAAAAAGCTTTCAACAAAAATGAATCTTGCCCTTACTGGAACCCCTATTGAAAACAGCTTAGGGGAGCTAAAATCCCTTTTTGATATTATATTACCCAAGTACCTCCCTTCAGAAAATGAATTTAGAGAAAAATTTGTGATTCCTATAGAAAAAGATAGAAATATTGAAGCCAATAACCTCCTTTCAGCATTGATTAAGCCCTTTGTCCTCAGGAGAAAAAAAACCGAAGTTCTTGAAGACCTTCCTGAAAAAATTGAAGAGATCTCTTATACAGAACTTCTCCCTAAACAAAGGGAGCTGTACACAAAAGTGGCTTCAAAATCTAAAGAAATGCTTGAGGATGAGGATCAAAAACATTTTCATATCCATGTCTTTGCCCTTCTTAACACCCTTAAGCAGATTTGTAATCATCCAGCCCTTTACTATGACGATATTAAAAATTATCAGGAATATGCAAGTGGAAAATGGGAGCTGTTTGTTGAGCTTTTAGACGAATCACGGCAAAGTAAGCAAAAGGTGGTTGTTTTTACCCAGTACTTAGGGATGATGGATATTATCGAATCCTATCTTAAAGAAAATTCTATAAAATATGCAGCCATTCGTGGATCGACATCGAATCGAAAAGAGCAGGTAAATTATTTTCAAAATAACTCTGAGTGTGAGGTCTTTGTTGGGTCTTTAAATGCTGCAGGAGTTGGAATTGACTTAACAGCTGCTTCAGTTGTCATCCACTATGATCGATGGTGGAATCCAGCAAGGGAAAATCAAGCCACAGATAGGGTCCATAGGATGGGTCAAAGTAAGGGCGTTTCTGTATTTAAGTTTGTGACAAAACATTCCTTAGAAGAACATATTCATCAAATTATTGAAAAAAAGACAAAATTGATAGAAACGATTGTAGGGTATGATAGTGAAGACTCTCTAAAAAAATTAGGGAAAGATGAATTAAAGAAAATTTTAAAATCAATTCAAAGCGATCTATAGGTTTACTATCGCTCTTTAATTCTGAGATAGTGTATACTCTTTGATTATGGAAACAAAAAAATTTAAAGTTGCTATTGTCGGACGTCCAAATGTAGGCAAATCTCATCTATTTAATAGAATTACAGGTGGGCGCAAGTCTATTGTTGAAGATATTCCTGGGGTGACTCGCGATCGACTTTATGCTGAAGCTGAATTTTTTGGAAAAAGAGCCATTTTTATTGATACAGGGGGGATTGCTGGGGATAACGAGGGAGTTTTTTCAAAATCAATTAGGATCCAGGCCCAGATGGCTATTGAAGAGTGTGATGTGGTTATTTTTGTTATTGATGGGACAACTGGGATTACGGTTTTTGATGAAGATGTCTTAGCGTTACTTAGAAAGACAAAAAAGCATGTCATTTTGGCTATCAATAAAATGGATTTAGAAAAGGAAATGGGTGATTTTTCCGAGTATTATACTCTTGGATTAGAACATATTTTCCCCGTATCGGCAGTGCACGGAGATGGGGTAGCAAACCTTCTTGAATATCTTGGGACCCTTACCCCTGCTTGGGAGGAAGAAAAGATCACTGCTTTACCAAAAGTGGCTATTGTAGGAAGACCTAATGTAGGTAAATCTACCATTTTAAATAAATTATTGGGTCAAAATAGATCTTTAGTAAGTCCAGTTGCCGGGACCACTTTGGATTCTGTAGATAGTGAGATTGATGGAGTCTGCTTTATTGACACAGCTGGAATTAAACGAAAACAAAAAGAAGATGAAACGATAGAAAAATATGCCCGAATAAGGACAGAAAATGCCATCCAGCGGGCAGATATTTGTCTCTTGGTATTGGATGCATCTGCCGGATTTACAGCTCAAGATAAAAAGATTTTTTCAGAAATAGCAGAGGGGAAGAAGGGGTGTATTTTTTACATCAATAAGTGGGACTTAATTACTCATACCCAAAAAGAGCATTTGCTTCGGAGGATGAAAGAAATTCTTCCTGAAGCAAAACACCTTCCAACCCTTATTGGATCAGCATTAAAGGATAAAGAGCTTAAAGGATTATTTGAAATGATCCAACGAGTTCATGAAAATTATACAAGGCGTATTACCACAGGGCAATTAAATGCCTTTTTAGAAAGGGTGGTTCAAGAATATAACCCCCCAGTTATTGGGACAAAAAGGCTCCGTATTTATTACCTTACTCAAGGAAGCTCTTGTCCACCAACATTTATTTTATTTGTGAACTACCCAGAATTGATGCCTAATTCATATAAAAGATATCTCCAAAATTGTTTTAAAGAAGCCTATGATTTTTTAGGAATCCCTCTAACCTTTCATATGAAAGCAAAAAATAAGCAAAAAGCCCCTGTTTAATCCCCAAACTCTATTTGAGCTAATTCTAAAACAATCCCTACAGAAATTCTTGAAGAGGCTAAATAGGTAATGAGCCATTCAAATACCGTTGGAACACTATCTAGATAGGCTCCTAAAATCTGGAGATAGTTAATCTCACTTCTAATAGGGTTAAGAGTGGTCTTTAGAAAATGATAGGCGCAAATGGCAATGACAAAGCGCTGACTTTCTGAATAGCTTGTTGTGTACACTATACCTTTGTTTTCTGTGTTTAAAAGACCGGCATGTAATACAGCTGTTAACAGATCCCCTGACAAAATTTTTTTAGAATTATCTGAATCAATATCTTTAAACCAATCTTCAGCACCTGGATAGGATGCAAGAAATGCATCTGTGACCTTTGAATAGGTATATTTTGAACCGCCCCCTCCTAGAGACTCTTGGGATTGCTGTTGAGAAAAGTCTTGAAGAAGGGTTGCTTTAGCGTTTTGAAAAGCTTGATTCATAGATTCGATGAGTCCTTTTTGGCCTTCAATGTCTTTTTCAACGGGTTTTTTTTCATCTTCTTTACATTCAATAAGAGCCCTTTCTAACTCTACCAAGCGGCTTTGTTGATTTTTAATGAAAACAGTTAATAGATCCAAGGTTTCAAAAGTAGTACAAGCGTTACATTTTCGCATAAATCGATTAAAAATCTGCGTTTTGGATTTTGCTTTAATAGGTTTTTTTTTAGCAGCCTCACTGCAGGGGACTTCAACAGAAGGGTGCTCCACCTCTAAAACAGGGGGGCTTTGAGGGTTTGCCTGAGGAACTTCAGGATTTGTAGCAGGAGGTGGGTCTAAAGGTTTTTTCTTACTTCTTTTTGATTTCTTTTTCTTAAGAGGGGTCTTTGGGTTATTTGGATTTACAGATAGATCTTGTTCAACTCTAGGAGGGGGTGCATTTTTTAATATTTCCTCCATCGTTTCAATAAAACCCTTTTTAAAGGCTTCATAATGGGGTGAAGAAGGATTTATGTATGATTTTAAATAGGTCATAACATGGGGATGGGTGGACCCTGTTATGAAATAGTCATTTGCCGACGGGTCTATCTTATTTTCAGTTGAGGTGGTGATTAGATATTCATGATAATTGGATGCAAGACATGCGCCTGCCACATGAAAGGAATCCTCATCCTCTTCTCCAACATCTTTAACACGTTCTAAAAAATGGATAAAAGAAAGTTCTGCTAGCTTTTGTTTAAATCCATCTTTAAATGAAACAACTTCAGAATCCTTTTCTTTATAGTATTGAAGAACTTTAGGATTTTGTTCTACAAATACTGAAAAGTGTTCTTGCCAAGAGATAGAATTTGGTTTTACTATGGCTTGTTTGTTAGAATCTTGTGAAAAGTAATGGAGTGCAGCTTCACTGCCTCTATAAGTATGTAAGATCGTTTTTTTATATCCGGAGGGGTCAAATCCATGATCTTCAGCAAGTTTTTGATATGTAAGCTCTCTTAACGAGCGATCCTTTATCAAAAGTTTTAGTGCAACAATAAATATTTCTTTTATCACTGAAATATTGTACTCAGCTGTGGGGATAATAGAAGAGTGTTTGCTGCATGCAGCCCTAAAATAGCCCTCTAATCTTTCTTGAGTTAATTTAAGTGGATGGGGGAGGGTATTCATTTTTGCAAAAAATGTGATCGCTAAATTATGCCCTAAACGTTCATCTGTTGAGATAGGTTTTAAAGCTTCCATCTATTTTTCCTTTTTGGTTTAGTATGTTGGGTCCCATTTATATTTTTTTCCCTCAATAGTTTTTGTTCGATAGACCCAAGAGTCGTTATTTTCTCGCATAAGACGGTCAAATCCTTTGAGCGTTCCCATTAAAAACCCATGGCGATGGATTGCTAAAAGCATATATTGAGAACTTGTGGGGCGAAAATGGCTACGGGGCCCATCAATAGGGCTAAGTATATGTTGGTGAAAAAGGATCACATTTTCAGCAACGATCGATAAGGGATCAAACCCTTTGGATAGAGAGTGTTTTTTCTCTTGTCTACGATTGATTTCCACCCCCTTGCCCCATGGGAGGGTGTAACCTACTTCGGCAAAAAGACAACTAGAAATAAAAAGGAGGAGGAGTTTAAAAGCCATAGCGTAGCATAAGGATAGGGTATAATTTATGATCGCGCATTCTGTAGTGAGCGGCCCCTTCAAAAACCCGTGTGTTAAAAAATTCAGCTTCGTGTTTTGCCCCAACAATCCCTCCAAAATACCATCCTGATTCAAAGCTGAGTGTAAGTAGCGCTGCAGGAAGGTTGTCATTTTTATAAAAGTAGACAGCTGCAGCTGTTGTAAGGCCATTAATAAATAAAGCAGTGAGTGCCGATTGCTTTTGTCCTAAGTATAAATAGCCAAGTCCCGGCAAAATAGCGTTTAAGCCAGAGGCTAATGTTGGATTTTTTCTATGATGGAGATACTCTTTATACAGCTCATCAGAGGCTTTTTTGCACTCTTTAAGGGCGTAGAGCTCTTTAAGCTTTTGTTCTTCTTTTTCATAGGAAATCTCTTTAGAGATCAATCCCCTTTCAGTTTCTTCAAAAAATTGAGAATCAAGGGAGGTTTCTACCGACGCTATTAAAGAGTCAATAGAGGGGTTTTTAAGAGTGCTTTTTAGCCCATCAATGTCTCCTGAAAGGATAGAGGAAGTAAGTGCTAATTTCTCTTTTTCAAAAGGGAAGGTCTTTTCCATCACCTTTAGGATAGTTTCACTTTTTTCTCCCTCTTTTTGACTTGTATAGGCATCATAAAGGATGACTAAAAGATCGTGAAAAGCTGAAAAGGTGGGTTCAATAGTGGCTAAAAGGGATTGCTCGAAAAATTCTGTTGCTAATTGGGGTTGTCCCCCAAGATAATAGGCCTTAATAATATGGTAATCCATTTCTCGACACCTTTGAAAGTGGTCTTTAGGGATCAGGATTGATGCCCTTTTAAAGGCAGTTATTGCTTGGTATAAATCCAATTGTTTTCCAAAGCTAAGGCCAATATGGTATTCTTTACCCCATTGAGTTTTTCTTTCTTCTTCTGTTAGGGGAGCAAAGGGGGAGTCTAACTGTTGCATATAGATCTCTTGAACAAAATATCCAAGTTTTGGGGATAAGGTTTCAGCTCCTAAAAAGCTAATAAAAAGCAATGCCAGATAGATCATAAAAATAAAGTATAGAGACAGATTCTATTATTGTCTAGTCATCGTAATCATCTTCATTGTCATCCATCTCATTTTCATCAGAAGAGGATTTTCCAAGCTCTAATCCTTGTGAAAAATCTTGAATGTTACATTGCCCTTCTTGAGAGAAAATGGCTTCTTGCTGTTTTGTAATTTCATTGAAATCATGAGAAGAATGGATGATATGGGGTTTTATAAACATAATCACATTTCGATTGGTCACTGTCTTTTCAGTCTTAGAAAAAGCCGCTCCAATGAGGGGAAGGCCCCCTAAGCAAGGAATTCCAGCAACATTTCGGACCGTATTGTTCACCATTGTACCACTGAGTAAAACAAAGTGGCGATCTGGAACCCGAATTTTTGTAGTCATATTGGTTTTTGCTGTACGAATTCCGTTAATAGTTCTTGAATCCACACTATCGGAGCTGTCGGAAGTTCCGTCATTGACCTCTTCAGAAATTTCTTCGTCTACATCTAAGGTAATCATCCCATCAGAGCTGATATTTGGAGTGATACTTAGGGTCACACCAATATTTCTATACTCTAAGTTGGCGTTTGTTGTTTGAGACAATCCAGAAGTGGTTACAAGCGATCCAGTAAAAGGGACGTTTTGTCCTGAAAAGATCTTGGCATTCTGGTTGTCTTGGGTGACAATTTTTTGTGTTAAAACAACCGTTGTGGTCCCATCTGTCCTTAAAGCATTGACAAGAGATCCAATAGATGAATACGATTTTCCATTGTGAAAAATGATATCTCCAATAATCCCCATATACCCCCCAGCAAGGGGAGGAACAGCTTGACCTGTAGGTGTTGTTGTCCCATCAATTTTATTCAAATTTAAGGCAAAAGGGATTGCAGGGCTGTCGGTTTGTGGTTCAAAATTGCCCAACGAGTAGCCAAATTTATTATTTAAGGTCCCCTTATTTTGCCAGCTTAACCCAAAAGAGGTGTCGTGATCTAAGGTTGTATCAATGACCAGTATCTCAATAAAGACTTGAGAGATGGGTCTATCGACAGACTTAAGGACTTGGTCCAATTTTGTTAAGACAGCTGGAGCTCCTGTAGCTATCAAAGAGTTGGTTGTTTCAATCCATTGGATAGAGCTGATTGCTTGAATTAAATCTTGATTGAATTTTGAACTTTGTTGTTGAACGCCAAGGCTTATACTGATTTTTTTTAATGCAGAAACAATTTCATTTCCTTGGATATTTTGAATTTTATAGAGCAAAAACCCTTGATCATTGGCCGCTTCTAGAAGAGTTTGGTCAGGGGCAAAACCACGGGCTTCGATAGTATCAAACTGTTTTAATAGGGCAACGACTTCTAAAACAGAATCTTTTGCCCCCGATACAATAATCGTATTGGTCTTTTGAACAAAACTTAAATGGTCTACAACTTCAGCAAGAGAGGGGTTTGTCATCCCACTATGAACAAGGTGAGACTCAAAACTTGCCACCATTAAAATCAATTCTGGACCTGGAACGTATTGGGGGACATAAATTTGATACCCTTCGACATCTTTTCTCCCCTCTTTATTCGGTTGATAGGCTAAAGAGGCTCCAATATCTAAATCGACAAGGAGCTTTTGAAGCTTTTGCAACGCCTCATTACTCCCAACAAAAACAAGGCTGTGGCTATTTTTAATGTAGCGGACCGATTCTATTGCATAGTAGAGGGCTGAAGTTTTCTTCTGTTGAGCTCTAGATTCTTCAGCAATAGCTTTTAATTGTGCAATTAACTCTGTAGGAGAGGCCTCTTTCACTTTATAGACTAACACATTGGATCCAAAAGCAGAGGTGATATCTGACTCTTTATCCACTTTTGCTAAAATTTCTTTTAGCTTGTTGATTGAGTCCATTGTCCCGACAAATTGAACAGAGTCTGAGTCCTGAATTTGCCTCATCGAAGCTATAGTTTTAAACAAGGGAGAGTATCCTGGTTTAGATACTTTTTTTGAGTCATCGACAATTTGTTGTAAAATGGCTTGCAACTCTTTGAAAGATAAACTGTTTAATTCGTATATAAATACAGTTGTTTCATCTAATCCATCATGACTTTGCATGTCCAATTTTTCAACAAGACTATTTAAACGGGCAAGGGCGGTTGAAGTTCCTGTAAAAAGCAATTGCTCTGATTCTTGGAGTACTTTAATACTTGATAAAGCTTTCATAAAAGCAGGATCTGACAAATCAGAGGAGGCTAAATTGTCTAAAGTCTCCATCACAAGGGTTTTTAAATGTTCTGCGTCGGTGTTTTTTGGGGTAAAAACTAAAAATTCTGTCGAAGGGGGCGCCTGTGTGAGCATCTCTTTTGCTTCAGAAATGGCTACGTCAAAGCTAGGGAGAATCTCAGCTACCTCTTTAAGGGATTTTGTTGTCCCCACAAAAAGCAAAGAGTTGGTCGCTTTTATCCATCTCATCGATGAAATGGCTTTTATCAAGTTTTCGTTTGGATATTCATGCGATTTTAGGTAGTCAACTAAATTAGATAAAGCATCGCCTAATTGTTCTTCTGATGCTTTTTGAATATTATAGAGATAAAATTGGGAAACCCCTGTTTTTCCTGTGTCCCCACTATAGGATTGAGTGACTGATTCTAAAAGGTCTTTAAGCTCTATTAAGGTGGGCTGTGGAACAACAAAGAGTATGGAATTAATATCGTAAATTGGGACGGCATTTTTAATCACGTAGAGAAGATTTTGATTTAAGTAGCCAGATTTTTGCAAGCTTTCTGAGATTTCTTCCAAAATTTTCAACATTTGAGGAATGCTGATTTCATCAGATTCATAGAGAAAAAAAGAGGTATTGCTTGATCCTAAAAAGGTATTTTCAACATCGATATTTTTCAAAAAACCATCGATAAGGGCAAGATTTTCAGGAAGTCCAATCATTAAAAGAGAGTGAGTCGATCGAATGTATAAAGCACTATCTACAATTTTTTCTAAAGAGGAAACATCTAATCCTTGATCTTTTGACTCCTTAAAAATATTTTTCAAAGTCGCTACTACATCTACTTCACTTTTATAAATAAGGGGGTAAATCAACACATTTGTCGGATTTAGCCTTTTATTTTGAGAGGAATAGGTGATACTTGAATCAATTTCTTTAAGTAATGAGAGGGTTTTTTCAATTAAATAGGGGGTAGAAACAATATAAAGAGTGTTTGAGTCAGGTTGAGCTATGATTTGCAACAGGGTTGTTTCAGAAAAAGGTTTCATAATCTTTTCAGAAAAGATCTGCAACTCTAAGACATTCATATTTTCAGCTTCATAAGTATCAATATCATAGGGAGTGTCAGGGACATCTAAACTCTTAAGAAGTTGCTGAACAGTTTCAATGCTTGAAGCCACATCTGTAACAATGATTTGTTGGGACTCAAGGGAGACTTCAACCATTGCACTTGTTGAAAGAAGGGGGGAGATTAAGGCGGCAATATTTGTGGGATTGCCATTATAGATCTTAAAGACACGGGTCATAATGGCGGGCATTTTCCCTAAAGTGGCATTGTCTTTAGTGATCACTGTCGGAATTTGCTTCACGGCGGGGTTTCTGTGAATGATTAAATTTTTCCCCTCCTCAATAAGGGAGAGGTTATTAATTCTAAGAATTTGAATCAAAGCACTTTTAACATCTTCTAAAGAGGTGGGTTTATCTGAAACAAAGGTGATGTTGAAATTCACCTCACTTTCATTATAGACAAGGTTTAGCCCCCCAATTTTACTTATAAATTGAAGCAATTGGGTCATTTGAACATTTTCAAAATTGATCGTGTACCCCTCATCGGTTGGGGAAGGATCCTTTCCAAATAAGGATAGGCTGGCTAAAAAGCTGATGAAAAATAGTTTTATTTTGCTCATTAAATAGGAAGGCTTTGAATTAGATCTAACAAGTTGTGATCCTAACCAAATTCTTTAATCAATGCAACAAATTTTAGAATTTAAAACTATCGATAGAAATAAAAAGGGGAGAATTGTATATGAAAAGTAAAGAATAGGTAAAGAAAATGTGGAAAAAGAGAAAGAGAAGAAAAAAGTCCCCCCTTTCTGAAAAAGAGAAACAAAGGAAAATGCTTAAAAATAGTGAGTGGATCCTTGTAGGCATTTTTTTTGTTGCAGTATCAGAAATAGTTATAAAAAAGTATGAATTAACGTGGCGCTACTTACCCTATACATGTGCAGTTCTTTGGGTTTTAGCGATGCAGATTTTTTTAAGGATGGTGCACATATTTACAAGAGGGGCCACTTACTTTCTAAATTCCCTCAAGGACTTATAGTTATATTCTATACAAAGAGAGGGTGAAGTTTTGATTGGAATGAACTTTTTTTCCCTCCAATTTTTCAAAAACCACTCGACATAGCGCTTTACTTTCTAATAAACGGTTTTCTAATAGGGTTTTAACAGTAAGTTCCCCGATCTGCGTTGTTTCTTTTGTAGGGAGCAAAGGATCAGAAAACGAATGGATAAAACAGATATCCCCTTCAGAAAATGGATCGATAGTTGGGTAAAAGTCTGCAGTTGGAAACTGTCCTAATGGGGGCGTTTTATTTAGCAAAAGTCGGGGATGGGAACCATTGGATGAAATATGGTAGATGCTTTCTTGCATCGATGTGATATGGGCAAGGGTCCTTGAGGCGGGAACAATATGTATGAGAGTGGTATGGGTCTTTTTATGAAGTCTATCATAATAAAGGAGGGTGTTTAATTCATTTGCAAAGGATTGCAATGAAAAAACAGAAACTTTAGTTGAGTGTTGGTAGGGATTAACAAGGGTATGAGCCATAGCGCGTAGATTGATGATGGGTAAGTAAGAGGAGGTCGATTCTGCTTGGGTATTGGCTAAAAAAATAAAGTAGCTCCCATCAAGAAGTTGAAAAAATTCGTAATAAATTCCTGGGACTGAAAACTCCTCAGAGGTCCATAGACCGATTTCAAGGTTTTGAAAGCGGGGAATCTGTTTTGGAAGGAGCTCTTGTTGAATGGCTAAAAGGGCTGTTTCTTCTTTAAATCCCTCATCTTTATAGTCTTTAAGAAATGAAGAAATTGCAAGTATATAGTCAACGATATCCTCGGTGCGCTCTTTATAATCAGGGTTTAGAGCTTGTTCTAAAATACCTTTAAGTTTTGGGTGAATATGGGAAAGATTGACTTTGCCAAAAGAGAGTTTTCCTGTGAGCAGTTCATAGGTAATAATAGCTAAAGAATAGATATCGGTGTTGTAATGGACTGCTAAAGGATTTTCCCTTTGTTCAGGGCTCATATAAGAGGGGGTGCCAATGACCGGTCGTTTAGAAAAAGCAGGGGTGTTTCTTGTGCTTTTTTTTAGCTCTGCGATCCCAAAATCAATCACTTTAACAGCCCCTTCTTGAGTGATAAGGATGTTTTCAGGCTTTAGATCCCTATGAATAATTTTATGGGAATGCAAATGCATTAAGGCGTAGGAAACGTTTAAAACAATTTCTAAAGCCCGTCTTTGACAAAAGGCATTTGTCTCTATAAATTGGGTAAGGGATACCCCATGGATGTATTCCATAGCAATATATAAACCCCTTTCCCACTTTCCCGATTCATAGACTTTGACAATATTTTCATGGGAAGCTGTGGCTATGATTTTTGCCTCCAATAAAAATCTTTCTACCAATTCTTTTTGCTCGACAAGATTTGGGGCTAAAATTTTTACAGCGGTAAGAAGGCCGTTAGGATCTTTTGCAAGGTACAAATAGCTCATTGCCCCTTTATGGAGACAGGCTTCTATCTGATATTTACCAATGTGAGTAAATTCTGGATCCTTTAAGGGAGTTTTAAAGGTGGGCAACGTTTTTCTTTGGTATATATCTTTATCGTTCATCATTTATGTATAGAGGGTGGTTACCTTTACACCCACTGTATCTCCAAGTGAAATGATTTCTCCCATTCCAATTGATTTTCCCGAAACAACCAAATGTACCTGCCTAGGATTTATAGAAATAGGGAGTTTTGCCCCTGGGGAGAGTTTTTTAAGCTCTTCTAAGGAAAGGGTGAATCGGGCAACTTCCATATGGATAGTAATGGAAACCTTGGAAAGATTTGTTTTTTCCGGAGAAAGTAATGAGCTTTTTTCTCCTACTTCTTCTTCCTCTTCGTCCTCTTCTTCTTCAAAGGGCTCTTCTTCACTGAGCTCTTCTTCACTTAGCTCTTCACTTAAAAAATCATCGGTAGAGTCATCGCTAAAATCCTCTTTAAGCTCAAAGTCATCATCATCATCCATTTTTTCCTCATTATAAAAATATAAATAGTCAAGAAGCTTAATCCCATCTTTTTGCTTTTTTACTTGAAAGAGGGGAAGGTTGCCAATAACCATTTGAAACGAACCTTTTTCTTTTGTACAGTTATAGAAACAATTGTGTAGAATAAGAAAATCCCCTTCAATAATTTCTTCAAACTCTGTTGATGAAAAGGTTACAGATCCTGTTCTTATCGATAAAGGGATTGCCACATCGGGGATGTTTTCTAAAGAATCTAAAGTTGGAGGGATAAAAGTAAAATGGGAATGAATGGATCTATAAAAAGGAAAGGGAATTAAAAGTCTTGCCCAAAAAGGGGTTCCTTTTATAGTGATCCCAAGGTCGATGGAATAACTTTCTAAAGCCTCATTTTTCTTTTCAATCATTTTTAAAGAGAGGTTTTGATAGACCTTTAGACCCATAATTGTGTGGAGGGCTTCGGCAATAAAAAAAGTATATAACCCTTTGACAACCGATTCATTTTCTAAAGTAAGGGGTGAAGGTTCTTCCCCTTCCATCTTTTGGATCAATCCTTTGATATCTTCTATAGCCATAGCAAAATAGAACTCTCCATCAAGGGGGGTCATTTCAAGTGAGATCACACAAGGCTTAGATCCAAGGGCTGAATAATAACTATCAGCTGTAAGGGTATCGATTTTTCCTATTTCTATTGAAAGGTCAGACAATTCTAGGGATTGTTTAAGTTGCTCTGTAAATGACTGAAGAGGGAATGTAGGGATCGAGCCAAGATCGGAAAGAGACAGACTTTCAAAAATAGAAGGGGCTATTTTTTTTATCCATAGAGCATCAGCTGTCATAACCGTATCCTTCTTTTGACGCACTATACCTACTTGTATTGGAATTTTCAACCGATTTCTTTTTTGTTTGAACAAAGCGGTGGGCTTTTTTTAACCCGAAAGATTCGATATGGATCTTTATATGGGGAAGCTTTGTTTGGATTTGTTGAGATAACAGTGTTTGGTGCTGCATCAAAAGCTCCGCAATTTTTTTATTTCCAAGGATAAGGATATGAAAACTGTCCGGCGCTGTATCATAAAGGGTGAGGGTTATTTCTAGTTCATCGAAATATTTTGTTTGAATAACAAAATGGGTTGTCACCCTTCCTTCTGCTTTTTGTAAGGAGATCTTTTCGGCAATAGGAAGGCTTATTTCTTGAAGGTGAGCCACTTTTTCTACAAGGAGAGGGGGGGCAATGATTGCTAAAGGGGGGAGGTGAAAAACTGAAGGAGGACTATTTTCTTCCTTTTTTTTCTTCTTTTCATCAGGATCTATTTCTAAAATTGCGGAAAAGGGTTTACTTCTAAATGAAGAGGTTCTTTCAGATTCTAAGCAAGGTTCTTCTGAGGCTTTTTTTAATGGAGATGAAAACATAAGGGATAGAAGTCTACCCCTTTTTTTTATTCTGCGCTATCTTTTTCTTCTCTATCTTGTTGTTTATCGACTCTACTTACAAAGCTTTTTGATAGTTTTGGGGGGAGCAAATTGATAGAAAAATTTAATTTACTCTCTTTAATGGTGGCATTTAATCCCTGCATATTTTTTGCAAAACGGGCAATAGCTTCTGGACTTCCAAAAAACTGCACGTTAAAAGAGTGAGGGGCTGTATCGTATTGCTCTAAAACCAATTCGGCCTTGTTAAAGACAGATTTTGGCATATTAAGGGTAATTGTTGTCACTGTTTTGCCACTATCTTTTTGTATGGTAAGCATCCCTGCCATTTTTTCAAAGAGATCAAAAACATCTTTTGGAAGAGAGGAAAAGGGGGACATTTCAGAAGCTGGGATGCTTGGAAGGGTCATTGTGGGTACAGATATGGGGGTAATGATCGATTCGTCTTTATTTGATGAATGGCTGTCAGAATCCTTTTGAGAATCATGTTTTGAGTCAGTGGATTCAATAGGATTTTTCTCAGTTTTAGAGTCTAATTTTTCATGGGATACGGTTTTTTCAACACTAGATTTTTTTTCTTCAGAGGGTTTTGTTGAAGGAAGGGCTTTTGTCACCTCTTGTTCTTGTGTAGATTTTAAGAGAGTTTGAGGCTTTTGTTTCTCCTCTTTTTTTGAAAAAACCTCCCCTTGGAGGGGTTTAGAAGGGGCTTGTTTCCCTTTTTCTAGAGAAGGGGCCTTTTTTACCCCTCCTTTGTTTGGATTGTCTTTTGAATCTGAATCCTTTTCACTATGTGAGCTATCTAACAAAGTTGGGCTGTTTGTCGATGGCGATGGAAGGGGTGGGGCATCAAAGGAGGGTTTAGACTCTTTATTGTCTGATGATGGGGGATTTGAAGAAGGGGCGTTGATGGTTTCATCCTCTTGATCGGTTGAAATTTCTTCTTCAGAAATAGAATCATCAAAAAAGGCAATAGAGCTTTGAGCGGTTTGTTGAGCATATGCAGCGGAGGAAAATGAACCCTCTTCATAGGTAGGGGAGGGTTCATCAATGGATCCATCTTCATCAGTATCCTCATTGGAAGGATCGTCACTACCTGTTATAGAAATGTTGCTTGTTTGACCATTACTTGAAGCAGATATCGAAGCACTTGTTCCATTGCTTAAAAGGTTGGATTCAGAGGATAGAACTGTTTTTGAACCCCCCGTGGGGTCAAAAATCGAGGAAGATTGCCCCTTTTCTTTCATGAACTCTTTAAAAACTCCTGGAGGGACAGCTATAGAGTGATTTTCCTTTTCATTGTCATCTTCAACTTCTTCTTGTTGTTTAGGACGGTTACGCTGCTCTCTTTTATCTGTTTCATCAGATTTTTCAACCTTTAACGCTTTTTGAAATCTTTCAGGGTCAACAGCATCTTTATCCCCATTTGTTTTTTTTGGTGATGGAAGGCCTTCAATCCCTTGAGTTTGGTTCATTGCTTTTTCCTTGATTGTTTACCATGAATAATTGTTCCAATCTCATCTTCAACAATGGCTTCAAAAATTTCTAGTTCCTTTTTAGCTTCTTTACTCCACTCCTTTTCATGGGTATGAATTTTTTCTAGATCCTTATGTTTTTCAAGGCGTTCTGCACGTGCTTTATCTAAAGCCACTTGAGCTTCTTGAACAACTTTTTTTTGCGCCTCAACCTTCTTTTTTTCCTCCGCAATTTTGACATTGATCACCTCTTGAATATAGTGATTATGTCTTTCCATCACATCAGCTGTGGTTCCATTTTCGATCTTTTTATAATGCTTTTCAATCATCTCTAATTTTACCTTTTCAGAGGCATTTAAGAGTTTTTTTTTCTCTGTTAAATTCTTTTCAGCCTCAACAAGAGCCTCTTGCTTCTGACGAAGAATTTTTTCAGCTTCTTCTAAACGACGTTTTTTTATTTCTATAATTTCTTTTAAGGGGTATTCTTTCTTTTTCATTTAAATAGCCCCATCAATTGATTTAACGTTTCATCCATCGATGAGTCTTCTTTTGTCCCCTGTTTTAGAAACCGATTGACTTTATCGATATATTTAATCGCGTAATCGGCATTTTTATCAGACCCAGGTTTGTACTCTCCAATACGGATTAAAAGTTCAATTTTTTTGTACGTTGCAAGAACTTCACGAATTTTTCCTACAACTACAAGTTGCTCTTTTGAAATAATATGTCCTATGATACGACTTGCCGAAGAAAGGATATCAATAGCCGGATAGTGGTATTGACGGGCAAGCTCGGCAGATAAAATGATATGACCATCTAAAATCGAGCGTACCTCATCTGCCACAGGTTCATTCATATCATCGCCAGCAACTAAAATGGTGTAAAAGGCAGTGATCGATCCTTTATTTGAGTTTCCAGATCTTTCTAAAAGTTTTGGAAGGGTGGCAAATACTGAAGGGGTAAATCCCGCTCTTGCAGGAGGCTCGCCAGCAGCAAGACCCACTTCTCGCAAAGCTCGAGCAAAACGGGTGACAGAGTCCATCATTAAAATGACTTTTTTCCCTTGATCCCTAAAATATTCAGCAATGGCAGTCCCAACATAGGCCGCATTTAAACGCAATTGAGGGGATTGATCTGAGGTTGAAACAATAAGTACTGAACGTTTAAGCCCTTCTTCACCAAGATCATTTTCAATAAACTCTCTAACCTCTCTTCCCCTTTCCCCAATTAAGGTAATGACATTGACATCGGCTTTTGCATAACGGGCAAGCATCCCTAAAAGGGTGGATTTACCCCCTCCTGCAGCAGCAAATATCCCCACCCTTTGCCCTTCACCACAGGTTAAGACAGCGTCAATAGCACGAATCCCTGTGGATATAGGTGTAGAAATAACTTTTCTTTGAAGGGGGTCTGGAGGGGAGTTGATCACTGAGTAGGTTTCAGTAAGGTCTAATGGCCCTTTTTTTTCAATATCTAAAGGTTCACCTAAACCGTTTAAAACCCTCCCAAGAAGCTGATTTCCCACTTTTATAGTAAGTTTTGCATGTAAAGGGATCACTTCAGAGGAGGTAGAAATTCCATGCATCTCTCCAAGGGGAGATAAAAACACTTCATCTTTAGTAAACCCCACCACTTCAGCTAAAAGGGGGGAACCCTCTCTTTTAATCAAGCAAATTTCTCCCATTTTTACATTAGGGACAATGGCTCGAATTAACATCCCAACCACTTCTGTAATTCTTCCATGAACAATTGAAAGCTCAATATCCTCTAAGCGGTGCTCAACCTCATCAAAGGAGACAGTAAACGAGAGGTCATTGTTGTCATCAAACTCTTTATACTTTTTTTTGTGAAGGAAAAACATAGCCCCTCATTATATTTGTATGTTAAAGAGCGTTTTGATCATTGACGTTGCGTTTCCTAAAATTGTGGAGGTGTAGTTAAGCTCAACTTGAGCTTGGTTAAGCTTTACTTGAACAAGGAGGAGGTCGCCAGCACTTAAATCTCCCTTAGTGTTTAAATTTTTGATCGATTCAGCAGCTTGAACCATTTGCTGTTGACCATCTGAGACCATACTCAAAAAACGGGCAAGGGGGTTTTTAGATTGTGCTAAGGCATCATCATAAGAGTCGCTATCTTGTTCAACTCCCAATTTTGCTGCAGCCCCAGAAATAGACTCATGGGCCGAGGTGAGCTTTTTTCTTACTAAATACTGCTCAGAGGTTTTAAGTTTTAACCCATTGGTGTTAAGTTGGGTTTTGATATCGCCAAGGGACTGGCTGACATTATTCATTTGAGATTGAACAGTAGCCATAGTTGGGGGGGTGTTGGGATTGACCTTTTGACCTTGAGCAATATCCATAGGGGATGGAGCAGAACTTTTTGAGGGTGAGTTTTCTGTACCGCTCATATGCTTTTTAAAGGCATCATTATCAGGGGTGCTAGATTGAGAGGTGAGATCTTGCTTGTTGATAGGATCAATTTTATCTGGGTCGGTGATCGGATTTTGTGACATATTTCCTTAGGTGTTACTTTTTCTTTTTTGGTTTTGCTAAATCCATTGGTGAGGTTGAGCTTTTTTTGATATGGGTATCAATAAAGTCTTTAGACATATGAGCCAGTTTTTTCATATCGTCATCTTTAGTGACCTTTTCAAGAGACTCAAGGATTTTTTCCCCTTCAGAAACTTTGTTAGGCATGAACCCTTTTGTGATTCCCAAAAAGGATAAGGCAAGTTCATTGTTAGGCTCTACTTTTAAGACAGAAGAAAACATTTCCTCTGCTTGTTTAAGCTCAAGCTTACACATGTGCATATATCCATAGCCAATTTTTGGAAAGATATTGTCAGGGCGAAGAATTTGTGCAGCCATAAATAATTTTAGAGCAGAGTCCTCATCAAGACGATTTACAGCTACAAATCCAGCTTCTAAAAACAAGAAATAATCGTTATCGTACTCTGTATGTTTTTTTTGTTTATCCATTTTTTACACCTTATTGAGTTCTTTGGTTACTGATTGTCTTATTTATAACAGTTTGTATTTGAGCAAGTAAGTTAGAAATCGAGGATCCAATCTGGGTCACTTGACTCATTGCATATTGTAGGAGCAAAAATCTTCCAGGAGTTGCAGTAGAAATTCTTGATGCAACTTTTCGAACCATACTCATTACCTGACTTTGCAAATGCACATATTTATTAATTAATGTGCTAAATGTTACTGATCCCCATTGACTTGTCATCTTTTATCCTCACTTATTTTTTTTCAGGTAATTTGTTTATTATTTTTAATAAGGCGCTATAGGCATGAAGGAGGGTCCCTAAATGCTCATACTCGTCGGAACTTGCCCCTTCTTTAATTCGCTTTTTTATAGCAAGAATTTGCTTTTCAGTATGTTCCATCATTTTTTTACATTTTTTCTCATCCTCTAAATCGGTTTCTAGAGGAAACTTAAAAAGGGGTTTTTGCCCTTTACCCTTTTTATCACTATTTAAACCAAACATCGGTTTTTCTCCATTTTTTCTTTCTTTAACTAACGGTTACCAATTTTTATTCATTGAAGTCAATTTTATATTTTATCCCCCCCTGTTGAAGGAGGATTTGATTATTAGAAATAGAACTTATAATCATCCCATCTAACGTATCGTTAACACCTAAGATTTTTCCATTGATAAGGACAAATTGATTTGCATTGCCAAATTTTGAAGAACCTGTGACCTGATATTTACTTGTGATATCAATTGCAGAAGAACTTTTTGTCGTAAAAAGGACAAAATTTTGAACAACCCTGATCCCTTGAACATGCAAGATCTCTTCAACAAGTTGAGTGAATGTCTCTTTATCGGCCTCATCGGCTCTTCCAGATAGGATAAGTTGACCGTTTGTTTGCTGTATTACAACATTTGCAAACCCTTTATCTAACAACATCGATTCAATATGAGCATTTAAAGAGTCTTGAGCAACCACTTGATTCTGAAGAAGATTGAGGTAATCAAAATAGTTATTGATAAAATCTGTTAAAGAGGCCCTTTCTTCTTCAGTTTGAATATAGCCGGTTAAAAGAAACTCTCCAGGATCTCTTGCAGTCATTAAAACCGATTGCCATTGAGGGTTTTTTGAAAGTAAGGCGTTGATATTGCTACATACAATTGAGTCAATGATGACGTTATCATCAATTGTACCAATATAGGGGATGTTTTTTAAACGGTAGGAAAGTTCACTGTAGCTGATTTCATTAAGAACATGGCCAGTTAGAAATAGGGTGGAGGTTGTTTTATTGTAGTTAAACTCTACTGCTTGAAAATGGGAAACAGCACTTTGTATCTGCATAGATTCATCCACAGAGGGAGGTTCTACAGAAGAGCTCCTAAATAAGGCAAGCATACTGATAATCCCTATGCATATAAAGGCAGAAAATACCGAGGCAAGGGCTAAATGTTTTGTAGGGATAAAGGTATCTTTCCAATGAGGGGGCTTTTCTTCTTTTTTTTCTTCAGAAAAAATAGAGTCTTCAGAAGGAAAAGGGGTTGAAATCCCTGGAGAGTAGATTGTCTCCCTTGTTTGATCCATATCAAGGAAAAGAATCGAGGTGTTTCCAAGATGAATTTGATCAAAAGGGTGTAAAACTCTGTCTGAGGCAATTTTTTTTCCTTGAACAAAGACCCCATTTCGACTTTGTAAATCAATAAGAGCCACCTCTCCAGAAGAAGATAGGGTAATTCTTGCATGGGCTTTTGAGACACTTAAATCATGAAGTAGAATATCGGAGTGCTCACTATCTGAACCTATGACGTAGCTTTCTCCCTCAACTAAGGGGAATGTTGCCCCGGTTGCCGATCCATTCATCACTTTAAGGACCCATTTTGAGGGGGTGTGGCTTTTTGTGAAGTGGCCTAATGTTAAAGGGGCTGAAGGCTCTTGTTTAGAAAAGGCAAGCTCTTCTTGCTGTTGCTTTTCTGGAAGAGAAAGGGAAAATCTAAAAGTGTTGTTCCCTATTTGAATTAAGTCATCCTCAGTAAGGGGGGTTTTTTCCTCTATTGGGGACTCATTTAAAAGAGCTGGGTTTGTAGAGCTTTCATTTTGTATAAAATAGGTGTCGTTTTCAAAAAATATCGAAAGGTGCTTTCGAGAGACCATAGGGTCTTGTAAAACAAAGGTACAGACATCTTTATCTCGACCAATTGTCCAATGGTTTCCTTCATCAAATGTAAACACCCACTCACCAAGTGGACCATCTTCACATATTAGAAAGCCTTTCATGTTCCCCCATAGACATTTGATCTTTATGTCTTTTTATTTAATCCTTTATAAAACGATTTCCTATCTGCTTTTATAATAACAAGAATGATACGGTCAACAATTTTAAAACTTTACGCTTTATTTGTCTAGCCGAATTTTATTGTTAACTTCCTTTTTCCAATAGGAAAGATAATTAACAAATTCTTCTACCCAATCGAAAAACATTTTATAATTTACTTCATAAGCGATGAGGGTAGACAGTGTCAAGAACTTCTCATCAGGATCGATACTTATTACAGAATTACCTGTTCCTTGACCCAAATAGTTAGCCTGTGAAAGATAGATGTAGAAATCCTCGACATTTTTTATCTCCTTTTCATTAAAAGGAGAGATGTTTGAAGAGATAAAAATAAAAGAGTGTTCCTCCTCAAAAGACAGTTCGCTCCCATCATTTATTGTGAGGAAATATTTTTTTTTAGTTCCATGTTCTTCTGTAACTAAAGGGATGTTGAGTTGCTTTTCTAACTGTTTAATAAAGGATTCAAGCATAAAACTATTTTATAAGGGGGTTATGATTTTAGCCAAGGAGATTGTCCCCTTTTAGAACGTTTTCTTTTTATCCGCCCTTTTGTTGTCTTAAGGGGATCTTCAGTTTTTTTAGAAGAAAGCTTTTCTTTATCCCTTTTAGCCGAAGATTTAGCAGTTTGGAGCATCTCCCATTGCTCCTTTGTGAAGTTGCTTTCATCTAAGGATAAAGCATTGATCTCTTCAGGGGTTAACGAAAGTTGTTCTTGAGAAAGTTTTTTTTCGTAGGAAATTTTTTCTTTTAAAAGGGCCATTTTTTCATTAATAGACTTTTTTTCTGTCTCATCGCCTTTATTTTGGATGTACTTGTATTTTTCTATAAACGACATGGTTAAGTGAAAAATTTCATCAATGCGCTGTTCTTTGTCCTCTGACTCTAAAGAAAATAGATCAATGAGTGTACTAAAATCATCCTTCATGACTTTGAATATAGTTATTTATTTTTAGAAGGGAAGTTTTTTTATTGAATCTTAAGATAAGAATTGTTCAATTACAAGAAAAGAGAGGAAGAGGGTATGAATCAACTTGAAGAAATAGAGGATGAAATCTTTGAGACAATGGATCTTATGATACAAGCTTACAAAATGTTTAATGAGGTTTTAAAGCAGGATCATTTTGCTCATAAGGCTATAGCTGCCTCATTAATGGATCAAATAAGTAGACAATTTAAAATAGATGTTAGGGAAAAAGAGGAAAAGATTGCCTCTATTAGAGATCACTTTGGAAGCGATGCTTTGATAAGTGACGAAGAAGCAAAACTAAAAGAAGAAAAATTTAAATCTTTTACCTTTAAAGTTGAAGAGTATGAAAAGATGATGGAAATGACTGCAAAAAACCTAAAAAAGCACTTTCCATTAAATAATAGAGCTCAAGAATTTAAAAAGAAAAGAAATAGACTAAGAAAAATGAGATCTAAAGGGAGAAAATAAGTGTTAGACGAATTAAAAAGAACCATAGAGGCCTTTAAAGAGATCCTTAAAATGAACCTTCAGGCAAAAGAGCCTTCACATTCAGCGATCATGTTGTGGCTAATTAGGGTGTTTTCGGTGGCCAATGGCTTATTGCAACACGCAGCCACATTAGAGGATAAAGGGAAAATTTTTGACCTTATGAAGGGGATGCACCCTTTTTTAGAATCCAATAGAGAGGTCATTAAAAGGAAATTAAAAAATGAAGATATCAAAAATCCTCAGGAAATTGTGGTTACAATGATCAGTTTTGAAAAACAGACAAGATTGTACTCAAAATTTTTACGGGCAGCAAATAGAGAAAAAGAACGAAAAGTAGTAAATCAGTAAAAGTAAAAGGGTTATTTTAAGGTAAATAAAAGGAGTAAAGCAATGTCAGATCCAGTAACAGGAAACCAAGGGCAAGATCCAACAGATCCAACAGATCCTTACTCAACAGCGGGGATGGCTCAGCAAATAATGCAACAAATTGATCAAATTATTGACGATTTAAAAAAGCACCCTGCCGATATGACCCAAGCAATCAATGAAGTATTTAATAAAATGCAACAGCTTCAGGGGAACCTTGTGGGGCAATCTTCTGAAACGCAATCAGCAATGACAGTAGCTACAAACGGTATTGCAAACTTACAAGCCTATGGAGCTGATAAGGATGGGACCCCTGTCCAAGATATTAATGTCTATACAGGTTTACCGGAAGTAAATGCAGATGGATCAAAAAAGATGGTCTCTCCAGAAAAAGCCTTTCAAGATGAGTCTACTTTTTTACTGAATAATCCAAATACTCAATATCAATTAGATTCAAGTGGAAAAGCCATTCAAGCTGTTGGAGCTGATGGAAAACCGATGTTTGATAAAGATGGCAATCCTGTCTTTGAAAAAAATAAGCTCTATACATTTATGCATACAAAAGGAAATGAGGCAGTTGCAGAACAACTTAAATCTGCTGTGGAAGGATCGATCACCTCACTTTCAGATAAAAATTGCCCTGCAACGTTTTCTGGGGACTCTGGATATACAATAGACCCAAAAACAGGGCAGGTAGAGCTTGATGATAAAGGAAACCCTAAAGGAGAGCAAGTCTCTATTACTCAACCGGGTACAGATAGTAAAGGGAATCCAACTTTAGGGTCTATCGGGAACATGTGGAATAAAGCTGAGCCGGGAACCGATACATCAGGGGGGTCAACAACCCCTAAAACTCCTGATTCTTCGATTTTAAATGCCTTTCAAAGTGCCATGGGGACCTTAGGGCAAGCTGGAACGGCCTCTTCATCGACCTTGCAAGCCTTTATAAAAGTCTTAACCGATAATTTTACCGGTTCCCAAGGAAACTTAAACAATGCCCTCAATAAATCGATCTCGTTACTGACAGCAATGGTGAATAATTCTCGACCTGGAGGAGGTTAAGTCTTTGCTTATCTCTTTGATAATAAATGCGATAGCAAAAAAAGTCTTAATAATATCTTGATTTTTTAAGGAAAAACAGGTAAAATAAAGGTAGGGAAAAAGAACTTTAATAAAATAAGGATAAAAAAATGGATTTAGAAGATATACCTAATAATGATCAAAATAGTGTTTCTAATGAGATTGAAAGACAAAAGATTGAGGCAGAACTTAACGCTATCAATCACGATAGTGGGGGAAAAACGGTAGATCCAAAAAAGGGATTAGCTGCCGTTATGACAGGATTAGATGCTGTAACTAAAGAGGCTTCTTCTAAAGAATCAGCCGGGCAGGGTTCAGCAACTGAGGATACTTCGAGTAACCCTTATGCAAGCGATTCTGATTCTGATTCTGGTTCTTACTATGTAACAGATCCTTTGGTAGCCTCAATTCTTGCGGGGGTAACAAACCTTACTTCTAAAACAGAACTGATGAAAGCCACCTCTGATATGCAAGAAAAGCTCTCTGATTTAACAACAAAGGTAGCACAATCAGGACGTGATTGGATGCAAAACTTTTATCAATATGGACTTGTAGCTTCTGATGGTTCTGCATCAATGGGCTCTTATGATGCGGGCACCGCCCATAAGCCTGGAGATGTGTCTGTAGTGGATTTTAAAATTGCGAATGGAAAAATTTCCATGAGTATTAATGGAGGGGTGACTTGGGAAACCCTAGGTCCAGATAGTTTAATTGAGGGGACACCTTCGGATACTTTAATAGCTGCAGCATTTCCTAACTATACCACAAGTGGATTGAATTCTGGCGAGCTTGCGTACTTATCACAACAATTTTATGATGCAGGGTTTAAAACAGCACAAGGTCCGGTTCAATTTCAAGGGATTCTTATAAATAATGGAACAACCGAAGGGGGGGGGACAGGTCTTCAAGCAGCATCTAGTGGAGATATGCAAGCTTTAATGAGTCAGTGGTCATATGTTCAACAAACTGCAAACAGTAATAATCAAACCATTCAAACAACCTCTAATTTACCTACAGCGATGCAATCAAACACAAACTCAGATATTGGTAATAGTACTCAAAGTCGGCAAGGTGTTGAAGGATGTTTGGATAGTACAGCAAATTTAATTACAGGTTGGACAAGGTAGGGGGTCTTTATGAGTGATAATTTAGGTATAAACTCCGATGGAGTGAATAATAGTGTTCCTTCTCAAGATGTCGATTCTACAAAAAAATCTTTAAAAGGGGTCGATCCGAAAGTAGCCCATGCAGCCGTTGTTTCAGGGTTAGAAAACGCAATTGATACAGCACAGTCAGAAAGCAAGACTTCCCATGCAATGCCTGCCCTTATGGCAGTGATTGAGGCATCGCAAAAATCTCAAGATGCAGGGAATGAAATTATTACAAGTCTCTCATCCATGGCAAATCAGATCGTGGAAGTGACCACAAAAGCCACTACTGAAGGGGTGCAGTGGGCCAATAACTACTATAATTATGGACTTTCTACCGCCCAATCTGACCCTTCACAAGGGATTGGTCAATGGTCTAAAGGGACAGATCTTCCGGCAGGACCGATCACAGTAAATATGAAAATTGAGGGGGGAAACTACTACATGAGTATTGATGGGGGAAAAACCTACAAAAATATTGGGGCTATTATGCGTGGAGATGATGGATTTGTAGCTCCCCCTCCTCAATCTGAAATTGATGCTGCCTTCCCTGGGTATACATGGCCTACAGATCCAAAACTTGTGAATGAAAATAAGGCAAGCACATACTGGCATTCTGGAACAGGATGTCAGGGGGATGATCAAGTTTTCACAATGACTATTGAGGCTCCCGATAGAACCACAGGGGGGACAGGGATTGCTGGTGGAGCTCCTGATGACATGAATGATAAGTTAAATCAGTACTCTTATATACAAAATGTTAATAGTGAAGTAAATACTGCAAATCAAACCCTTTCAGCCCTTCCAGGGGCTCTTGAAAATACCATTGTCACTTCAATCAATCAAGGGAACAGCAATGCAAAAGATATCCTTAACGCCCAAGATCAGCTTGGGAATATGATACAAAACGCAGGGTAATTAAACAAGGGAGGAGGGGCTATGGGTGATGATAAAATACAAAGAGCAGATAACGTAGGTGAAGACGCTTACGTATATAACGACCTTGTTCAAGATGGGGTGGAAAAGAATAAAAAAAAGACAAACGCCCTTCTTTCGGGGTTAGAGCAGGTTGTGATGGGATCAATGGAAGAAAGTGAAGGGAAAACGCCATCAAAAGCTCTAAAGCTCCTTCAAAAGGACCCAGTACAATTTGCCGATCTTTTCAAAAGTTCAAATAAAACCGATCAAGATGAGGCTTTTAAAGCTATTGGAGCCTATGTAGCTTCTACAAAAGGGAGCGACACAAAAAATTTAAGGGTTATGCTACAAGAGCTGATCAAGGGGACCCCTCAAGAAAAGAAGGGGGCTGAATTTGTTAAAATTGCTGAAGAGATGTTTGATACATTTGCTAAAGGGGTGGATACAGGTCAGGTTTCTTTAGATGAGGCTTGTTGCTCCCAACAAATTCAAGCATTTTCTTTAGAGCTGATGAATACAAAGCATGGGGAAACCTCTACAGGGATAAAAAATGCATTAACCTCCCTTTTTCAAGGGAAAAAGATTGACGATGATTTTGTTGGAAAAGTGGTCGATCTTTCTGTTAAAGCCTCTGTGAGCAAGACAAAAGAAGGGGATGACATTATAAAAACCCTTACTTCAAATCAGGGTATAAAAGCGTTATATAATGCTAAAGGGGGGGATCCATCGATAGATTCATTGTCTAAAACAGTGCCTTCTTCAAATGTCGGTGGTTCCTATGTGAACGCAATGATGTCGCTAGCGGCAGCCTTAGTAGCCCTTTTAGCAAATGTGTGTAATGCAGAAACCTCAGCAAGTGATATTGGGTCAAAAATTTCTCAAAAGCAAGGGGAAAATGCTGAATCGATTGCAAAAAATAATATCAATGCCCTTCAAACTCAGTTGCAGGCTCAAGCCGATGCAAGCAAGCAACCTTGGTATATGTATTTAATTGCCGGTGTTTTAGCTCTTGCCGGTGCTGTGGCAACATTTTTTACAGCAGGAGCGGCCGGTGCTGCTGTTGCTTTAATCATTGGGGCAGTTATGGCTTCACCAGCTGGAAGTAGTATCACTGGAGGGTTATCAAAAGCCTTAGGGGGAGATAATGCCGGTCCTGGGGCTCAGGCGGGAGCCACTGCAATTGTTGCTGCAATCACAACCATTTTGAGCTTAGGGGCGGGAGGGTTTACTTCTGCAACAGAGGCAGCTGAAACAGGTCTTGAACAAGGGGTAGATGCTGCAGGGGATGCTGCAGGGGCAGCTGCTAAGGGTGGAGGACAAGTTGCTGAGGATGCAACAGCAGCAGCCCAGGTGGGTGATGAGGCAGCAGATGCTTCAGGAAATGAGGCTGAGGAGACGGTAAGCAAGATATCCAAACTTACTGAGAAAATTAAAAAGGGTTTTAATCAGAAGTGGGATAACGGAGCTTTTACAAAAGGGATTGTTAAGAGGGGAATAGGGACCTATCTTCAAGGGTTTTTAGGTACTGGGGGACTAACAGAGTCTGCTGAAGCAATTGCTACTGCTGTAAAGCCAGATATTCTTAATGATAGTAACTGGGCTCTTGCCATTGCTATTACCGGGGCAGTCATCTCTTTTGCTGGAGGGCTTGTTTCTGCTACTAAATTAACGGGTGCTGGGGTTGAAGAAAGGGCTAACTATTTATCACAGAAAGATCTTGTGGATAGCATTTTAAAATATACAAAGCCAATAGAAGTATCTGTAAGGGTAATAGAGGCCTCTGGAGCTTTAGCTCAAGGGGGGCTTAATATTGACCAAGGGTTTCAAGAGA
The DNA here is from genome assembly GCA_044359535.1 of Chlamydiia bacterium. Classification (GTDB taxonomy): domain Bacteria; phylum Chlamydiota; class Chlamydiia; order Chlamydiales; family 2-12-FULL-49-11; genus JAJACQ01. The sequence continues at coordinate 43,606 of JBIKLZ010000001.1, forward strand.
TGCATGTCTCTGATTTACAAAGACAAACAGCGTTAACACAGTCTGCATTAGAAATGCAGAAATCTGTTCAACAACAGGCTTTAAATTCTAATAGCGATATAAATAAGGCCTACACAGATATGGTGGATAATGTAAATAAAGCTGTTAATGAGGCAGAAGGGGCCATTGGGGTAGAGGAGCAAAATACAAAAAAGGCAATTTCTAAATAGGAATAAATAATAATAGTTGAAAATCAATAATAAATATGTTATAATTATATTAGGGAATAATGTAGTTGTTATAAAAAAGGGGTAAAATATGTCTTCAACAAATCAAGTAAACGGGTCCGTTCAGCCAAATCCAAATGATCCAACACAAGGGGGATCAGATACTGTGGACAACAAAAAAATTGCAGCAAAGCTTCAAGGGATCTCTGCTGCTATGGGTTCAGTAAATGATCAAGGGACAACAGGGGGTCAAACTACTGGGGGGACTGAGAATGTATCGATCAACGGACAAGTGTACGTTATAGATTATATCCCATTTAAAGCCTTTTTAGAGCAGCTAAAACAGCGTCTTGAGCAGACGTTGACAAGTATTGATATTCAAAAGATGCAAGTAGCCTCATACATTGGAGACACAGTCAATCAAGATGGGTCGGTCTCTACATCAAGTAATGGAGGGATTATGGGGCAAATTTGTGCAGCAATTATTGCTGGAGGGGATGCTCAAGCCCAACAAACAATGAATCAGTCGATACAGAGTTTATCTCAAGCAGGAACTCAAATTGCTGGAGGGATATTTGTTGAAGCTGCCCAAGGGAATTCTAAAAAAGAACAAGATACAGTAGACAAAACGCAAAATGCCATCGATGCGTTAGATAAAATTCCTGCTCAAGGAACTAAAGATCCAAATACTCAAACAAGAACAAACAATAATAACCAAACACTGTCTGATGAAGATAGTGAATCTCTAGAAAGTGCAATTAATGATTTAAAAAATGGAACATTGGATTTTTCTAAGGAAGACACAACATTTGGATCAAAGGTTGTGAAAGATCAAAAAAACAAAACTACAATTCAAAAACAAACACAAGCCGAACTTGAGGGTGATCAAACTAAAGTCAATGGAGAAAACGACGACTCACCTACAGTATATGAGACATTGCTAAATTCAACCCCAGAGGAAAAACAACAAATTAAAACGGCGCTGACAAAACAACTTAATAAGGCAAAAGATAAACTGGAAAAAAAACAAGAAACAAATAGAAATACAAGGGAGAGCTATCGAAGGATTGTTGAAGCTGCAGGAATGGCTACTGGGGGAGGGGTGACGATGCTTAATGCTGCAGCAACCAGAGAAAAAGCTAGCCAAGATGCCGCTCAAACTCAGGCTCAAAGTGTGGATTCTACTGCAAAATCAATGATGAGTACAAACGATGCAAGCACAACCGATAGACGAGCAGATATTAAGTCAACCTTGGATGCTTTACAGTCTCTTATTGATGCAGTCAATAGAAGGACATAAGGTCGATTTAAAAAGGCGCTAGGGATGTTCCTGGCGCTTTTTTTTATGAAGTTTTTTCCTTTGCCACTCTATGAATAATAGGGGGGCTTTTTCCTTCTATACATCCTTTATCAATGATGATTTCAGAGACCTCGTCATCAGAAGGGACCTCGTACATCAAATCAATTAAGGTGTTTTCAACAATCATTTTCAAAGCACGTGCACCGGTCCCTGCTTCTTTAGCTTTGACAGCAATGGACTCAAGGGCCTCATCGGTAAAGGAGAGGGACACATTGTCTTCAGCAAAGAGATTTTTATACTGCTCAATGATAGAATTTTTTGGCTTTGTTAAAATTTCCATTAGATCATGGATAGAAAGCTCATTACAGCTTGCTATGGAGTTAAAACGTCCCACAAATTCTGGGATAAGGCCATATTTGACAAGGTCTCCTGTTTCAACTTTTGAAAGGAGGTAATTAAGTTCATTGATATCAAAATGTTTGTTTGCAGGATTTTCTTCAAAGCCAATAGTTCCCTTTCCAAGACGCTTTGAAATAATTCCAGGGAGGTGGACAAAAGCCCCACCGACGATGAATAAGATATTTTCTGTGTTTACTTTGATATACTCTTGATTTGGGTGCTTTCTCCCCCCTTTTGGAGGAACGTTTGCAATAGTCCCTTCAACAATTTTTAAAAGAGCTTGCTGAACCCCTTCCCCAGAGACATCTCGTGTGATAGAGACATTAGATGTGGTCTTTCCAATTTTGTCAATTTCATCGACATAAATAATCCCTTGTTCAGCTCGAGCAATATCGTAGTCAGCATTTTGAACAAGTCTTAAGATGATGTTTTCAACATCCTCCCCAACATAGCCAGCTTCTGTAAGGGTTGTTGCATCCACAATTGCAAAAGGGACGTCGATAGAATCAGCTAAAATCCGAGCAAGCAAGGTTTTTCCAGATCCTGTGGGGCCTAAAAGAAGGACGTTAGATTTTGTATAAGAAGGGGACCCCTCTTTATGATGAGCGCGGATCCTTTTATAGTGGTTGTAGACAGCGACAGCAAGGGTCTTTTTTGCAACAGATTGGCCAATGATATGTTGATTGAGTTTATCGACAATTTCTTTAGGTTTTAAACATTTCATCTCATGTTTTGTCGTTTTTTTTGAAATGATATCGACACAAAGGCGGACACATTTATCGCAAATGTATGCATTGGGGCCAGATATTAATTTTTCAACACTATCTTCTGGCCTAGAACAAAAGGAACATTTTGCATTTTCTTCGTTACTTCCCGACATGTTTTTCCTCTACTGGGGTACTATTTTGAAGGCCGATGACTGTATCGATGAGCCCATAAGCTTTTGCCTCTTGAGCGCTCATGTAGTAATCTCTATCAGAATCTTTATGAATTTGCTCAGGGGTTTGTCCTGTATTGCGAGATAAAATATTTGTTAAACTGTGCTTGAGGTAGAGGATCTCTTTTGCTTGAAGCTCGATGTCAGCAGAGGTCCCACCGACAGCTCCAGCGGGTTGATGGATCATAATTCTGCTATTTGGGAGGGCAAAACGCTTCCCAGGAGTTCCGCTAGAAAGCAATACCGCAGCCATCGAGGCAGCCATCCCTATGCAGTAAGTATAGACATCACACTCTAAATATTTCATCGTATCGTAAATAGCAAGCCCTGCAGATATGACCCCTCCAGGAGAGTTGATGTAAATGCTGATAGGCTTTTTTGGATCTGTGGCTCTAAGATAGATGAGTTGAGAAATAATATGATTTGCAAGGGTATCATTGATTTCTTCCCCAATAAAAATGATCCGATCCTGCAAGAGTCTCGACATAATATCCATGGTTTTATCACCACGAGCGGTTTCTTCTACTACGTAAAGGGGGTATGCCATAAATGATCCTCATTTTTGTGTTAATCTACTAGTTATAGCGTGGCTACCCCTAGTGAGTCAAGAGATTTATTTCTTTGTAGCAATAAGGTGATTGACAATAAAATCTTCAGCTTTTTGAATCATTACCTGAGTAAGAGCCATCTGTTTTTCCTCTTGTGAGGACGATTTATACTGCAATTTGTTTTTATCAGCATACATCATTTCTAAAACAGAATCAAAGGATGTCTCCATATCTGAAGGGCTCACAGAAATGTGATTTTGGCTCACAACTGTTGTGCATAGGTAGTAAAGACAGATCGCTTGTGTAGACTTTTGCCTAATTTCAGCCTTTTTTGCCTCTTTTTGTTCATCGGTAAAGTCATTTTCCCACTCTTTTTTGAAAGAGGGATTGTTTAATAGCTGAGACATTCTGTGATTGGCTTCTTGCTCTAAAAGGGTTTTTGGGATGTCAAAAAGAACCTTTTCGATGAGTTGCTCTTCAATATCTAAACGGAGTTGAGTGGCTCTTTCCCTTGCAATTTTTTCTTTGAGTAAGTGCGTGATTTTTTCTTTTACTTCGTTGATATTTTCAGCGCCGAGCTTTTTTGCAAAGGCATCGTCAAATGAAGGGAGGGTGGATTTTTCTATTCCATGGATTGTGATTCTTACTTTTTTCTCTTTAAAGTTTTCTTTATCTTCTAAAGAGGCGCTTTCATCAGGTTGAGAAGAACCAAGGGAGACATCCCCGATATTTTTTCCAAGGACAAGGGCTTTCATCCAAGGGGCCATTTTTTCTTCTGACACTTCAAAACGGGCTGAATTAAAGATTTTTGCAGGAGGTTCTTGGTCCATGTCTTCAATATCTAGAAGGAGAAAATCTCCCATTTCAACAGCTCGGTCGGTGATTTGCTCCCACGTTGCATAAAAACTACGGATAAGATCGATATCCTCTTGAATTTTCTTTTCATCGATGACAACTTCATCCACTTGTTTTAACTGTAATTGATCGTAGGGAATTGAAGGGATTGAGGGTTCAGATTCAAAATCAAATACGAATACAACGGGATCTGCTTTTTTATCTTCAATATGGTAACCAATGTTATTATGGGCCTGCAAAATAGGGGTTTTTGCACTTTTTTGACACTGCTGAAAACACATATTTGCAAGTTCAAGTTCTGTTTGCCCCTCAATTTGAGTGCGATATTTGTCTAAAATGAAGCTCTCTGGGGCTTTGCCTTTTCTAAAACCGGGGATAGAAATGTCTTTAGAAATTTTTTTAACTGCATGAGAGCGAGCCTTTTCCCATAAGCTTTTTTCAGGGGTGGCTCTATAAATGATTTTGCAATGGGGGAGGGTCTTTTTTTCAAAGTGGAGCCCTTCCCCTTGAAATGTTTCAATAATGGCTTGCTCTTGAGTTTTTGGTTCTTCTACTGTGGTCATAATCCCTCATTCATTGATATGTATATTAGCGGGTGATGAGATTCGAACCCACGACCCTCACGTTGGCAACGTGATGCTCTACCACTGAGCTACACCCGCATTGAATCCTTTTCCTACTCACAGGTTGGGATAAACTGGCTAAACTATACAAGGGATAGAGATATTAAGTCAATTGGAATTTAATCGTTTGTCTTAAGAAGGTCAAGAACATCTTCCCAAGTAAGCTTTGAAATGACATCTTCATCTGTACTAACAATCTTTTTAACAACGCCCATTTTCTTTTTCTGCATCGCAACAATTTTTTCTTCAATGGTGTCTAAAGTGATGAGCTTATAGACAGAGACATTTTGCTTTTGCCCCATTCGGTGGACCCTGTCGGTGGCTTGATTTTCAACAGCTGGATTCCACCACATATCGTAATGGATGACTGTGTCTGCCCCTGTTAAGTTTAAACCTGTCCCTCCAGCTTTTAAAGAGACAAGGAAAATAGGGTTATCCCCCTCATTAAATTCTTTAACAATGCCCATTCTGTTTTTTGAGGCCCCATCAAGGTAGGAGTATTTAATCCCTGCAGCATCGAATTGATCGCGCATGATTTTGAGCATCTTTGTGTATTGAGAGAATATGACTGTTTTATGCCCCCCAGTAATCAGGGTGTCTAAAAGCTCTAAAAGGAGATCAAATTTGGATGAATCCCCAGTTTCGCCCTCTTCAGTAGCAAAAATAGCAGGATGACAACAAATTTGTTTAAGGCGGGTTAAGGTTGCAAGAACGTGGATTTGTACTTTATCAAAGCCATCCCTTTCAACAAGTTTTGTAAGTTCATCTTTTGCTGATGTAGCATAGGAATTGTAGAGTTCTTTTTGAGATTTAGAAAGTCTGCTGTGGTAGATAATTTCTGAAACAGGGGGCAAATCATCCAGGACGTCGCTTTTCATACGGCGTAAAATAAAGGGAGCCACTTTTTTCTTAAGGTATTCAAGATTCTTTTTAAGCTCCTCATTTTTTGGACGGACATATTTTTCTAGGAATCGATCATAGGTGTTTAAGAAGTTTGGCATCAGGTAGTCAAAAAGACTCCACAGCTCGTCTAAAGAATTTTCAATTGGGGTTCCAGATAGGATTAATTTATAATTTGAGGAGAGCATTTTTACAGATTTTGCGTTTCGAGTGCTTCTGTTTTTGATATGTTGAGCCTCATCTAAAATGCAATAGTGAAAAGGTGCGTTTTCATAAAGCTCAATATCTTTTTGTAACAGACTATAGGAAGTAATGATGGCATCGTAGTCTGAAATCTGAGAGATAAGCTTTTTCCGTTGAGCGGGAATTCCATCAATGACTAAAGTTTTGAAGTTTGTGTTAAATTTATGGAATTCTTCTTTCCAGTTATAGAGCAATGAGGTAGGACAGATAATGATAGAAGGGGGCGTTGTCGCTGTTTTACTTTGGGATAAAGTGACAATGGTTTGAAGGGTTTTTCCAAGTCCCATATCATCGGCAAGAATCCCTCCAAGGTACATATTTCGAAGTCTTTCTAGGTAGTTAACCCCCTCAATTTGGTAAGGGCGCAAGGTAGCTTTAATATCTGATGGGATAGGGGAGGATGAAAGTTGTTTTTCACCTAACATTTGAGATCGAATTTCTTTTAATCTCTCTGACATTGAAAAAGTTACAGGAAGATCTACAAAGTTTTCAGCATCAATGTTTGCTATTGTCCAAATAGGGGCGGTAAGGGTGTGATTATCCAACTTTTTAATCCCTAGTTCATCAAAGAGATAGACAATTTTTGAAAGAAGTTTTAGGTTTAAGACTAAAATTTTATTCATTTTAGGGGAAGAGTCTTTTGCCCCCCCTTTCTTTTTATAGCTAAGTTCAAGGTAAGCTCGTCTAGAAAGGATGCAATCCCAGAGGCTATCCATACGGATCCCTTCAAGACTTCCATCGACCTCAACTTTTAATTCGAAGCTGTCTAAGCGTTGAGTGTGAGACAATGTGAGGGTAAAACAGGAGTTGTCGTAGATAAACTGATCGAGTAAATTTTGAGGGCAATTAAATGTGATAAGATGTTTATACTCTGGCAATCTTTCTGTCATAAATTCGACAATCTTTTTTTCACTTTTAGCGACAAATGCCCCTTGCTCTTTTTCGTAGACAAAATCTAAAAAAAGGTTGTCAATGATTTGTTTTTCTTCAAAAAGGTTTCTTGCTAGGAGGCCAGAATCCTTTTGAAAAAGTTCTAAATGGTCTATTGTGAGGGCATCTGGGGATGCAGGAATGGGGATATCGTTGTAAATAAATTCTAAAACAGCCTCTAGTTCACCATCTAAATAGGAGATATTGCACGTCCCTTTAAGGGCATGGACATAAGGGAGGGTGGTAAACTGATTGAAAATATCTTTTCCTGAAATGGAGGTATAGGAGGCAAGTCTTCCTAGGCCATTTTCGATAAAAGTACCAAAAAGGGGTTTGCAAATAGTGATTTCCCTCATCGAATTTAAGTGGATAAGATGTTGTCTTGTGATTGAAGGGCCAAATTTAAAGAAGGTGTTTTCATGGATAAAGGAGGGTGAGGCACATTCAAAAAAGAGGGCGTCTTCTAAAAGGATCGATTTTTCCCCTGCTAAAATAGTGGGGTTGAGTAAAATTTTTGAGGCAGGGGGTTTTATATACTCTAAGTTCATATTAAAGGAGGATAAAATTGGGGAGTAGTATAATGGGGTATCTAAAGTATCAATATAAATCCCTGGAAGTTCATGGGTAATAGAGCTGTTTTTAGCACCCGAAGGGAGGGTTGCATAAGCAGCAAGAAAGCATTTTGAAAGAAGTAATCCTAAGGATTTTGTCTCAATATAGGCGCACTTTTGCCCTTTTTCTGTCGTTGCCTTATCATGAACTCTTGCATAATCAATAAGCATACGAACAATGTCTCTAGATTCTTCCGGAAATGATTCTGGGGTAAAAAGGTATTTTTTCCCCCCAATTTGCAACGGTTCTTCATAACGAATTCCATCTAAGAAACTTTTTGCATTCGGGATATGAAGAGGTTTTGATCGAGAAGGGAGGCGCAAAGCAAATTGAAGTTCAACAATGGCTTTAGAGCCATCTTTTGTTTCCGGAAAGCTGTATACAATCATGATCGATGCAGGGGTCACTTCAATTTCTTTCTTTTGAGAAAAAAATGGAGATGTCGATAGGATTTTAGAGGCAAGAATATACTCTTGCATGAGCTCTTTTTGAAACTCAACATCCTTTCTTTTTTCCTCTTTTGAAACTGCATCTTTCACTACTTCTAAAAGTTCAATGGCGGCAGGATCTTGATAGGCTACCCCTTCAGAGTCTTTTGAATAGGAGACAAGCATTTTATCAAGGTGAGCTTCTAAGTAAAAAAGAAGGGCTGCTAAATGTTGACAGTCGTAATGGTAGGGGCAGTCACAATCTGAATCGATAGTTTCACAATCAATGCGATCAATTTCGATTTCACATGCGTAGCCATTTTCAAATTGACCTTCGACTTTGGCACTAATTCTTAAGGAGGTGGAATCAAGGCTGATAATTTTTGCTGCTGTGACCTTTTTGTCAGTAAATAAATCTTTTCCTTCACGCAGAACATTTTGAGAAAAATCTTGCTTTAATTTTCTGACATTTAACATAAAACCTCAAATATTCATGATGATTTAAAAATCACCTTTTTACTCTATTTTGAATCATTGAGCAAGGAAAAAATATCAACTTGAAACAGTTGCATCCAATTAAAATCTCTGTTAACATGCTAAAACAGATAAATATTTAAGAGCGACCCCTATGAAAGAATTAGAGTTTGTGAAAAAAAGTGCATTAAAACTTAAGCAATTAGCCTCAGGTAGGTGGAATAAAGTATCGAGTCTATTTGCTAGTGATATAGGTATAGATTTAGGGACCGCAAACACCCTTGTCTATGTAAAGGGTAAAGGGATTGTTCTTGCCGAGCCCTCAGTAGTTGCTATTGATTCTCAAACTAATGAAGTGTTAGCTGTAGGACATAAAGCAAAAGCAATGCTTGGAAAAACGCCAAGAAAAATTCATGCAGTGCGCCCAATGAAGGATGGGGTGATTGCAGATTTTGAAATTGTGGGCGATATGCTTGCAGTGATTTTAAAAAGGGTGACCCCTACACGGAGCATTTTTAGGCCAAAAATTTTAATTGCAGTTCCATCAGGAATTACAGGGGTTGAAAAGCGAGCTGTTGAAGATTCAGCCCTTAAAGCAGGAGCTCAAGAGGTCTTTTTAATTGAAGAGCCGATGGCAGCGGCTATTGGAGTGGATTTACCTGTGCATGAGCCAGCGGCTAATATGATCATAGATATTGGGGGTGGAACTACAGAAATTGCGATTATTTCGTTAGGGGGAATAGTTGAGAGTCGTTCTTTAAGAATTGGTGGAGATGAATTTGATGAGTGCATCATTAATTATATGAGACGCACCTATAATTTGATGATAGGTCCAAGAACAGCTGAAGAAATTAAGATCACAATAGGTTCAGCCTATTCTTTAGGGGACAATGAGTTAGAGATGGAAGTGCGAGGAAGGGATCAAGTGGCCGGTCTTCCTGTAACAAAAAGAATCAATTCAGTAGAAATTAGAGAGTGTCTTTCTGAGCCGATTTTACAGATTGTAGAAAGTGTGAAATTGACCCTTGAAAAGTGTCCTCCAGAGCTTGCTGCTGACCTTGTGGACAGGGGTATGGTTTTAGCTGGAGGGGGAGCTTTAATCAAAGGGCTGGATAAGTTTTTAATCAAAGAGTGTGGCTTATCGGTCATTATTGCCCCTAATCCGCTCCTTGCTGTCTGCTTAGGGACTGGAAAAGCATTAGAATATTTAGAGCAGTTTAAAAAGAGTAAAAAAGTTACAAGAGCATAATGGATCAATTCTCTTTAAGAGTCCAACATAAAATTTATGAATGGATAGATCTATGCAAACCAAAAGGGTTCCATATTTGTGATGGCTCCAAAGAGGAGTACCAATTTTTTATCGATCAACTTGTTGAGAAGAAAATGGCTAAACCCTTAAAAAGAAAGGGGTGTTACTACTTTAGATCAGATCCAAAGGATGTAGCTCGAGTTGAAGAGTCGACCTTTATTTGTTGTAACGAGGAAAAAGATTCAGGACCGACAAACAATTGGTGTGAACCACAGTTAATGAAAAGGCGCTTAAATGGGCTATTTTCTCAATGTATGGAGGGGAGGGTGATGTATATTATCCCCTACCGATTAGGGCCAAAAGAAAGTGATCTCTCTCAAGTGGGGATTGAGGTGACCGATTCACTCTATGTCTGTGTGCACATGTATAAAATGACAAGGATGGGCCCTATTCCAAAAAGTGAAGATGTGGTGATAGGTCTTCACAGTGTGGGGGTCCCATTAAAGGGAGAGGGGGAGCAATCCTTATGGCCTTGCAATAGTGAAAAGGTGATTGCCCACTTTCCTGAAATAAAGGAGATTTACTCTTTTGGAAGTGGCTATGGGGGCAATGCTCTTCTTGCAAAAAAATGCCATGCACTAAGGATTGCTTCAGTGATAGCAAGGGAAAAAGGGACCTTTGCTGAACATATGTTGGTGATAGGGGTGACAAACCCTTTAGGAGAGAAAAAATACTTTGCAGCGGCGTTTCCTTCAGCCTGTGGGAAAACTAATTTAGCAATGATGAAGCCCTCTTTACCCGGATGGAAAGTTGAATGTGTGGGCGATGATATTGCATGGATGAAATTTGGTGAGGATGGGGTTTTATATGCAATCAACCCTGAGAACGGTTTTTTTGGAGTTGCCCCTGGAACCTCTGAATGGACAAATCCGCATGCAATGAAAATGATGGAAGAGGATACTTTATTTACAAATGTAGCCTTAGATGGGGATGATGTGTGGTGGGAGGGGATGACCCAAACAGTTCCTGAAGGGTTGATCAATTGGAAAGGAGAAAAGCATGATAAGGGGGGTAAAATCCCTGCAGCTCACCCAAACTCCCGTTTTACAGCTTCAATAGAAAGATGTCCTTGCTTAGATAGTTCGGTTCTTAAAGGAAAAGCCGTTCCTATCGAGGGGATCATTTTTGGGGGAAGAAGGGCTGCAATTGCCCCCCTTGTGATAGCAGCAAAAGATTGGGGAATGGGGACCTTTTATGGAGCAAACCTTACTTCTGAACAAACCTTTGCTGCCGAGGGGACTCCTGGAGAGCTTCGAAAGGATCCCTTTGCTATGCTCCCATTTTGTGGATACAATATCAATGATTACGTTGCTCATTTTCTTTCTATGGAAAAAAAGGGGAGGAAAATGCCAAAAATATTTGCTGTTAACTGGTTTAGGAAAAATAAGAGGGGAAAATACGTTTGGCCTGGATTTGGTGAAAACATTCGGGTGATTGAATGGATGTTTCAAGTCATTGATGGGAAAGAGTGTGGGAATGAGTCCTTTTATGGTTATTTACCTAAATCAATCAATACCATAGGTTTAAGTGTTGATAAAGAAGAACTTAAGAGTATTTTAATATAAAAAATTTTTTTATATTATGAAATAGGTTTTTGTGCTATAATTATATTAATTTGGAGTTATATATGATTAATAATCTGGATCAAGTATCTCAGGGGACATTAGGCAAAAACAATTATAAAGAGCCAATAAACACAAAATCAGTGGTTGGGATTACGTTAATAGTTATAGGTGTCTTATTAGCTGGAGTCGCAGTGGTTCTTTTATTAGGATTTTCGGTGATTATCGCTTCAATAGTAGTTGGAGTGGTTGCTGTGGGTACCGCAGCTATAGGTTCTGGATTGTTTATTGCCGGCAAAAAAGAAGAAAAAAATCAAAATGTTAATATACTCTTGTCTCCAGCTCCAGCTCCAACTTTAGATTCAGCTCCAGCTCCAGCTCCAACTTTAGATTCAGCTCCAACTCCAACTCCAACTCCAACTCCAACTCTAGATTCAGCTCCAGCTCCAGCTCCAACTCCAACTCCAACTCCAACTCCAACTCCAACTCCAACTCCAACTCCAACTCCAACTCCAACTCCAACTCCAACTCCAACTCTAGATTCAGCTCCAGCTCCAGCTCCAACTCCAACTCCAACTCCAACTCCAACTCCAACTCCAACTCCAACTCCAACTCCAACTCCAACTCCAACTCTAGATTCAGCTCCAGCTCCAGCTCTAGATTCAGCTCCAGCTCCAGCTCCAGCTCCAACTTTAGATTCAGCTCCAGCTTTAGATTTACAAAGTGAATTAAAAAAAATCGAAGACCTTGTAAACAAAACAAGAGTATTAAAATCTCGGTTAAAAGTCATGGAATGGTGGTATAAAGAACGATTAGAATTCAAATCTATAAAAAATGAAATTGTGGGCAATTTAAAAGTATTATTAGACTTAGAAGACTATTACAACAATTTATGCATTTTATCCAGAGAAAAAAAGAGTCAGTTCAATAAAATAACAGAACTTTTGAATAAAGGGAATAAAACTTTTAACGAGTGTAAAATCTATGATGAACAAACTATTCAAAAAGAAATAAATAAACTGGACGATTTAGAACAAAGACTTAAAAATCATAACTCATAAATTAAAGAATCAATTAAATAAAAACACCCTCAAAGGAGAAACCCTTGAGGGTGTTTTTATTTTTAGATGTCTAACTTTGAAAAAATCTCATCTTCATCGAAAAAGAATAAAATTTCATGAACAGCATTTTCATGACTGTCTGAACCGTGAACAGCGTTGGCATCAATTGAATCGGCAAAATCTCTTCGAATGGTTCCAATAGCTGCCTGTGCAGGGTTTGTCGCACCCATAATTTCTCTATTTTTTGCTACAGCATTTTCCCCTTCAAGGACAGAGACTACAACAGGTCCTGAAATCATAAAGGAGACTAAGTCATTAAAAAAGGGTCTTTCTTTGTGGATTGCATAAAAGGCTTCTGCTTCTTCTTTTGAAAGGTACACTTGCTTCATTGCAATAATGGATAAACCTTTTTCTTCAAAACGGGAGAGAATTTTTCCGATGACATTTTTTTTCACAGCATCGGGTTTTATAATAGAAAGGGTTTGTTGAATTGTCATAAGGGTCTTCCTTTGTTAAAATTTTGATGAAAACAATATCAGGAAGGGTTAAATATGTAAAGAAAAGCTTTTTCCTAGGTAGTGTTCTATAAGGGCAGGGTGGTGGAGCAATCCTTCTTTTGTCCCTTGAGCTAACAGCTGTCCGTCATGCAAAAAAAGCCCTCTGTCTATAAAGGATAAAAGTTCTTTTGCATTGTGATCGGTAATCACAACACTGATCCCTTTATTCTTAAGAAAGAGAATGAGCCCTTTGACATCTTCAATGGTTTTAGGGTCAATATTGGCAAACGGCTCATCTAAAAAAAGAATTTTTGGATTTGTGATAAGGGACCTACTAATTTCAACACGCCTTCTTTCTCCCCCAGAAATGCGGTCGGCCCGTTTTTTCTTAAGGTGAGTGATATGTAGTTCATTAAGGCTCTCCTCAACAATCTGTTTCTTTTCTTTAGAAGAGATTCTTTTCATTTCAAGGGGGAGAAGAAGGTTTTCTTCCACAGTAAGCTCTTTGAAAATAGAGGGCTCTTGGCTTAAGTAGCCCATCCCTTTTTGTCCCCGTTTATACATAGGAAGGTGTGTGATATCCTCTCCCATAAAATAGATCTTTCCACATGAAACAGGCAAAAGTCCAATAAGGGCATGAAAGGTGGTTGTTTTACCCGCCCCATTTGCCCCTAAAAGGCCTGTAATTACCCCTTTTTCGATGTTAAAGGTAAGATCTTTTAAAATCGTCTCCCTTTGTATTTTAATAGAAAGATCTTCCACCTTCAGGATCATTGTCTCCTCCACGTCATAGAAATCCAACTATCAGAGGAGTGTTTTGGCTCTTTTCCCACTGTCGATGAGGCGTTATTTTCCTTTATTGTAAGAAAAGACTCAGAGGTAGATCTCTTCCAAAGGGTGCTGTTTGTCCCAATGTGATCAATTGAAAATTGCTCTTTGTCTTTAAAGGGTTTTTCTTGATTGTTTTTGACATAAGGTTTGATCCATATAATAGAGATGGCTATTAAAAAGATGCAAAAACTATTCCAAAGAAAAGGGGTGTATTTACCAAGCATTGATCGGTTCATTTTGTTGTAAAAAGGATCTAAGTGCAGCAAGTTTTTTCACAAGTGGAGGGACTTTTTCTAGCTCCATCTGTGTGTTTTTATCAGACTTTGCTTGAGGGGGATTTTTATGGGTCTCAAGAAAAATACAATCACAACCAGAGGCCACAGCTGAAAGGGCTAAAGGCTCCATAAAAGCCTTTTCTCCTCCAGATTCTTTCCCTTGCCCTGGAAGTTGTGCCGAGTGGGTGACATCATAGCATGTTGCTGCGCAGTAACGGCTCATTATTGGAAATGCCCTAAAATCATTGACCAAATTATTGTAACCAAAGCAACTCCCTCTTTCAGTAAAGAGAATTTTTTTATTCCCTGTGGAAAGAAGTTTATTGGAAACGTGCTCCATATCTCTTGGGGCCATAAATTGCCCCTTTTTTACATGTACTGGAAGTAAAGTCTTCCCTGCCGAAAGAATGAGATCGGTTTGACGGGCTAAAAATGCCGGTATTTGGATGATGTCGACAACTTGAGCAACCATTGCCGCTTCCGATGGAAGGTGAATATCGGTTGTGACAGCTACATCAAACTCTTTTTTAATTTTTGAAAGATAGGTTAACCCTTTTTCTATCCCCACCCCTCGGAAGGATTCAACGCTTGATCGGTTAGCCTTATCAAAGCTTGCTTTAAAAATAAATGGAACAGAAAGATGCTCTTTAAGATAGCCGCAGACCTCTTGTATTTGTTCATACGATTCAATCACACATGGCCCAAGGATAAAACCCAAGGGTTGATTTTTTCCATAAAGGGTGCCCTTTATAGAAAGGGGCTCAAATAGTTCAGTCATCTGACTCCTTTTTGTAAACATCATCCACAGTATAGAGCCCTTTTTCTTTTTTATAAAGGGAGAAAAGGAGCCTTAAGACCCCTTCAGAAAACAGAGATAAAGATGCTTCATTCTTTGGCAGGGGGCTTTTTTTTGAATTGTTCTTACCGATGTTTCTAATCATATTTTGCACTATACGGAAAATCTTCATTTGTGGTATAGTCGTTGCATGAATAAGATTATCCTTGATTTGATAAGAAAATCAAGTTATTCTTAACTAATGTGCATTGGACCGATAGCTCAGTGGATAGAGCACCCGCCTTCTAAGCGGGTGGTCGCAGGTTCGAATCCTGCTCGGTCCGAATTTGTGTTAGGGGGGAAGTTTTGAACAAGGATAAACAGTCCTATATTTCTTATGAGGGTACGTGGTTAGGCGATGTGGTTTTCACCCCTCAGTTATTCAAAAAATCGATGTATACTGCTTTAAACGAGCCCTCTTTAAAGGAAAAGAATTCTTTTGACCAACATCATTTTATTGGAAACCTTTTATTAGAAGAAATAAAGGCCATTAAAGAAGGGGTTTTTATCCTCCCTGCAATCATTGATTTTATTGGGGCAGTCCGAAAAAGTCTCATCCCTTCGTATACATTTGCAAGCTTTGAAATCTTTTTATCTAATTATGCTCGGTTAGATTTAAAAGAAGATTTACTCATTCGTGGAAAAATTGTGGGAAGGTATATCCCCCGTGTAGAGTATCAGCCATTTTTTCCAATAGGAACGGGGAAAATTTTTAATGGGTCTCATTTTACGGTGGCCCACTTTTCTCCAGACATGGATACTGTGATTGCTTCTTTCCATGGGTTTTTAGATGCTTTTGCGGCAAAAGTTGGCAAAGGGGTGCACTATTGGCAAGTTCCAGGGGGGCCTCCTTCTGGAAGTATTGAAATTGAAAATCTATTTTGTAAACCCCTTGGGAGCGATATCTTTGATGTCCTTGTAAAAAAATCAAGGGAGCTTTCCTTAACCTCGTTAGATTTAATCTCTCAAGAACATAAAATCATGAAAACCCTTTTTGAGTCCTCTATCGGTGTCAATCATGATAGAACAACAAATTCGGTCATTGTGGTTAATGAAAAAGGGGAGTACATTGCTGATTGGAGGGCCACAGATTATGATGAAGTCCGAATGGTCATCAATCATTTTCAATTGACCCTCAAAAGTTTTGAAAAAGCCCTCACGATGGGGATTATTACATTTCTTTTGCACCAAGGGGATTTAAAACAAGAGGTTCAAAGACTTCTAAAAAAATCCATTTTAGAATTTTTTCATTCGGGGTTAGATGAAAGCCGCTGTCGAGAGAAGCTTTCCCTATTTATCATTGAAGTGCTTGGTTATAAAAAAGGGCTTGAGTTAACTATGAAAGAATTTTTTAGTTCAACAAAGGAACTAAAAAAAATTTATAGTGAATTGGAAAAATTAGATTCGAATAACGGAATCGAAAAAACATTAGAGATGTTCCACCAAGAGCTTTTACACTATTTTTCCTATCTAGATTCTTTGGAAATCGCTATTGCGGTGAAGAGAAAAGTGTTATTGCTCCAACCGATTACTGTCTCTCATTTAGATGACTATCAAACAATTGTGACAAAAATGGAAGGGCATAGCCATTTGACAGTCATTCATCAAGATAAACAGGGGGCAATCCCCCTTGGGGTAATTCATTCAAAAGATCTTAAAGGAAGCTGTCTAGCTACTGTCAGTATGCGTGATTTTTCAAATAGCGACGAAATGGACAAGCCTCCATTTATGGATATTATATCGTGTATAGATCATCATAAAAGTGATTTTAAAACAAACGTCCCATCCACTGTCTTAGTTTCTGATGCCCAAAGTACAAATTCGACAATTGCAAAGATGCATATGAGAATTAACGATCGGTATTCTTCTAGTGGTTATTCCCTCGAAGAAATTGAAGGGCAAATTCGTGAGATTTCTTCAAACATTAAAGAGGGCAGTAGTATTCGTATTTTAAAGCGCCTTCTTTCTAAAAAGGAGGTGATTTCCAAAGGGTCAAGGTATTTTATTGCAAAAGAAAAGGAGTATCTTGATTATACCCACTTTCTATTTGCAATACTTGATGATACAGACCTTTTAACAAAAGTCACTGCAGTAGATGTGTATGTGGTTGCTGCACTTGTTAATAGAATGAAATCAATGATGTTAAGAAAAGAGGTTGAGATTGTCTGTTTTGATGATCTTGACAAAGATTCTCCTGAATTTGCAGATAAAGCTGCAAAAAAGCTGTTACAATCCCATGACTTGTACTCTTTATATAGTGATAATTATGCTAAAAAGGAAAAACAAGTGGAGGAGACCCTCAAAAAGGCGACAGCCGAGCATGAAGAGCTCTTTTTTCAAGATACAAAAATTATTGGAAAGTATGGTGAGGTAGGACAATATAAAATGTTTTCAAGTAACCATGCAACGTACCATAAAAAGAAAAAGGAGATCCAAAAGCATTGGCTGCAAAGATGTGCAGAACATGCAAAGGATCAACCTTCCTTATCGATCTTCATTTTTATGATTTCGACAATTGATTCAGCAGAGGATTTATTTTCAGGGGCAAAAGGGGGTGGGAGTAAACTTAAAGATGAAATTTGGGTCACCTGCATAGAAGGGAATAGGGAATCCTATGAAAAGGCCGTTCGGTTTACAAAAAATGTCCTCCAATCTCCAAAAGTTTATCCTCAAGAGGTCATAGTTGCCTTATATGGGGAATTTTGTGATGGGGAAACGGTGATGAAAAAAATTTCTAGTCGTATCGAAGTTAAAATGGCGGGTTTTTCAAAAGAAACTCTTTTAGAGCTTTATGTAGACCTTAAATCGTTAAAATCACGCAAGACAGATGTGGCTCCCTATATTAAATAGAGCCTTTTTTCAAGAGGGTTCATAAAAAAAGGTGTTATACTTTGTATAACACCTTTTTTTATCTTAATTTTATAGGGCTAAAATTAGTTGTGATGAGAAATTTCTTCAGAGGTCTCTTCTTTATCAGAGGAATCTTCTAAAATTTCTAAGTTAACTCTTAATCCATTGCGACTTGCAACAGACATTAATAAAGTGCGGATGGCGTTGATAGTTTTGCCGCGCTTTCCAATAATTTTTCCGATATCACTTTTTTCTACGCTAAGTTCAATAATCAGTGTCTGAGTCCCTCCAACTTCCTTGATACTTACTTTATCAGGATTGTCTACGAGGTTTTTTACGATATAAGCTACAAATTCTTTCATTGTTCGATCCTTGGTTAACAGATTACAAATACTAGCAAATTTTTTCTTTTTTGTAAACTAAGAACGTGTATGGTGGCTCCAAAAGTCAGAAAAATCTTGTGGAGGGGGTGTAGAAATAAAGATTTCTTTATCTAAAAAGGGATGGATAAAGGTAAGGGTGTGTGCATGAAGGAGGTGTCTTTTAAAGAGGGGCTTTTTAGGACCATAAAACTCATCTCCAACAAGGGGACATTGTTGATATTTAGCATGCACCCTAATTTGATGGGTTCTGCCTGTAAAAGGTTTAGCTTCAACAAAGCAAAGTCCGTTATGCTTTTCTAAAAGTCTAAACTCAGTAAGGGCCTCTTTACCATCTTGTACCGGAGCCATCAGCTTGCGATTTGTTGGGTGTCTCCCAATAGGGATATCTACAAAAGGTTGCTCTAGATAGCCATGACAAATAGCAAGGTAGCTTTTTTGGACCTTTCTTTCTGCAAACATCTTTTGTAATGCGAGAAGGGCCCTTCTTGTTTTTGCCCCAAGGAGGATGCCGGTTGTGTCTTTATCCAATCTATGAACAATTCCAGGACGCAATGGATCCTCACTTTCTGGAAGAGTTTTTAAGTAGTAAAGTAATGCTCCCGCAAAAGTGTTGGAGAGACTTCCAGGAGCTGGATGGGTCACCATCCCTGCAGGTTTGTTTACTGCGATGATATCCTCATCTTCGAAAAGAATCTCTAAAGGGATATTTTCTGGAAAAAGATGGACATCAGGAAGGGTTTTGAAAGTCACTAAGATTTCATCCCCTTCCTTACACATAAAACTTTTTTTAATAGTTTTGGAATTTCTTGAAATCATCCCTTCTTCAAAAAGATAGTGGATATAACTTCTTGAACACGTTTCAAAGCGCTCTGTAAGTAAGGTGTCTAATCGGAGCGTTTCTTCATCCTTAGTTACAACAATGGTTTTACTCTGTAACTTCATCGGGATCTTCACCTTTTTCAACAGCAGCTAGTTTTCTTCTGGCAAGATCTGCTTTTTGTTCATCATCTTTCATAGAATTGGTGATACTTTGACAAAGATTATTTATAAACTCTTTGTATTGTTTTGGACCGAGCCAATTTTTGAAGGCATCCATCCCACTTCCATCATCCCCTG
Source organism: Chlamydiia bacterium (assembly GCA_044359535.1). Classification (GTDB taxonomy): domain Bacteria; phylum Chlamydiota; class Chlamydiia; order Chlamydiales; family 2-12-FULL-49-11; genus JAJACQ01. Next base: position 62,780 of record JBIKLZ010000001.1, read on the forward strand.
TAGGGAGTTTAAAGATACTTCCCGCAGTAGGGGCGTCTTTGTTCCAAGCAGACTCCCAAGAGCTTGAGCCTATTGCATTTGCGTCATTGTTTGAATCAATATCTGTCATAATTGGAGTATATCTGAATTAAGGAATTTGAGCAACTCTTGATAACTTAACTTTAATAAGATCTATTGTAAAAAAAATTAAAATTCAGCGTGCTTTGGATATCGTGGGAAAGCTGAAACATCTCGGATGTTTTCCATTCCAGTGATATATTGGACAAGTCTTTCAAATCCAAGACCAAAACCTGCATGAGGGACTGTTCCATATCTTCTTAAATCGACATACCAATCATAAACATCTCTATCTAATTGATTTTGGTCTAGCTTTTGAAGTAAGATATCAAGACGCTCTTCTCGTTGAGAGCCTCCAATAAGCTCTCCAATGCCTGGAACAAGAAGGTCCATAGCTGCAACAGTTTTCCCATCGTCATTTGCTCTCATATAAAAAGATTTAATTTCCTTTGGGTAGTTGTACAAAATTAAGGGCCCTTTAAAATGTTGCTCGCATAAAAAGCGTTCATGCTCTGACTGTAAATCTGTTCCCCACTTGACTTCATACTCAAAGTGTTTTCCACTTTTTCTTAAAATTTCAATGGCATCTGTGTAACTTAGTCTTGTGCAGGGGACAGAAATAACTGACTCTAGCCTTTCTAATAACTGTGTATCGATAAATGAGTTGAAAAAAGAAAGATCAGAAGAGCAGTGGTCTAAAGCGTGCTTTACAAGATATTTGAGGTATTTTTCTGCTAGGTCCATATTATCTTTTAAATCAGCAAAGGCAATTTCGGGTTCAATCATCCAAAATTCTGCTAAATGTCTAGATGTGTTAGAATTTTCCGCTCGAAATGTGGGACCAAAGGTATAAATATCCTTCAATGCTGTAGCATACGCCTCGCCATTAAGTTGACCAGAGACCGTTAGAAAGGCTTCTTTTTCGAAAAAATCTTTTGAAAAATCTACTTTTCCCTCTGTATCTTTTGGGAGGGCATTCTTATTTAGGGTCGAAACAGAAAACATTTCCCCCGCACCTTCACAATCTGAGGATGTGATGATTGGGGTTTGAACATAGACAAAGTCATTTTCTTGAAAAAATTTATGGGTAGCATAAGCCATTTGACTTCTTACGCGAGCGACAGCTCCAAAGGTGTTTGTTCGAGGACGTAAGTGGGCAATAGTGCGTAAAAATTCAAAAGAATGTCTTTTTTTCTGTAGGATGTAATCCTCTGGTGCTTTGCCAATAATTGAAAAAAATTCTCCCTTAAGTTCAACGCTTTGGCCACTTCCTGGACTTTTTTCTAAAATACCCTCAACAGAAATGGAAGCGCCTGTCCTTATTTCATCAAGGAGCGATGCATATCCGGGAACTTTATGATCGATAATAATTTGAAGATTTTCAACTTCACTTCCGTCGTTTATCTCCACAAAAGAAAAGGTTTTTTGCTTTCGATGGGTTCTTACCCACCCTTTTACAGTCAGTTTTGAACCCAAAAAAGAGGGGTCCTTTTTAATCGCTTTTATTTTTAATCTTTGTGAATGACTCATAGGTTAAATGTCCTTAAAGTGTTAATTTCAAAAGCCCAGTTGTTTGGGTCTGGGGTCTCTAAATATTTTGGAAGGGGGGAGAGGATTTTATGTTGCATACACACCTTAAAACATTCCATCCCGATGTGCCCTTTACCAAGCTCTTCATGACGATCCTTTTTAGAGCCTTGGGGATGTTTTGAATCATTAAGGTGTAGAGCAACAAGATAGTTAAGCCCAATATGGGTATCAAACTCTTTCAATGTTTTTTCCCACCCGTTGAAAGAAGTAATATCATACCCAGCAGCAAAAATATGACAGGTATCGATGCACACACCTATTGGAATTTCCTTTTTTACCCCAGCAATGATAGCCCCTAATTCCTCAAAGGATGAGCCCACAACAGTTCCTTGTCCAGCTGTCGCTTCTAAAACAAGGAGGGTTTTTCCTTTTTTGATCAACGATTTAAGGTATAAAAGACTTTTAATAATGGCTTGAATACATTCTTCTTTTGTTCCAGTAGTTGCTGCTCCTGGATGAAAATTCAAAAAATCAATGTCTAACAAGTGACACCTTTGGATCTCCTCAGATAGCGCTTGGACACTTTTTTCCCTAAGGTCACTATTTGGAGAGCCAATATTGATAAGATAGCTTGCATGGGACATAATATGGGAAATCCCAGTTTTCTTTTTTAAAGAATTCCAAAGGGTCACTTCCTCAATGGAAATGTCTTTTCCCTTCCATTGCTTTTGATTGCTTGTAAATAGTTGAATGGCAGAAGCACCTATTTGTTCTCCATGGATAAGGGCATTAAAACAACCGCCTGCGGCTGACGTATGTGCCCCAATGTAGATTGGATCTAACTTATTTTTAGAAACCATAGAATTGCCCTTCTATAAAAAAACAGCCTTCTTTTTAAGAAGGCTGTTTAATGATTAGGTTGTAAATGATAAGAATTCACAAACCACAGCTACGTTTACTGGGATAGGGAATGGAATTTGATCCATATGGGGGGAAACAAGGAGTTTACCACTCATTGAAGGTCCATCTAAACTTAAATACTCGGGAACATTCACTGAAGAGCGCTCTAGAGCCTCTTTAATCAATCCATTTTGTTTGCTTTTTTCTGCAATTGAAATGGTCATCCCTTCTTTGACTTGAAAAGATCTAATATTGACCCTTTTTCCATCGACAAGGATATGACCATGAGCCACAAGTTGTTGAGCATGAAAAGGGGTAAGGGCAAATTTTAATCTATAAACTAGAACGTCAAGTCGTGTTTCAATTCTTTGGATGAAATGGTCTTGAGTGTTTCCATCTAAAACGACAGCTTCTCTATAGTATCTTACAATACATTTTTGAGAGAGCATCCCATAGCAAGCTCTTAATTTTTGTTTTTCTTCAAGCTGAACTCCATAGTCAGACTTTTTCTTCCTATTTGCACCGTGTTGTCCTGGTGGATTCACTTTGTGAGCAAGTGGATTTCTCTTTTTTCCAAAAATGTTTGCGCCAAATCGTCTAGCAATTCTATTTTTCGGACCTGTATAACGAACCATAGTTCTCCCAAATATTCAATTTTAGTTAATGGGAAAAGGATACCCTTTTTTCGATTTTACGACAATGATTTTTATCGATTTTTGATAAAGCCTCAGTAAAAATTTTAATTTTTTGAAACTATTGATAAAATATCGTCCTCTAGTTAACATATTTCCCATGGATATTGTTGTACTGGCCTATTATGTGATTCAAAAAATAGAAAACCCCAAAAAGGTCCTCTTTGAGCATAAGAAATTTTTAGAATCTGTCGATAGTAAAGGGAGAATTTACATTGGGCCTCAAGGGGTAAATGCACAACTTTCTATTGCAAGAAAGGACCTTAGTGGCTATCTCGATTTTTTGAAAAGGGATCCTTTATATAAGGAGGCAGATCTAAAAGCCCATGCAGATACCTCTCATCGGTTTGCCAAGTTAACTGTAAAGTATAGGGCTCAAATTGTTGCTTTAGATCAAGATGTCGATTTTTCCAAAAGGGGGGAGTACATAAGCCCTGAGGAATTTGAAAAAAAACTTGATCAAAGGGATGAAAATACCCTTCTTATTGATGTAAGAAATAATTATGAATCCCAAGTGGGGTACTTTGAAGGGGCTTTAAAACCTGATCATAAGACCTTTAGAGAATTTATTGACTATGCAGATGAATTAGCGCAAGCAATTCCAAATAAAAAGGATAAAACAGTTTTAATGTACTGTACAGGGGGGATACGCTGTGAGTTTTATTCTCCATTGATGAAAGAAAGGGGTTTTGAGAAGGTCTATCAACTGAAAGGGGGCGTTATTGGCTATGGCCTTCATTGCGGGATAAAGCACTGGAGAGGAAAGTTGTTTGTTTTTGATGATCGAATGGTTATTCCTATTTCTAAAGACAATGATGAGATTATTTCTCGGTGTAGTTTTTGTACATGTCCTACAGATCTTTTTTATAATTGTGCAAATATGGATTGCAATGCCCTGTTTTTATCGTGTAAAAGGTGTGCCCTTGCGCATAAAGGGTGTTGTCAAGGCAGTTGTGAGAGTGCTCCAAGGGTTAGAGAGATGGATAGAGACAATGCTAGACCTCAACCTTTTAGAAAACTGCCACTTTCAAAAAAGCAGCCCGTTGTTTAAAATTCTATATCATCGATAGGGGAGTCTTTAACTTCGTCATTCTCATTTTTGTTATTAAGCATCTCAGTAGCGGCGTCTTTTAAGGTAATGATCCCTTTTTCAAAGCCAAGCTCCTTGAGGATGCGATCAAGGGTTGTGAATTCAGCTTGCAATTGATCGTTTAATGACTCAAGTTGAGCGATTTTCTTTTCATAATATTCTTTTTCCATCTTTCTACCTATTCTTAGTTCCTTTCATCTATCTATCATGCAAGAAAGGGTCCAATCTTAAAAAATAGAAAAAAAGAAGCTATAGCTAGAAAAGAAATTCTTAAAAAGTTGAGTATAGCTTAGTTCTGCAATGAAGATATCATGTGCTCACGTTCTTCGTAACGATCAAATTTCTCTTTTGAAACTTTTTCATTTTGGAAGTACCACTGAGTGTTTGCAGAATTGTCGTAATAAACAACAGAGGGTCCGTGCTTTAAACCGAAATTATAAAGAGTTTCTTCGGCAAGGGTCACTCCATCAATAAAGAGTTGTTCAACCCCATGTTTACGCCCCTCTACATAGGTTGTCATTTGGTAGACATAGCCATTTTGATAGTAGGAGCATACCCCATGTTTAAGACCATAGAGATAATTTTCAACAGAAATAGGGTCACCAGCTGGGGAGAAGGTCTTTTTTTCTCCATGCAATTTTCCGTCCTTAAAGGAAGAGACAACATGAGGGGTTCCATCTTGGTGATAGGTTTCTGTATAAGTGATTTCATAGTTGACAAAGACTTGTTTTTCAATAACGTCGCCAAAGTGATTTGAAAGGGTCTTTTCTCCAGTTCCATTAGTGATATGAGAGGCAAGTTCATTATTGATAGAAAAATATTGTCCATGAATCAATTTTGTCTCTACAAATTCTTCTGTAGATTTTGGAGAACCAGAGGAGTACCATCTTTTTACAACTGTATGTGTAGGGGATTTAAAATAGGTTTCCTCTTCAGGAGCACCGCTTATCGAATAATAGGTTCTTTTTTCAAGTTGGCCTCTTTTGTAATGCTCGCGTATTTGAACTGTTTGGCTGTGTTCAAACGATGTGGTTGTATCTCCGTGAAGTAATTTATCTTCATAGGAAGAAATGATGGTTTTTCCGTTGCGAAAGGTGGTGTGTACTTTTGCTGGATCATGTTTTTTAGGCCATAGGTCTGGGTCTATATTATATCCTAATTTGTGAACAATACGGGTTGCTACAACATCATCATTTTTTTTATTACCACATGAAGAGAGTAATAAAGTTGCCCCTGTTAATATACATAGTGATTTGATCATAAACCTTCCTCAGCTTAAAAAGAGTTGTATTTATAACGATCGTATATTGACGTGTTTTTTGCAAGATAAAAAAAATGCTATAAAGAAGAGCTCGTTGAAAATGGCTTTAATAAAGCTTTAGAAGGGAGGTATTACAAAGCTTTACTTAAAAAAGCCACAACCTTTTCATGGCAACTTTGTATTGCATGATCGTCTAAGGTGTTGATGTCATCTCTATAAGTAAAGCTAAAGGTGACATTTTTTTTCTCAGGGTTTTTTTCTTCATCGATATAAATAGATTTTAAAACAACCGATTTAAGTTCGGGAAATGGAGATTTTGAAATAAGATCAAAAGCTCTAGCAAGTTCTTTTTCTCTTTCGATAGTAAAGGTTACATCTCTTATTGAAGAAGGTAAAATGGGGAGTTTTTTAAATTTTTTTTCTTTTATTCTATAGTGTTCAATGAGGAAAAGATCCACTTCTGCAAAAAAGGTCTCTTCAGGGAGCTTTTTTGCTGTGGTAAGCTCTGGATGAAGTTTTCCAAAAGTAGCAATGACATTTCCATCTATAGAAATATTGGCTTGAAATCCTGGGTGAAAAGTGATGTGCTTACTTCTAGAAAAGGAAATAGCATCGATATTTAAAGAGGAAAATAGATCACAAAGGATCCCTTTTAGATCTAAAAAATCTATAGTTTCATCTTTTTTGTCAAAGTGGTGGGGAAGGACACTTCCAGAAAGGAGAATTCCAAGGCTTAAGCGTTCTAAATATGTTTCATCTGTTTTAGAAAAAACGTTTCCTATTTCAAAAGCTGCAATAGAAGGGTTGCCATTATTTTTGTTATGGAGCATTGAAGATAAAAGACCTGGAAGAAGGGAGGGGCGTAAAAGGGATTGATCGACAGATTTTGCATAAATCACTTCAATGGGTGTGACTTCAAACAGTCCGTGATCTATTTTTTGTCCACACATCTGCTTGCTAATTAAGCTACATGTTAAAAATTCTTGCAATCCAAGAAGGCAAAGTCTTTTTCTCAATAATTTTTCTAAGAGGTAAAGGGGGTGATGAGGAATCAACGAGGTGATATGCTTTGGAGGGCTCACTTCAATATTGTTATAGCCATAAACCCTTGCAACCTCTTCAATAATATCGATTTCTGACTCAATGTCATTGCGCCATGATGGAATTTTTAATTGAAATAGATCCTCTCCATCACTTGAAGCGGTAAATCCAAGGCTTATGAGGAAGGTTTCAACTTCTGAGAGGCTAAGTTTTGTTCCAAGGATGTGGTTAATCCTTGAAAGTCGTACTGTGTGAAAGGTAGGTTTAAAAGGGTTGATTGCTTTATGAATGACCCCTGAAACAATACTTGCACCAGCTATTTCTTGCATTAAAAAGGCTGCGTAATCTAAAGCAAATAACACTCTATGAGTATCTACTTCATTTTCAAATCGAGAAGAAGCTTCAGTTCTAAGTTTTAATTCCCCACTTGTTTTTCGTATTGATTTCTTGCAAAAGACAGCAGCTTCTAATACCACTGTATGGGTAAGGGGAGAAACTTGAGTAAAAGCCCCACCCATAATCCCTCCAATAGCTACAGGAATATGATTAGAGGAAATAATGACTTGTCCCTCTTCAAGAGTTCTTTCTTTTCCATCAAGGGTGACGATAGATTCATTTCTTTTTGCTTCACGTACAGTTAAACTTTTTTCTGGAAGGGTGGAATAGTCATAAGCATGAAGGGGCTGACCTATTTCATGTAAAACATAATTGGTAATATCTACAATATTATTTATAGGGTTTATTCCCACCTTTTCAAGAAGATCCCTCATCCAAGAAGGGGAGGGTTTTACCTCGATTCCGGAAACAATTCGAACAGCAAATTGGGGGCACTTTTCTTCTGTTTCATTGGAGACATGAATAAAATCTTGAACCTGTTTACCGGTGCTTTGGTCAATATGAACTTGGGGATACTCCAATCGGTGGGGTGAAAGTCTTGACAGTTCTCTGCAAATACCAAAAACACTTCTACAGTGGCCAAGGTTTGGAGTTAAAGTGATATCAAAGATTGGGTCTTTAAAATATGAGATAAAATCCACTCCTAAAGGGGCAGAGTCATCTAAAAAAAAGAGGGAGTCATGATTGTTTCCTAGTCCAAGTTCCTTTTCTGAACAAAGCATCCCCTTAGATTCAACCCCCCGTATTTTTGCTTTTGAAAGGGTAAAAGGGGAGGGGGAGTCAATATATAAACGGGCGCCAATGGGTGCAAAAGCCACTTTTTTTCCTACAGGAAGTTGAGGGGCTCCACAAACCACAATGTGTTCTTTTTTTCCATCACTTACCCTTGCTACCCTTAGTTTATCTGCATTTTCATGAGGGTGGACTTCTTTAATAAGACCAATGATAACCCCTTCAAAAGAAAAGTGAAGTCGATCTATTTTTTCAACTTCTAAACCCGCTAAAGTTAAAAATTCAGCAATCTCTTCTGGGGATTGTTCTATTGTTAAAAAACGCTTTATCCAAGAATAGGGTATTTTCATAACTTAAAAGTATACCCAATTAAAGCCTTGGCTACAAGTAAATTTTTCTGCTTTCTGATAAATTGAATTTTGATATAGTCCGTTACTTAATGGATAAAGAACTTTTTGAAAATCCTTTTGTCAATAAAATGAAGCTTTTAACAAAGCTATTAGTGGTAAGTATTGGTTTAAATATCGCCTTTTTAGGGACATTTATCTATAATCAATCGATTAAACACAGTGCGTATAAGTATTCAAATCAACTTCCGATGGTTTCACTTCAAAAAGAGCACAGTGATCTATTACAACAATTTTTTCATATGAGTTTTGATGAACTTGTTTTAGAACTGTCAAATCAAGGGGAGATTTCAGATGGGTATAAAGTCTGTGATTTAAGCCTAGCGATTTTAGCTTCTTATCATTATTTAGATCTTGAAAAGGCCTTAATGGGGGAAACTTTAGAGGAAAGGGAGGTGATTTTTACTCATAAAGATGGGGGAGAGCAATTTTCTTTAAGCCTCTTTCCTGATGTAAAGCCGTATCATTATTCATTAATTAAAGGCTTTATTCAAGAGGTGAAATATCCATTTACCGCTGAGGGGTTATTTGCAAAGCTAAAAATGCAACAAGAAAATGCCCCTACACAACTTGTCGCTTCGTTTATGTTGACAAAAGAATTTATTGCTATTTACACATTTGTACATCGATTTTTTGATCCTTTGCCTAAAGAAGAACTGGTTTTAACTCTTATTCAAGGGGGGTATCAAGATGTCGAAAGGTTTTACTACCTTTATCTTGAAAATATGGATAAACCCAAAGAGATGATTCGCTATTTTCTTAAGACGTATACCCGCTTTAAGTCCCCTTTTGCTGCTGAAATGTGGGTAAAAATTGATGAAGAGTATATCCTTCATCAACTCACCAATGAAGAGATTCTTGAGATTTTGGCTCTCACCCATAACCAACAATTTTTGCAAAAAGTCAATGATGGCGTCCGTCGAAAAGAAGTAAGAAGAGCAGCTGAAAAAAAGCTTTTTTGTGAACCTAAGGATGAAAAAGAAGAAACAAGTGTAAAAACCTACACGGTTCAAAGTGGGGATAGTTTGTGGAAAATTGCCCAAAAGTATGGGGTCACCATTAAAGAAATTGAAGAGGCCAATCATTTGACCTCTCATATTCTTAAACCAGGACAAGTCATTGAGCTTCCCTAATCAGTGTAAGGTTTTTCTTGTCATCTTTTCCCTTTTGGTGTAAAGTATAGGATCTTTTTATGCAGTAGTGGCGGAATCGGTATACGCGCTAGCTTAAGGAGCTAGTGGGAGCAATCCCGTGGGGGTTCAAGTCCCCCCTACTGCACATCTTACATATTCTTCTATCCCTTTTTCCAATCGAGCAGTGATGATAAGCTTCTTGAGGCTTGCAAAGTTCTTTGCTGTGGCAAGGGTAAGGTAGGTTAGTTTTTCATCCTCATCCAAAGTGCTATCAAGAGCTTCAGGTTGAAGGGGTAAAAGTCCTTCAAATAAAAGGAGCTTTAAGAGGTAACAGCTATAAATTGCAAGGTTATTGCCCTCTGTAGAGAAGGCTTTAAGGGTATTTTTTGTAAGAGAAAAAAGGGGAAAAACCTCTCTATCTTTGACTAACACTTTAGATAAAAGATGGATAAGTTTTGATGAGAGTTGCAAAAGGGAAAAATCGGTTCGAAGGTGGGGAAAAGTATCTAAAATATGGGGATCAGACAAGGTATACAGATCCCCCCTTCCTCGATGAAAACCCCCTTCAATGAGCATCATGGAAGAGAGGTAAGCTGTTTTCTTTACAGTGTAAAAAGCCGATAATAGGCCAAAGTTCTCTGAAAAAAGGTGAAGAATGATCTTATTGTCCTTAAAAGGGGTGGATTTTAAAATCAGGGCTTTTGAGGAAAGGGGTGTTTTCATAAATTAAAAACGCACCGGGAGGGAGTCGAACCCCCAACCGCCTGGGCCGAAACCAGGTGCTCTATCCATTAAGCTACCGGTGCGCACGTTTGATGAGTCAGTATAGTGTACTTGGGGATAAAGCGAAAGCTGTTTGTAATTAAAATCGCGTATTGTGTTGATTTAAAGAGAGATACAATATAAATCTCAGAATTTAAAGGATTTTAGGTTGTTTTCATGTTTATATGGAAATAAAATGAATTAATAGTGTATAATAAAATAATTAATATTATAAAAACAAAAGGATTTATTTATGGCAACCCCACCGAGCAATAGAGGAACAGAGGGAGTTACTTCCCTTCTAACGGAAGACCAAAGAAAGAGTCTGGACAGAAACCGTTTTAATGAAGAGAAAAATCTTACAACATGTGCAATCGCTTTTTTTATACTATCGATCGTTTTACTTGTTATAGTCCCAATTGTTGTATCTGTTGGGTTTGTGATCGCTCCGGCGATACTGTTTTCTTTAGCAGTCTTAGGTTTTGGCGCACTTATTGTTTCTATAGGCTGTCTTATTGGGCTATCTGTTTTTCGTAAGGAACTTGCATCCAGTTCTTACGCTACCAAGGATTATTCAGTTGATCCCCAAAGTTCATCAACCGTTTGACATAAAAAATTTTTTTTCTATAACTTGGGATAAGAAAAGGAGAGGTTATGGGAAACACTGCAAGAAAGTTTGAACAAGAGGGTGCAAACATCTCAATATTAGGGAGAAATTTTCAAATAACAGCTCCAATGAGAGAGTATATTCTCGGTAAAATGGCAAAAATTTGTGATCTTATCCCTCAGGCAACAGAGGTTAAAGTCCTTTTAGAGATTCAAAAAGAAGAACACAAAGGGGAAATTATCCTCCATTTTTCCCATTTTCATATCACTGTTCATGCGACAAAAGGGGATGTCTATCAAGCATTTGATGAGTGTTGTGCAAAACTTAAAGGGAAGTTGAGAAAATGGAAAACACAAATTCAAGAGCACCATACAAAAAATATTTTTGATGTAGAAATCTCTTCTCAAGTCTTTGATAGAAAAAAAGAAGAGCTGTTTGAGATCAATGACATGATTGAAGAGGAAAATTTTCATGAAATAGAAGAAGAGTTTTGCCCTTTGATGGTGATGAAAAGGGGTAAAAAAAGGATAGCCACCCTTACAGTAGACGAAGCTTCTATGAGATTTGATCTTTCTTCAGATCCTTTTTTAGTCTATAGAGAAGAAAAGGATCAAAAATTAAAGGTGATGTGGTATGATAAGGATCATGAGTTAACAGTCCTTGAGCTAGAATGACCCGAAAAGCCTTTCCTGAAGAAAAAATTCGTCAAAGTTTACTGATGTTTATGCAAGAGGAACTGCTTTATCCAAAAGAGGTGATTGCGGTAGAAAAAAGCCTTTCAGCCTTTCCCCATTTACAAGGAAAAAAAGTTCCACAGAGAAGGTGTGACATTGCTGTTTTTGGAACAAAAGATCTTTTACCTTTGTTGATTATAGAATGTAAAGCTGTGGAATTAAATCAAAAAGCGTTTGACCAAGTGATTGGGTACAATCATTTAATCAACGCCCCATTTTTAGCCCTTGCTAATGGAAAAGAGGTCATTACCCTGATTAAAGGTCAACATGGGTATCAAAAGGTGTGTGGACTTCCTGAATATAAGGTTTTGCTAGAAGGGTGTCATGGAACTTACCGATGAGATCTTTTTGTGGTTAGAAAAGCATAACCCTTTGCTTGCTAGAGAAACGTTCCCAATAGGTCCTTTTTTCCCCTCTAAAAAAACGATAGAGCTTTTAAGTGATACAGAGGTCTGTATTATTCAAGGGGTTGATTGTCTCCCTCTTTACCCTGTAAAAGGGGTAAAAATCGTTCTTATTGAAGAAAACCTTTCCAAAATTGGGCCTTTTTTACATCACAAGGGGTTTTTACCCCACAAAGACCTTTATATTTCAACAAAAGAAAAAGAGCAGCTTTATCCAATTTTGCAACAGTGTGTATTTAAAAAGGTTCAGTATGAAGGGGATCTTGACGATGTTAAAAAAGCAATGGATGAACTAAGGATGGGTTTTTCTGAGTATAGGGATCTTGGGGAAGAAATTATTCCAAATATTTTGGGGAATTTAATGCATATCCAAGAATCTATTGATGGAAGGCAACTTAAAGGATTGTTTTTGAATCAAGAGGCTATTGTCTGCGGAAGTGGGGCCTCTTTACAGGAAGGGATTAAGGAAATACAAGCGATGGAACATCGCCCTTGGATTTTTTCTGTAGGGTCATCTCTCCCCATCTTGATAAAAGAAGGAATTATCCCCGATTTTTTTGTGGTTATTGACCCTTGTCCCCCTTTAGAACTTTATCAATGTCTACAAGAGCTTAGTATTCCAATTTTTTATCAAAATAGGGCAAGTAAAGATCTGTTATACCTTCATAAGGGGCCAAAAGTGTTTATGGGGAGCCATTATGGATGGGAAATAGAAAATTACCTCCTTAAAGAGGTGGGTATAGAAAATTTCTTTTTCGATGGAGGCTTTCATGCGGGAAATTTTGGAGTGCATATTGCCTTAACTTTAGGGTGCTTAAAAGTGACTTTATTGGGAATGGATGGGGTTGCAAAGGAGGGGGAAGAGGTTTCATTAGAAAAAATGGGTAAGAAGACAAGGGGAGATTTGTACTATGGGATGGACTTTTTTTCTCTTCTAGCACAACATTTTCCTGAAAGGACGTTGTATCATTACACCCAAGGGTTTTCTTTTGAAGGGGCAGTGGTGATTAATAGACTTCATGAAGGGAAAAAAAAGGAAAATATAACCCTTCCTCAAGGGAAAAAAATTTTAATAGAACGGGTTGAAAAGGTTTTAGAAACCTGTTTTAATCACCCTATGTTACCCATTATAGAAGAAGGGTTGTCAAAAATTAAAGGTGAGGAAGGAAATGATTTGCTCCTTGCTTGCTTGGGGGCAGAACTTTCTTTATACCCCCTTTATCTTCATTTATGTTTACCCCTTTGGGAGGTATGGAAGAATCTTCTTGAAGGGGAGGATGACAAAGGGGTTGCCCATATCACATTTGTCTATACTATTTTAAAAAGATTTTCACAAAAGACCTCAAAAATAGAGGGGTGCTTTAGCTTATTAGGAAAAAAAGAGGGTCTTTTTGAAAGGCTGGATGACTTAAAACAGGTTCGTGAGAGGGGCTATTATTATAACGGTCTAGCTGATGGACTTTTTTCTACCTATGATGAAAATGGGGAGTTAGTTGTCACTTTTGAAATGAAAAAGGGTTTAAGGGATGGGGAGTATAGAGTCTATAAGAATATGAAGATCATCCGTGAGGGAAGGTTTTATAAAGGGCTTTGCCACGGAGTCCATCGTTGTTATATTGATGGAAGAGTTGTCGATGAGTGTTGCTATGAATATGGGAAAAAAAGTGGGGTGCATAGGATCTATACCGATGAGGGGATTAAAATTGAAGAGATTGAATATAAAGAGGGAGATTTTTTTGACCGTTATAGGTATGACGATGAAGGGGCTTTAATCTATTCAGGGATATGGACAAATGGAATGTTTGAAGAGGAAAGGTTTGATCAAGGGAAACAGATCTTTTCAAGAAAGGGAAGGATGGTAGAAAACAAAATCATTTTCAAGGAGTGCGATGGGATTATTGATTAAATATCCAGAGCTTGCCCCTTTATCTTTATTTTTAGGGGTTCAACAGGGGCAGTTTGTTCAACATGAGCCCCTTTTTGATCCAAAAAATGAAGATCTACTCTTTATTTTTGGAATTTTTTCGATGACAAAAGATTTAAAAGGCTTTTTGAAAAAAAATCCTCATATTGAGGTGGTCTTTTTAGTTGAAAGGGTTGAAGAGCTCCTTTTTTTTGTCAAAGAGGGGTTAGATAAAGGGCTTCATCATGAGCGTATTCATGTTCTTTGGAAGCAAGAGGGGATGGAAGATGAGGATTGGGCCGAAGATATTGCCTCAAAATATCCTTATGAAAAAGTCCTATTTTTACAAAATGGTTATTGCAAAGAGCGCTTTGCCTTTCTTAAGAAGACAATATTGAGAAAAATTGTCCTTGAAACAAGTGTCCATAAGGAATTACTACACTATCCAAAGCTATGCAAAAACCTATTTAAAAACATCTACCATATCACAGAGGCTTTTGACATAGGGCTATGGAAGGATGCCTTTAAAGGGGTAAGAGCTGTTGTTTGTGGAGCTGGGCCGAGCCTATCTGGACAAAAAAAATACTTAGAACAGATTTGCGAACATACCCTTATTTTTGCAGGGGGTTCAACAATTACAGCCCTAGATCAAATGGGGATTAGACCCCATCTTGCTTTTGCTATCGATCCAAATACAGAGGAGTACAATCGATTAAGACACAGCCATTGTTTTACGACCCCTTTAATTTATGGAACACGGGTTCAAAAAGATATTTTTAGGTTCTTTTCTGGACCTTATGGCTATATGCGCACAGAGACAGGGGGACTTTTTGAAGTCTACTTAGATGACGCTTTAGGGATAAAAAATTATGGGATTTTAAAACACCTTTCAGAAGAGGCAATGTCTGTAACAACCATTGCTTTGATGACAGCGATCTACCTTGGCTGTGACCCTATTTATTTTGCTGGTGTTGATTTAAGTACAAAAAATTCTGTTCGATACAGCGGAAATATTCTCTCTTCTTGGGAAAACAGTCTAGAAATAGATAGGATGCAAGAAATCAAATGGATGATGGAAAAGGAGGTGATTGATCAAGTTAAAATCTCATTTCCTGAAAGGTCCTTTTTTGATGCCACAGGACAAGGATGTACTTTTAGACATATTGAAGCAAAACAATTGGAGCTAAAAGGGCCGCAGATTGCTCGAAATTTAGTGGGGGAAATTGAAACTCTTTGTAAAAAAACAGCGTTTTGTATACCTAAATCCACTGTGCAACAAAAGATGGTAGAGATAAAGCACTCTTTAGACGATCTATCTTTATGGATTAAAAAATATCTTGAGGGAGATATCGCTTATTCTCTTTTTAGTTACGAGATAGAATTCAATCAAAGTTATAAATTATTTTTTCAGGGGATGGTTTTAGCCCTTATTAAACCTTTGCAAAAAAAATTAGGGGTTGAAGGGGAGGCTTTAGCTAAGCAACTGTATGAACGCATTTTAAAAGAAGTAGAGGCCCTATCTTCTTTAATACTTTAATAAAGGTAAGGTAAAGGTCGGCACAATAGAAGTCTATTGCCCTTTTGAAAGTTTAGATATCAATGTCTTTAGCGAAATATTCAACATTTCTGCAGCTTTTACTTTATTATTTGCGCATTCTTTTAACGTCTCTAAGATGGCAATTGCCTCAATTTGGGCAAGGGTTTTATGAGGAGAAAGAGAAGAAACATTTTTTTTAGAGCCTTGTTCTAAATAGATATCCTTTGGGGTAATGATATCGCCAGAAACCATAATCGAGGCCCTTTCACAAATATTTTTAAGCTCTCTTACATTTCCAGGAAAGGGGTATAAAAGGAGGGTGTCTCTTGCTTCGACAGAAAGAATTTTTACAGAGCGATGATTTTCAATGGCTGCCTTTTCTAAAAAGGCTTTAGTTAGGGGTAAAATGTCTTCTTTTCGATCTCTTAATGGGGGAATGTGTATTGGAAGGACATTTAATCGGTAGTACAAATCTTCACGAAACTTTTTTTCGTACATTGTCTCTAACATATTTCTATTGGAGGTGGAAATAAGTCTCACATCAACTTTTTTTGATTCAGTTGATCCAAGTCTTTCAAATTCTTGTTCTTGAATAATACGAAGGAGTTTGGCTTGGAGGGTGTAGGGGACTTCAGAAATCTCATCTAAAAGAAGGGTGCCATTATCGGCAAGCTCAAAGCGCCCTTGTCGAGTTTGATAGGCTCCAGTAAAAGCCCCTTTTTCATGACCAAAAAATTCTGATTCAACAAGAGTGTCAGGGATGGCTGCGCAATTGACCCGAATAAAGGGGTTTTTCGCTCGTGGAGAAAGGGCATGGATCATTTTTGCAATCTCCTCCTTCCCACATCCAGATTCTCCATGGATAAACACATTTGCTCTACAGGATGCAATCAGGCGCACTTCAGCCATCAATTTTTTCATCACTTCACTTTCATAGATGAAGGGTGTGTGTTTATCTTTAAGGGTCTTTTTTTCAAAAATGATTTTTTCTAACGTCGCTTTGATCTTTTCCCCATCAATGGGTTTGATCATAAAATCAGTAATGCCCAATCGAAGCGAATCGCTCATCTTAACTACATTTTTTACTTCTGTAAGGACAATGACAGCGGCATTAATATGCATTTCATTGATTCTAGAAATAAGATCTCGACCATCCATGTCTGAAAGAGAAAGTTCAATAAAGATCACATCGAAGGATTCTTTTTGGATCATTTCAAGGGCTGTGTGCCCCTTTTTAGTCCATTTAAGTTCTAAATTGTGCGCTTTGCAGACAGAGGTAACCCCTTCTAAATAGCTGTACGATGGATCTATAACTAAAATGCGCTTCATATATAAATTTCATATATCAAAATCTATAATAAATACATAATTAAAAAATATACTTGCAGAAAATGCTTTTGTTTGTCATCCTGCTAAGGATGATCCCTATCGCTTTTTTTGCTCTTGTTTCCCTTCTTGCCTCTTGTTCAGATACAAAAAGTCATGTGGAAAAAAGGAGAATGAAAAATAATCAAACCGAAGAAAAGATTTATCGACACTCTACTGAATACTATTATAAAAAAGAGCCTTTCACCCTTGTGAAAAAAGATCCCTATCCTTGGGAAAATGAAAGTCCCTTTCCTAAGATTACAATCAATTCTTTAAGGTGTAGGGGAGATCGTAGCCATCCAATCTTAAAACATCTTCAAGGGGAATTTGAGGATTGTAACGGGATGTATGAACATGGGTTGCCCTATGTGGATCATGAGGAATTTGTCTATCCAGTGTTGCTCACCCTTTTAAATAAAGTGCAAAACGTTTTTAATAAACAGGTGGTGGTAGTTTCTGGCCATCGATGTCCAAAACATCACCTATACATTACCTTAGGAACTTCAAAGTTATCTAAGTATATGATTGGGGCAAGGGTTGATTTTACCGTTATTGGGATGGAAGATCAGGGAGAGCTTATCATTGAAAAGATTAAAGAATTCTACTCTGAGGATGAAGAAAAATTTTGTCATTTTAAAAAAGAGGTGGATTCAACAGGCACTGTTATATGGAGTAATCAAGAAATTCGCCTCTTCATCACAAAAGAGGGAGAGCATAACGTGATTGATAAAAAGAAGCATCCTGTTGTCACAATTGATGTCTGTTTTGATCGGAAAAAAAATGAACCTGTCTATCTTGATTGGAATCAGGCCTACTCAGGGTACATTCGAAATTAGTTCTTTAAGGGAGGTATGGGTCGCTTCTTGATGAGTGGGGTGAATGAATAAAGCATCAATAGAGGCTTTATTTAATGCAGTGACCCCTTTTATTGAATCTTCAAGGCCGATTGCCTCTTTACTTTCAATGGAGTAAAGTTGTAAGGCTCTTAAGTACCCATCGGGGGAGGGCTTTGGTAAAAGATAGTCTTCTTTAGAAATGATGACAGGAATGGATTGAAGAATAGGGTGGTGAGCTATAATTTTTTCAACGTCGGGGCGAAAAGAATTTGTCACAATACAGGTATCTATAAAAGCATTGTGAAGTAAACCTATGAGTTCATCAGCCCCCTCCATGAGGGCAACAGGATCAGATTGTAAAAGGGTGCTATAAAGATCTATTTTAAGTTTACGTACCTGTTCCCAAGAATAGGAAAACAAGGGAAAAGCTTTTTTTACAGCTTTGTAAAAGCGATCTCGATCTTTATCATGAGCAAGCAAGCAATAGGTTTCAAAATCAAGGTGAAGAGGGGCATTTAATTGTTCAAGGACAAGAGTATAGGCTTTATGATGTAAGGGTTCAGTGTTTACCAGCAAGCCATCAAAGTCAAAGCATACAAGTTTTTTGTTTCCAAAATATCTTTCAAACATTACCGATGACCGGACTCGAACCAGCACCTTGTTGCCAAGAGAAGATTTTGAGTCTTCCGCGTCTACCATTTCGCCACATCGGCTCCTATAAGGAAGGATAACTATACTCCCTTTGTCCTTTATTGACTATAAAAAACCTCTTCTAAAGATAAGCCATGGGCTGGAGCTTGTCTTAAACCGTGGGTGTTGCTTTTTTTCTCTAAAATTTCTTTGAGTCTTTCTATAGAAACAGCCCCTTCTCCAGAATCAATTAAAGCCCCTGTGATATTTCTTACCATTTTGTAGAGAAATCCAGAGCCATAAAAATCTATACAAAATCCTTCTTTAGTGGATCTAAAAACAATCGAATAAATGGTTTTTTCACAATAGGAAGGGCTGTTTGGTTTTGTGAGTAAACAAGATGTATTTACAAAAGAGGTGAAATCCTTTGTTCCAACAAAGACTTGAGCCGCTTTTTCCATATAATCCACATCTAAAGGATAGGGGTGATGGTACGCCGTATGACGGTTAAAGGGATTTTGAATAGGATGAGTGTCGATGGTGTAGAGATATCTTTTTCCTATAGCGCTATACCTAGCATGAAAGCCTTCATCAACTTCTACAATATTAAAAATAGCAATATCCTTTGGAAGTAAAGCATTTAGAGATCTTTCTAAATAATGGACAGCCTTTTTAGGGATTGTACAAGAGCCCACCTGACCTTTAGCATGGACCCCACGATCGGTCCTTCCAGATCCGTGGACAACAATATTTTGCTGAAAAAGTTGAAAAAAAGCTTTTTCAATCTCCCCCTGAACGGTTCTTTTATCCTTTTGACGCTGCCATCCAAAAAAAAAGGTGCCGTCATAGATAATAGTGAATTTGATTGTAAACATAACTCCCTTAAACAACTCAAGGGAGTATATCATAGAATTTTGGTTCTATTCAACGTGATTGTTGATATGACCTGGCATTTTGAACATAGAAATCGCCTTTTTGCTTCCGAAAATTTTAGCAAGGGCTTCATCTGGTTTGATGTTTCTCATGTTGTCTGGATCTTGCAATTTATGCTTTTTGATGTAAACCCATAAGTTTTTTGTGATCTCTGTCCTAGGCATAGGTCCTTTGCCACAAACTGCTTGAAGCTCTGGGCTTAATTTTAATTTACGCATAAATGCCGAATTGGTTGCTTTCTTTGCCATTGTATAACTCCTAATTGTTAACCTTTAATTTTATCTTTGCCTAGAAAATTTTTATTCGTCAATAATAGAGTTTTTGAAGATGTTTTCCATAGAAGTGTAAAGCCCTGTATTCACAATTTTTTTATCATTGGTCCTTGGTTTTTACCCCAATTTCTGCTATTGTTTTTGGTATGAGAGAAAATATAGCTAAAGATATCAAGATTTTTAAGGAAAAAGTTTCTGGTATGGGGAGGTATCTTTGACCTCTGTAAAAAGCAAGAAGAGATCACAACATTAGATCAAGAAACACAACAGCCTCATTTTTGGGATGATAAGGAAAGGGTTTCTCAGGTTTTATCCCGTATAAAAGAACTCAAGTCATGGGTCACACCTTTAGAAAAACTCATTGCTTTGTATGGCTATTTAGAATCGATGGTTGAAGATATTCAAGAGTTGGGCGATGAATTGTTGCTTCTTGATTTAGAAAATGAATTGCACAGTGGGGAAACCCTTTTAGAAGAGTTAGAAATTCGACGGATGTTTACTAGGGAAGAAGATATCTGCAGTTGCTATTTAAGTGTCAATGCCGGTGCGGGGGGGACAGAATCCTGTGATTGGGCTTTAATGCTTTATAGGATGTATCTTCGGTATGCAGAGAGAAAAGGGTGGAAAACAGAGGTGCTAAATGAGCTTTCTGGGGATGTTGCAGGGATTAAAAATTGTACAATTAAAATTGAAGGGGAGTATGCCTTTGGCTATTTAAGGGCAGAAACTGGGGTTCATAGACTTGTAAGAATTTCCCCTTTTGACAGCAATGCAAAGCGCCATACAAGTTTTGCCTCTATTGAAGTGGTCCCAGTAATTAGTGAGGATATTAAGGTGGATCTAAATCCCGATGATATCAGAGTAGATACCTATCGATCCTCTGGAGCTGGAGGACAACATGTTAACACCACTGATTCGGCTGTACGAATGACCCATATCCCTACAGGGATTGTTGTTTCATGCCAACAAGAGCGATCTCAAATTAAAAATCGTGAAGTGTGCCTTAAAATGTTACGGTCCAAAATCTATCAATTAAGGGTTGAGGAAAATAAAGAGATGCTGTCAAAAATGGCGGGAGAAAAAAAAGATATTGCATGGGGATCACAAATACGTAATTATGTACTTAACCCCTATACTTTGGTCAAAGACTCACGAACAAAGTATGAGGATGGGGATGTAAGAAAAATTTTGGATGGGGATATTGAACCTTTTATCCACGCATATTTAAAAATGACAGGGGGATAATGGATTTTAACCATTTAGAAAAAGAGGATATTACCAAAGATAAGGAGTATGATTTAAGATTTTCCTTTTTAATTGATGAGGATTTTTTATGTGAAGAGTTAAAGGATCCAGATTCACTTAAGTGGTATCCACCATCGACAGAGTCTGATGTAAAAATCTTTGCAAGAAATTGGGCGGGGTATGCTCGCTATAGCTCAAGTCTTACTGCAGTCTATGGAAAAGAGACAATAGGGATGGCGACTTTATTTTTAATGCCTTATGTAAAAGTTGCTCACCTTGCAATGATGTATATGATTGTTAAGAAAAAATATAGGAATAAGGGGGTAGGAAGATCCCTTGTACGAAATATCAATCATTTAGCAAAAACAAAATTTAAGTTAGAATCCCTTCACGTTGAGTTATTTGAGGGATGTCCAGTTGAGCATGTTCTTCAAAGTGAAGGGTATAAAAAGATCATCACCCAAGAAAATTTTGTTGAACTTGAGGGAATAATGAAGAGTCGAATGATTTATGAAGTGGATTTACAATGAGTAAAAATATAGGAACAATTTCAATAAGAACCCTTGTTGAGGCAGATCAGTATTATCTATCGCAGTATTTAATGGACCCATCTGTCTTAGATTTTTTTCCGATGTGTAATATGACAGAGGTGGGAGAAGCTTTAAAAATTTGGCTTTATTATGCAAGAAAGGGGCAGGCTTATACTATTGAAGTGGATCACAAACCTGCTGGCTTTGCAATTCTTTATGTCAATGTCTTTAAAAAGCTTGCAAAACAAGCCTTGTTTGCTATTGTTGTTGGAGATACCTATCGGGGGAAAGGGATTGGAACAAAACTTTTGCAGCACATTATTTATGAAGCAAAACATACCTATGGGATTGTTAATTTACATTTAGAGATGTATGAAGGCAATCCAGCCTATTCATTATATAAACGACTTGGCTTTAAAGATTATGGCGCTCATGAACAGTTTATGAGAGAGCAGCTGACAGAGAAGAAAAAGAAAAAAATAATGATGCAAATGAATTTATAAGAGTAGGAATTTAAGATGGCAGGACATAGTAAATGGGCAAATATTAAACATAGGAAGGCAAAAGCGGATGCTAAAAAGGGAAAGGCCTTTTCCTCTGTAACTAAAGAGATCATTGTTGCAGTCAAATCTGGAGGGGCAGATCCAAAATCCAACCCCCAACTTCGGTTAGCAATAACGCGAGCAAAGGCAGTAAATCTTCCTAATGAAAATATTGAAAGAAATATTAAAAAGGCCCAATCAAAGGATCAGTCAAATTTTGACGAGGTTCTTTATGAGGTTTATGGATCAGGAGGAGTGGGGATCCTTTGTAAGGCCTTGACCGATAATAAAAATCGTACCGCTTCAGATATGCGTATTGCAACCAATAAGAAGGGAGGGACAATTGCTGCTCCAGGAAGTGTCGCTTTTAATTTTGACCCTTTTGGTGTGATACAAGTAGAAAAAGGGAAAATGACGAGTGAAAGTCTATTTGAAAAGGCCCTTGAAGTAGGGGCTATTGATTTTTCTGATGAAGAAGAGATGTGCATTATCACCACACACCCTGAAGAGCTATTTATGGTGAAAGAAGGGTTAGAAAAAATGGGGGTTGAAGTGAAAGACTCTTCCCTTGAAATGGTTCCAAAAACCCTTATAGAATGCAATGAAGAGGATAAACAGAGCAATCTTGCCCTCATAGAATTTATTGAAAATCTTGATGATATTGATGAAGTGGTTCACAATATGGATATGTAGCCCTCTATTTTTTTAAAGCGGCAATTTCTTCAGCACTTTTTTCTATATAGTTAAACGATTTATTATCTACTTTAGCCCCTTTTACAAGGATGGCTAATCTTTTTGGGTTATCCCTTGTAAGGTAGAGCTTGGCGTTTGTGATAAACGCCTCATAGGATAAGGCTTCTAAAGCTGCTTTTTGTTTTAAAGAGCGATCAAACTCCCCACAAAATGAATAGGCAAGGGCAAATTTTCTTTTTGCGCTCGCAAAAAGATCTGTAGGAGGGCGTTTTAATTTTAGGATAAGGGCTGCTTTGACATTGTTAAAACGCTCTTGGGTGATATGTTCTTTAATATCTCTTTCATAATTTTCTAAAAACAGTTCATAGCGGGCTAAAAGTTCTTCAGGGTAATGGGTTGTGGATTGACAGATATAGAATTGAAGGAGTCGATCTTGTAAAAGGAGGGAATCAGATTGAACAATATAACCTGTTTGTTGTTTTGTTCGGAGTTCAGAAAAAAAGGCCTCTTTAATTATTGTTGAAAAAATGGCTTGAGAAGCGAGTTTTTCATTACTAAAGGTTCCTTGGTCGATGAGTAAGATCGCCGAGTTTCCCCCCATTTTTGTGTTAAGTAAGAGTTTTGTAGGGTTTGGGCTCTCTCCATAAAAAGGGGTGTAGTTTTTTACTTCGTGGTTACTTACTGGATAGGGCTTAGAAAAAAGGGTGTTTTTTACCTCAAAATAGTAGGAAAGAGCCGATTCTTTATCAATATTTCCACTGATAAATGTTTGAAGGTAATTTTCTTCAAAGAGCCCCTTTTGAAACTCTTTTAAATCCTCAAGGGAGAGGGTTTGAAAAAGACGCTCTTCAGTGTGCATATCAATTGAAGTATTTGAAATGATACTGTTTAGGATATTAAATCCTTGGGAAGCAGGAAGATTACACTGTAAACTTTTGCATTGGGTCAATAGTTCATTTCTTACAATATCAAATTCCCCTTGTTGAGGATAAACATTGATAAAGGAGGATAAAAAGGAGATCATAAAACTTCCAATTTTATCATGGTAGCCATTTACAACTATGGTTAAACCTAATTCATCGGGATAAATAAAGGTGTCAATGCCGGCAAAAGAGCCTTCAGCGATTAAAGAGGAAAGGTGTCTATGTAAGTAGGCACAGTACAATTTATTTAAACAGAGTGATTTTTTGGATGTATTGATTTCTGGGGATTTAATCCTTAAAAAGAATTGCGTTTTTGGCTCAAGAAAATAGGTGTCTTGTAAATAGTAACATTTTCCTGCTTCATCGTCAGCAATAACTACCGGGTCTATAATTTTTGTCTCGATTGTTTCAGTAAGGAGTTTTTTATGCTTAGAAATATAAGGGTTTGGATTGGGTAAAAAGATATCTTTTGAGGGTTCAGCCATTTCCCATCCTTCTAATACATCCTCATTGATTTTACTGATTGAATATTTTGCCCCTGTCCAAGGTTCTACTTTGTTTGCATTTCTATGGGTATGATTCTTGTGTGCTTGGAGTGTAAAAATGGCATTTCTAGGGGTCAAAAAGGCAAGTAAATCTCTTGAGTTTTTTTGATCGAATTGATTAATTGTCAAAGATTTATAAGGAAAGGTTTCTAAAGACTCATCGATCATAAGAGAGGCACATTCCATGGTTAATTTGGAGGGCTCCATTCGTGATTGCCATTGATAAGCTGTAGTCATCACAGCCTCCATATCATTATAGACATGGGAGGGGACATTGCTACTTTTAAGCTTATTTAAAGCGGAAAAGAAAGTATAGAGGATATGATCGGTTTTTTGTATCCCTTCAGAGGTAAGTTTCAAATTAAAAGATAAAAGAAGGTGGCTACTACTTACTTTATCTTCCTCAAAATAAAAATCTTCAATCAACCCTTGTTCTTTTAAGAGGCTGTATAAGCCCCCTTTCATAGGATGAGCAAGGGAAAAAGCAATGAGTTTATAGGATTTTTTATCCAGATCTGTTGCATATGCAGTGGGAATTTCCCATGTGATAGAAAGTTGTTTGATATCTTTTATCGGTTCAATATAGGTAATATGCCCTTCTTGAGTTGTCGATGTGATTTTTACATCAGCGTAAGAAGAAGAGGGTTTATTTGACGATTCAACCTCTGAAAAAGTTCTTTCAACAAGGGTTGTTAAACTCTCTAGATCTTTGTTTGAATAAATCACAAGATGCATTCCAGAAGATCTATAATGCTCTTTATACCACTTTACAAGGGTATCTCTGCTAACAATTTTAAGGGTATCTTCTGTCCCTGTACTAAAATCGGCATTTGGATGATTTTGATTTCCTTCCTGTTTAAAAATAAACCAAGATCTCCAATTGTCATTTTCGATATTTTTTTTATGCTCTTGATTTACAGCAAGAAGCTCTCTGTTTATACAGCTTTCAGAAAATAAAGGATCGATAAAAAATCGGGAGAACATGTCTAAAGCGCCATCAAAATGGCTATTGTTGATAGCAAACATGTAGACGGTTCTATCGGTACTTGTATAAGCATTTGTGGTTCCACTGTTATCAAGGATATATTTCCAATAGGCATTTTCATCTGGGTACTTTTTTGACCCCATAAAAAGCATGTGCTCACAAAAATGAGCCATCCCTAAATACTCTTTAGGGTTGCTCCAACTCCCAACATTGACAGCAAGGGAAGCTGATGACTGCCTTGCATCCTTATCGGAAATAAGAAATACTTTAATCCCATTAGCAAGGACAAGTTTTTTATAAACGACCTCTTTTAAAGAGGGGGTAAGGATCTTTAAAGGGTTTTGATCGGCAACAACGTGAGACAAAAGAGGGGATGGATGAGTAAAAAGGGGGAGGGATAGGGTAAAAATAGCGGTGAATAAAATTTTAGATAGGTTCATATAAAAAATCCCTTTGTTAGTGGATAATTTCATCATAAAGGGTGAGAACTTCCTGATAGATTTTATCCGCTTGATGTTTTCTAAAAAGGGTCTTTTCCCCCTTTTCTAGAGAATTTGGAGCCAACATGTGAAATTTTTTTCCAAAGTTCACATGAATTGGAGAATGACACATTTTTCTTTGTTCGCCAATTTCTTTTTTAATTTTTTCTGGAGGGGGCAAAATGTGATAGGTATGAAGGGCTAAAGGGAAAAAATGGGTCGCTTTTTTTCCTTTTGATCCAACAATGCGCATCATTTCTATGCTATCTGGATCAAAAGGGGAGGGAAGTAGCCTTCCAGAGTCATCTTTTCTATCTCTACCCCCTGAAGGGGCAACAAAAACAAGTTTCCCCCCTTGGCTTAAAAGATCTCTTAAGACAAGCATAGAGGTGCTATTGTGCTGTAGCATTTCCATTTTTTTGTCAGCATAAAGATCGAAGTATTTTTTTGAATAGACGCATAAAACATGCTGACCTCTAATTAAAGGGATAGTGAGGGGATCAGTTCGTACTCGAGCGCCAGCAATAGCAATCATCTCTTGGATAAAATGGGGGTAGTGATCATCTAAAAGGGCAGAAAGTAAAGTTGGATCGCCCTCTGCTTGATGGTTAGCAAGAAGAATGACATTTTCTCCCCCCTTCAAAAGGGAGAGAATGTCTTCGATGTTTTCCCTTCCTAAAATGTGTGACTTTTCTTTATCGATAAATGGGTTGATGAGCTCTTTTGCAAATTGATAGTAATCAAAGGGGACCCTTTCTTGTCGATGGAAGTTTTCAAATTGAGTTGGGTATTGAATTTCTTGTTTGATCAAATCGATATACTTTTGTAAAATAGGGTGGATTTTTTTGCTATCGACACACTGATTTAGAATTAATTGATCATAAGAGGAGAAAAAGCTATGAATATAGGTAAAAACATCCTTTGGAAGAAACTTTTTTTCCCTATCTAACAATTCTAACACACTAGACTTCAAGTAAGGTTCCATTGGTTGAGTTAAACAATTTAAATTCGCTGATATGGAGGGTGTCGTCCCTTTTAAATTGAATTTTAGCATTGCTTTGTTCAAAGGTCGATAAGAAATAATCCTTATCCTCTTTATTTAAATAGTCATCAAATTCAGGGTGACAGACAACTTCTATAGCAAAGTGCTCACCACAGAAAATCAACTCTTTAATCGCCCTTTCAAGTTCAATAGCCGCACTTTCAAAGTTTTTTACAAGCCCCTTTCCATTGCAATAAGGGCACATCATAAACATTGTCTGAAGTAAGGATTCCCGATTTCTTTGACGGGTCATTTCGATAAGGCCGAACTCACTCATCCCTAGGATAGTAATTTTAGCAGAATCCTCTTTTAAAGCCGCTTTTAACCTTTCTAGAACGCGCTTGCCATTTTTTCTAAACCGCATATCAATAAAATCGCACACAATAAGACCGCCAATATTTCGAATCGAAAGTTGTCGAGCAATTTCCTCTGCCGCTTCCATGTTTACATGGACAATAGCCTCTTCAACATCTTTAGAGATCTCTTTTTTCCCACCCCTTCCTGTGTTTACGTCAATGGTATACATTGCCTCTGTTCTTTCAAAAAAAAGGTAGCCACCACTTGGGAGCCACACTTTCCGATGGGCTGCTTTGGAAATTTCCTTTTCAACCCCAAATCTTTTAAAAATAGGGAGATTATCCCGATAGTATTCAATTTTTAGTGGATTATCCTGTGAGGCAAACTTTGCGTACATTTTTGTTAATGAAAGGTAGAGCTCTTTATCATCGACAAGTAACCTTGAGTATTTTTTATCTATCGCTTTGATCAAAGTTCTTTTGACAATATCGGATTCTTCATAAAGCAAAGAGGGGCCTTGAGATTTTTCAAATTGTAAACGGGTCTCTTCCCAATTGCGGATCAGTTCATGAGCCTCATCAATGAGTTGATCTGTGGTCGCTTCTAGACATGAGGTTCTGCAAATAAGACCCATATCGCTTGGCATCTCAAAAGCCTTGATAAGATTTTTTAGTCGCGTTCTAGAACCATTATCGCTAATTTTTTTCGAAACCCCTCGATGAGGACTGTTGGGTAATAGGACTAAAAATCTTCCAGGAATAGAAACATTGGACGTAAGTCTTGCCCCTTTTGAACCGATGGGTTCTTTTACAACTTGAACAAGGACGACTTGGCCCGCTTTTAAGATTTTTGTAATATCTGCTTCAGCTTCATTTTCGGGGGCTTTTGGGGTGTTAGGCTCAAAGTCCATGTCAAACATCTCTTTGAACTTTGCTGTATTTTCTACAATATCAGAGATATGAATAAATCCATTTTCCCCTTCACCAATATCGATAAATGCAGATTGAATATTTTTTAGAATATTAGTGACTTTACCACGGTAAATATTTCCTGTGATTTGTCTACTTTTTTTCCGCTCGATAACAAGATCATGAAGCTTTTTGTTCTTTAAGAGGGCAACACGAAGCTCTTTAGTCTCGACATTGATGAGAATTTCTTTCATAGTGAATCTATTGGATAAATGTTTATAAACAACCTATGTTAAATCATCTTTGTGTTAAAAGCTATAAGATGTTTTTAAAAATAGGTAGGTGAAGTGGGCAAAGGATTAAGCCACTTTACTTTTCTTATAAGATTTGCCCTTGTAGTATCCACATGACTGACATACATGATGAGAAAGGACAATGGCATCACAGTTAGGGCATGAGTTGACTGTTTTTGGGGTTAAAAAATCGTGTGCACGACGTCTATTTCTTCTTCCTTTTGATACTTTACGTTTTGGAACTGCCATAGTTTCTCCTTATTGCTCTTGAGATTCTTCTTTGGGAAGATCGCTTTTTTTTAAATATTTATCGATTACTGTTCTTTCTGGACATTTCCCATGGCACTCACTAAAACGGGGGAGGTTTAAAAAGACTAACTCACGTATGAATTCTTTTAAAGAAAACACGCCGCTTTTCATTGTATCTAAAGAAAAAGCTACATGTTTTTCCTCAACATGGAGGGGATGGGAGATAGGATCATTACAAATTGTACAGTAATTAACCACCTCTGTGTCTATAGAAATATTAAGAACTAAATGATCTGTGGTCACAGTTGCAGCTCCCTTGATAAGAAGATCCTTTTCAAAAGAGGCTTCATTATCGCAGCTTTCCATGATGTAAGGCCCTGCAACTAAAGAAAATTCTTTATATTCAGAGCTTTTCAATCGATCAATGTATAGGTCTAATTCTTCCATAATGGAAAGAAGTATACATAAAAAGGGTTTTCTATTCAACTCTTTAATCCTCTATTTTTAAAGCAACGGGGTGAAAAGTCTTTTATATGAGACTGAGTTCATTTTTTGAATGTTCTTTCATATGGGAAGAAAGTTGAGCATAGTCCATTTCCATGGAGGTTGCAATAAAGGGGGAGGAGAGTAAATTGGCAAGTTCTTTTTTAATATTTTTTAAGGTGCAGAAGGGGCCAATAAGCTCTGGAACCGCTCTTTTCTTCAATAAAATATTTGGAAGGCTAAAGTGGGTAAGGGTTAATCCAAAAAAATATTGGAAGATGAGTTGTTCTAAAGTAGAAAGGGGGTAACACGAGATTTGTGGAATGTGCAAGAGGGCCAGTTCCAAATTGATCGTTCCATTTTTAGATAGAGCAAATGAGGTTTCTGATAGCAAAGCCTCTTTTTCTTCTGGACCCCTTAAAGTGACAGCATACCCCTTTGTGATTTTTTCAATAGTTGAGAGTAAAGAGTCTTTAGCGACACTTACATGAATTGCGTAGTCTGAAAAAGATCTACTTGCCTCAAGAAAAAGGGGAAGTAGCGATACAACTTCTTGTTTACGTGACCCTGGAAATAGGGCTAAAATCTTTTTTTTAGGATCCTTAATTCTTGGCTTGAGGGTGTTTAAAGGGTGGCCCACACATCGAACCTTTAATGAAGAGCCTTTAAAGAGTTCTTCTTCAAAAGGGAAAAGGCAGAGCAGTTCGTCGTAATATTTTTCTAAGATCGCTTTTCTTTTAGGCCGCCATGCCCAAATAGAGGGGCACACCAGTTGAATCAATGTTCCTTTATAGCCCCTTTTTCTAAGTCGTTTGGCTAATACTAAATGAATATCTGGAAGATCTATCAATAAAACTCTGTGGGGATGTTTCTCAAGGATCCGTTTTTCAATCTTTTTGACAGCTCTAAAAATTTTTTTTAAGGAAGCAATGGGGCGTAAAATACCCATAAAATTGAGCTCATCCATCCCAAACAGCTCTTTAATCTCAAGGGTTTTTAAATAAGGACCAAGGACCCCTTCCATCTTTACCTTTCCAGAAAGATTCTTTAGGATTTCAAAGCCTAGCTTATCGCCACTTAACTCCCCTGTAACGACAAAAATATCTAAAGGTTGTCTATCATCCATAAGGCCCCTTGGGTAAATATTTCATGAGGAGTTCCATGACCCATTCTTCCAATAGAAGGGTAGATCTCTAATTTTGAGTGAGAGGAGAGCTCTTTATGAAGTGAAATCACACGATCTGTCCCCACTAAAGAATCGTTATCCCCAATAAAAAAATGAATTTTTTTATTTTTTAATAGAGAGGTACGCTCTTTAATCGATAACTTACCCTCATTGTTGAGTTCAAGCATTGGGGCAAAACAGACCGCTGTAGTCACTTCTTTAACCATACTTGCAATCCAAAGGGCGATAAATGCCCCTCGAGATAGACCCATGACCCCATAAGGGGGTGGAAAATAAGAGGTAAGCTCCTTTATCCCCTGAGCAAGGGCTTGGATAAACGTTTCTATTTGAGCCACATCCTTTTCCCAAAGTTCTCTTATATGATAGGGTCTTGCGTTATGTTCATGGTGGGGAAGGGTTGTTGAGATCACTTGAAAGCTCTGATCGACTAAAATATCGACAGGGGTGCAAAAAGGGGGAAGGAGTAAAGAATCCTCCCCAGATAAAGAAAAATAAAAAACAGTTTTTGAAAAAGGGAGGGGGGGTTGTTTTGCTAAAAAAGTAAGGGTGGAGGTTTTATAAGTTTGTATCATGCTCTTTTTCTATTGCGCGGCGATTTTGGTGGACGAGGATGTTCTGTTTTATGCTTTTCATAGTAATACTTCCATTCATTATAGATATCTGTAAAACCAGGTTCAACATCTGCTCTTAATTTAAAAAATTTCAAGGCAGCGCTAAAATCTGGAGACTTTGGAATCTTACAGATCGTTGCTTTTTTCTTTTGTAATGGGGTAAATCGATATTGAGTTGTTAAAATCCCAGCCACATCGGCAAGAATTTTTTTTGTGATTTTAAGGGAGGGTTCAAAAAGAGTGGAGGTGACCAAAAAGGCTTCATCTTGAATTCTTCCAAGATGGGCTTTTCTTGGTGAACTTTTATAGATTTCCTGCATTTTATTATCAAACACTGGAAAAACAAGACATGAAACAAGGACAGAGCGGAAAGGAATTCTTGCTTGATCTATTAAAATGGATCGATCCACTTCACCTAAAAGGGTATAGATTTTATGTTCTAAAGGGGTTTGAAAATGATCGGCTAGATTTGGAAGAAGGGTTTGTAAAAAGCCATGTTTTTGAAGATTTTTTAAAAACGGAACAGAGGAGCCAGACTCAAGCATTCTAAGGAGCTCTTCAAGAATTCTCATTGGGGAACTTTTTAAGATCTCTTTTCTTAAAGCAAATAAAGCCTCTATCATTTCCTCATCAGGGGTAAGGCCAAACCTTGATCTAAATTTTAGCAACCGTATCATCCTTACAGGGTCTTGTTTGAAGCGGATGTAAGGATTTCCAATGCAACGTAAAAACCCTTTTTTTGCATCCTCAACCCCACCGACATAGTCGATGATAGTTTCAGATTCACTGCAATAGAACAATCCATTTACAGTAAAATCTCTTCGTGACACATCTTCAAGTTCTGTCCCCCACTCATTGTCGTTATAAATCAGGGTGTCATCCTCATTATCCCCCTTGCGGAAGGTAGCAACTTCAAAGATCTTATTATGGACCCTTACATGAGCGAGTCTAAATCTTTTACCCACAATAAAGCACTGAGGAAAGCATTTTTTTACTTGTTCTGGTAAAGCGTTTGTGGAGATATCGTAATCTTTAGGGCGGTAATTAAGGAGTAAGTCCCGTACACTTCCTCCAACAAGGTAGGCAATGTATCCATTTTGCCTTAACGTTTCTAACACATCAAGAGCATCTTCATCAATAAGGTGCTTTTCAATAGCATGTTGATCTTTTGTATATGTTTTCATGGGACAGATTAGGTGTTGATTTTTTATGATAGCAAAGGGGATATAAAAAAGATAGCAAGCTTTTGGGTTTTTTGCTAGACTCCTTTCATGATAAAAACTAGGACAAACCCCTTCAGTAAGACCTTTTTAGGAGCCCTTTTAATTGGGGGGACAGCCCTTGGGGCAGCAATGCTTGCAAATCCAGTAGCAACAGCCGGTGCCGGGATTATCCCTTCCTATGTGGTCTACCTTTTGTGCTGGATTTTTTCTGTGGCTACGGGGTGTCTTTTTATTGAGCTTTCCTCATGGCTCCCAAAAGGGGCAAATTTGATGACAATGGGGGAGACGTTTCTTGGTAGATGGGGGAAGTGGGCCGTTCTTTTTCTCTATATTTTTCAGTTTTATTTCATCCTTATTGCCTACGTTGCCCTTGGGGGAAGGTTGGTTATTGATTTTATATGTGAGCATATCCCCTATATTTATGGGATTGGCACCTTTACCCTTTTTTTTGGAGCTTTTATTGTTAAAGGGACAAAGGCAGCTTCTTTGTTAAATAGCTTTTTAATGGGGGGACTGATCCTTTCGTTTTTCGCATTTATCACAATTTCTGGTCATTATGCATCGTTATCTCAAGCAAACTATTTTGGTTGGAAGCACGCCTTTATGGGCCTTCCTGTGATTTTTATTTCCTTTAGTTATCAAGGAACTATTCCTACTCTTTACAACTATTTAAATCAAAATGGGAAGCAAGCAAGAGCAGCGGTAATTTTTGGAACCCTTATTCCATTTTTAGCCTATATTATTTGGGATTTTGTAATTAAAGGGATTGTCCCTGTAGAGGGAACTTATGGCCTTCTTGCAGCAAAATTATCAGGAGACAGTGCTATTGCCCCTCTTGCTTATATCACGCAAGACTCAAGGATTTCCCTTTTAGGAAGGGTGTTTGCTTTTTTTGCAATTGCCACCTCCTTTATCGGTGTAGGGCTTGCAATGGTCGATTTTTTTGCCGATCTTTTTAAAATAGAGGCCAAAAAAGGTTCAAGAACCTCTATTGTCCTTTTGATCTTAGTTCCCGTAGTTACAATTGTTGCGATCAACCCATCGATTTTTTTAACAGCCTTAACCCTCGCAGGGGGGTTTGGCTCAGCACTTCTTTTGGGTCTTTTGCCAATTGTCCTTGTTTGGATTGGAAGGAATAAAAAGGGGTTTAAATCAAAGGACACCTATCTTCCTGGGGGAAAAAAGGTTCTTTTTTTGATGACAATTGCCATTTTTATAGAAATTGGAATCAGTATTGCTGCATTCATCCATTAAAGATAAGGGAGCTATTTTTTTCTAAAAAAGTCTCTTTAAAACGATATTGATCAAGCAACCCCGTTACATCCCATCCAAGGATAAGATAAGCGATAAATAGCGCTTCAATACTTGCAAGCCCCCGCGTTTCATCACTACAGGCTGTGTTTTTTCTTGGGTATGCTGTTTTAAAAGGGGGTAAAGAACGTCTTTGAGGGGTAAAAGGGAGCGTTTTTTCCATTTTTTCTGCAAGTTTCCACGTCCCATCAATGAGATAAATCCCTTTTTCATTTCCCTCTAATACAGGGGCGTCCATCGATAGGAGGACAAAGTCGCAATAGTGGGGTAAATGTTGCTTTGGATAGGAATAAAAGGCCATATCGGTGCGCTCTTCAAGACCTGTAAGGGAGCACTTTTTTAAATTTTCCCTTTTATGGCGTAGAATAACTGCTTTTAATTCATCTTTCATAGGATTCTAAGGGTTGTAGGTTGTTAAAAGCCTCAAATTCAAGGAGATTTTTTGGAATATCAAAGAGAAATCTACAGGCATTGCGGGTCATCGGTTTTCCTCTAAATAGACGCTTTCTTGCCATCGACAGGTAAAGGTACTCTTTAGCTCTTGTAATAGCGACATAAAATAGACGGCGCTCTTCTTCTAACCCCCCTTCTTCAATGCTTTTTTCATGAGGCATTGTCCCATCTTCAAGTGAGACAATAAAGCATGCCTTAAACTCAAGACCTTTTGCACTGTGAAAGGTTAGAAGGGAGATTCCGTTTTTTTTTCGATCTTTGGAGTGCATGTGGTCATCAAGCAACGAGCCATTGATAAAATCACCAAGAGAGGCGTTGTCTTGATCAGCTATTTTAGCCATCTCAAGACATGTAGCTATGTTGTCTAACTTATACATTTGAGCCTGCTCACTTTTCACCTCTTTTTTAATTTCCTCTTTAAGATTAAGTTCATCGATGAGACAGTGAAGTTTTTCTGAAAGGCTCTTTTTTTCTTGGGCTTTTCTAATGATTGAATTGAAAGTGGAGATCCCAATTTTTCCTTGTGGGGAGATGTCTAAATGATCGTAATAATCAAGAGTCTCATATACAGAGCACTGTAAGCGAGAAGCTTCTTTTGTTAACGCTTCAATAGAGGCTGTGGATACCCCCCTTTTTGGATAGTTTAAAATACGTAAAAGAGCTGTGGTGTCTTTTGGATTATGAAGCACTTTTAAGTAGGCAAAAAGATCCTTTACCTCCGATCTTTGATAAAATGAGGTCCCCTGGACCACATGGTAGGGAATTCCCCTTACCCATTTGCCTTCGTCATTCCAAGAAGCTTGCATTAAAGCCACTTCGAAGGGTTTAGTTAAATTGTTGGATCTATAAAGGATGGCAATATCAGACCACTGAAGTTTTTTTTGTTCCTTTAAATAGATCAGTCTATGAATAATGCTTTCGGCCTCTTCTTTTTCAGTAGGGGCATGAAAAAGACGGGGGAGGTTTGTGCTCCTTTTTTTTGAAAAAAGAACCTTTTGATGCCTTGTCATATTTTTTGCGATCAGCACATTTGCAATATCTAAAATCGGTTGGGTTGAGCGGTAATTTTCCTCAAGAGTGACAACTGTGTCATGGGGAAAATTAAGAATATGATCCACTTGAGCCCCTCTAAATCCATAGATAGATTGATCATCATCTCCAACAACAAAAAGATTTCTATTCTTTTCGGTCAAAAGTTCAATGAGTTCATATTGGATGGCATTAGTGTCTTGATATTCATCTACCATCACAAATTCAAACTGTTCTTGATATTCTTTAAGAACTTTTGGGTGATTTTTGAAAAGTTCAACAGTAAGCTCTAAAAGTCCATCAAAGTCAACAGCATTGTAGGCTTTTAAAACCCCTGTCATCCCTTTTCTAAAAGCATCAGATGTCACCTTGCTTTCCTCTTTAAGAGATAAAGCTTGATAGACTTCATCTTCAAGTCTTTCTTTATCTCTATCGTCATAGAGGGAAAAGGTCTCTGTGTAGCCAAGGTGATGAATGTGCTTTTTTAACACATCTAAACAAAAACTATGAAAGGTGAGCAAGGGGATTGTTTCCCCTACAGTTTTTCCAACCCGCTTAGAAATACGGGTACGCATTTCAGCTGCGGCTTTATTTGTAAAGGTCAGCCCTAAAATGCTTGAGGGTTTTACCCCATGATCCTTGATTAAATGAACAATTCTCTCAGTAAGGACGGTGGTTTTTCCAGAACCAGCTCCTGCTAAAACTAACACTTTACCATAGACAGTAGAGCAGGCTTGCTTTTGAGATGAATTAAGTTTGGGTTGCATCGGATGAGCCTTTTGTAATTGTTGTAATAAAATGGCTCCAATCTGAAAATAGTTCTTCGAAAGATGCAGATTTCCCCCCTTGGAGAGGGAGAATATTGATGTGGAGAGATTGAGGGAAATAGGGAACAAGATGTCTATATATTTCTTTCATTCTTCGTTTAAAAAGATTTCTTGAAACTGCATCGCCAAATTTTTTTGAAACAGTAAGGCCTAGTTTTTGCTGCTCTTTAGGATCAATAAGGTACTGAAAACAGATGTATTTTCCATAATGCTTGACCCCAAGAGCTCGAATTTTTCCAAACTCCCATTTTTTTCTAACATGCATCTTTCTTGTGAAAGAATAGGTTAGACTGTCAGCTGCCAACGACCCCGTTGTCTTCTTCTGTTTAAGACCTTGCGCCCACCTGGAGTTGCCATACGTGCACGAAACCCATGGGATCTTTTTCTTCTTATCTTGCTTGGTTGATACGTTCTTTTCATAATTCATGACTCTCAAATTTTTTGTAACTATAATGAGAGAAATGATAGCAGGATAGATTATATTTGTCAATAATTCTCGAAAATGATATCCTTCTGCCTATATTTAATAAATGTACAGGAAATAGGAAATCTATGAAAGTTCGAGCATCTGTAAAAGCAGACCAAAGTAAAGGGGATAAACTTGTTCGCCGCAAGGGCAGGCTATATGTAATTAATAAACTTGATCCAAGACGTAAGCAACGTCAAACAGGACCAGCAAGAAAAAAATAGAAAGGAGATCAAATGGCTAGAAAAGCACTTGTTGAGAAAGAGAAACGACGCGTTAAGATGGTAAAAAATGCCGCGGTCAAAAGAGCACAATTAAAAAAAGTGATTAAATCTTTTGAGACCTCAGATGAGGATAGACTCAATGCTGTGGATACACTCAATAAAATGAAAAAAAGTTCATCTAAGGTGAGATTGCATAACAGGTGTCAACTTACAGGGAGACCTCGAGGCTACATGAGAAAATTTGGTGTATCAAGACTTTGTTTTAGAGAGCTTGCATTAGAGGGTCTTATCCCTGGAATTACAAAATCTTCTTGGTAATCTTCTTGTTAACACTAAGAAAATTAGACCCATTAGTTGTACAGCTAATGGGTTTTTTTTTGATTCAATTTAAATAGACTTCTTTCGAATACATTTATTCAATAAAATCTGGATCCAAGATTAAATTTGCATTAGAAAAATCTGAAATAAGAGACCATTGATCAAATTCTTCGCACCAAATATAGCCATTACAATCCACTTTATTTTTTTGAATTTCTTCACGAAATTCTTTGATTTTATATGGACCTTTGATGGCATTGCCAACAGATGGATCGATGTAGTACCAATCTAAAGTGCGATTGGCCGAGAGCCTTTTTTGTCTTGGAAAATCAAAATTTTCATTATCATCTATTGATGCAGCCGATTCGTTATGAATTTTTAAGTCTTTTGCACAGGGTTCTTTAAGTGGATTAGAAAGCTTGTTTTCCTTTTTTGGAAGGATAAGGAGGGCAATGATAGCAAATATTCCAAAAAAGAATCCTAGAGCCCCCCACACTTTTGGATTACGCCCTTGACCTTTTGCGGTGTAATAGCAAACAACCCCTAAAAGGGAGGGAATAACCACAGATAAAAGGGCTAAAAGGGTATTAAAGTCGTCCATGGGTAGTATCTCCGTGTATAGCTGCATCCTATATTTTTTTTCTGTTTTAGGAAACAAATTGTTGAGTGTACCCTATATTGTGTTTATTAACAATTGAAGATCAATGCCATTTTTATAAACATGGGTGCATTTTGACCTTGCAGAAAATGGAAGAAATAGTTCAAAATCAAGATAATTTAGAGCTTTAAGGGGCAAAAATGACCATAGATGATGACTCAGACCCATTTGATGATATCGATACTAAAGAGATGGATATTCCTGAAACGATCTATATTAGGGATATAGAAACCCGTGTCTTTCAATCTATTACGATAAAATGCCTATCATCGATTGATGGAATAGCCCTTCTGGAGGGGACTTTAATGGACAATCTCCTTGGAAGAGAAGGACTTGAGAGAATTAAGGGAATTTATGTTGAGCAGGATGTAAAGAATCGCTCTGTAAGCATCAAAATTGAGTTAAATATCTATTATGGAATTTCTCTTCCTGAAAAATCTGAGGAGATTCAAGAAAAAATTGTTAGGGAAATTTCGACCCTTACAGGGCTTCATGTCTCTTCAGTTCATGTGGTTTTTAAAAATCTTCTTTTAGAACGGCCAAAACTTCAAGAGCGTTCAGACACTCCTGCTTTTGAGGATGAAATGGAAGAGTTTATCTCATCGTAAGTCATTCATAATGAGACTTATTTTAATTGATCGATTTTAATTAATAAATATGATATAATTAATATAAACAATCAAAAGGTGCATTATGGATTCATTAAGTTCAAACAGTGGTGTTTTTGAAGTGAGGGCAGTACCATCTCTCGATATGAGAAAAAAGACGGCACAAGCTCTTTTTATTACTGGAATTGTTTTATTAGCAACAACAGTGATTGGTGGGTTAGCAATACTTATTGTCATTGCCTCTGTAAAAAGTCTACGCACTGGATTAAAGTATGTTCTTGGGATGCAGACTAATGTTCTTCAAATGAAGGAGAAAAAGCTTATAAACTGTGGTTTAGTAGGAGAAACTGCTAGATACGAAGATAATCAAGGGCCTCAGTGGGCAAATGCCATTACTTTCATAATTAAAGATGAACAAGAGGTTCACTCATTAATTCTTTCAGCACAAGTTACAGATGCGCAGTTAGAAGAGCTTGAAACTTTAGGAATAACAACGGTGATTGCTGTCCAAGAGGATTGGGAGCTTAATAATAATCCAAAGAATTTACCCACACTTGCTCTTTCTTTTCCTGAAAATGTGACAAGAGATGTTCACCGGATTGCCGATCACACTACAATAGATGAAACTGGTTTAGAAACTCTTGCCGACAAAATTTCTAAGGGGCTTGAACTGGGGTCTGTCCTTGTCCACTGTAAGTCAGGTAGGGGAAGATCTGCTCAAGCAATTGTAGCTTACTTAATCAAGTATGAAGGGTTAACTCCAAAGGAAGCGATGGATAAGGTTAAAGAAGCAAGGCGGTTTGCAACATTTAGCAAAAAAACCATTAAAGTATTTGAACAATTTCATGAAAAATTAGAGCAAGGCCGATCGCACCCTTTGTAAGTCTTTTAAAGAGATTCCCTTAATAGAAAGAATGTCTTCATCTAAAGCCCCTTTAATTCCAGCAACGGATCCAAAGGCGTTGAGCAAGAGCCCCTTTTTTTTGGGGCCAATCCCTTTTATAGAGTCAAGGACAGAGGCTCTAGAGGCTTTTACTGTTTTTTTTCGATGAAAAGAAATAGCCCTTCTATGGGCTTCATCGCGGATATTTTGGAGAAGAAATAGGAGGGGGCAATGTCTATCAAAAGTGATGGGATCGACCCTTTTTGGGATGTAGACCCGTTCTTTAGTGAGCCCTTTATCATGGCGACCCCCCTCTTTTGTGAGAGCTCTAATCTCAACATCAAGGA
The DNA here is from genome assembly GCA_044359535.1 of Chlamydiia bacterium. Lineage (GTDB taxonomy): Bacteria > Chlamydiota > Chlamydiia > Chlamydiales > 2-12-FULL-49-11 > JAJACQ01. The sequence continues at coordinate 101,363 of JBIKLZ010000001.1, forward strand.
TATTTAACTCTTTAAGAGCCTCTTGTAAAACCCCAAGTTGCCCTTTGCCCCCATCAATAAGGATGAGATCAGGGAGATCTTGGAGTTTACTATATCTTCTTAAGATCACCTCTTTCATTAGAAAAAGGTCATCGGCATAGGTGCTTTTTTCCACATGATAATTTCTATAGGAAGATCTATCGGGGTGGGCATTTTTAAAAACAACAATGGCAGCTACAGAATCCTTTCCCCCTAAAGAGGAGGTGTCAATACACTCAATAACTACCGGGATTTTCTTCAAGAAGAGCTTTTCCTTAAGTTCAATAAGGAGGGTTTCACAATCCACATCGCTGCTTTGCTCCCTCTCTAAAATCTCCTTTGCATTTTCTAAAGCTAAAGAGACTAATTTTTCTTTTTCCCCAATTTTAGGAAAAAGAAGGGGGATACCGATAATTGAACTTATATCCTTTTTATCAGGGAGATCTTCAGAGATATAGATAGAGGTGGGCTTATCCTCAATAGTTTCGTAGTGCTGTAAAATAAAGGCCGATAAGGTCGATGATCGATCACTTGCGATGTTGTTGAAAGAAAAGTGGATCCCATCGACAAGGAGTTTATTTCTAAAGATCAGTTTATAAATGATGCACACCCCCGATCGTAAAAGGAGTGCAAGGACATCGATATTCTCTACAGAGGTGACAGCAACAGAGTGTTTTTTTGTAAGGGACAAAAGCATCCTATGGTAGTTGCCCGCTTTTTCAAAAAGGAGATTTTTAGAGGCTAAAGAGATCTCCTCTTTTAGGTAGGCAGCCACAGAGGTGCTATCCCCTGTGATGTAGATTTTAGCCCCATGAACTAAGTCTTTATATTCCTTTTTAGATATTTTTTTTGTACAGGGAGCGCTGCATTTATCAATAGTATGGAGGATACAGGGGCGTTTACGACTGAAAAATTCTTTATCTGAGCACGATCTAAGGTGAAAGACCCTTCGGACAATTTCAAAATGAGTTTTTGCGGTTAAACTACTTGTGTAGGGCTGTGATAGGATAAAAGGAGCTTGATTTTTCATAGGGAATCGCTCAATAGAAATTCTTGGAAAATCGCTATCTTTATGAATGGCTAAACAGGTGTAACTTTTATCATCCTTTAAAAGGATATTATACTTAGGTTTATGCTTTTTGATTAAAGTGTTTTCTAAGATTAAGGCTTCTTTTTCAGTAAAGGTGATAAAGGTGTCAATTGTTGTCACCTTTTCAAGGAGAAAGGGGATTTGAAGACGGCTATCTTCTCTTCCTGATTGATAACTTTTCATCCTTTTTTTAATGTCTAGAGCTTTTCCAATATAAAGAATGGTCCCTTCTTTATCACGCATGAGGTAAACCCCACATTTACTAGGGATATTTCCATCAAAGGGGGAAGTTATAGGAGGCTTTTTTTCCATCGGACTAAAGTTTGTAGCGCTTCAAAGGGGGTAAGATGGTCAGGATTGATCCCTTCAAGTTCCCCTATGATAGGATCTTTTGCCTCTTCTGTAAATAGGGTATATTGATGGATCAAAGGCTCTTTCTTTTTTACAAGCTCTTTGGGGATAGAGCTTTTTTTTAGATGTTCTTTTGCTTCTAAAATGACCCCTCTTGGAAGACCGGCTAGTTCGCCAACAAAGATCCCGTAGCTTTGATCGGCTTGTCCCTCTTCAATGGTGTGTAAAAAAGTGACAACACCCCCTTTTTCTGAAACAGCCGATCGGATATTTTTTACATCGATAGACTCTTGAGCAAGAGAGGTGAGTTCAAGATAATGGGTGGCAAAAAGGGTTTTTGCTCCAATTTCTTTTACAATGTAGTGGGCAATACTTTTTGCTAAGGCAATCCCATCGACAGTACTTGTCCCCCTCCCAATTTCATCAAGGATAATTAAAGATTTTGAAGTGGCGTTACGCAAGATATTAGCTGTCTCTGTCATCTCTACCATGAATGTGGACTGCCCCCTTTGCAAATCATCAAGGGCCCCAATTCTTGTAAAAATTTTATCAACAATCCCCATGGTAGCTTCCTGCGCAGGGATAAAAGAGCCTATTTGAGCAAGGATAGACAACAGGGCCACGGATTTAATATAGGTGGATTTACCCGCCATATTTGGGCCTGTAAGGATAAGCATCTGTCGATCCTTATTAAAATCGATGTTATTTGGGATAAAAGCCCCTCGTTTCATCGTTTTTAATAAAATAGGGTGAGATCCGTTAATAATATGAAAAGCATTTTCATCTGTGATGCAAGGACAGATATAGCCCTTTGATAGAGCTATAGTTTTTAGTGAGTGGAGAAAATCAATGTATGCGATGCATTGTGCTGAAAATAAAATCTCCTTTTTATAAAACAGACAAAGGGTAAAGAGTTTATTGAGTTCCTCTTGTTCAAGAAAAAGGGCCTGATCTTTAGCAGAAAGAATTTCTTGCTCAAGTTGTACTAATTCTGAAGTGACAAAACGTTCTGTATTGACAAGGGTTTGCTTTCTTTGGTAGGAAGGGGGGACTAAATGGGCTGATTTGCTCGAAACCTCAATGAAATAGCCAAAAGATCGACTATGCCCTATTTTTAATGTTTTGATCCCAAGGGTCTGTTTTGATTGTTCTTCGTACGATTTGATGAGCAAAGAGGCGTTTGTTTCTACCAACTTAATCCGATCAAGGGTTGGATTGACCCCTTTAGCAATAAAGTAGTCTGTATGATCAAGGGATAGGGTGTTTAAAATTGTTGAAGCAAGGGGAAAATCACTATACCCATCTGTTAGGGCCGATAGGGATGAAGGAAGTTTTTTGATGATTTTTGGAAGCTGCACTAACGAATTTGCTAAAAGGATAAGATCAAGTGGGGATCCTTTTTTTCGAGCAATGGTTGTCATAAGGCGTTCGATATCTTTAATAGGAGAAAGCTCAGCTGAAAGATCGATCGATTTTTCTAAAAAAGTGGCTACACACTTTTGTCTGAAAAGGATCTTTTCTCTATCAATAAGGGGGTAAAATAGGGCCCTTTTTAGATAGCGCTCTCCAAGGGAGGTGTGAGTAAAATTAATCGTCTTAAAAAGGGAGCTTCCTGAGGGGCTATGAAACACTTCTAGATGGGCTAAAGTAGTTGGATCAAGGGATAAACAGGTGGCCGTTTCTTGCTTTTTAAAAGTAGTAATGACACTTGTATCAAAAAAAATGTGATTTTCTAAGTAGGTTAAAAGGGCTCCACAGGCATTGATAGCCGATAAATCCCCCTTTAATCCAAAGCCATCTAAAGAAGAAACGTTTAAATGGCGATGAAGCTTTTCTACACACATTTTATGATCAAAATAGAAGGGATCAATAGGAATCATCTTTCCGTTGAAAGATTCTTTTATATCGTCTAAAAATGACGGGGGAGAGGAAATAAGTTTTGAAGAAACTAAAAGTTCCTTGGGCATCACTCGTAGAAGTTCTTCCTTCATCTTATTGACATCTAAAAAAGTAGAGAAAAAAAACTCAGCAGTAGAGGTGTCGGTATAAGCTATAGAGTAGGATTGATTAAGAAAGCAAAGGGATAGAAGAAATCTATTGGATCCAGAATTTTGATCCCTTTTACTAGTAAAAGTCGATGGGGTCTCTACCCTTGTGACCTTTCGCTTAACAATCCCTTTTCCCTCAAAAGAAGGCTCCATTTGCTCAGCAATAGCCACCCTCAACCCTTTATCGATTAATTTTTCAAGGGAGGTTTCCAAAGAAACTGCTGGGATTCCAGCCATTGGAATAGTGCCCCGCTTAGTAAGAACGATGGATAATGTTTCAGATAACAGTTGCGCATCCTCATAAAATGCTTCATAAAAATCTCCTAGCCTAAAAAGAAGGAGGGAATCTTGAGCCTGCTTTTTACATTCGTCCCATTGCTTCATCATTGGGGTGGTTTCTTTAACTGGATCGATCATGAGCTTTAACTTTGTTGATAAGACTTTTAAGGGCAGGGTTTGCAGGTTGACAGGCTTTATCAAGACTTTGTTGCTCGATATCTTGTATTGCCTTTTTAACCCATAGTTTTCTACTTTCAGGGGTACTGCACCTAAAAGTTTCTTTGAGATCTTTTAATAAATCTATTAATGGAAGCATTTTTGCCATCCATTTTTTTGTTTCATAATCATTATTTGTTTTCGATAAAATGGTTAAGTCTGTCAATATCTCAGAGAGAATTTTTTCAGGACTTAAGGGTTGCTCTTCAGGAAAAGAAACTCTTCTAGTTAAAGGGGTTATTCCCTTGTTTTCGATAGCATATACATACCTTTTAAAACCATGTGAATCCATTGTGCCCATAACATCCTACTATATAAGAATATTAGTTTTTGTTAAAGAAAAATCGAATAGACTTTCTCCATATTTTTTGCTACTATTAGCTTATGCCTTTATTGACAAAAGATTGCCTAGAAAGATTAAGAGAAAGAATAGATCTTGCTGAAATAGTAGGCTCACATATTGAGCTTAAAAAAGCAGGGGGAAAAATCAAAGCTTTGTGCCCTTTTCACAATGAAAAATCACCCTCTTTTACAGTTTCATCGGGAGATAGTCACTATCATTGTTTTGGATGTGGAGCTCATGGGGATGCAATTGCCTTTTTAATGCACTATTTAGGGATTAGTTTTAATGAGGCTGTAGAATATTTAGCCAATAGATATGGGATTGCCCTTGAATATACAGGCAAAAGCGAGGGCCCTTTTGAGAATAAAAGGGAGTTGTATGGAATCAACGCTTTGGTGATGGATTTTTTTCATTTTCATTTACTTTATAGTGAGGAGGGGAAAGGGGCTCTTCAATATTTGTTTAAAAGGGGGATTTCTGAAGAGTTTATCAAGGAGTTTAAAATAGGGTATGCCCCAAAAGGGGAGCAGTTTCAAAAGGCTTTTTATAAAAGTGAAAGGTTTTCTGAAGAGAACTTAGTAAAAGTGGGTCTTTTATCTGAAAGCACTAAACGCCCCTTTTTTTCTGAAAGGGTGATGTTTCCTATTCATGATGGGTTAGGCAACGTGATTGGTTTTTCAGGGAGAAAAATTGATGAAGGGGTGTTTGGGGGAAAGTATATAAATACACGTGAAACTGTGTTTTTTAAAAAATCACGTATTCTATTTGGATTAAACTACAGCCGAAGAAAGATCGCAAAAAAAGGAAAAGTGATCTGCGTTGAAGGGCAAATAGATGCTTTAAGACTTATTTTTGAAGGGTTTGACAACGTAGTTGCCTCTCAAGGAACTGCTTTTGGACAAGAGCATGTTCAGGAGTTGATGAAACTGGGGATTAAAGAGGTGATTCTTTGTTTTGATGGGGATGAAGCAGGGATTGCATCAGCTATCAAAGTGGGACAGATCTTTCAAATTGAAGGGATAGAAGTGTTTATCTGCAGTTTTCCGGAAAAGATGGATCCAGATAGCTTTCTTTTAGAATATGGAAAAGACGCTTTTGAAACATTTTTGGAAACAAAAGCCCCGTTTCTTAATTTTTTAATAAAAACCCTCTCTGACGGGGGAAAAGCTGATACCCCAGCGGGAAAAAATGGGGTGGTCTTTTATGTAAAAAAGAAAATTTCAGAGTGGAAACACCCTGTGATGATTCATGAAGGGGAAAAAACCCTTGCACGGCTTATGAAAGTTCCTGAAAAATATATTGTCACTTCCCAAAAGGAAGGGCTCCCTGCTGTGAGAAAAACAGAACATGGGGCTATAGACCCTTTAGAGTGTGATTTGATACGATGGCTTATTCTTTTAGTTGAACCCTTTTTGATCGATATAATTATGGATACAGTGGATGTTCAATGGATAGAGGATTTGAAGGTTGCAAGGATTTATGAAATTGCCAAAACCTTGTATGAAGAGGGGAAAAAGATCGATTTGTTGAATGTAGGGATCTATTTGGATGAGGAAGGGATAGCATTTTTAGAAGAATTGCAAAAAAAGAGGATGAATGTAGGAAAAGCCGAAGAAGGGGTGAGGTTGCTTTGTCAAAAACTTATTGATAGAGAGGTAAATAAACAAACCGACTCTATTAAAAAAAGAATTCAACAGGGAAACCTGTCGGAAGAAGAGAGCTTTGCCTTGGCTAAAGAATTTGATGCGATAAAAAAGAATAGAAAAAATATACTTAAATTAACGGAGAAAGGATGAAACGATTATTTTATGATACTAGCTGCCCAGCATGTAAACAAGTGATACGAAAGATTGAATCGTTGAATGGAAAAAAAATGTTTATGATATCTTCCTTAGATGGGAAAAAAGCAAAACTTATTTTTCAAGGAAACTATAGTTTTTTGAGAAAGAAAAATTCAAAGATGATTATTGTAGATGGTCAAAAGGTGTGGATTAAGGGAAATGCGATGCTTAGGCCTTTTTGGCTGATTGGGGGGCGCTGGAAGGCTATTGGAATTTTTTCTTTTATTCCAGGGTTTTTACTTTCCCCTTTTATTGCTCTATGGTCGAAGAGCTTGAGTTTTTTTCAAAAAAAATAGGAAAAAGTTTTAATAAAAACTATTTTAGGTGGGTTGTATTGAGGCTTTGATATCATTTCTATGAATATAAAGATATTCTAACCCCGAAAGGATGGTGTAGGCAGCTGTTAAAGTAATTATCCAAAGGGAAGTTTTTTGAAGCATCAGAAGGGATATATAGCCTAATGAATAGGGGATCATCATCAAAATGATAAGGATTGTAGCCACCGCTTGAAAGACAGCTTTTAGTTTTCCTGAAAGTCTAGCAGCAAGGGCGTGACCATTTAATGCACAAAGGGTTCTAAGGGTTGAGATGATAATTTCTCTAAAAACAAAAAGGAGGGTTAAAAGCATGGGGAGTTGAATAATCCCTTGAGTAAAGGTGAGCAATACAGAAAGTCTTACGATGCTATCGGCCATGGGGTCTATAATTTTCCCTAGATTTGTTACTTGGTTGGTTTTTCTTGCAACAAGGCCATCGAAAATATCTGTTAGCTCAAGAATGATCACTAAGCCTAAAAGGATATAGGGGAGGACCACAAGGGGGATAGACATCTTTTCATAAAATAAATAAATGACAAGAAATAGAGGGCAAAGGGCTACTCGACTAAGAGTAATGATGAGGGGGGCTTGGCGTATCATGATTAAAAATAGGGTTCTTAAATCTATGATAGCTTTGATCCCTATTAATTTCAAGATGACAAGTGAAGAGGAAATTTGATTTTAAAAAAAACTTTAAGCTCTATTTTTGAGAAGTAGACCCCAACATCTGGAAGTGCGATAGATTATCATAGAAATATACAGACGTAAGTGTTAAGTGAAGAGCTCTTAAATCTATAATGGACCTTACTTGATAAATAAGCTCCAAGGGGAAACTTCAATCGACTAATTAAAATCATTTGAAATTTAAAAAAATATTATAAAACGACATTTTTTAAATCGTTGAATATCAATCGTATAGGTTTATGTAGTAAGAAGTCTTGCCACTGCATGAATGCCTTTTTTATAGTTAGAAGGATTTTTTATAAAGAAAATTTATAATTATTTTATAATTGAAACAAAATGATCAATCGCATATAATTTATCTTAGTTATAAAAAAGATAGACAAAAGGAGAGAAAAAATGAGTAATTTAACTGTATCGCCTTCGAATGTCCAAGGACAAAATGAACTCACAAAGAGAGATTCCCAAACAATGAGTCCAAAATCCATATGGGGGATTGTCGTTGTGGTACTGGCGGTTTTAGGAGCTGGAGCGGCATTGGTACTTTCAGTGGGATTTGCAATGATTCTTGCAGGAGTAGTAGTAGGAGTTGTTGCCCTTGTTATGGGAGTAGTTGGAGCAGCGTTGCTTATTAGTGAAAGAGTAAAAACAAGAGAACCCTTAGGATCATCAGAAGCACCAGCACAATTAACTCAACAACCCGCAGCACCAGCACCATCAACTCAACAATCCGCAGCACCAGCACCAGCACCAGCACCAGCACCAGCAAAGAAACCACTTAATCCACAAGGAAAAATGGGGATTACCGATGCAGAGATAATGAAGGGAAAGGATCGATTAAGAGAATGCAAGCAGACAACAAATGAAAATGAGAAAGAAAGTCATATTGAAAGTAAGACAGAGGCCCCTGAAAGTAAGACAGAGGCCCCTGAAAGAAAGCAAGAGTCCATCGAAACACTGATGCGAAGAAGGAGAGATCAGATGGGTGTCGATCCTTCAGGTGTCTATGATGGTTCAGGTTCAGGTTCAGGTTCAGATTCAAATTCAAATTCAAATTCAAATTCAAATTCAAATTCAGATTCAGAATGGGGAAATGACTAAGAGTCTTGGAGTTTAAAAGATAGTACTTAGCTACCGTATAATTTTATAAAATTAAAAATTTGAATGGAGAATAAATGGCAATAGCAGGAAAATCGAAAAATTATCAAGATCCGTCTCTGTATAGATGGCCTGAATCTAAAATAAAGCCTTATGAAATCCCTGGAATTCTATCTTTGAGTGCTGTTTCTTTTGGAGTGATAGGTCTATGCGTTGGAATAGCTGCAGGTATTGTTTCAGTTGTAGGTGTGGTCTTTATTGCGACAGTTCTTGGGATTGTAGCAGGGGTCCTTTGCGGCGTTGGAATAATACTATTTATTGCAGCAGCAATTAAAAAAAAGCATCTTAATTCATGAAACAATTATTCATAATTAATTTATAAGGAGAAAAGCATGGGAACATTTGTAACAAGGGTGGGATCGGTTGATGACGATGAATGGGCAGAAGTAGACTTGAGAGATGAGGTAACGACCCATGATGCAGCCGAAGAGGAGGATATCCATGACTATCAGCCTGTATTTCATACCCACCGAGCAATAAAATCAAAACAGAATACAAAAGACATAAAAGTAGCAGTCGGCGTTGCATTATTGGTTTTAGGGGTGTTAGCAGCTGTAGCAGCGCTGGTTCTTACATTTGCTTTTGCAATACCATTTATACCCATAGTGTTGACAATAACCCTTGCAGCAGCTGGAAGCTCAATAACAGGGATTGCTCTTATACTTTATTCTGTAATTCATAAGAGAAAATCTGCCTAAAGATGGTTACTAATCTTACTAGCAGGGACCCCTTAAAAAAATTAGGGGAGATTAAATCTATAAGACAATGCTAATTCAATAGATAGTGATTCTGAAAAAAGCTGAAAAGTAATTCATTTCGAGCTTTAGTTTTCTCAAAAATAGCCTTGTATTTATTGGCTAAATCGATAATACTTTTAAGTCATGTCAACATTTCAACAAATCATTTTAGATTTACAAAATTTTTGGGCGAAAAAAGGCTGCATTTTTCAGCAAAGTCACGATTTACAAACGGGCGCCGGGACGTTTAATCCAGAAACCTTTTTAAGGGCCCTTGGACCTGAACCCTACAACGTGTGTCATGTTGAAATTTCTAGAAGACCCACAGATGGCCGTTATGGGGAAAACCCTAATAGGCTCCAAAGATTCCATCAATTCCAAGTGATGATGAAACCCACTCCTTCAAAAATACTAGAATTCTATCTAGAATCGTTAGAAGCAATCGGCTTTACCTTGTCTAACCATGATATCCGCTTTGTTCATGACGACTGGGAATCGCCCACTCAAGGGGCTGCAGGTCTTGGTTGGGAAGTGTGGTGCGATGGGATGGAAATCACACAGTTTACCTATTTTCAACAAATAGGGGGAATCAGCCTTACTCAGATTCCTGCTGAACTTGCTTATGGGATCGAAAGAATTGCTTTATTTCTACAAAAAAAAGAAAATGTCTATGATTTAGCGTACAATCAAACTCTTACCTATGGCGATGTTTTTTTAAGTGCTGAAAAGCAATATTCTCGTTACAATTTTGAAGAGGCTTCTGTCAAAATGTGGCAGGATAAATTTGAAGCATGTGAAAAAGAATCCACTCGCCTCATTACCCTTGGTTTACCCATTCCAGCCTATGATATGGCCATTGAAACTTCTCATAGCTTTAATATGCTACAAGCAAGGGGCGCTATTTCAACAACAGCTCGTGTGGAGATGATTCATAGAGTAAGAGATCTATGTTGCAATGCTGCAAAAGCCTATTTAGTAGAAAGAGAAAAGGAGGGATTTCCTTTATTAAAAAATCTAGATCCTTATAAACAAAAGGTTCTTAAACCGGTAGAGGTGCTGCCTCAAGAAAGGACCCATTTTCTCCTTGAAATTGGGACAGAGCCTCTTCCAGAGGGGGCAATTAAGGGGGCTATTTCATCGTTAAAAACTCTTTTTGAAACATTTTTAGCCGATCAAGAGATTGTTTATGAAACAGTGGATGCTTTTGCTACCCCAAGGCGTTTATCCTTGTTAGTTCATGGGATCAATACCTACACTCAAGGGGGTGAAGTTGAGAAAAAAGGCCCCTCTATTGAAGGCGCTTTTGATAAAGAAGGAAATGTCACTAAGCAAGGGACTGGATTTTTTAACTCTATTGGCCTAAACATCTTAACAATTGACCAATTGGATCAAGAGACATCTATAGGGGTCAAAGATTCAAAACTAGTTTTTTTTCAAAAAAAAGATAGACTTTTTATCGGTCCAATTCTTCAGCACCATCTCAAAGGGATCATTTTAGCTATAACCTTCCCAAAAAAAATGAGGTGGGGTAATGAGGGGGTCCTTTTTTCTAGACCCATTGCCTCTTTAGTAGCCCTTTTAGGGGATGTTTTAATAGATCTAGAGATTGAAGGGGTTGTTTCTTCAAGAGATGTACAGTTGCATTCACAAATGGTAAATAAAACCGTAGCGATTCAAAATCCTTTAGATTATGGTAAAATCCTTTCAAAAGGAAAGGTTTTAGTAGATGTTAGCGAGAGAAAAGCCTTTATTGATAAACAACTTAAGGACATTTCTGATGCCTACAATTGTGAAATTGTTTTACAAGAGGAGGTTTCATCCTCTGTTCTTTTTTTAAGTGAGTATCCAATCCTTGCTGTAGGAGAATTTGATCAAAGATTTCTCACCCTTCCAGAAGAGCTGATTTTTTCTGAAATGATCGATCATCAAAGATACTACCCTATGAAGAAAAAAGGGGGAGGGATTGCTCCAACCTTTGTTGTGGCTCTGGATAAAGAGCCCACAGAGGAAATGATTAAAAATTATGAAAATGTTTTAAGGGCTAGACTTTCTGATGGTCTGTTTCTCTACAAAAAGGATTTAAATGGGTCGTTTGATGAATGGAATAAAAAGCTTTCAGAGGTAGTTCTCCATCCAAAGCTTGGATCGGTCTATAACAAGGTTGAAAGGATTGTCATTTTATCTGAAAAGATTGGAGCGCTACTGCAATGGAGAATAGATCCAAAAGCGGCACTTTACTGTAAGGCAGATTTAGTTTCTGAGGTGGTCTATGAATTTGCAGAGCTTCAGGGGACAATGAGTAAATATTATGCACCCCATTTTGGTCTTGGAGAGGAAGTAGGGGTGGCCATTGAAGAGAGCTATCTTCCTAAATGTGAAGGGGGAAAACTCCCTCAAACAAAAGGGGGGATTGTTCTTGCCCTTGCTGATCGATTGGATAATCTCTTAAGTTATATCGGTATTGGCCTTATCCCCACTTCTTCAAAGGATCCTTATGCCCTTCGAAGAGCTGCTGTAGGTCTATTAAAAATCCTTATTGATCATAAATTGTCCATTGATTTAAATCTTCTAGTCAGTGATCCAAAGGTGATGGAGTTTGTTATTGGAAGGATGCCGGCCCTTTTAAAAGAGTATGGTTTTTCAAACGCAGATATTGAAATGTGCGCTCTTTACAACAGCTGTAATCCCTACCATATTTTTCAGTGTGTTGAGGCTATTTCTCATCTTAAACAAAATAGCCATTCATTTTCTCAATTCATGGAGATCTATAAGCGCATGAAGGGCTCTGTTCAGGGGTCTAAAGGGGAGGTGGTTTTAGAAAATCTCCTTATTGAACCTCAAGAAAAAGAACTCTATTCTGCGATACAAGCAACAGTTGTCCGCTATCATCTTTATGCCGATAAAGGCAATTATAAAGAGGCTTTTGAGGCGCTTCTTCAGCTTGTAACCCCCTTAGATCACTTCTTTTCTCATGTTCGGGTTCAAACAAGCGACAGTGCCTTACAAAAAAATCGTGTCACTTTATTGTCTATTCCTTACACTCTTATTTCAAAGACGTTGAACCTTTAAGGCTATAGATCTTTTCGTAGCTTTTTGAGGGTTTATCCCAACTATAATCTTTATTTAGCCCATTTTGCATCATTGTTTGCCATTTTTTTTGATCATAGGAATAGGTATAAAAAACCTTTTCCAACATTTTTTCTACCGAGGCAGTGTTTAATTCTTCAAAAACAAATCCTGTAGGGTGAGGTTGATCAATATCTGTAACTGTGTCTTTTAATCCCCCTGTATTTCGAACTAAAGGGAGGGTTCCATATCTCATACCGATCATTTGAGTCAATCCACAGGGCTCAAATTTCGAAGGAATAAAAATGCAGTCAGCGGCTGCAAAAAGTTGATGAGCCAGCTTTTCATTAAACTGAAGCTGTATCGATACATTTTTTCGGGATTGATATTTTTCTTTAAGCAAGAGACACTTTCTTTCTAGCCCTTTGTCAAAGACATTTCCAAGGAGAATAAAGCTACCCCCAAGCTCAGCTGTTTTTTCAAGGGCGTAAAGGATCAGCTCTGGACTTTTTTGACTTACAATTCTTGTGACTGAAATAATAAGGGGCCCTTGTTCTTGGGGTTGAAGGTTTAACTCTTTAAAAAGAGCTGTTTTATTTAACCCTTTTTTCCTCATTATCTCCTGAAGATAGGTGCTATTTGAAGGGAAGTTTTCGAATATATTTGTGTCTGTCAAAGGATCCCATGTCTCTATTTCAATTCCATTTAAAATTCCATGCAGTTTTTCTTTGTGCTCTCTTATCACAGGATCTAATCCACATCCATATTCAGGGGTAAGGATTTGCTTTGCATAAGTAGGAGAGACAGTTACCACTTGATCGGCATAAACAATCCCCCCCTTCATCAAATTCATCATCTCCTTATCATGGGGATCTTGCATCCTTTCTTTTGTAAGAAGGGTCGCTCCATTTAACCCAATCCTTGAAAGGTATTTAGGGTGAATTTTACCTTGATGCTCAATATTATGAATCGTAAAAATAATAGATGCAATTTTATGTTTTAATTGAGGGGCTAAATGGTGAATAAGGGGGGCAACAGCCGAAGTTGGCCAATCATGGAGATGGAGAATATCGCATCCTCTTTTATGGATAAGAAATTGAATAGTGGCTCGACAAAAATACAAAAAACGTTCTGCATCATTTATAGACCCATAAATAAGCCCTCTATTAAAGTAATAGGCAGGGTGGTGGGCCTCTATTAAAAAAATATCTATCCCTTCAAAGGTCCCTTTATAGACACTATTATGATATTCAATCCCATCTTCATAACTCCACAAATCCTGTACATAGATCTCTAATGTATCAAAAATTTTCATAGGGATCACATCATACTTTGGAAGGATAACACACACCTGATGCCCCATTTTCTTTTGTTCTTTGGACAAACCGTGGAGGACATCTCCTAAACCCCCTTCTTTTGCAAAGGGGCTAAATTCAGAGGAAATATGTGTAATATTCATGTTTTGACTTATACAATTTATTTTAATTTAAAAAAACTAGAAAACCCACTTGCATAAAAACTCTTAAAGTTTTATGCTGTTTGACAAAATAAATTGGGGCGTGGCCAAGCGGTAAGGCAGCGGTTTTTGGTACCGCCATGCGTAGGTTCGAATCCTGCCGCCCCAAAATTAACTTGATTAAAGCGCTGTAATAGCGGGGACTATAGATCCTATTTTTTTTAAGTTAGAAAACAGAGGATAAGTATTCTGGAAACAGAAGGACCCATAGTTGTAACCCTACAACTCTTATCTTTGAAATTCTTTGTCGAGAAGTTGTTTCTCGTTAATTTCAATTGGTCCTCCTTTTTTTTAGAAAATTTGTTCAAAACAAATGCGTAGAATAAAAGGTGGTTTATGGACATTACTTTAAGTAAAAGAGAAAGTGGAAAAGGGGTGAATCTTCTTAGAAGACAGGGATTTATTCCAGCAGTGGTATATGATAAAACTGGAAATAGTGTTTCAGTAAAGTTTGAGAAAAAAATATTTGAAGGGCATCTTCGAAATATTGAATCTGGGGGTTTAGCAACTGTTGCCTTCACATTGACTTTAGAGGGTGAAACATTTACCGCCTTCATCAAAGATATTAGTTATCATAAAACAACCTATGACATTCTACATATTGACTTTTTAAAAGTGAAACAAACAGATGAAATTACAGTTCATATCCCTGTAGTCTTAAAAGGGACAGAAGTGTGTGCAGCCTTAGCTCAAGGAGCTCAAATTAAAAAAGTAAAAAGATCGGTTAAAACGCGCTGTTTAGTCAGTGAACTTCCTAAACATTTTGTTGTCGATGTGACATCAAAAAGACTTGGAGATCAGGTTCGCGTTTCAGATGTTGTTTTAACCCCAAGTATGAAGCTTTGCATTCATGAAAAGCAAGTCCTTGTATCGATGACTAAGAAGTAATATGACAGAGTCTACATCTCTTTTAATTGTTGGTTTGGGCAACCCCGGGATAGAGTATGAAAAAACAAGGCATAATGTAGGTGCTTTAGTGGTTTTTTACTATGCACAAAGACATGGGGTTGTTTTTAAACCAATGAAGCAGGTCAATGGGTATGTAGGTCATGGGGTTATTGAGGGAAGAAAAGTTCTTTTTTTACTCCCCACTACCTATATGAACCTATCTGGAAATGCTGTAAGAAAATGTCTAGACTATTATGAGATTAGAGTTGACCATCTTTTAGTACTTTCTGATGAAACCTACTTGCCTTTTGGGGAAGTGGGGTTAAAAAAAGGGGGCTCAGCAAAAGGTCATAACGGACTTAAAAGTATTGAGGAGGCCTTAGGGACTCAAGACTTCTTAAGACTCCGTATCGGAATAGGGGAAAAAACTACAGAGGATTTAGCTGACTATGTCTTACAACATTTCTCACAAGGTGAATTTTTGAAAATGGATGAAATTGTGGAAAAATGTAGCGTTGAAATTCAACACAAGGTGTTAAGTCAGCACAAAGAAAAACAAAATGAAGATCTAGGGAGAAATTAGATGAGAAATAATACAACAAAGAATCTATACGAAGGTATATTTATTCTACGCACATCCTTATCAGATGATGCAAAAGAAAAGGCTTTGGCAAAGATCAAAGGGGTCATAGCTGAAGGGGGTGGACAGGTTTTTAAGGTGATAGACTGGGGAAGAAAAAAACTTGCCTATCCAATTAAAGCGGCAAGAGAGGGCCATTTTTATGTCCTATATTTTGATCTACCGGCAAAGTCACTGGATGAATTTATTAGAGAAAACTCTTTAAATGAGGATCTTTTACGTTCTATGTATGTGGTTGTAGAAAGTGTGCCAGAAGCAGATGTCATAGAGTTTGCAGAAGTAACAAGAATTAAAGAATAACTCAAGGATTAGAATATGATTAAAACAAAAGCTAACTTTCAGTTTCCAAAAGGGCGCAAAAGTCCTTTAAATGCTGCTGGAGTAAATGAAATTGATTACAAAGATGTTGCACTTTTAAAACAATTTGTAACAGAGCGTGGCAAAATTCTTCCAAGAAGAATCACAGGTGTTACAGCAAATCAACAAAGAATATTAACAAAAGCGATCAAGCGAGCAAGATGTATAGCACTTATGCCGTTTGCATCCGCAGAAGCTTAAGGGGTATACATGAAATATCACGTATTATTATTAGAAGATGTGACAAACCATGGACGCAAAGGCGAGTTAGCATTTGTTGCCCCAGGTTTTGCTCGCAACTATTTACTGCCACAAGGGAAAGCTATTTTGGCAACCTACGCAACAGTAAAGACACAAAATAGATTAAAAGAAGAAAGGGATGCGCAGGCAAAAATTGATCGTGCTGTCTCAGAAAAGATCGCTAATGAGCTTAAAGGAAAATCCTTTTCTAAAGTATCAAAAGTGGATTCTGATGGACATATGTACGGTTCAGTTTCTGCAAAAGATATTGCTGAAATGCTCTTTAATGAAGGGATAAACATTGAGAAAAAGCATGTTGTTCTTCATCTGCCAATTCGTTCTTTAGGAAAGCATTCAGTTCCTATTAAGTTACCAGAAGGGGTCATGGTCACCATTTCTCTAGAAATTGTCCCTGACAGAATCATTGAAAAGAAAAAGAAAGCTAAAAGTGATGAAGCTGTAGTTTCTTTAGATGAAACAATCATTCAAGAGTAAAAAAAATATGTAGAGGGTAAGGTTGTCCTTGCCCTCTTGATTTACACAGGAAGAGCTCTTTTTTCTAGCTCAATACCTAGTTTAGTTGTCGATAAAATCAGACTTAAACAAATAGATAAGGCAAAGATAGCGGCCATATAATAGCTTCCACTAATACTTTGAGCAATAGAAACAAAACCAATAGTTGAAGCTGAACTCATCCCTTTTCCACATTTTGAACACAGTCCATCAATAATTAATTTTCCTTTCATTTTAGAAGCTGGGGGCATCGATACAAAAGCAAGCTCTTTACATGGATCAAAGATAGTATATTTTACCGCTCTACAAACACAAAAGAGCAATCCACCGAGAAAAACAACGATATTTAGCCAGCTATCGTGATTGAGGGCAAAAAGGGATGAACTTAGCGACTCACTACATAAAAAGAAGAAAAATATCCCTTCGCTCAAAAAAAGTCCTACAGGGAGGATGATGGCACATGTGACCCATCGAATTTTTTTAAGGAGGATTGGGGCAATAAAGAGGGCAAAGAAAATAGTGAGTAAGCTATGCCAAAAGGTGAGGTAACCCATAAAAGTACAGTAGTCGGTAGGCAGTGGGTACTTCTCTTTTAAAACCTGTAGAAAAAGAACTTCAGCAAGGGAATAGGCAATGTAATCGGCAAAAACTATCCAGCCCATCAAGCGTAAGGATTTTGTTTCTAAAAAGAATTGAAGGGCCTCTTTCAAAGAAAAACTTTTTTCCTTTTCATAGGTGATCCCTGTTGCTGTAAAATGTCTACAAAGATGGCTATAAAAAAAGGCTGTAATAAGGCCGATAAGGAAGATAAGGCTCATCATTAAAATAAGGGAATGATTCCAATGACTTTTTGTAAGGGGAAAAAGGGACCACAACACTTTGGAGTTACAAAAAATGGTTAATGGACCGGCAAAAATCGCTCCAAGGCTTGCTCCAAGCATTAAGGAGGGGTATATACCCTTAGCTTGATCTACAGATAGATTGAAATTAATAAGACCTAGAAAAAGAATTTGAATAAGGGCAGGTTTCCATAGTTCTCCCATAATATAAAAGCTCATCGAAGCACACTGCATTAAAAAAGGGGTTTTAACAATGGTTTGAAGTAAGACAAGATTTGGATAGGCAAATCCAGCAAAAAAAATGAAGAAGAATATAAAGATAAAAAGGATGATGAAAAAAACCTTTTTCATTGAAAATTTTTTCAATATTTTGGATAAGAACCATGTCATAAAAATGGCTGCTGGAAGGACCCCAAAGAGTTCAAAAAGGGGAATGGAGACAGCACTTCCACCTAAATCAGCAATGGCCAATGTCTTTCTTACACTTTTTAATACTGTGTAATTCATATTCAATAAAAAAATAATCCCAAACATTAATGAAAAAACTTTTATTGAAGAATGTTTAAGTATTTTGTACATCATTTTCCATGGGTAAAGGCAAAGTATAAAGAAAGGAAAAATATTAATCAAACGATAGAACATCGTTATTGACTATCCTTAAATATTTCGATAAAATAGAACCTTTTACCCTATGCTAGCAAAAACACTTAAATTTTTTTATGATTCATCCATGGCCCTATCGATTGGAAGTGTTAAAATTCTTATATTTTATATTCGTCAGCACATTTTTGGAAATTCAATTCCTAATTTTACCTCCGTAAAAGAAAGCACCCTTTATAGAGGGGGGCAACCTTCTTTAAAAGGGCTTGAAGAGTTAATGAAGGAGGGCATTGGGGTGGTTGTCAATCTTAGGGCGAGAAATCGGGATAAAAAGGCTATCTTAAAATTTACAAAAGAGAAGATGCACTCAATTCATCTCCCCATTTTTCCTTTTTATCCCACAGAGGATTCTGTAGTTCACTTTTTAAAAATTTTCAAAAAGGTACAATGTCCTGTATATGTTCATTGCTTTCATGGTACAGATAGAACCGGTCTTATGTGTGCTATGTATAGAATTGTTTTTGAGGGGTGGAAAAAATCCGATGCGATTGTTGAAATGAAAAGCAAAGGGTTTCACTTTTGGCAAAGGTCCATTTTATCGTTTATAGAAAATGCAAATATTGAAGAATTGAAAAGAAAGGTTTTTGCCGTTGCCGATTAAATAGGTTTTTTTTAAGTGCGCATCTCTTGCTCTATCTTCCAAGAATTTTCTGAATACGATTCTAATGAAGCAATCCTTTCCTTAATTGTGGGATGAGTAGAAAACAACTTGGAAAGACTGACTCTTTTTGTTGAAGATATCATCATTGCTGCTAACCCTTTTTGACTTTCATACTCTGCTTTAGAAATATGAGAATGCCTTTCAAGGGATTGTAAAGCTTCTATCATTTTTTCCTTTCCAACCAATTGTGCCCCCCCATAGTCGGCAGCAAACTCTCTTTTTCTTGAAACAAAGAAAAGAAGTAATGAACCTAAGGAAAGAAAAATCATTTCAAAAAACACGGTAAAAAGCATATTGGAAAAGTAAGATGATCCTTTCTTATCATTTTTACTTAAAGCGTTGTTAAGTCCATAGGCACAAATTCTACTTAAAAACATCACAAAGCTGTTTATTAACCCCTGAAGAAGGGCCATTGTAACCATATCTCCATTTGTGATATGGGCCATTTCATGAGCAATCACACCCTCTAGTTCCCTTTCTGAAAGAGTTTCTAAAAGGGTGCTTGAGACAGCTATTAACGATGAGTTTTTCGATGCTCCAGTAGCAAATGCATTGCTTTGCTGACTTCTCCATATCCCTACTTCAGGGATGGATAAAAGCTGTTGTTTGATAGAAAGCTTTTTGACAATTGTAAACACTCTTTCTTCAAGAGGATTCATCCTTTGGTTAGGATCTATTATTTTTAATGAAAGCATCCATTTTGCCATCCTTTTTGAAAGAAGAAGGGAAATCAAAGATCCAGTACACCCCCAGACCAAACAAAACATCGCAAGGGCTTGAATATCGATACCGGCATGTGTCATGTAAGGTTTTAGACCAAAAATCTCAGATAACAAGGATACAGAAGCAATAATCAGTATATTTAAACTTAAAAATAGAAAAATTCTTTTGAGCATAAATCCCCCTTTCTTTTTAACTAGAGTATAGACGATTTACTCTAAAATAGCAAATACTCAACTCTTTAGTTAAAATAAAAGTTCATTTGCCTTTTATCTTTGGATCTGTCATAAAGGTTATTTTAATTTCTAAAGGGTGGCTATGAGTCGGATATTAGAGGGTCTTTTTGGAAATAATGAATTAGAAAAAAAGGAGGTGGTCTCTTTTTTAAAACGAAGTAGAAAAGAAAGAACAGTCTGTTATGTTCTGATCACCTGTAGTCAGCCAAAAGAAGATGGATCCATGGATGTTGAAATGAAATATGAGGGTGACAAATATTTAGCATCTTATATGATAGAAACGGCTGCAAAAATAATAGAGGGGGAGTAAATGTCCTATAAGAATTGGTTTAAAGACCATGAAGAAAGAATTTTTAAAGAGTTTATGGAGTATCTTTCTATTCCAACGATATCAGCCGATCCAAAGCATAAAGGGGATCTTTTAAAGGGAGCCACTTTTATTCAAAAGAAATTACAAAACCTTGGGTTAGAGGTTACTTTTTGGGAGTTAGAAGGGGAAAAAGTGGTTTTTGGAGAAAAAATGATTGATCCACAGTTTCCCACAATTCTTATTTATGGCCATTATGATGTTCAGCCCCCAGATCCATTAGATGAGTGGCTTTCTCCACCTTTTTCTCCTCAAGAAAGAGAGGGAAGGATTTATGCTCGGGGTGCTGAAGATAACAAAGGGCAACATTTTTATACCCTCTGTGCTTTAGAAGCGTTTTATGAAAAAAATAAACACCCTAAAATCAATGTGAAGGTGCTGATTGAAGGGGAAGAGGAAGTGGGGAGCAAAAGTTTTGAAGCGATTGCAAAAAAATATCAAGATCGACTCAAAGCAGATTCCGTATGGATTGTGGATATGGATATTAAATCCTATGCAACCCCTGTTCTTTGCTTAGGGTGTAGAGGGATAGCCTCATTGGAAGTAGAAGTTTCAAATGCATCCTTTGATGTTCATTCTGGGGCCTATGGGGGTGCTTTATACAATCCTATTCAAGCGCTCAGTGAAATGATTGCCTCAGTCTACGATGAAAAAGGACATATTGCCATTGCTGGATTTTATGACGGTATACATTCTTTGACAGATGGGGAAAAAAAACAACTTCATTTAGATACTCCAAAAAAAATCTTTGAGAAGGATACAGGAGGGCACTGTTTTAGAAAAGAAGAGGGCTACTGTTTACAAGAAAGCATCTCTATAAGACCTACCTTTGAAGTGAATGGAATTTTTGGAGGCTATCAAGGGGAGGGATCAAAAACCATTATTCCAAAAAAGGCAACAGCAAAAATCACATGTAGACTTGTTGCTGGCCAAGATCCAGAAAAAATTGCACAAAAAGTGGCCAATCATTTTTTAAAAGTGGCTCCAAAGGGGATGAAAGTCTCTTTTGTTTTTGGGGGCGGAGGAAAAAGTTACTGGGGCTCTTTACACGATTACACAGCTGGTGTCTTTGCAAAAATTATTGAAGAGATCACCCAAAAAGAATGCAAATTTGGCTATAATGGAGGGTCTATCCCCCTTGCTTCTACCTTACAAGAGGCTTCTGAAGGGGAGTGTATTTTTCTTGGAATGGGGCTTTCAGAGGACCGAATTCATTCACCCAATGAGAGTTTTGGAAAAAAGCAATTTGAGGATGGCTTTATAATGATTGCAAAAGGGCTCGAAGTGTTTGCACAAAACAAACATCAATGGTAACGTAAAGAAAGCTTCCAATTTTATGATTTAGGATCTATACATGATTGAAAAAATAATCAGACACGTTTTTGCCCCTATAAAAGCACGCTATCGATTGCTTTTACTTTTTCCCCTTTTGAATGTACTTTTTTTATCCATTGTCCTTTTATTTTTAAAAGCTCCAAAAGAGGCTATCCTCCTTTCGATGGGAACGATCTCTTTTGTGGTCTTTTTAATTGCGACAAAAAAATTTGCCTCTTTATTTTATTACTCCTCTTTACTTTTTAATATCCTTATTTTCATCATGACCTTTTCAAATGAATCGATCTGGACTAAAGGGTGGAGCTTATCTATGATCCTTTCGTTAATTTTAGGATATCACCTTTCTTTAGAGGTGATGGATTTTTATCACAACGATGAAAAGGCAAGCTTAGAAGATCAAAAGGAAAGGGCTTTATGGAAACAGCGATTTGAAACTTTAAGAGACTCCCATAACCTTGAAGCATTGGGGGTTGAAGAACAACTTGAAACAGCTAAAGAGAGTCTAAAAGAAAAAAATGGGCAAATTCGTGCTTTAGAAAGGCTTATTGAGGTCACTCATAAGGAAGCTGCAATATTATCAAAACAAAAACATGAACTTCTCGATAAACTCAAGTGTGATCAAGACAGACGTTGTGATGAAGAGGTAAAAAGGGAAAATCTTTCTTTAGTAAAAAAATTGGATGCACTAAAGCTCCTTGAGAGAGAATTTCAGGCCCTTCAAGGGGAAAAAAGTCTTTATCTTGACAAAATTAGCCTTTTACAAGAGACAAATAGACTCTTAGAGCAACAAGACCAAACCAAAAAAATTGAGCAACTTCAAGAAGAAATTCAACGATTGCAAGATGAAAAAGGGAAAGAAGGGACTTTAGGAATGTACTCTAAAGGACAAATTTATCAAACTTTAGAAGAACTTAACTTTTTTAAAAACCAACACGAGGACCTTCAAAAAGTGCTATGTGAATTAAAAGAAAAATTAGAAGAACCTTCTAAGCTATTTAAATGGCAGGTATGGAAAGGGGAGAAAAAGGAGAAGAAGGTCGATACAAAGAAAACTATTTCTATGCTAGACCTTGGAAAGGGATTGAAAATATAGACCCATTCTTTTATACTTTTTATCTATGATTTCAAGAAATGATCCATGTTGGTGCGGAAGTGAGAAGAAATGGAAAAAATGCCATTATCCAGAAATTTCAGCACAGCTTTCTTTAGAAGAAAAAAGGGCTCGTTATAAAAAAACCTATAATATCCTATTGAAAACCCCCCAAGAAATTGATGGAATAAGGAAAAGTTGTAGGCTCTCTGCTTCAATTCTAAGGGAGCTTTGTAAGGCTGCAAAGGTTGGGGTCACAACAAAAGAGCTCAATTCCCTTGCTATTAAACTCAATAAGGAAGCTGGAGCCATTCCTGCAACTCTTGGGTATGGAAGCCCCCCTTTTCCTGCAGCCATTTGCACTTCTCTTAATGATGTCATCTGTCATGGAATTCCAAATGATCGACCCCTCCAAGAGGGAGATATTCTAAACATTGATACCACTTCAATTTTACATGGCTACTACGGAGATTGTAGCGCTATGGTTACAATCGGTGAGGTAAGTAAAGAAAAGCAACATGTTGTCGATGTTGCAAAAAAATGTTTGATGGAATCCATAGCTCTTGTAAAGCCTCATCTTGAAATCTACAAAATTGGAGAGTGCATCTCTGATATTGCCGAAGCACATGGGTGCTCAGTTGTTTATCAATTTGTCGCACATGGTGTTGGATTAAAATTTCATGAAGAACCTCAAATTTGCCATCATCGAAATACTAACAAGACCCCACTAGAAGAGGGGATGACTTTTACTATTGAGCCAATGATCAATGCAGGGTTGCCCCATGGAGAAATTGATAAAGAGGACAAGTGGACAGCAAAAACAGTGGATGGAAGAGCTTCAGCTCAATGGGAGCATACAATCCTTGTGACCTCTGATGGGTTTGAAATTCTTACTTTGTAGAGCATTTTAACACTCAAATAGAGTTTGAATCAGTAGGCACAGTGCCACCCTTTAAGAACCATTTCTATGGCAATCATTAAAAGGATAAGGCCCATTAAACGTTCTAAGGCTTGTAAACTGCGTTTATCAATCCATTGAGAAAGTTTTCCAGCAAGTAATAAGATGATAGTGGTTGCTGCCCATGCAATGATAATTGCTGAAATAAGGATCACTTCTTGAACCATTTGACGGGAATAAATCATCACAGCAGCAAGAACGGCAGGCCCTGCGACAAGAGGGACAGCAAGTGGAAAAATAAAAGGTTCCCCTTGGACTCCGTAAGAATTGTCTGCTTCTTTTTTTGGAAAAATCATATTTAGTCCCACAATAAATAGGACAATTCCCCCTGAAATTTGCATCGATTTTGCTGAAATTCCAAGAAAATTAAAAAAACTATCTCCAAAAAAGGCAAAAAAGATAATGAGGGTTAATGATACAACCATCTCACGAAAAATAATGACAAGTTTTCTTTTTTTTTCAATATCTTTTAAAATCGAAAGATAGATGGGGATGTTACCAAAAGCATCCATAAGGAGAAAGAGGGTAAAAGCAATAGAAAAAATAGAATTGAGCATAGATCTATTATGCACATTAGAGTTTATTTGAATAGTAGTTTAAATCAGAAATAAATCTAGAAATCTGTCCTAAGAGTTCATCAGAGAGATCAGAGATCACAATTAAGGTCTCTTCATTTTTAGTAAAACCTGCTTTAGACCAGTTGACAGACCCAAAGATATAGGTGTTGTCGATTAAAGCCGACTTATGATGGCAAAGGCCGGGCTTAATTCGATAGGCAATCTTAATCCCCCCCCTTTTAAGGGTATGTACCATTTCTTTACATGAACCATGGATCATGGATCGATCTAAATAAAGCTCAATGTGCACCCCTCGATGGTGTGCATTAAGGAGCTCTTCTATGATCTTGGGGTGAGAAAGGGCATACATCATCAGTGTGATCCTTTTTTTTGCCCCTTGAATTTCTTGTAAAAGTCTTTTTAAAGCTTTTTGTTTATCTTTTGGGAGGACAAAATAAGAAAAACTCTCTTTTTCATAGGATTGATTATTTAAAACCGCTTGAATGAAATCGGGGTTGCTAAAACCAAAAAGTTGATTTCCTTGAAAGGAAAGGGAGGGCTTTGAACAGTTGGCTGTCCCAATATAGATTTCTTGTTCATCTATAATAAGAATTTTTTTGTGGGCAAGTCCAGAAATTTTTGGTCGCTTTGCCCTTTCCTTTTTTGAATTATGAAGGGTGATTTTTACCCCTTCCCCCTTTTTTTTTCTTAAAATAGCTAAAATATCTCTATCAGTAAGGCCAAAGGAAGATAAAAAAAGGCTTTTTTTTGCCTTTTTTAGTAAAGAGCAGAAAATATATTTTAAATCATCATTAGACTCTTCAAAATAAGCAACTATTGGCCTTTTTTCGCTTAAAGTATGAAAGGTGAGTGAAAAGTAAATATATGAAAAAACTAACCCCGCCCATAAAAGAAGGAGGGGTATAAAAAATTTCTTTATAAAGAAAAGAACGTACCCTTAGACAGAAGCCTTCTGGCTGTCTCTTTTTTTCATTCTTCGAAGCACTTTATCAATACCCACTTTGTCAATAATTCTAAAAGCATGAGCGGTGAGTTTTAAAGTGATAAATCGACTTTCTTCTGGGGACCAAAACCTTTGTTTAAAAAGATTAATTCTGTGTTGTCTTTTTGATGAACCTGTGATGTTTAAACCAATTCCACCTTTATACTTGGCAATACCGCGAGTGTTGTACATCTTTCCTTTGCCAAATCTTTTTTTTGTTACTTCGCACATTCTTGACATGAGTATTCTCCATAAAAATTTGAAGCAAAGGATACCATTTTTTGTTCAAAAAAACAAGCTTTTTATTTTAAGAAGTATGTACTATCATCCAGTTATGGAAATAGCAGACACAAAAAGATCGATTGCAAAAGGGGCTTTATATTTTTTAACAGGGACCTTTATGAGTCGAATCACTGGGATGGCTCGTGATTTATCGATGGCCTTTTGTTTTGGGGCATCGCCAGCTGTTTCTACTTTTTTAATTGCCTTTCGCCTTTCTAATCTCCTTAGAAGGCTTTTTGGGGAAGGGGCTTTAATGAATGGATTTGTCCCATTTTTTGAGGAGAAAAGGAAAGTAGACCCCCATTGTGGTGTCATTTTCTTTAGAGATCTTTTTTGGTCAATAGCGTTACTTTTGACTGCAATCATTCTTTTAATTGAAGCGGTTGTTTGTCCTCTTTATTATTTAGGGACGTTTTCCCCTCAAGTATCTGAAATCCTCCTTTTAACAATGATTCAGCTCCCTGGACTGTTTTTTATCTGTTTGTTTGGAGTTGTTATCGCCCTTCTTCAATGTGAACGTATTTTTTTTATTCCGGGGGTGGTCCCTGTGGCATTTAATACTCTTTGGATTGTCGCTCTTTGGGGCCTTAAAAAATGGGACCCCCTTTTTGCTATGAGGGGATTATCTGTAGTGATTGTAGCTGCTTTTGCCTTACAATTTTTATTTACCCTTATTCCTTTAAAAAAGATCATTTTTTCGAAAATGAATTTCAAACAGTGGTGTTCTCCCACCCTTTTTAGCAGAGAATTGGCGTTGATGGTAGTCCCAGTTATTTTCGGAGTGATTGGGGTAGCGGCCACTCAAATCAATAGCGCTTTAGATCTTTTAATGGCAAGGTGGGTATCATTATCAGGCCCTTCCTTTCTTAATTATGCCCAAAGGGTCTATCAACTTCCGATAGGGGTTTTTGCAATTGCCATTTCATCAGCTTTATTGCCCCCTTTATCAAGAGCTATTAAAAATGGTAACATAGATCAATACCGTTTGCTGATTGCATATGGGATTGAAAAGAGCTATACCCTTTTAGTTCCGGGAACAATAGCCATAGGGGTTTTAGGTCTTTGTTCTATTAATCTTTTATTTGGAAGGGGAGAGTTTAATCAAAGTGCTGTTTGTGAGACAACCTTATCCCTTTGGGGTTATGCAATGGGTCTTGTCCCTTCTGCCTTTATCCTTTTAATGGCCCCAGCTTTTTGTGCTCGGGGGGATTATAAAACCCCCATGATCGGTTCTTTAATCTCTGTTATAGTCAATGTAGTGATAAACGCTATCCTCATTGCCTTTTTCAACTTAGGTCCCTCATCGATTGCCTTTTCTACAACAATTACTGCCTATATCAATGTCATTTTTCTTAGTAAAAAGCTAAAAATAGAAAGAGTGCTAGGGATAAATTTTATAAAAATTGTTGTTTCAGCTCTCTGTGGTGGGGTAATCACTGCCTATATTGGAAACACTTTATTTAATGATCCAACCCTTGCCCTTTTGATGGGGGAAAAAGACATTTTCTTAACACGGGATTTTACCGCTCAGTTGATCCACTTTGGTTCCCTTGCATCTATTTTTGGAATTTTAACCCTTCTGTTTGCCCATTGTTTTAAGGCAACCTCTTTTTTGGAACTGTTTAAAAAAGGTTAAGCAAAAGGGGAGCTAGGGAGAATTTCTTTAAAATGGGATTTTAATGAGGAGGGGACAATCTCATCGACCCCTTTTTTATCGTACATGATAAAATACATGCAGGAGAACATGATCCCAAGGGCCGGGGAGATGATAGCTATAGTAAGAGCAATAGAGCAGACTAACGCTCGTTTTACAGCAAGAAAGCTTTTTTTAAGAGAGTGTGTAAGAAATGGAATTTTGAAGGCCGAAAGGATGGATAACAAAAGTTTAACAGAGAGTAAAAGGAGGGAAAAAGCTCCCCAACAAAGATCTGCACATAAAAGGCATAGAAAAAATATCCGTGCAAAAAAAGCAGATAGAAATTTATCCTTTTTTGAGCTTGGATCTTGAATATAATTTTCTGAATTTTTTGATGTTGGATTAGATCCATCCACATCATTTCCCTCTGCATAATCAAAAATATTATATATTGTCATACTCTTTTTCCCTTCTGTAATTCTTTTTCCTTAACAAGCACTTTGTTGATCCCGTTGCGTGCAGCAATTGCATACATCTCCGCATATGTCGGAAAATTGAAAACATGATCTACAAAATAATGGATTTTGGCATTTAATGAAATCGCAAGTTGTGCGATATGGATAATTTCTACAGCTCCTGTCCCAATAATATGGGCTCCAAGGAGGGTAAAATTTTTTCTGTGAAAGAGCAATTTGCACACACCTGTCTGTGTACCGCTAATAATAGAGCGAGATATTTCGTAATAATAGGCTCGACCTACTTCATAAGGAATATTTTTTTCTTTTAAAGTCTCTTCTGTTTCTCCTATATAGGAAATTTCTGGAAGGGTATAAATTCCATAAGGATATAAAGGCATCTGTTTGCAGACATTGTTTGAAAAGGCACAATCGGCAGCATAGGATCCTTGAATGTAGCTTGTTGACGATAGACAAGGGCCTCCAATCACATCGCCCACTGCATAGATATTTGGAACTTTTGTTTGAAAATTTTTTGAAACCTCTACATACCCTTTATCTGTCAGTGTTAACCCTGCGTTTTCAAGCTTTAAATGAGAAATATGAGCTTTTCTTCCTGCAGCAACAAGGACTTTTTCTGCAGAAATTGTCGTTCCATCAGAAAAAGTGACCTCAACAAGATCCTTTTCAACGGTAATGTGTGTGTAGTCTTTTTCACGAATGAATTTCAATTGATGCTCTTCTAAAGAGATCTGAAGGTGGGATCCAATCTCTTGATCTAAAAAAGATAGAATCCGTTTGTTTTTATCAATGAGGGTCACTTCAACCCCTAAAACAGACATCATACTTGCATATTCACAACCAATTACCCCTGCTCCAATAACAATTAAAGATTTTGGGATGGCTTTCATCGAAAGAAAATCGGTGGAGGTAAGAATTTTATCCCCGTCAAAAGGGATATTTTTTGGCTTTCTTGGGATAGAACCAGTAGCAATAAAGATCTTTTCACCTCTTATAGACCTTGTTTTGCCCCCCTTTTCTTCAATTTCTACCACATGGGGATTGATAAAGGAGGCTCGACCTAAAAATAGATCGATACCGTTTTTTGTCAGTTGCTTTAAAAGGGTTTGTTGTATTTTCTCTTTGACCCAATCAATGCGCTTACAAAGATCAGACATCGATATTTTTTGTTTGGCACAAAGGGAGTTTGTATGTGAATAAAAATGCCTTTGTTGGTAATTTGTCAATTCAACAATCGCCTCTCTTAGTGTTTTAGAGGGAATTGTCCCACTGTGCAAAGAGGATCCTCCAAAATCCCATTCTTCAATGAGAGCCACTTTTTTACCCATTTTTTTAGAAGCCATAGCTGCCTTTTGTCCAGAGGGTCCTGAGCCAATAATAATTGCGTCATACTCTTCCATAAATAGGGCGAAACCATTTAAGTGTAAAAATTTTTTTTTACACTTTTTCCGATCTTTTATCAATAGACTTTTTTTGAAAAAAAGAAAACAAGAGGAGGGCAATGCCTAAAATAGCTGTGTAGATGTAAAAGCCACTTGCTCCGATAAGTTTTAAAAAAAGAAGGGCAATGGCCGGTCCAAAAATA
Organism: Chlamydiia bacterium; assembly: GCA_044359535.1. Taxonomy (GTDB): domain Bacteria; phylum Chlamydiota; class Chlamydiia; order Chlamydiales; family 2-12-FULL-49-11; genus JAJACQ01. Next base: position 130,067 of record JBIKLZ010000001.1, read on the forward strand.
CTTCCCAGTCCGTAATTGACAATCCCAGCAGCAGCAACCGATGTGATATCTCTTTCAGATAAAAAGTCGCAGCAATAGGTAATACATACAGGGTATAGGGTAAAAATCATTCCACCAAATAAAAATTGAACAAGAAGTTGTAGAATAAAAGAGCTTTTTAAAACAAAAATGGCTAGAAGGGAGTAGGCGATGATCATAAAGCAAATAAGCCTTATGACGTAAGTTCTTTTAATAGTATCGGAAAGTTTACCCATAGGCCATTGCATAAGCATTCCCCCAAAAATGGTGATTGCCATATAGGATGAGATTTCAATCATTGTAAAATTAGACGCTTTTGCACACAGCGGGCCTATAGTATAAAAAGCCCCTAAAATTAATCCCGATGTTAAATTTCCTAAAAATCCAAGGGGGGTTTTTGTGTAGAGTTTAAACACACTTAAGTATCTGGATTCCTCAAGTAAAGGGGAGGCATTTTTGATAAAGCAGATGGGGATAATAGAAACAGTGGTGAAAATAAGGATGAGGCTAAAGGGGTGGTGACTTTGCAAAGTGACAGCAGAAATCCCAAATTGACCTAAAGAGTTCGCAATATAAAGGCCAATCATGTAAAAGGCTAAGGCAATTCCTCTAGAAGTTGGAAAAAGAAGGAGTAACCAACTTTCAATCGATATAAATACCCCTGCAACCATCATTCCTGAAAGTAGACGAAAAGCAATCCATATAAGGTGCGGAGAGGTAAAACTTTGGAGAGAAATAATTGCTGAAATAGTTGCAGCACACAAAATAAAGGTACGGCCATGAGTTAACTTTTGAATCACTTTTTCAAAAAAAAGTCCTCCAATAAGCATCCCTGCATAGTAAGAGGAGTAAATAAGGGCAGCGATAAAACCGTGGAATTGTTGTAGAGAAAGGCGAAGTGAAACAAAGGTTTCAAAAAAACTTACCCCTATCATAATGAGGGTGAGGGAAAATACGGGGAGGAGGGATGTTTTAAACTCTTTGGACATAAGTCCCCTGATTGTACATTATTTTAGAAATAGAAGGAGAGCTTTTTCTGCATGAATCAGAGAAATCGCAGCGCTGTTAAGGTGTGTTTGACAATAAGTGACATCATAAAGGTGCTTTTCAATTAAAAAAAGGGAGGTATGCAAAAGTTTTGCTGCAGTTAATACGCTAAGAGATTGAAATTCTTGAGAACTTAACGGTAAGTGTTGAGTATAGGCATTGAAAAAAGCTTCGCTTTTTTCCTCTTTGTCAGTGCATGAAGAAAGGTAAAGGGCTTTGATGACATATGTAAGGTCATAGAGGAGGACATCTATTTGAAATTGGTGATTTTGCAAAATGCCAGAAATTTTATCTTCTTTAAAAAGGATATTTGTGGGAAAAAGATCAGTATGGACTAATCCTGTAGGCAAAAATATGGGCCATTTTTCTTCTATTGTCTTTATAAGTGTGGGGATCAAATCAAAAGAGATGGGAATAGACTCTTTTAGTTCTTCATACTTTTCTCTTAAAGAGAAAAGAAGTGGAGGTTTTCCTAAATATGGCTCTTCATACATTCTTGATAGCAGATGCATTTTTCCTAAGAACTCTCCAAATTGTTGAAACTCTTTAATGGACCATTTTTCTTTAATTTTTCCCTCGCAAAAGGACCAGATGGCGCTATAGCCCTCTTTTGTTCGATCAAAGGAATAGAGTCTAGAAAAAGGTAGATCTCCATCACAAAGAAAATCGACAGATCTTTTTATGAACGAAAGATCTTTTAGAGTCATATCCTTTTTATAAGTAATTAAAAGGGCCTGTTTTTCTCTGTAAAGGGTTTTTTCAATTTTTTGATCGGAATTTTCTTTAAGAAGGAGGGTCGGGGTTTTCTTTAAAGCCCTTTTCCACGTTCTTCTTGTTTTTGCACTTATTGGCATACAATTTCCCTTTTCACAGATCTAATTTCTACATACACGAATATTTTAAAAAATCAAGTTGTTTTTAAGTCTTTTTTTCACTATGTTGAGGATATGATTCTACTTTCCTTATATTCCCTTCTTCTTGCCACTCCAGCAGAAATAGCTATAACAAAGCAATCCTCTAAAGAGGATGAAAAAGTGACTCTAGAACAGATTGCGCAACAAGAAAATGAACGGTTAAATAACCTACCATTTAAACCCTATAATCAATTAAGTGAAGTTTTAGAAGGGGGGACAATTATTGTTTTAAAAGATTTGTCAAAGTGGGAAATTAATGAAGAGGGGAGAATTTATGCCTCAGGATGGTTAGGACCAGCACGGATCAAAATTGTGAAAGAAAAGGATTCTCAAGGGATGAATTACCCTTTTAAAATCACAAATCTTGCCACAAAAGTGACTGTTTCAGCACGAAGATTAGAGTAAAGAATCTGTTTTAAGAAGCATTTTAAGCTCCTTTATACAATCGGGGTGATGATTTTCTTCCTTTAGAATAGATTCAAGCCCTTTAAAATGGCGTTTTGCTTGGGTTGGGTTTAATCTTACAAAATGTAGATGAGTTAGATAATATTCAACAATAGGGTTTAAGGGATAGAGGTTATGATAAGAAGTTAGGACTTCTAAAGCCTCTTTTTTACGTCCAAGTTGTAGAAAAGTGGTTGCAAGGTGAAAAAGGCCCTCTCTAAATTTTGGAAAAGCATGTAGATAGGTTTTTAACGCCCCTTGCTTTTTAAGGATAGACTCCCTTGATTCATCCACTTGGTCATAAATTAGGGCAATCCCTTTTTCATCACAGTTTCCTAAAAGATAATCTTCAATTAAAGTATTTTTTAGGATTGAACCCTCACATCGGACATCTTTTATTTTTTTTAATAAGGCCTCTCCTTTTTTCTTTTCACCACTAAGAAGGTAGTTAAAAGCAAGCAATGATTCAGTAAGAGGGTCATTTGGAATAAAGGCTAAAGCCTTTTGATATTCATCAATAGCCTTTGGATAATTTTTTGTCTGCCACAAAGAAGCTGCAGCATTAAAGTGGTGCATCCCAACCACCTCTTTTAGGGTTCTTTTTTGAACGTGTTTTGTTTGAATGCTTAAGTAGTGTTTTGTCGGGATGTGAATTCCCCGAGCTGTTGTTTCGATATTTAATGCATCTTCAAGTGTGGTATGTCCTAGGTAAATATGACCAGGAGGGGTGTAAATATCTAAAGAAACGCCCAATCTTTGTGCTAAACTTAAGTAAAGGATAGAGACTCCAAGACAGACTCCATGATGGCTATCTAAAATAGAAGGAAGATATGTGTATTGATCGACATCGTTGATCCACAAAGAGTGGGGGGGGAATCGAAACATCATTTCATAGAAGACAAAATAGGATATTTTTTCAATAATATCACGGGGAGAAGGGTTTTTATCAAGCCGACCTAAAATGCAAAGGGCAAATAGATCAAGACTTGCTTCGTAACTTTTTATTAGATCTAATTGATCGGCTCCAAATTGGGCTAAAAATACGGCTCTTGCAATATCTATTTCTTCAGAGGGGAGACAAAGGAGCTGTTCTGTGGTTGTTGCATTATGCCCAAATAGGTTTAAGTGTTTTAGATGACTAGAAATTTTATCTATAAAGTGAATTTCTTCAGAGGAAAGGAGGATCTGTTTTTCTTCAGGCTGTTTTGTAAAGGTAGAAACAAATGATTCTACATCCATTTGTTTGCATAAAGGGATTGTTTGAAAATCAATAGGGGAGGATCTGTGTTTATTAATCAGACCAAAGGCTTTACTTAGCCCCTGTTTTCCCTCTTCGGTATCAGGGTAAAGGTGATAAAAGGCAAATAGCTTAGATAGAGATTGTGGGTCTAAACGGCTATATAAAGTTTCAATTTCTGCACTTTTACCCACTAGTGTGAGGGTGTAAAAAAGGAAAAGAAAAAACCATTGCTTCATAAAAAAATAGTATACTAAGAGCGACTTATGAAAAAGAAAATTTTAAGCCACCATCTTTTTAAGGGTGTTTTTCAAATCAGTATGGTCTAAAAGAGTTTCTAAAGAGGGTCTAGTTTTATAACACCAATTTGAGGGGAGGATAAAGCCGGGTCTGTTGATCCTTTCCTCATCCGGCAAAGTAGAGACAAGCTCTTCAAAAAGGGCTAAATATTCAGATAAAAGATTGATATGAAATAAAGATGCAGAACGGTGGCTCTGTTTTAAGATTTCAAAACGGAGTGAAAATGAAAGGTGAGGGTTATAGATCAGCCCTAAAGATTCAGCAAAAAGCTTTGCCTCATTTGGAGAATTATTCCACCATTGAGTGAGAGTTTCACTGTCATGGGTGGAAACTGTGGTTAAGCTAATAGGGGGGTAAAATTGTGCATCAATAAACTGATCCCCCTTTTTTTCCCAACGGGGAATTTTTGTTCCCGCAAGAGCCTCTTGAGCCATACTCTCTTTTATCCCTTTTCTAACCACCCCAAGATCCTCGCCAATAGGGAGCATTGGGCTAAAGGAGATCAATTTTTTTAGGATTAAACTTCCCTGAATCAGTGAGAGCTGAAGATCTAAGGGTTGGTAAGCCCCCTTATCTACCGGCGCATCTTTAGGGATGGCAAAAATACTGTATAAACCAATAATGTGGTCGACTCTATAAAGGTCATACAATCTACTGGCAATCCTTAAACGCTCTTTCCAAAAGCGATAATCAGAAAATTCAATAGCCGACCAATTGTAAATGGGAAAGCCCCAATTTTGCCCTTGAGGGCACATTGTATCCTTTGGAGCCCCCGCTGTGTAATTTAAATTGAAATCATTTCTTCCCGCCCACACATCGACACTTTCTGGGCTCACTAAAATAGGGATATCCCCTTTTATAAATACCCCCTTTTTTTCAGCATAGGTTTTAACCTCATCAAATTGAGAGAAGGCAAGAAATTGTAAAAAGATGAAAAAATTTACCTGATCTCTGTTTTTTTGGATAAGCTCTTTTTTAACTCGTAGAGAGGGTTTTTGATCCCTTTTTTTCCATAGCGACCATTTTTTATGACAATACTCTTCTTTTAAAGCTTTAAAGAGTCCATAATCATAGACCCATTGATTTTCTTTCAGAAATTTTAGGTAAGGGGGACTTTTTTCATATATTTTAAAGTAACGATGATAGTAAAGGGATAAAAATTCCATTTTGGCAGAAAGGATGGCATTGTAGGGAACCCTTTGAAGGTGAGTATACTTTTTAAACCCTTTTAAATGATAGATCAGGGCTTCATCACTTTTACAATAGGGTAAAGCGTGTAAAGAGAGGTAAATGGGATTTAGTGCTTTTGAAGAAAGGGCATTATAAGGGCTTGTTTCTAAGCCGCTATCATTAAGGGGTAGAAGTTGAATAATATCTAAATGGGTTAAATTACAAAAGTCAATCAACAGCTGTAGATCTAAAAATTCCCCTATTCCACAACTGTTTTTTGAATGGAGCGAAAATAAAGGGGTATTGATCCCATGGTGAGGAAAGACCCCAATTCTCTCCCATACTTTGTTCAAAGAACTGCTTTTGATCCTTTCTTTAAAATCCAAAGATCGATCCTTTTTTTCGATGAGTGCTTTTTGGAATCTCATCTGTTGGGGAGGATTTGCCCTCTTCAAAGGCCTCTTGCCAAGATTGAGCCCGTTTAGTCAGATCTTTTAAACACTGCATAAGAGAGTCAATAGTGGTTTTTTCAAGGAGAAGTTTTGTATGCACTGTTAAAGTGTTTTCTTTTCCAATGTAAGACAAAATCCCTTTATTTTTTTGGAGCGAAAAGTTTGATTTAAGGGCATCTTTTAAAATATGTTCTCGAAATTTACCAGGGGGAAGATCTCCAATAAAAGCTCCAATAATTAAATACTCTTCTGTTGGATCAAGCTCTATATGAACCTTTACAGAGTTTTCAATAAATAGAACAACGACATTATGAAGATTTGGATAGATCTGTTTTTTAAGTCTATCAGAAAGTTGTTGAATTAAGCTCTTATATTTCATTGTCTTCTTCCTCTTCTTCCTCTTCTTCCTCTTCTTCCTCTTCTTCCTCTTCGAGTTGATCATCTAATTCACTGATAGCTTCCAATATAGCCATTAGCAACTCTTCTCTATGTTTAGTATTTCGAAAGACTTTAGGAGCGACCCCTCGAAGGGCATCTCGATAGCAGGTAAAGATAATAATTTGAGCCACAATTTCAGCTTCCAACCCCAGATCCTTTGCAAGTTTAAGGACCTTATCAGGAGAGGGGTATCTTTCTTGAATGTATTTTGTAAAAAATTTTGCTAAGTATTCAAAGTCAAGTCGATCAGGGTATGCAAGATTTTCTCTTAAAAACTGCTCTTTAATCATCCCCATTCTCCCATGAAAAAATCTATAGATCCCTAAGATCGCTTGCATTGTTCTTGCCTCAGCAAATAAACGGGCAAGCTCTTGTTTGGAAATAGAAGGGCCTTTTGACTTCATATCACTTCCAAGAGAATGAAGGATAAAAGATAAAACCGGTTTCATTTTTTCAAAACTATAGGCTAAAGAAAGCTCCTCAAATAAAGTTGCCGGTTCTTTTGGATCACCGGTAATCTCTTTATATAATTGGCGTAAAGAGGTGGTTGTCCCTAACCCCTTTTTAGAAAACTCTTGAGCTGCTTCATTGATGTTTTTACCCGCGCGCACCTCTTTACCATACCGCTCATTAAGGAGGTTTCTTGCTAAAAGAATGTTTTTACCCAAATTTATATTTGGGTTAGTTGTTGCCTGTAAAAATTTGAGCGCTTCATCAGCTAAGTATTCATCTTTGTAAAACTTAAGAACTTTAGCAAGAATTGCTTCAGCACTATCCTCGTCGTTTATCCCGGCTTTTAAACCAAGAAGGGCTTGGTGATTCATTTCAGGGTGATTTTGTTCAAATTCTTTAGCCGCTTTAGTCACATCATCAATCAGCTGATCCTCATCCATTTTCACCTTTTCAGTAGGAGGTGCATTTTGAGCGGTAACCTTTTTATCAAGTTTTTCAAAGTCTCTTGTAAGATTAGGAAATAGCCCTGTTTCAACATTTTCAAGCATAGAGCGTTCTTCACCAAGGACTTCAGCTTCTAATTCCTCCCCTTTAGCTTGAGAGGCTTGAGCACTTATTTGAGAGTGATTGACAGATGAAATATGAGGGTCACTTGACATAAAATCCCTGATAAATAGGTGTTGTATTCATTATTAACTTAACGATAGGAAAGAGAAAGATTATTTTAAAGATCTTTTTAGCTCAACTGAATTTTTCCAAGTGGTTGAATACGAATCTCTGAGACGATTTCTTGGGTTGAAAGAACAGCAAAATCAGGAAATTCTCCTTCGATGAGTTTTTTAACAAATCGCCTTACATCAATAGCTGTTAAAACAACAGGGGAGAGGGTTCCAGCAGGGGTGGGTTTTACAACGTTTCTAATGGCTTGAAGGATAAGCTGTATGGAATCTGAATCCAGTCTTAAGTAGGAGCCAGAGGAAGTTTCAGTGATTGCCCCACGAACCATGTCCTCAATTTCTGGTTCAAGAAGATATACAGGGAGGATCGACTGACCTTTAGAATATTTATAACTTAAGTAGCGTTTCATTGAGGATCGTATATATTCGGTTAAAAGAATAGGATCCTTCTCTGATTGAGCCCACTCGCCTAAAGCTTCTAAAATAGTCCTTAAGTCTCTAATAGAGACCTGCTCTTGAATCAGCCGTCTAAAAATATCGGTAAGCTTTTGTAAAGGGACAAGGCGAGAAACTTCTTTAACAAGGTCAGGAAAGCTTTTTTCGATGTACTCTAAAATAGCTCGAACCTCTTGAATCCCTAAAAACTCGCTTGCATATTGTCTATAGAAATAGGAAAGGTGAAGGATGACCACATCTAAAATTTCCCAATATTTTATCCCTGACTTATCCAAAATGGTCTTGTACTCTTTACTTACCCAGATAGCGGGTTGATTCATAATATTTTTTGATTTTGTGAAAGGAATATTATATCTTTGAAGGTTTTGCTCTGTTTCGGGGGTAAGGACATGGTCCTTAATAATTTTTCCCCGCATTAAGGGGACTTCGTTTAAGTAAATGCAATATTCATCTGGATCTAAGGTTGGGGCATCTGTGCGAACATGGACGCCAGGAAATCTTAAGCCGAGGTCTTGATAAAGTGCAGCCCGCATTTTTGGGATTTTTTCTTCAATGAATTTTCCCCCTTCTCGATCCTTTTTGACAAGCTCAGCAACATAAGGGCCTGTTTCTAAAATGACAGGAAGGGTAAGGGTAAATTCATCTCCCCCCCCTCTAATGACAGTTGAGCCATCAGTTCCAGTTTGCATTACTGATCCAGTTCCAGCAGCAACAAGGCTTGCCTCCCTTTTCATCGAGATCATTTTAGTAGCACCAAATCCAAACAAGAGGGCAGAGATACAGATAAAGAGTAAACTAGGAAAGGCCGGAACCATGGCAATAGCTAAAGTCATCCCTCCAGCAATTAATAACCCTTTAGGGTGTTGGGCAAGTTGTGAGGAGATATCTCTTCCGACGTTTGATTTGTCATCTGAAGAGACACGTGTTGTTACAATACCTGCGGTTAAAGAGATGATTAAAGAGGGGATTTGGGAAACTAACCCACTACCAATTGAAAGAAGAGAATAGGTGTGGGCAGCTTGCATGGCAGACATGCCATGCATTGTGATTCCAATAACTAAGCCTCCAATAATGTTAATGAGGGCGATAATAATTCCAGCGATCACATCCCCCTTAACAAATTTCATCGCTCCGTCCATAGCGCCATAAAGCTGGCTCTCTTTTTGTAAATTCAAACGAAGCTGTCTTGCTTGGTTTGAATCAATCATTCCAGAGCGCATATCGGCATCAATACTCATTTGTTTTCCAGGCATCGCATCAAGGGTAAATCGTGCGGCAACCTCAGCTACCCTTTCAGCACCTTTTGTAACAACGATAAACTGAACAATAGTAATAATTAAAAAGACAATCCCCCCAACAACAAAGTTTCCACCAACAACAAGGCTTGCAAAGGCATAAATGACATCCCCTGCATAAGCGTGTAAAAGAATTTGCCGTGATGCAGAAATTTCAATACCTAGACGAAGAAGAGTTGTCATCAAGAGTATGGAAGGGAAAGAAGAAAGTTGAGTCGCTTTAGAAATGTAGAGAGCCACCATCACAAGGATTAATGAAGCGGTAAGATTTATTGAGATCAAAATGTCTAAAACTTCAGGAGGGAGGGGAATAATGATCATAGCTATGATCACAAACACCATGAATGCAAGCATAAGATCACTGGATCTACCTATCGAACTTAATAGTTTTGACTTACCAAAAAAGCCCATTAACCTATCTAATAAAGCACTCATTATTTAAAGATCTCCAGTTTTTCTTCTTTTTTCTCTTTTTCTTCCAAATTTGCTATCCACTTTAAGATCTCTGCAATGGCTTCATAAGCATCTTCTGGGATGTAATCCCCAGTATTTCCTTTATAATACAATAACTGCGCTAAATCCACATTTCGCATAACGGGAATTTCATTGTCCACAGCTATTTTAATAATTTCTTCAGCAACTCTATCTAAACCCATAGTCACAATTTTTGGGGCAGGCTCATTATCTGCATCATATTCTACAGCGACAGCAATGTGAGTGGGGTTTGTCACAACTGCCCGTGCCCTTTTTGTTGCTTGAGGGCCGTCTTGATAAGCAATTTCTTGGGCAATTTGTCTCCGTTTACTTTTAATATGAGGATCACCCTCAGAATCCTTATACTCCTGTTTAACCTCAAATTTTTCCATTTTCATCTCTTTAGCAAAGGTTTTCTTTTGAAAAATCAAATCAAAAACAGCGACAATGATGAAAAAAATTCCAACCCTTATTACTACCTTTTTAAGAAACGATCCAAAGACCCCAGCACTGACAACAAGAGGGGCTCCACATGTTGCAACAATTTCAGTGATGGAATTATACATTACTGAATAAATAAGGGCAACTGCTCCTACAATTTTTAATATAGACTTAATAAGTTCTACTAAAGTTTTAATTTTAAAAATGTTTTTTAGATTTGTTACAGGATTGAGTTTTTTAATATCTAATTTCATCGCTTCCATAGAAAACATCGGTCCAATAATGAGAAAGTTTACAAAAACACCTACAATGGAGATGAATACAAGAAGGGGAAGTGAGGTATAAAAGATGGCATCCATTACATTCATTAAAATGCCCCCAGCTTTTTGATTCAATTGATCATGAGCGGGAATATAACTAAACATTAAGAGAATAAAGCTACTTAATTTTGTATAGTAGTAGTTTGAAAAGATAAGGACCCCAGCAATAGAAACAATAAATGTAAAAGCTGAGGGAAAATCTTTGGATTTTGCTGCTTGACCTTTTTTTCTAGCATCCCTAAGTTTCTTTGGGGTTGCCTTTTCGCTTTTTTCTGCCATAGTTTAGTAGAGCCTATACGTAGAGGTTTAGCTTGAAGTGTAGAACAAGATCACATCATCTTCTTTAACTATATAATCCTTCCCTTCCATTTTAGCAACCCCTGCCTTTTTAGCATCTGCACGATTTTTATACAAAAGCATATCTTTAAAAGAGATCACTTCAGCTCTAATAAACCCTTTTTGTAGGTCGCTATGAATTTTTCCGGCAGCAACAGGGGCCTTTGATCCTTTAGCAATTGTCCATGCTCGAGTTTCCTTTTCTCCTGTTGTGTAATAGGTGATAAGACCTAATTGTTTAAAGGCGGTTTGAATAAGTTTTGTGAGCCCTTTTTCAGCAATCCCTAAAGAGGCTAGGTACTCTAAAGCATCCTCATCGGGCAATCCTGCGATTTCTTGCTCAATTTTTGCTGAAATTGTAACCATTGTGGCATTGGTTTTGTCAGCAAATTCTTGAAGAGCTTTTGAATAGCTATTTTCTCCTGCTTGGATATCTTTTTCATCAATATTTGCAACATAGATCATTTTTTTAAGGGTAAGAAAGGGGAAGATCTTGAGCTCTTCGAGCTCTTCATAGGAAAGATCAAGAGATCGAAGGGGTTTTTCTAAATAAAGATGCTGAATCACTTTTTCAAGGATTTCAATAGATTTTGGCCTTTCTTTTTGAGATCTATATTTTTTAAGGAGCTTTTCTTTTGAATTTTCTGCCATTTGAAGATCTGCAAGAATAAGCTCTAAATTGATTGTTTCAGCATCGGCTATTGGATCGACTTTCCCATCAACATGAGTGACATTGATATCATCAAAGCACCTGACAACGTGAATGATCAAATCTGTTTCACGAATATTGGATAAAAATTTATTTCCAAGGCCAGCGCCTTGAGAGGCTCCTTTTACAAGACCTGCAATATCGATAAAAGTGATGGTAGCATAGACACACTTTTCGCTTTTAGATAGATCAGAAAGCATTTTAATATGGGGATCTGGAACATCAACGATCCCTGTGTTGGGTTCAATTGTGCAAAAAGGGAAGTTATTTGCGGCAATCATCATTTTTGTAAGGGCATTAAAAAGGGTGGATTTGCCTATATTTGGAAGACCTACTATTCCACAGGATAGATGGGTTGACATAATTTTACTCCATTGTGTTTAAAAATGTGATGATCGAAGGGTTTTTTGGTTCAAAGGGGTTGCCTTCCTCTAAGGTAAGGAATTGTTCAGAAAATGAGGTTTTTCCTTCTTCATGGACTCTTACACGATAGGTTCCAGCCTTTATTTGTCCTGATTGGATTTTTGAAAGAGAGACTTTTCTTCCAAGGAGCTCTTCAGCAGCGATTAAATTGCCCTCTTTTAAAAAGGAACGAATCAATGAGCTTGAAATAATTTTTCCTTGATGAGTCAATTTTGGAATAGAGTGGACTGAAAAATGGGCTTTTTTCCCAAATGAGGAAAGAGCTTGAGGTGTCCCTTTACGGTCTTTACCTAAAGCATCATTTTCTCCAATATAGAGGTGGTTAAAATCAAGAGCTTGATGAAGTGAAGACAAAAACATTTGATAGGTCATTTCAGCGATTTCTCTTGAAAAAGGGATCAGAATTAATAGGTCGATATTTTCTTTTAAGATGAGCTCCATTTTTTCCTTTTCGTTGGTTAAAAGGGGGAAGGAGTGCTCATTTCTCAAAAGCTCTGCAGGATGATTTGTAAAGGTTAAAACCACAGAAGATCCATGATATTCTTTTAGTTTTTGGAACAAATGTTTATGACCTAAATGAACCCCATCAAAGACACCAATAGTTAAAGATATGGGTTTTTTAAGGGGGGGAAGATGGGCTAAAGAGTGGGTCACTTTCATAGATTTTGTATTAAAAGGGGGCTATCTGGATTATTTTCAAGATCATCAATAAGGCTACATTGCTCAATTGAAAAGCCGCCAGAGGCTGTCCTTCGAAGTTCTTCTATACACCCATAACAAGAAAGAAACAGCCCTAAATCATGGGCAATGGATCGAATATAGGTTCCTGAAGAGCACACAACATCTATCCGAACTCTTGGATAATCATATGAAAGAAGGGTTGTTTTTAATGTGACCTGCTTTGGTTTTCTTTCAATTTCGATCCCTTTGCGAGCAAGGGTATAGAGTTTTTTTCCTTGGACTTTTTTGGCACTAAACATTGGTGGGATTTGTTCAACATCTCCATTAAATTTTTTTATCGCCTCTTGAACCTCTTCAAGAGTGGGTCTATAATCTGAAGTGGCAATAATTTCTCCATCAACGTCATAGGAATCGCGTTCTTGACCAAGAAGAAGGGTTGCAAGATACCGCTTTTGGTGCATTAAATAGGAATCAGCTGTTTTTGTATATTTTTTTCCAATCAAATAAACCATTAAACCGGTGGCTAAAGGATCTAAAGTCCCTCCATGTCCAATTTTCTTTTCCTTAAATAAAAATCTTAATTTGGGAATTAAAGAAAAGGAGGTGACACCTTTTGGTTTATCTAGGAGTAAAATACCTTCTTTACTCATCATCGTCGTCATCAAAATCGTCTTCGTCTTCAAACTCTTCATCGTCAAAGTCATCATCGTCTTCGTCGTAATAGTCGTCATCTTCATAGTCGTGATCGTCATCATCATCGTCTTCAAAGTCGTCATCGTCTTCAAAGTCTTCATCGTCATCATCTTCAAAGTCGTCATCGTCGTCAAAGTCGTCATCGTCGTCAAAGTCTTCATCACTGTCAGCAAAATGCCCTTTAAGGAGCGTTGAGTTTTCTTCAAAATCCTCTTCTTTAATAGAAGATTTGCTCACTTGAGCTAATATAGTATCAATATTCATATAATCATCCAAAGTTTTATCTAGTTTAAAAATTAAGTTGGGGAAATATCTCATCGCCACCTTTTTTGAAGACATTCTAGCAATGACAGAGGAGCATTTTTGAAGCTCTTCTACTAAAAGGTCTTTTTCATCTTTATTTCCATTAATCAAGCTTACAAACACTTTAGCATGTTGTAAATCTTTAGAGGTAGAGACATCTGTGATTGTTAAAAGATCTGGAATATTATAATTTTTTAGATCCAAACGTATGACATCTGAAATGACCTCTTTTAAAAGGGAGTTAATGCGTTCAATTCTTCTTGGTGCGGCCATATTTATAACTCCTGCTCTAGATAAGAAATTTCATACCCTTCGATTTCATCTCCAGGTTTAAAATCATTAAATCCTGTAAGGAGAATCCCACATTCGGTATCCTTTTTAACCTCTTTTACATCATCATGCATCCGTTTAAGAGAGCTGATAGGTCCCTCATAAAGGGTTTTTCCATCTCTTTTAAGTCTAGCTAAATAGCTTCTTTTAAAGACACCATGAGTAATGATTGACCCAGCAATATTTCCCAGTTTTGAAGAGGTAAAGATGGTTGTGACTTTAGCAGTGGCCACATGTTCTTCGTGACGTACTTTATCAAGGAGTTTTTGCATTTCGGCTTTGACCTCATCAATCATATGATAGATGATATCATGTAGGATAATTTTTACCTTTTTCTGCTTGACCATCCCTTCGGCATGTTTTTCTACTTTTGTATGAAAACCTAAGATAATGGAGTTAGAGGCATGGGCTAAATCAATATCTGATTCAGAAATTTGCCCTACTTCATATTGAACAAAATGGATGATCACTTTGCTTGTATCAATTTTCATTAAAGAATCTTTTAAAGCTTCTAATGAGCCACCTACATCTGCTTTGATAATGACGTTTAATGTCTTTTTGGACATGTTTTCGACCCTTTGATCAAGCATTGATTGAGCGCCACGTGCTTTAACTTTCTTTAATTGAATTTGTCTGTGCATACTCTTTCTTTGAGAAACAATATCTTTAGCTTCCTTTTCGCTTCCAACAACGATAAACTCATTTCCAGCAGGGGGGACACCTGAGAGCCCAGTCACTTTAACCGGAGTTGAAGGGGGGGCTTGAGTGATGATTTTTCCAAACTCATTTTGCATGGTTTTTGTTTTTCCCCACTCATGTTCAAAAACAACAGCATCGCCTGTTTTTAAAGTTCCATTAAGGACAAGCAGTGTTGCTGTAACCCCTAAACCTTGATGAAGTTCTGATTCTAAAACCATCCCTCGAGCACGCGCATTTGGATTGGACCTAAGTTCTAAAACATCGGTTTGAAGAGCAATCATTTCTGCAAGCTCAGCGATCCCTTCTTTTGTTTTAGCAGAGCAATTGACAGTGATGACATCGCCCCCCCAAGCTTCAGGAAGAAGGTTATGATCGGCAAGCTGTTTATAAATATTTTCGGCATTAAATCCAGATTTATCCATTTTATTGATCGCAACAAGAATTGGAACCCCTGCTTCTTTAGCTTTATTTATTGCCTCTTCAGTTTGGGTTTTAATCCCTTCATCTCCAGCAATCACTAAAACAATGATATCTGTAATTGTGGCCCCTCGTGAACGGATGGCAGTAAATGCTTCGTGACCTGGGGTGTCGATGACTGAAAAACTTCCATGATCTGTGTTGCAAACAAAGGCACCAATATGTTGAGTGATTGCTCCAGCTTCACCACTTGTAAGAGAGGAATTTCTAAAGGCATCAATAATACTTGTTTTACCATGATCGACATGGCCCATTACAGTGACAATAGGAGGTCTTTTAGCTAGATTTTCGTGATCGGTCCCTTTTATCTCTTCTTTAAGGGTTTTATCAGTAATTTGAAGCTTATCCTCTAGTACTCGATCGATTTTAATCTGACAATCAAATTCATTTCCAATAAGCTCAATAGTCACCTCATCTTCTAAAATGTCATTGATAGTGATAGGGTAACCGGCTAAAAAGAGCTTTTGAATCACTTCGCTAGCTTTAATTTTTAATTCACTAGCAAGTTCTTTTACTGTGATAGGGATTTTCACACTGATACTTTTTGGTCTAACAATATTTTCAGAAGAAATCACTGTTTTACTTTTTTTATCTTTTCTTCGTTTCCAATTTTCTTCAGTAGAAAGTGTGGAACGGCTGTCAAAAACCCTGCTAAAAGCTTGCCTTTTGTAGCTATCCATCCCTTTTTTCTTTTTATCCTCAACCTTCTTTTCTTCGATTTTCTTTTCATCAACTTTCTTTTCACGAGAGGGGAAAATAGGTTTTGCAGGAGGGATCTCTCCTAGTTTTGGAATTTTAGAAGGCTCCCTTTTTTCAAAAGGGGCTTTTTTTGCTGGAAAAGATTTTTCTTGGGAGGAAGGGGTGCTACGGATCATAGCAGGACGTTTATACTTATCTTGTGGAAGTAAGCGACGCTCTTCAATAGGTTTTAACATCTCTTTTCTTCGAAGCTCTTCTGGGGATAAAGATTGAGCTTTTTCTTCGATCTTCTCCTCTTTAAGAGTCTCTTCAAGATCTTCCTTTACAGGGAGAATTTCAGGAACTTCTTCAACAGCAATTGTATTTTCTAGTTCTTGAGTTGTAGCATTTTCTAAAACCTCTTGATCTAAATCATCTGAAATAATTTCCTCAAAAAGTTCTTGCTTTTCCATCGTCTCTTCGACTTTTTCAGAAGCTTGAAAAGTAGGTCCCGCTGTTGCCTTGCGAAGAATTTTTTTCTTTTCTTCGGCAGGGGCATGTGAAGGGATGCTTGTGCTTTGTTCTCCCCCTTTTTTAGGTTCAGAAGAAATTTCCTTAGCCTTAGCATCTTTCTGCTTTAACATAGCAGCAAGTTGAGAGTTTTTAACTTTAATATTGAAGTTTTTTGCCAATCTATTATGTTCCTTGCGTTTCCTTCATGATCCATTTTCTCACTTGTTCAGAGATATTTTCGGCCATATCAAGGCCAATATCTGAGGTGGTGGATAGATCTAAGGGGGTTGTCTCTAATATTTTTCTTGGGGTGTTAAATCCGGAGGAAATCACATTTTCAAGAATAAGTGAATTGATGCCCTCAAGGGATTTAAGGGGCTCATCAAGTATTGAATGATCCAAAAGGGATAATTGTTTTTTCTCAAGGCTCATCTGTTTTTGATACTCTGATTTTTTATGAAAATCAATTTTCATCCCAACAAGCTCACTTGTAAGTCGAGCATTGCTTCCATGTTTACCTAAAACAATTGGATAGTCTTCATCATTAACAATAAGCATTACTTTATTTTCCTCTTCAAAAAACTCTGCCTGTTTAATTTCGCAAGGGGAAAGAGCATTTTTCAAAAGTATGAATGGGTCTTCAGAGTAGGGGAGGATATCAATTTTTTCCCCTAAAGTCTCGCGGATAATATTTTTTACACGAGCTCCACGCATTCCAACACAACTTCCTACTGGATCGACTTTATCATTTGTAGAAGAAACTGCCATTTTAGTGCGGTATCCAGCATCCCTTACAATTTTTTTAATTTCAATAACCCCATCATTGATTTCAGGGACTTCAGAGGCAAAAAGTTGAGCAATAAATTCAGGATGAGATCTAGATAGGATAATTTCTGCACCGCCATTGTCTGTGGTTTGCACATCATAAAGAAGGGTTAAAATACGATCATCGATGTGATATTTTTCCCCTTTAGGATAGTATCGACCTGGAAGAATGGCTTCAACTTTTCCTAAATCGATAACAAGAGTATGGCCTTTTGTGATCCTGCGTACAGTTCCGGTAATAAGATCTCCAATTCGATCCCTATATTCATCATAGATGACCTCTTTTTCTGCACCACGAATTTTTTGAGAAATCATCTGTCTTGCAACATTTGCGGCAATTCTTCCAAAGGATTCTGGTTCAATTTCAATCTCTAACCACTGTCCCTCTACACAGTCTGGATCAATTTGGCGAGCCTCTTCCAATGAGATCTCTTCTGCAGGATAAAGTACTTTTTCAACAATTTCCTTTTCAGTCATTGCAAGGATGTCCCCTGTCTTTTTATTTACCTGGACAGAGATATTTGTCATCCCACGTCCACCTTTTCTTGCAGCTGTAACAAGGGCTTCTTCGATTGCATGTACAACAACATCTCTGCTAATACCTTTTTCTCTTTCTAGATATTCAAATATGGCAATTAGATCTTTATTCATTTCTTCCTCAACAATTAGGGTCAGGTTCTTTATTATATGTACTAAGCTAGATCCCATCAGGACCTAGCCTAGCATAGGGTTTTTAAGCCGAAGATTGCTCTTTTTACTCTTCATCATGAGATGCCCCAATGACTATGTCATCGGCATCTCTGTTATTTATTTTAACTAAATGTTCTTTAATAGATAAAGAAATTCTTTTGTGTTCTCTGTCTATTTTTAAAACTTTAGCACTCACTTTGCTCCCTACTGATACAATATCTTCTACCTTCCCAAAAGACTGATCAGAAAGTTCAGTGACGTGAACTAGACCTTCAATACCATTATCTAGCTCTACAAAAGCTCCAAAGGCAGTGATTTTTGTTACAATCCCTGATACTGTATCCCCAATAGTGATGGTTTTTTCAATATCATCCCACGGATTTGACGAAAGTTGCTTAACACCTAATGTGATTTTTTTACTTTCTTTATCCACTGAAAGGATAATTGCATCGACAACATCCCCTTTTTTCAACACTTCAGATGGGTGAGAGACTTTTTTAATCCAGCTTAAATCAGAGATGTGAATAAGTCCATCCACCCCTGGCTCTAATTCAACAAACGCTCCGTAGTTAGTCAGATTTCTAATTTCAACAGAAACTTGTTTTCCTACAGGGTATCTATCCTCTACATCTTCCCATGGATTTTTTTCTAATTGTTTTAATCCAAGAGAAATTTTTCCCTCTTCTTTTTGAATAGAAAGGACAATGGCTTCTACATGATCTCCTTTATTAAGGATTTGACTTGGATCTGTCACATTTTTCACCCATGACATTTCTGAAACGTGGATAAGACCTTCAATGCCATCTTCAATTTCGATGAAAGCTCCATAGGCAACTAAGTTAACAATAGTCCCTTTAACATGAGTTCCTGGAGGGAATTTTTGCTCGATAGCGTCCCAAGGGTTTTCATCTTTTTGTTTTAGACCCAAAGCTACACGCCCTTTTTCTTCATCAATACTTAAAATGATCACTTCAAGTTCATCCCCTAAAGCGACAAGCTCAGAAGGGTGCTTAATTCTCTTCCAAGTCATGTCTGTAATGTGAAGAAGTCCATCAATTCCATTTAAATCTAAAAAGACCCCAAAGTCAGTGATGTTTTTTACAATACCCTTACAACGATCGCCAACGTGAATATGCTCTAAAAGCTCAGTTTTTTTACACACTCTTTCATCTTCTAAAATTTCTCTTCGTGAAACAACAATGTTTTTTCTATCAAGATTGATTTTTAAAATCTTAAGTTCATATGATTTTCCAATGTACTCATCTAAAGATTTGATGCGCTTATTGTCAATTTGTGAACCTGGAAGGAAGGCGTCCATTCCTCCAATATCTACAATGAGTCCACCCTTGACTTTTCGAGTGATAAACCCTTCAATGATAGAGCCTTCTTCAAAATTGTGTTGAATGTAATCCCAACGACGGAGTTTTCTTGCTTTTTCTCTTGAAAGGATGATTTGGCCGTGAGCGCTTTCTGTAGAGTCAAGTAAGACCTCTATTTTGTTGCCTAGGATAATTTCATCAACTGATCCAAATTCAGCTACAGGAATCAAACCTTCAGATTTTAAACCCACATCTACAACAACAAAACCTTTAGTGATTTCAACAATCGTTCCTGTTAAAAGTTCACCGGGGATAAGGCGAGTTGTAGATCCAGAGTCAATTAAAGACCCTTTTTGAGTAAGAAGTTTTTTGAATTCTTCCATATCTTTGGTGTCGTAGTTTTCTTTTACGATGATTTTGCTTTCATCTTCTAACCACTTAGTTGTTTGTTGATTTGACATGTTGCTTGTTTCTCCTAGTTTTTTGACTTGCCAAAGACAATAACAACTTTATCTAATAAAGGCAATAGCTTTGGTAAGAGAATCGAAAAATTGAGTTTTTATATCAAAAAATTTATGTGAATTTGTGAAAGAACTCTTTTTAAAAAAATGTTTAATTAAAAACACACTCAAAAATATAGACTTATTTTTGAGTGTGTTTAAGAAAATGGCTCTTTTCTATGTAGGGTTAATGATTTCCTAGTGGGTAGGTGTCAAAATTCCACATTTGAGCGTTTGGATCTTGAACTAAAATTCTTACAAATCTAGTTTCAGCTGAAACAGGGATGTTTACTTTATGAACTAAAGTTTCATCGCCCTCAGGAATGTGAAAATCGATGCTATGCTCCCAATTTTTTTGATTGGATAAAGCATCTAAAGATCCTGAGCACACAGTAACAGTCGAGGCAAGGGGAGTGTGAGTTTGAAATTCAACGCTTAAGACATTGTCAACACTTTTACTTGCAGCAACAATTTGAGGGATAAATGGCAGTTTAAAAAAACCTTGAAGTTTTGATGCGTCCATATATAAGGGGCGGTTTACAACTTCTTTCTTTGTATAAAGTTTATTTAATGCTTTAGGAAGTTTGTTTTTTAATCCACCTGTGGTTGTATAAAAGGTTTCTCCATCTTGATTTACACCTCTATTGTGGTTTGAAATTTCTTTTTTACCCATAGAAAGGGATTGATCTAAATCGGTCCAAGTCCCTTTAGAATCACAGACCCATCCTTTGTAGTTTACTTTGCGGACGCTATGATTGGATCTTTCTTTTCCTGAGCCCCCAACAACTTCTATAAAAGAGTTTGTTTTTAGCTTAGTTAAAGGTTCGGTGGAGTATTTCCTACCCACAGAGTACAGCTGCCAATTTTGAGTCACTTCATTCCAAAAATAGCCATAAAAAGTTCTGAATTTTCCATCGTTACTGTAACGAAGTCCTATTACATATTTTTTTGAAGTGTTTCCTTCAAAAAGATTCCATTCCCTTACTTTAGTTCCATGACCCTCATGATTCCAGTAGCCAAATGTAGCATCCCCAGAGCCAATCCCGAGTAAGTGTGATTGTTTGTCAATGGGTAATAGGCCTTCTTCATTAGATGAACTCCAAATCGACATGTTTACTGATTTTACAGTTCCCCCTGGTTCAAAAATAGGTCCAAAATAGCCAAATTCAGTTGTACATGGGGAGTAATGACCCAGTTCACTTTCAGATGATAATTCCATAATCCAAGCTTGGACATCATTAGGATTTTTTGAACTTCTCCAATTGGAATACGCAGCTTTAGGACGCCATCTTTCTCTTGCTACATAGGCATTTGTGATCCCCGATCCCTCAAAACGGAGAGCAAAAAGTTTAAAGTTAGGATTTTTTACATTTTTAGTAACTGTCATTTTTAAACTATGAAAGCCCTTTGAAAGAGTGGGAATATCAAAAAAGAAGGTTCCACTTTCTACCATTTCATTTGTTATTGTCATTTCATTTGAAGGAAGATCATCTATTTGAAATGTTAAAATAGTTCCAACATCTTTAAGGGTTGCAGAAAAAATGACATCGGCATGAAGATTTCCTTCAGTTGTTGTCACAAGTCCCCAAAAGGCTTCATCCCCTTGTTGTCCAAATTTACTGATGTAGCCATATTCTACACCTTTATTTAATTCCATTGCAGGGTTTGGAACTTCTTCTTCACAAGCAAGCCTTACAATAGAACCAAAAAAGACTTCATTAGGACCTAAGTAGAGGTATTGATTGTTTGCAGGTTGCACTTTATAAAAGATTTTGTGCCCTTGTTCATCATTTCCAACATTGAGTTCTGTGATTGTAGTATATAGTTGATTTTTGTAGTCACTTTCATCATAAGCTTCAAAAGCAGTAAGTGGATAAGATGCTAAAAGACATCCTAATAACACGCTTTTAATAGATATTTTCCTTTTCATACTCTCTCTCTTTTTTAAATTTTAATAAATAAATGTATATCCTTTTTTTTAGGATTTACAAAAATAAATATAAAGAAGTGTGGATTTTTTACAAAGATTTTTTTTTAAAATCGGCTTGTTTGAACTTGGGCGGGGCTATTTTTTTATATTGCACACTTGCCCCTCCCTTGGTATAGTCAAAAAGTATGGAACAGACAATTCTTGTTTTAAAATTTAGTGGTGGTTCTTTAAAAAAGGTCCATCCATTTGAAAATGTGGCTACACCCATTTGAAGGCAAATCATGACAAAGGATATGTTTGATGAATCCCTTTTAGAAAATAGCCCAAGGGGGGCTTCATCCTTAATAGCAAAAACAATTGTCCATTCATTATTATCTCAAGAGCAAATTGGAGATTCTTCAAATATTGAGGCTATCCTCCCTAAAGTCTCCTTTATTCACGACGATCATGGGGTTTTTATCCTTCAAACCCTCTCTCATCATCTAAAAAGCGCTTCAAAGTTTATTCATGAATTTATCCACTCAGAAGTGGAGACAGTTTCAGCGCTAGAAGTGGAAAGTTTTTGTTCCTTTCCCTTTAGATTTTTTGAATTAGATACAAAAAAATATCTTGTTACAGAAACCCTTATTTCAGTCACAGATACAGCGATGATAGAAAGGTGTTATACAGTGGTTAAACAAATTCAAAAGCAGATCCTCTTAGGTTTAAGATCTAGTTTTTATGCACGGATGGTTTTAGAGATGAAAGGTCAATCTCTTGAAGGAAAAAGTTCCTATGTTCAGGAAAGGATTATGAGTTATATTCACCGCTTTCCTAAGCTGTTTGATTATGATTTGATCCCTTTAATGAACCAGTTTATGACCGATGCTAAAGAAGAGTTTACTAAAAATCGATCGATAAAGGATTTATCAAAAATTATTGTGACCTTTTATCACATATATAAAAAGCTTTCGCATAAATCAAAAATTAGAGGCGGTGCCCGAGAGATTTTTACAAAGTCTTCGACCCTTTTTATAGAGGAGTTATTTGGAAGAAAAAAGGTGATCAGTATTGTGGTTGGTATCTCTCATTTGTATGAAAATGAGCGTCTTGAAAAAGAGCACTTGATAAAAGCGTGCAAAGCTCTTATTAAAGGGGCAACAGTTATTGAGCACTCCTTTTTAAAAATTTTTGCAAAAGGGGAAGGGGGTTATTTATTTTACATAGAGCTTGAAAAAAGGGAAGGGGCTATTTCTTTTCAGGAGATCAAGAGTTTAAAAGAGAGTTTAAAGAAGAATATTGAGTCCCATATTCAAAAATTTGCCCGAAAGATGTTTATGCCTCAAAACACTGAAGAGGTGATTAAATATACAGTTGCCCTATCTAAGGAGTTGGGTTCAAAAGAAGATCTTCCACAAGTTGCTGTTCTGTTTGATTCTCAATCAAATGACAATTTATTGTTTACGGCTATTGTTGTTAAGGTGAGTGGAAAATGTTCCCCTTTTGAGCTTTTTGAAAAGGGGGAGGGGCGTGGATATAGTTGTAAAATTAAACAAGTTCGGATCCTTGGAGAATTTAAAGAGGGGATTGAATTAAGTTATTCTATGAAAGTCTCTTCTTTTATGAGAGAAGATTACTCCATTGACATTTACCGAGCACGAGCAAAGATTATTTGGGATTTACAAAAACGACTTGGAGAAATTCGGGACTACAATGGAGGGATGCTTGAAAAACAGGGAGATGTGCTTTCCCTTTGTCAAGGGATTTTAAGAAAAAAAGGGGTAAAAAACAGCGTCCTTGTTGAAAACTTTTTTTATGCAATCCATCCATCAGAAATAAGAGCGATGATTAGCATCGACCAATTTATCGAGTTTTTTACCCCTTTTTATGAATTATTTACCTATAAAACATCTAAAGATACTTTTTTACACATTCGCGATGGAAGAATTTTATTTTTAGCAAGGGTGAAAACAGAGCGGAAAAAGGAGGCTTTCTTAAATGAAATAAAGCATTTTGAAAGCACAATTGGCGGGCTGATTTTTTTTTCTTTATCCATTCAGGAGAAGTTTTATATAGGGGTTCATTTTAAATTTCAGGATGAAGAAACAAAAGAGTTGTTTTTAGGAAAGATGTCTCTTTGTCTTAAACTCTAAAATCAGTATAATAGGTTTCATGAAACAACATACATTAGAGCTAGAACCTTCATTAATCGGAGGGGATTTAGGGTTTGCTGTCGACACTGCAATGAAGGCAATTCATGCGGGAGCTAACATTTTACATCTTGATGTGATGGATGGATTGTTTGTCCCAAACTTGACTATCGGTCCAGCAATCATTGGAAGAATTCGAGAAAATATCCCAGAAAGATCTATTTTAGATGTCCATTTGATGATCTATAATCCAGAAAATAAAATCGAGGACTTTGTGAAGGTAGGGTGCAATGAAATTACATTTCACATTGAAGCGACAGAAGAGGTCGCTTATACAATCGATTATATTAAAAAATCAAATCGTTATGCTGGGATTGCCTTAAAGCCAGCAACAAGTGTTGAGCTTGTCGTTCCTTATTTAAAAGAGATTGATAAAGTCCTTGTGATGACAGTGGAACCTGGATTTGGGGGACAAGAGTTTTTACCTGAAATGCTGAATAAGGTAAAGATCCTTGCTCACTATCGAAAAAAGTATGGGTTACAGTTTGATATACAAGTGGATGGGGGGATTAATTTTGAGACAGGAAGAGAAGCTGTCCTTGCAGGGGCAAATCGTTTAGTGTGTGGCTCTTTTTTTTATAAACAAAGAGATTTAAAAGAAGCTTTAAATACCTTTTACTCCTATAAAGGACTTATTTCATGAAGAAAAAAATCTGTACAATCGGTGGAGGGACTGGAAATTTTGTCGTTTTAAGTGGTTTAAAAAAATATGATATTGATCTATCAGCAATTGTAGCAATGGCAGATAATGGGGGAAGTTCTGGGATTCTTCGTGATGAGCTTGGGGTTTTACCAGCTGGCGATGTTCGTCAATGTATTGTCGCTCTTTCTAATTCTTCTAAAGTGATGAGAGATTTAATGAATTACCGCTATGAAAATGGGGGGCTTCAAGGGCATAGTTTTGGCAATTTATTTTTATCTTCTTTAGAAAAGGTGACAGGGAGTTTTGAAAGGGCTATTGATGAATTAGGGCTTATTTTAAATATTAAGGGAAAGGTCATCCCTGTAACAACGACTAAAACCCATTTAGAGATGATTCTATCTAGTGGTGAGGTCCTTAAGGGTGAAGAAGAAATCTATTTATCCGATAGGATAGATTTGGGTTATCAAAAAATCTATTTAACTCCCTATCCGGAAGTCAATCCTCGGGCGGTAGAAGAAATAATGAATGCAGATGTGGTTGTATTTGGTCCTGGAGGCTTGTATACATCTTTAATTTCATCCCTTTTAGTCGATGGGGTTGTTAAAGCTTTAAATGAGACAAAAGCAACAAAAGTGTTTGTTGTGAATTTAATGAATCGAAAGGGTCAAACCTCTCAATTTACCACCTCTGATTATCTAAATGAGATTGAAAGGTACACAGGCAGGGGTGTCTTTGATGTGGTTTTGGTCAATAATGAAATCCCAGATAGTGAAAGGATGAAAAGGTATGAATCAGAAGGGGACCTTGTGATCAATGATTTGAAGGGGTGTTCTTCGGTGATTGATCGGCAGCTTTTAGGAAAAAGGGTGTTGCCAAAAAAAGGGGATCTAATCAAAAGAAATTTAATACGACATGATATGGATAAACTTGCCAAAGAGATTATGTCTATTATTGAAGGGGAGTTAACAACTGTAGGAGAGGGAAATGGAAGAGACGCTATCTGTAACAAGTAATCAGATTACACCAGGGATGATTATCAACTTAGAAGGAGAAATTTATAGAGTCGATTCCTCTGTTAAAGTGACTATGGCTCGAGGGGTTCCCTTTGTAAAGACAAAGCTAAAAAATCTTATAACAGATGAGGTGATAGAAAAAAGCTTTAACCAAAATCAATCAGTAAATGAGGTAAAGCTGAACCAAAGAGAACTTGAGTATCTTTACCTAGAGAATAAAAAGCATTTATTTTTTGATATAGAAAATTTAGAGCAAGTGTTAGTGGATCAAGAAATTATTGGGGCAAAAGATAACTACTTAAAAGAGGGGATCATTGTAAATGCCCATTTTTATGGAACGACCATTTTTTCAGTGGAGTTGCCTGCATTTTTAGAGTTGTTGGTGGTAAAAACGGAAGAATTAGATGCCTCTAACCCAATGAGTGCTTCTAATAAGCGTGCCATTCTTGAAACAGGGGCAAGGATGGAGGTGCCAATGTTTATTGAAACCGGGGATATTATTAAAGTGGATACAGAAAATCAAGAGTATGTACAAAGGATTTAATGTGGATATTGATACTATTGAAACATGGATTAAAATGTTTAAAGAGTCGGGATTAACTGAACTTTCAATCAAAAAGGGGGATTTTGAGGTGGTATTGAAAGGGGACCACTCGAGGGAAAAAGAGTCTAAAAAAGCTCCTCCAATGAAAGAGATTAATGATATTGATTTAACTCACATTGTTCAATCATCGATGGTGGGAACCTTTTATAGAGGGGTATCAGCGGATGCACCCCCTTTTGTACAAGTGGGAGATAGGGTCAAAAAAGGGGATCCTTTATGTATCATAGAAGCGATGAAGGTGATGAATGTAATGAATGCCGAACGTGAGGGTTTGATTGTAAAAATTGAAGCAAAAGATGGCGATCCCATTGAGTTTGGTGCGCAATTATTTGTGATGGAGTAGATGAAGAAAGTTTTAGTTGCAAATAGAGGGGAGATTGCTTGTAGAATCATTAAAGCCCTCAAAAAGTTATCTATTCATGCTGTAGCTATCTATAGTACTGCAGATAAAAATGCTGAGCATGTAAAACTTGCCGATAGCAGCATTTGTATTGGACCCCCAAAAGCAATGGACTCGTATTTAAATATCTCAAGAATAATAGCAGCCTGTGAACTGTGTAATGTCGATGGCGTTCATCCTGGCTATGGTTTTTTAAGTGAAAATCCTTTATTTGCTGAAATTGTGGAGAAATCTGGATTAGTATTTATTGGACCCTCCTCTGATTTGATCCATGCATTAGGAAATAAAATCCAAGCTAAAAAAATCGCTAAGAGGGCAAAATGTCCAGTTATACCTGGCTCAGAAGGGGAGATTCAATCTCTTAATGAGGGGATCAAAACTGCAAAAGAAATAGGGTATCCAGTTTTTATTAAAGCCTCTGCAGGGGGTGGGGGAAAAGGGATTACTATTGCCTCTAATGAAGGGGAATTTTCCTTAGCCTATTTTAAGGCAAAAACAGAGGCTTTGCATCTTTTTAATGATTCTTCAATCTATATAGAAAAAATGATTGTGAATCCAAAACATATAGAAGTTCAAATTATTGGGGATCATCACGGAACTGTTATACATGCCTATGAAAGGGATTGTTCACTTCAAAGAAGGAGGCAAAAATTAATAGAAGAGACCCCATCTGTGGCCCTTTCTTCTTCACTAAGAGAGCAGATATGCCAAGCTGCAGTTTCTCTGATGAAAGAGGCTGGATATCACTCTTTAGGGACTGTGGAGTTTTTGTTGGATAAAGAGGGGTTTTATTTTATGGAGGTAAATACCCGTATTCAGGTAGAGCATACCATTACTGAGGAGCTTGTTGGGATCGATCTTGTAGCCATCCAAATTGCCATTGCTCAAGGGGAGAAGTTGCCTATAACGCAAAAAGATGTGAAACAAAAAGTAGGGCACGTGATGGAATTTAGGGTGAATGCAGAAGATTCAGATGCATTTATCCCCACCCCAGGGATACTTACAGATTATAAAATTCCATCTGATCCGCAAGTGAGGGTGGATACAGGTTTTACTAAGGGAAGCACAGTTTCCCCTTATTACGATTCTCTTTTAGCAAAAGTGATTGTTAAAGGAAATTCAAGAGAAGAGGTCATTATAAAAAGTAAAGAGGTGTTGTCTACATTTTCTATAGAAGGGGTATGTTCGACGCTTCCCTTTTTTTTAAGGATTCTTGAAGGGGAAATGTTTAATAAAAGTGAACATCATATAGCATCAATCGATAATAAAGTCGGAAAGGAAAGTGTACATTGAAAAAAAAGGGTATTATTCTTGCTGGAGGTTTAGGAACTAGACTTTTTCCATTGACTCGATCGGTGAGTAAGCAATTACTTCCCATTTATGATAAACCAATGGTCTACTATCCCCTTTCTATCCTTATGAAGGCACAGATTCAAGAGGTGATGATTATTTCTACAGAAGAGGATATCGATCGATTTAAAAAACTTATTGGCAATGGAAAAAGCCTGGGGATGAAAATTGGGTACACAGTTCAAAAAGCC
The DNA here is from genome assembly GCA_044359535.1 of Chlamydiia bacterium. Taxonomy (GTDB): domain Bacteria; phylum Chlamydiota; class Chlamydiia; order Chlamydiales; family 2-12-FULL-49-11; genus JAJACQ01. Next base: position 157,699 of record JBIKLZ010000001.1, read on the forward strand.
CCTACAGGTTTAGCTAGCGCCTTTGTTTTAGCCGAAGAATTTATTGGTAAGGACCCTGTGACATTGATTTTAGGGGATAATATTTTTTCAGGGGACCAATTGGATTTTTTGCTAAAAAATACACAATTTACATATCCAGGGGCTACTGTTTTTGCAACAGAGGTAAAAGACCCTTCTAAATATGGAGTGGTGCAAAAAGGCAAAAAGGGTGAGGTGATAAAGCTTTTAGAAAAGCCCCCTTTACCCCCCACAAATTTAGCAGTGACAGGTCTATATTTTTATGATAACCAAGTAGTAGAGATTGCCAAGAGCCTTAAACCATCGGCAAGAGGAGAATTAGAGATTACCGATGTCAATAATGTGTACTTGGAAATGAAAAAATTAAATGTGGTTGTCTTAGATAAAACTGTCACATGGTTTGATACAGGAAGTTTTGATACCCTTTTAGAAGCCTCTATTTTTGTCAAAAATGAGCAGGAAAAAACGGGTCAATTGATTGGTTCTATAGAATTGATTGCCTATCAAAATGGATGGATAAATAGTGATGAACTAGAGGCCTTGGAGTTAATTTTTCAAAGCAGCGGTTATGGAAATAAATTAAGGTCTTTTGCTTGATTTTTTTCTTTTATATCGGTCTATATACCTTTGAATAAAAGCATCTCTTCCATCTGTAATCACAGGGGAATTTTTTTCATCTTGTTGAGCTCTGCCACGCTGTCTATAGATTAGCCAACCAAGAAGAATCTGCATAGAGAAAGTGAAAATAGTTTTGAATATGAATGGAATCATTTTATGTCTCTATCTTGGGAGTAAGGATTGAACGTTGCTTTTTTTTGCTTCGAATTTTTGCTTTTGAGCTACCACTGCCCCCATAGATCACCTCATAGATATTGGAGATGGAGATAAAGGCTTTTGGATCAATGTCAAGAATAAGAGCTTTTAAATCGGCTAAATCAAGCCTTTCAACAATAATATTTAAAATATCGGTATTGCTCCCTGAATACCCCCCTCTACCAGGGGTAATGGTTAATCCAAGGCCAAGCTCTCTTAAAACACTTTTTGCAATCTGCTCGGATTGAGCAGAGATGACAGACACAGACTTAATTTCATCAAGTCCTGTAATGACAAGATCGATCATTTTAAAAGCCACAATGTA
>JBIKLZ010000048.1:0-4686 GCA_044359535.1 Chlamydiia bacterium
TGGATCTGTACTTCCTTTTGCTGGGACTTTAAAACAAACGGATAATGGATGCATCTATCTTGATATTCCTAATGAATATATCACTTCGATTATCCCCTTTTTTAAAGATCCAACCATTGATAAACCTCCTTACTTCGAAGGTTCTTTTACTGGAGGAGCCCATATTTGTGTTGCAACGGCAACAGAAGAAAAAAAACTTTATTCACCAATTCCCATTGGTGAAGTTTTTTCCTTTTCAGTGACAGGATGCTATAAATCTACCCTGATCTACGACATTAAAAATAAATATGTCTTTTATCTGACAGTTTCTTCAGATGAACTTCAAGATCTTAGAAAACAAATGGGTCTGTCCCTTTTACCTGATGGAGAGGTGTTTCATATCACCTTAGCCTATAAAAAGGCTTTTTTATCTTTAAATGATTTAATTACTGAAGCGTCAAAAAATCGAATCACTCTCTCTGAAAGCGCTATCGTTTTAAATAAATTAAGAGAAAGTAAATAAACTTTTAAAATAATCTTTTTACAATTAGACCCCTTCAATCTATAAATTTTTTTTAAAAAACGTATCTTTTCAGAAAATCACTATTATTTCTCTTTTTTAATATAATTTAAATTAATTATGTTTTATATTATTAATATAGTTAATATAATTAGTTGAATTATGTAAGTTAGTTTATCATCAGAAGAAAACCAAACATTAGATCAAGAAGTAGCGAAACCAAGCAAAAATGTAGTTTCTCCAAAATTAATCCTAGGAATTACATTCTTAGTGGTAGGCGTTTTAGCAGCTCAAGTAGGATTCATTTTATTAGCTTTTGGCATAGCTATTATCCCGGTCATACTGTGCATACTATCTAGTGCTTTTGCTATAACAGGGATCGGCTTGACTGTTGCAGCTGTATCCCCTATTCCCGCTGTTCTTCTCGATGAAATTTCTTATAATCCAAAAGCATTTAAGTATGCTCCTGAATACTTAAGAAGAGACAACAAGTTTGCTCTTGCTGCTGTTTGGAAAAATGGATCCGCACTTAAATTTGCAGGCCCTGATTTACAAGACAATGAAGAAATCGTCAAAGCTGCTCTTGATAGCAATAAGAAAGCTTTTCTATTTGCCAGTCCAAGAATTCAAAAACTACCTGAATTTATTAAGCTTGCACAGGTATAGAATTTAAAAATACGAAACTAAAATTATTTCTTTAAAACTCTATCCTTAGCTAAAGTTGTCAGAATCAAGGGGCAACTTTTGATTTTTAGAGGGTTCTTTAAAACTCCCTTTTTCTAAAAAAAATTATTTCTCATTAGAATTTGCCTAAAAATATCCTTATCTTCCTCTTGTCTAATGATCAAGCTTTCATTGTTTAAATTATTCACTATTAATTAAATACACCCCATTTCAAGTGAATCGATCCTTAGTATTAAAAATATTTTTAAAATAAAAAACGGGTCTTTATTTCATATTTATCATATAATTATAATATACAAAGGACGAAGCTATGTCAGTACAACCAGCACCAGCACCAGCACCAGCACCAGCACCAGCACCAGGACCAGCACCAAAAGCAGAGAAAAAGCCCGTTGATCCAAAATTGGTCGCTGGAGTTGCATTAGTCGTTTTAGCAGTTCTAGGAGCTGTAGCAGCAGTGGTCGTTACATTTGTTTTTGCAATCCCTCTTATGCCAATAGTATTATCAGTGAGTATTGCCTCAGCTGCTTTATTTGTAGTTGGTGGAACCTTACTTATCAACGACGTGATTGACAACTTAAAAAAAACGAACCTTTTAAATACTTCATCTAATTCACCTGATTTATGTGTTTCAAATGCTTCACAACCCGATGTTCCCACAACCCATCATTCTTTAATAAACGATAACATAGAAAGTGAAATTCAAACGAACCTTTTAAATACTTCATCTAATTCACCTGATTTATGTGTTTCAAATGCTTCACAACCCGATGTTCCCACAACCCATCATTCTTTAATAAACCATAACATAGAAAGTGAAATTCAAGGGACATTTTCTGGATCGATTGATAAGATGCAGATCTCTTTGAACATTACTTTTGACAAAGATGTTTTGAATATAAAAACCAAAATTGGCCACAGTGGGAATATGAGCCTAGTTTCATCGAGTGAAGATGAGATCACTTATCTTGTAGCCGAGGGGTCTCCCAATCTAATCGGGTGCACAATTAGATTCGATTTAAAAGACGATGGTGACTGTGTTGCATATTTTAATTCACCTGATTTTGATGAACCAGTTAAGCTTTTTAAACAAAAAAAATAGCACAGGACTCAGTAACTGATCTTTCAACCTGTTCTTCATCTTTTATAGATATTTTTCACCTCCATACCCCCCCACCCTTATAACCTCTTTATTTTTTCAAAACAGCGCATTTTTAAAAACCTCTTTCTCTTGATCAAATTTCACTTTTATTAAAAGCTCCTTTAATGTAAAATTCATCAAATTCTTTAAATGTATGGGCATTGTGTTCAAAATCAACTTTTTTTTGTTTGTTTTTTTTGGGTTTTGTTTTAGTTTACATCTTTACACTAACAACCAAGAAGCTTCTTTTTTTTATGATAAATCCATCCCTTATAGAGCTATAAATTCCGTTGCCTATAGTGAGGATCAAACTTTCATAACCCTCGATGATGGCTCTATATGGGAAACTAAAGATTTTCCTTCTTGTGCAAAAGCCTCTTTCTGGGCGGTAAATGATCTAATCTTTATTTCTCCATGGAATAGTATTTTTTTTAATGAAAAATACTCTTTCTTTAACAATCGTCTCCTTGATTATTCTTATGTTAATCTTTTCTCTCCCCCTTCCCCTCATCTTCCTACCCATCTATCGATCTATGCACTTTCCTATGAGAAAAAAACCATCACACTTGTAACTCCCTCTGGAGAAATGATGAGTTTTGATCTTTTTGAAAATCCTATTGAAGAGTGGTCAGAAAAAGAGTCTATTATTATCGGTTTAAGTAAAAATAAAGAACCTATTGATGATATAGAGTTTCCCTACGTCATCATCAATGGAAATAAAAAAACTTTTGTTAAAGCAAAACACACAACCCCTAAAAAAGGAGTCATTAGATGAGTCATGGCACTAACATTTACGATAATCGACAAACCATAGGTCAGTTTCCTAGAGCCCATGCGGTGCCCGCAGAAGAGGGATTAAGTAATAGAGCTATAGGTTTAATTACTCTTATCTTCCTTTCTATTGTTGTTCTTTCCCTCTTTATTATTTTTGCACCTCCCCTTATTGCCCTTGTGGGTTCTATTGCACTTGTTTTATCTTCAGTTATAATAGGGGTGATTATTGGAACATGTAAGAGTTCCTATTTGGACAGTTCCTCTGGAATTACAGCAGAAGAGATTAACTCGCTTTCTTATGCTACAGCTCGGACAACTGTAGCTGTTGGGGGTGCAGCAGTTGCTTTAGGAGCAGCAAGACGTGCGGTTCAAGGAGGTCGTCGTTGGCATTACAGGTTTTAATAGATAAAAGAGATCCTTTAAATGTAGAAAGAGCTATTAACGCCTACGCAAAGAACGTTGATATTGTTGGAGTTGTTTTAATTCATGGGATTTTTTTCTCATTTTACTTATTTTCTTTGAACATTTCCCCACTATCGGCTGTTTTTTTTATTGTTCCAAGTTTAGTGGTGATCATGCAAAGAAACATCTACCTAAAAGAATGTGCCCTTACTAAAGGAATTGTGTAGTCTTTAATCAACTCGTTTGTCGTTTTATTGTATGTGGAAAAGACCACTTCATCCTCATAAATATGGACTTGAGAAGCTCTTCCCTTTTCTGAGGTATAGGAAAGGGTTACAGATAGATCCCTTTTAGAAAAGGGACTTTCGATCAAAAATTCTTTTAAAGAAGAGTCTTTATTGACATGCTCTAATAACCCTTGAAATACTTTTATGATTTTTTCTTCGGCATTTTTATCGCTTAAAACCCCTTTATACTCTAAGTCTAAATAGAGTTTTTCTACTTTCTTTTCCTTATAAAAGCCTCCAATGGACAGCACCTTCAATTCCTTATTCGTTATTGTTTGTGAATATACTTCCACACTTTTATCGCTTATTGCCACATATTCCGGGGGCTTTACACACATAGAAAAGATACACGCAAAAAGAACAATCGCCTTTGTCATTAAAAAAACCTCACTTCATTCACTATATAGACTATCGAATCATTTTTTGCCATGGGCCATAGCTTTCTTTGATTTTTCCCTTTCGAATCGATAAAAGGATCAAAAGCAACCCTAACAAGGTGTGATAGAAAGGATAGCTATAGAGTACCCAAGATCCAACGATTACAACTGCAGCCATAATCATATTTACCCATCTACATATTCGAATCACTTCTGCTAAAGAGAGGATAGAAACTACAACGATTAAAGCCCCACATAAATGGTTTATATCCCCCATTGTACCTGCAAAGGAAAATAAAGCTGGAGTGATCATAAATCCCGCCCCAATAGCCGCTGCTAGTAAAAGATTCCAACACAAACTCACCCCTTTTGACCCTTTTTTAATAAGATGATCGGTTGAAAAGAGCTCTTCATCATCTTTTGCCCCCTTAAGATCCCCCCCAGAAAAAAATGTTTTCCAAAAACCCTTTCCAGCTCGATAGTTTTGATGAAGAAACTGAAACACAGCTATCAATTCATCGA
>JBIKLZ010000029.1:0-15441 GCA_044359535.1 Chlamydiia bacterium
CCCGAGAATTTCATCCTACTAAAAATGGCGCTATTACTGCGGATCAAGTCCTAGGTGGTTCAGAAAAAAAATATTGGTGGAAATGCCCCAAGGGACCAGATCATGAATGGGAGGCTTCTGTTGGAAACCGAACTAAACAAAAGGGAACCGGATGTCCTTATTGTAATTGCGGTTGGACACTGGAAAAAATAAGACTTTTTGTTAAAGATATTTTACCGCATTTAGAATGTCTTACCCCCGCAGAATTGTATGTGATTTTCCAACAGAATGGAATATTAAATTACCAAGGAAAAAATAAAACCTTTATTCAAGCTCTGAAAACTGGAAAATTTCCAAAAGATGAATTACAGAAATTTATTGATGGCGAACAATCTTTAGTGGATGAATTCATTGAAAATGAAGACAAAGAGATTGATCAATTAGAAGAAAACATGCAAAAACTCTCATCTATTATTTCAGAAGAAGAGATTTCAAACCTAGAAGAAGAACTCCCCCTTGTAGAAACCAAAGATGTTTTAGCTACTCTTAGTAATAAGATTATCTCAAACATTGATAAAGAGGCAATAGAGTTTTTTACTAACTCAGCTGTTGCAAAAATTTGGCATCACGCATTTATTAATGAAAAAGCTGCTCTTGAGCAGCTTTCTGAAAGACCTTTAGATACCTACTCAGAAGAAGTCAAAGCAATATTTTTAGAGCAATATAATGGAACAAAAAGTTTAACCATCCCCTCTGGCTATAGTTTTAAAGTAAATGGAAAGCTATCCCCTCCTAACTTAATGCAGCAATTCACTGCGTTTAGGGTGAAAACACGAAAAAGACTTGGTAATTGGTCTGGAACAGGTGCTGGAAAAACATTATCAGCAATCCTTTCTAGCAGAGTAATTGATGCGCGCTTTACTATTATTTGTTGTCCAAATAACGTCATAGAAGGGTGGAAAAATAATATAGAAACCATCTATCCAGATAGTGTAGTTTTTATCAAAGATACGAAGATAACTCTTCCAGCAAATAAGCATTCCTATTTGATACTCAACTATGAGTTTTTCCAGCAACCTAAATCAGAGATCAAACTAAAGGCTCTTGTAGAAAGGGAAAAAATAGATTTTATTGTCATCGATGAAATTCACTATTCTAAACAGCGAGTTGTTGACAACGTATCAAAACGTAAAAAAGCCATTTCAGCTCTTTTGTCAGAAGCAGCTAATAAAAATGAAAATCTATATACTATAGGAATGTCCGCTACTCCTGTTATTAACAACCTTTATGAAGGAAAGACCTTAGTTGAACTTATTACAGGTTTGCACCATGACGATTTAAACACCAAACCATCTGTTGGCAATTGTATATCCCTATACCAAAAACTAGTATCTAATGGGATTAGATGGCTTCCTTGCTATCACCAAAAGATAGATGTGAAAACTGTTGAAGTCGATTGTGGTTCATATCTTGAGGAAATCAAAAATGTTAACCTTAAAGGTTCAATGGCTGATCTTGAGGCGATTTTAACCAAAGTAAAAATCCCAACAATTTTAGAAAATCTCAAACCAAAAACCATCATATACACCTACTATCTCAAAGACATTGTGGTCCCTTTGAAAGAAGCTATTGAACTGCAAGGTTGGAAAACAGCCATTTTTACAGGAGATGATAAAAGTGGTTTGGAGGAGTTTATTAAATTTGATGCAGACGTTTTAATTGCTTCAAGTTGTTTAGGTACTGGAGTTGATGGATTACAACATGTTTGTAACCGAATTATTATTAACACATTGCCATGGACTCATGCGGAATTTGAACAACTTAAGGGTAGAGTCTATCGGCAAGGACAAAAAAGCGATCATGTCGACATTATTGTCCCTCTAACCTATGCAAATGTTAACGAAGAACGCTGGTCATGGTGTGATTCAAGGTGGAAGCGTATCCTCTTTAAAAAATCAATAGCAGATGCAGCTGTGGATGGAGTCATCCCTGAGGGTCACCTCAGAACTCCTGCTCAAGCGTATAAGGATATTATGAACTGGTTAAAACGATTAGAGGAAGGAAAACTACATGAGATTGAACGGAAGAAAATCAACCTTCAACTTTCGGAGGAAGCTGTTCAACAAGGTCTAAGAAAATTCGGCGATTTTTCTAAAATGAACCATCAGCTCAATTCTTCGAGCAGTGCCACGACTCATAAAAAATTTCAGAAGGATCCAAAAGATTGGGAATATTATCATTCTATGTATCGGGAAGCACGAAAAGGGTGGACTATTATCCCCTATAAAGAGGCTGCTAAATGGTGCAAAGCGAGACCACATCTAGTTATTGGAGACTTTGGTTGTGGTGAAGCTTTACTTGCACAGGAGATTGAAAATATGATTTTTTCTTTTGATCATATTGCAGTTAATACAGAGGTAACCTGTTGTGATATAGCTAATGTTCCGTTAGATGATGAATCTTTGGATGCTGCGATTTTTTCTCTTTCTCTTATGGGGACAAATTATCTTGACTATCTTAATGAAGCTCATAGGTGTCTTAAATTAGATGGTCATCTTTGGATAGCGGAGACAACCTCTCGCTATAAAAATCTTTCTTCATTGGAAGGAGAACTTTCCAAAATAGGGTTTGATCTTGTTAAAAAGCAAGAAAAAGGAAATTTTACTTTCTTACGGTTGATCAAAAGCGATAGACAGATATCTAGCTTGCAGATTTTTAGATAAATTCATCTAACTTATCTCTTGAATAGATCAAAATTTTCATTTAAAAGTTCTCATTCAAAATGTCATAATTTAATAAAAGTCTAAAGAGATCGAATCCATGTTATTAAAACACTCAGAACCTATTAAAAAATGGTTTAGCTTTCCCAAAAAGCTCAAATACGAATCTAAATGGATAATTATGTTCATTATTTTTTTAGCGCCTATTTTAATTTTTGTGTCTTACTTTAACCCTATATTTGGGAAAAAACTTCATCACTCCACCCAATGGTTAGGTAATATTTCACCTTTACTAATTGTTGTTGCTGGCTATTTTCTCAAAGAAGAAATAACCAACTGGCGTTACAAAACAAGGGCAGAAGCTGCGTCTGAAATTATTGGTAAATTTAGAGTTTGCTCAAAAGACTTAACTTACTGGGTTAATGCAGGGGGTGTGACACCAGCCACTGGCGAGGAAGCTGCCGGGCGTAAAATCCACCTTTCTATAAACAAATATGTGGAAAGCTGCCTAAAACCTTCTGCTCAATTTCCTATCCCCACTAGAAAGGAGTTAGACAATCATTTTAATAAGATGAGGGTGCTTGCAAACAAAATTTCAGGGAACTTAACCATTATTACTTCTCCCGAACCAAATAAAACCTTTGGACCTGAAATTACGATGAAAGCTTGTGCCAATCTTCAATCCCTCAACTCTAAGCTGGAAGAGATTCAAGATTTCTTGGATCAAAAACTTGGTCAGTACTTGGAAAGATAAGTAGAGTCATATCTTCTTCTAATCAATTTAATCAAATTTTAGGCGTCTAAGTCACCTTTCTTACTCTCCTTCTTTTATTGTAGAATAATTAAAAATAAGAACTTTTGTATCTTCATTAGAAAACTCTACCCTGATATATTTTAGAGAGTTCAGAGTTTTGTAGTAAACAAGTCTGAAAATCCGTAGGTCCACACTTCAAGTTTGCGCTGCCCCGCTTCTATAAGTTTATTTCTCTCTATCTTTGCAGTTAACTGCAAAGATTAGGAGTATTATCATTTAAGAGAAATTTCATATTTATAAGAGTTATAAAGAACAAAAGAAAACCTCATCTAAATTTTTAACTAAAACACCGCAGGCTATATAAAAATAGTACTGCTATATCTATAAAAAAACTTCTTCAATCTCTATATGAGAGCTCTCTATTTGAAGACCAGGATCTCGTTTCAAAATTCGAGATGGATTAAAAGTTACTATTTTTATGGATTCTTTTACCTTATCAAAAGAATAGAAAGCACCAGGCAATACTTCATGTTTTATTCTTGGTGTTGCACCGACATTATTATCTAAGGGATTTTGTGCATAAGCTAGAAACTCTTGATACTGTTTAACAGAGGAAAAAGTTTTATCAAATGGATCTTGAGAAAGCACAATAATTGGTGTAAGTTTTTCTGATGAGCAAAACCATCCAAAGCCTAATGCATGTATGATAAAGCTATCAATAGTATCATCATGTGGTCTAAGTAATTTTGCAGGATGAAAATCACTACTATATTTTCTTTTCAATCGCTCTAACTCTATTGCCATTATTCGGTAGGCACTAGTATTGATACCTTTTTCCCAAAACATAAAACAAAGTGCAGATAGATACTCTACCCATCTATGGGTTAGTTCCTTATCTCCTGGATATAACTTTGCAATCAGGGTCCTTCCATATCGATAAATAGCTTCTACTGAAAGGTCTTCTATGATATCTTTTATAAAATTTTCATTTAAATTTTCTTTTATGTAATTGTATTGATGTAAGAAAAGACTACTAGGATCCTTAATTTGCTTATTTTGAAATTCGATTTGCATTTCGAAACTTAGCAATTGGAGGTCAGGTTCGTTACAATGCAAATGGTTATAAATACCATTGTATAATACCTCATAGCCCTTATCAAACCCCTTACATAGTTTATGTAATTTTTCAGAATTTTTGACCTTGCATTTAAACTCTTTGACAGAGGCCTTCATAGCTTTTTTTACGCCTTCTTCAAGCGAAGGAATTATCTTTTCCAACCTCTGATGGATAAATTTTTGCTTGAAACCAAATAATTCAATAAATGCTACAGGGTGCTTGATCAAGTCTTCTGACTTTAAAGGAGCCACTAACTCCAGCGCAGCTTTGTTCTCTGATTTTTCCAGCTTCTCAATAAAAGAATCATATCTGTTTTTATCAGAAAGATACCCAAAAGAGTTGGTATCGCAATAAAGAGGCCTTGAAATCTTACCATTCACTATTTTTTTGACTAAAGAATAACATTTTTAAATCTTATATTCAAGACTCAGTTTATCTAAAAATTTACTATCTACATGATTTCTAGATATTCTGACTAAAAGAAATATTTAGCGAAGCTACAAAGTTGTCTATGTGTTTAAAAGGAATTGATGTAAGTAGTGAAGAGTATGGTGAAAAGACTTCTGATGATCTTTCAAGAAGAATGTCAGGTATCAGACTTCGAGAAGATCAACGAATTACTACTATGGTCGAAATCTTATTAAAACTCAGAACTCAGCAGGAAGAAGGTCTTATTTTTGCTTGTGGGGGCACTTCACGCAAAAGGATCAATTGATCAGTTTAAGAAGCTGAGATTGGATGATGAGGTTCTCTATTACTTCCCGCATTCATCAAGTCGCTATGATGAAAGTGTAGATGATATAGAAGTTCTCATGGATGGCACTTCAGGTACTTTAGTAGATCATACGTACTTTTTGGCTCAAAAAGATATTAGGCCATTTTGCAAGAGAGTAATTGCTGAAATTACTGGAAAAACAAAGTATACAAGAGAAATTCTTGGTTACAACTCCCAATCTCAGTTTTTAAGTGATTATTTTAAAACAAACTTCAGAGCATTTCTTCGTCCAGGGTATCATGTAGATGCATTAGTAGATGCTACAGACAAAGGAAAACCAATAGAGAGATTGGATCGGAATTAAAAAGGTCACATACTACCATTGCTAGAGAGCTTAAAAGATGTGAGGCTCGCCTAGAGTACTCTCCGTCTAAAGTACACAGTCATGCTGGGAGACTTTTACCATCAAAAGGTAGAAAAACTATTATTGATATTAGGTCAAATGTTTGGTATGAGGCTATGCAAAAACTTGTAGAAGATTTTTCTCCAGAGCAAATTAGCAAGACAGTCAAAGCAGAATATGCTGATGAGCCTTTAAAGTGGATCTTTCATGAGACCATTTATAAATATATTTATGCTACCCCAAAACGGGAATTAAGAAAAGTATTCACCTCTCACTTACGCAGAAAAAGACGGGAGAGAAAAGATTCCTTTTCATCTCATGAGCAAAGGGGAACAAATGAGAACACCAATGGGCTTTTAAGACAATATTTTCCTAAGCGGACTGATTTTACAAAGGTAACACTAGAAGAAATCAAGTTTGCCCAGCATCGCCTGAATCACCGTCCTAGAAAAGTTTTAAATTGGCAAACACCGCAACAAGCATTTAAAAAACATCTTGGTGCGTTAAAAACTTGAATTCAAGTTGTTCTTTTTCATAAAAAAATATATATAGTATTTAATATGAAAAAAACAATTCTCTTTTCAACAGTAATTCTTTCTCTTTCTCTAATTTTAGCGGCATCTATGGTTGTTTTTTTTAGTAGGGGAAAAGGGGATAATGAGCTCACGCTCTATGGAAATGTCGATGTGAGGCAGGTTGATATCGCCTTTAGAGTCAGTGGAAAAATTCAATCTTTACACTTTCAAGAGGGAGATAAAGTTAAACAAGGGGAGCTTCTTTGCTCTTTAGAAAAAGATCCCTATGATAGTTTATTGCAAGAAGCTATAGCTCGTAAAGAGGTTGTTGAAGCTGACTACCTTAATGCAGAGCTTCAGTATAAAAGGCGATTAGAAGTCATTGATTCTGGGGCCATTTCTGGCGAAGATTTAGATAATAGTTTAGCACGATACAAGGCTTTAAAAGCCTCTCTTGCAGAGGTTGAGCAGTCCATTGCTGTTGCAAAAGACAATTTAAACTACACTCAATCTTATGCACCCAACGAGGGGATTATTTTATCACGCATTCGAGAACCTGGAAGTGTTGTAAATCCTGGAAATCCTGTCTACACACTTTCTTTAGTTTCCCCTATATGGATCCTTGCCTTTGTCGATGAGCCCAATTTAGGGGTTGTTCATTATGGAATGGAGGCCACTGTCTACACCGACATCAAAGGGGGAAAGCGCTATAAGGGAAAGGTGGGGTACATCTCTTCCATGGCAGAGTTTACCCCTAAATCTGTACAAACCACTGCTTTAAGGACAGATTTAGTCTATCGAATAAGGGTATACATCGACAAACCAGACAATCAACTTATTCAAGGGATGCCAGTGACTGTAAAATTGCACCTTGATAAGGGGTGATCCTTTTGAAAGAAGGTGCGATCAATATAAAAGGGCTTGTAAAGCAATTTAAAGGAAATAACGATTTTACTTTAACAGTGGAGGGTGCAAACATCCCTGAGGGAAAAATTACAGGTATTGTAGGTCCAGATGGAGCTGGAAAAACCACTTTAATACGTATTTTAGCTAACCTTTTACCCTTCAACCAAGGTTCAATTACAATCCTTGGAAAGGATCTTTCTAAAGAATACGAAAAAATTACCGATCAGATGGGCTATATGCCTCAAAAATTTGGTTTATATGAGGATTTAACCGTTATTCAAAACTTAAATCTTTATGCAGAACTTAAAGGAGTGGCTAAAAATCATAAGGAGCAAGTTTTTCAAACCCTTTTAGAGTTTACACATTTAACCCCCTTTCAAAAGCGATTTGCAAAACATCTATCGGGGGGGATGAAGCAAAAGCTGGGTCTTGCCAGTGCATTAATACAAAAGCCCTCAGTGCTTCTTCTTGATGAACCAAGTGTTGGGGTCGACCCTATTTCAAGGAGGGAACTTTGGGCTATTGTTCAAGGTCTTAGCAGGGAAAATGTCACAGTAGTGTGGAGTACAGCCTATTTAGATGAGGCTGAAAAATGTGACAACGTCTTATTACTTAATCAGGGGCAACTTCTATATCAAGGAAATCCTAAAGAGCTCACTGAAAGATTAAAAGACCGGGTCTTTATGATCCTTCCAAAAGAAAAAGATAAAAGAGAAGAGCTTTTTAATTATCAAAAAAATGAAGAGATCATCGATGCACTCATTCAAGGAAACTACATTCGTGCAGTTATAAAAAAGGATGCTCCTTCTTTAAGAGGGCTAAATATTCAAAGTGTTTCCCCCCGTTTTGAGGATGCTTTTATCGATATTTTAGGGGGAGGAATAAAAGAGGCTTCTAAGCTTGCACATAGTTCCCCTCAAAAGGCAAAAGGGGAAAATCTCCCTATTGTAGCAAAAGATCTTCTTAAAATGTTTAATGCCTTTATTGCAGTAGATAGGGTCTTTTTAGAGGTAAAACCCGGAGAGATTTTTGGCTTATTAGGTCCAAACGGAGCGGGTAAAACAACTATTTTTAAAATGCTTTGTGGCCTTTTACAACCCACTTCTGGAGAAATCTATGTCAATGGGTTAAATGTAAAAACTTCTCCTGATAAAGCCCGAATGAATATTGGCTATATGTCTCAAAAATTTTCTCTTTATGGAAACTTAAGTGTTATCCAAAATTTAGATTTTTTTGCTGGTATGTATGATTTGCACTATCAAAGAAAAAAAGAGGCAATAGAGGAGATGATTGATATTTTTAAGTTAGAGAATTTCCTCTCTTTTAATGCAGAAACGCTCCCTTTAGGGTACAAACAACGGTTAAGTTTAGCCTGTGCTAACATGCATAGACCCTCTATACTTTTTCTTGATGAACCCACATCAGGAGTAGACCCCCTTACAAGGCGGGAGTTTTGGAGTCATATCAATGGACTTGTGAGAAAAGGGGTCACTGTCATGATCACTACCCATTTTATGGAAGAGGCCGAATACTGTGATAAAATTGCCTTTATTTATCAGGGAAAAATTGTTAAAACAGCCTCTACTACTGAAATAAAAAATGAGGCAATCACACATGCAATCCCTAATCCCACCCTTGAGGATGCGTTTATTCAGATGATTGAGACAATTGATGGGGGCTTAAAATAAATGATATGTCTACGAAGGATTAAAGCCCTTCTTTTAAAAGAGGGGATGCAAATTATAAGGGATCCAAGTACTCTTTTAATCACTGTTTTTCTCCCCCTCTTATTGATCTTCATCTATGGATCAGGGGTCTCTTTGGATATTAAACATCTAAAAATCGCCCTTGTTTTAGAAGATCGATCCAAAGAAGCTTTTGACTTTTCTTCAACCTTGACACACTCTCCCTATTTTGAAGTGACTACAACAAATCATCGACACTTTCTTGATGAAAAGCTGATGGAGGGTTCAATAAGTGGTCTGATTGTGATCCCTAGCTATTTTACAAAGTATCTCCATAGAGAGGGGAAAATTGCCCCCATCCAACTTATTGCCGATGGTTCAGAGACAAACACGGCAAATTTTGTGATTAACTACGTCAATGGGGCCTATACAAATTTTCTTACCCAAGAAGTACTTGCAAAAAGCTCCCTTGTAGAAAAGCCTATCATCAATGTTAAGTCCCGTTTTTGGTATAATGAAGAACTTGAAAGCAGATATTACATCCTTTCTGGATCTCTTGCGATCACAATGACTTTAATTGGAGCCATGCTTACTGCATTAGTTGTTGCAAGAGAATGGGAAAGAGGGACGATGGAGTCGTTACTTTCTACGCCGGTAAGAAGTCTTGAACTTGTCTTAGGAAAAGTGTTTCCCTATTTTGCCCTAGGGATGATTTCAATGGCTATTTGTGTCGCCTTTACAGTTGTTGGATACAAAGTCCCCTTTAGGGGCTCGTATTTACTTTTAACCCTTGTTTCAGCAGTCTTTTTATACTGCTCTTTAGGGCTTGGTTTGATGATCTCAACAATTGCAAAAAGTCAAGTTCTTGCTTATCAAATCACTTTAATTGTCGCTTTCCTTCCCGCCTATATGCTCTCGGGTTTTTTATTTGAAATCTTAAGTATGCCTACATGGATACAAATGATGACAACCTTTATTCCTGCAAAATATTTTGTCCAAAGCCTTCAAACACTATTTCTTGTCGGAAATGTCTGGAGCCTTATTTTTTTCGATATTCTTGTCATTGGTTCTATTGGTTCCATTTTTTTTATCATCACCGCCTATAAAACAGAGAGGAAAATCTCTTGAATCGGATTTTTTCCCTTATAAAAAAGGAACTTTTAACAGCTTTTAAAGATAAAAAGATCCGCCTTTCCCTCCTTGTTCCCCCAATCATCCAATTTTTTGTCTTTACTTATGCAGCCACTTTGGATGTAAAAAATGTCCCCATTGGAATTTTAAACAAGGATAACGGGAAAAAAGGGGTTGAGTTAATCGAGCGCTTTTTGGGAGCAAAAACCTTTAATAAACATATGTACTTTTTACAAAATGAAAAAGAAATTGCCCCATTTATTGATAAACAAAAAGGGATTATGGTTTTATCGATAAATGAACATTTTTCAAGAGATCTAGAAGGGGGAAAGGTCACTGAACTACAACTTATTTTTGACGGGAGAAAAAGTAATACCGCTCAAATTGTTGCTGGATATGCAACAGAAATTATCCACACCTTTAATATGGAAAAAATAAACCCATCAGGTGGAGGTCTTGTCAATACGGCAATTATTCCAAGAGTATGGTTTAATCCAAATTTACACTATTATTGGTATAACATTCCCTGCTTAGTGGTGATCTTAGCCATGGTTCTATGTCTTGTGATCACAACACAATCAATAGCTAGAGAAAGAGAAATGGGGACATTTGATCAACTCCTTGTCTCCCCACTTCTCCCTTTTGAAATACTTATTGGAAAAATAGTTCCAGGAATTATTGTGGGGCTCTTAGAAGGGCTTTTGATGCTTTTAATAGGGACATTTCTTCTACAAGTCCCTTTCACAGGCTCTTTCATCCTTTACACAATAAGTCTTTTTGTTTTTGTAAGTTCTATAAGTGGGGTAGGGCTTTTTATTTCCTCATTGTCAGCAACTCAACAACAAGCGATGTTTGGGACATTTTTCTTTATGCTCCCTTCAGTGTTACTTTCTGGATTTGCAACCCCCATTGAAAATATGCCTTCCTATTTTCAAATAATCACATATGCCATTCCATTAAAATATATGCTTGTCATTTCTAAGGGCCTTTTTTTAAAAGCCATGTCAGCAAAAATGGTTTTTAGTCAACTTTGGCCCCTGATGGTCATTTGTGTAGTCAATGTGAGTGGGGCAACTCTTTTTTTTAGAAAGCGAATTCAATAAAATAAATATTTTATAATTAAATTGTTTCTTCTTAATTTTATTTTTTGTATAATAATGTTCAATTATAAATAATAAAGGAGTATTTATGAGTGTTGATTCTATCTGAGGTAAAAGCTTTGAAGCATTAGATAACGATTATAAAGAGATGTTATCCACTGGAGATCAAAAAATGCGCGCGCTAAATGCGATAATAGATGTAGCACAAAAAGTTTTAGAGTTTATAAAAAGCAATAACCGTCCTGAAACATATGAAATCAGGACAAAGCATCGTCATGCAATCCTCTCATTTATGAACAAAAAAAGAGCCATCTATAAGGATGTTGTTGATCATATTACATCTATCGAAACGTGGCAGAAAAAGGTAGAGGAAGTTTTTCTAGGAACCATTGGATTCAATTGTTTATCCCTTTCAATACCGATAGCAAGAGAACTTTTAGATCAAGAAAGGTGGTTATATAAGCAGATAAAACACTTAAATTTGCAAATAGAGCCCGATGCTAATGATGGAGCTTCTGAACTCGTTAGTTTTTTTATGGTGTGATCCGATGTAGCTGCCCCTTTATTGACTAAATTTCATGTTGCTTTCTAGTTTCTTTTCTGTTACTTTGTACATTCTCTTAGAGTGACTCAATAATAAAAGATAAAGGACAATAGTTATGGCATTAGATGAGGCAGCAGATAAAGTTAAGGAAATAAGCAACATCCTTTATAAGGAAACTGTTTTACCCGCTAAAGAAGAGGGGAAAAAGATCATAAAAGAGGCTCAGATCCTTGCTGAGCAAATCATCAATAAAGCAAAGGAGGAAGCCGATCATATTGTTAAAGAAGGCTTATCCCACATCCATGAGGAAAGAAAAGTTCATGATGCGTCTTTAACTTTAGCGGTAAAGCAAGCCCTTGCAACGGTAAAAAACAGTGTGATGCATCTTTTTCAAGAGGATTTATTAACACGTTTACAAATCACTTTAAACGAGCAAAAGAATCTAGAAGATCTCCTTAAGACCTTGATGGATGGGATAAAAAAAGAGGGTATCTCTTCAGATTTAAAGCTATTTGTTGCAAAAGGGGTTGATTTTGATAGTTTAAGTAAAAGTGTGATTGCTTCTGTAGAAAAAAGATTAGAAAAAGGAGAGGTGGAGCTTTCTTCTGGAATAGCCCTTTTAATTAAGGATAAAAATTTCACCCTTAAAATCACTGATAAAACATGTATGGATCTACTTGCCGATAAACTCCCTCCAATTTTAAGAGCTAAGGTCTTTGTGTAATTTATGAGTCTATTGTTTGCCTACTCTAGTTTGCCCCCTTTAGATTTTTCAGGTTCATCGACCCTTTCAATTAAAACCTTCTATGAGCTTGTAGAAGCGACCCTAACAGAAAAGGGTAAAGAGGCTCTATCCTCTTTAAAAAGAATCATCGATATAAAAAACATATTTTCTTTACAAACCGGTGTTTTATTTGATCCAAAAGGGAATCTTTTAGAACAACAACTCCGCCTTTCTATAGCCGAGCTTGAAGATCTCCCTCCTTATATTTTAGACTTTTTAGAAGAAAACAAAGAGCCTAAGGCACTTTTAGAAAACATACCTAAACTCTATACCCTTTTTTATAAAGAAGAAATCTCTAAAGGGGGGGTTATAAAAAAATTCTTAGCTTTTGAAAGAGATATTCAACTCCTTCTTTTTGGGTGTGCGGGAAAACAATTAGGGGTCGATCTTGAAAAGTTTTTGAACTATGAGGATCTAACTGATCCCATAGTGGCTCATCTGTTTCTCCAAAAGAAAAGTTCATCCCCGTTTATTTTTCCTTATGAATATAAAGCTTTGGAAGAAAAGTTATTAAAAAGTGGCGCTAATCCAATGAAACAGTATTTAAGTGTGGCTACGTACCGTTTTGATTTTTATAAAGGGCTATTTGAGGAAAATATGTGCACTTTTGAGGGGATTTGTGCCTATATGATGTGTTTATGGATTCTAGAAGAAAAGAAAATGCTCGATGAAAAGCAGGGTCGAAAGGTCTTAATCGAATTAGTGGAGGGTGAAAATGAGTAAAACAACTGGCAAGGTGATTTTTGTCCTTGGAAATTTAATAAAAGTAGAATTTGATCACGAACTTACTCAAGGGGAAATAGGCTATGTTCAGGTGGGTGAAGCTTCTTTAAAAGCTGAGGTGATCGCAATTAGTGGCAAAGAGGCAAAGTTACAGGTCTTTGAAGACACTCGAGGGATTAAATATCACCAAAAGGTTGTCTTTACAAAGGAACTGTTAGAAATCGAACTAGGGCCTGGGTTGTTGGGACAGATTTTTGATGGGTTGCAAAATCCATTAGAAAAAATTGCCGATGTGTCAGGACTGTATTTAGAAAGAGGGGTCTATATTGAGGCTCTTGATCGGGTTAAACGTTGGCCGTTTACCCCAAAAGCCATTATTGGGGAAGTTGTTTCTAGAGGAAGTATTTTAGGGACAGTTCCAGAATCCCATTTTACCCATCAGATTTTTTTACCGTTTTCTCTTTATGGCAACTATAAAGTAGAGTGGGTGGCACCAAATGGCAATTACTCGGTCGATGCTGAAATTGCAAGGGTTAAAGATGAGGATGGGGCTATACATTCCATTTCAATGATTCAAAAATGGCCGGTAAAATTTCCTTTAATTGAGGGTAAAAAGCTTGTGCCAAGGGAGATGATTTGTACAGGACAGAGGGTGATTGATACAATGACCCCTTTAATGAAAGGGGGAACAGCCTGTTCACCTGGACCATTTGGGGCTGGAAAAACCGTGTTACAACAAGGGATATCAAAATATTCAAACGTCGATATTGTCATATTAGCAGCCTGTGGAGAAAGGGCTGGAGAGGTTGTTGAAACCTTAAAAACCTTTCCAAAGCTCAATGACGTTCATACAGGGATGCCTTTGATGGATCGAACCTGTATTATTTGTAACACTTCCTCAATGCCTGTAGCTGCTCGTGAAGCCTCTGTATATGTTGGAATGACAATAGCTGAGTATTATCGTCAAATGGGCCTTGATGTGCTCCTTCTTGCGGATTCAACCTCAAGGTGGGCTCAAGCCATGCGTGAAATGTCAGGTCGTCTTGAGGAAATTCCTGGAGAGGAGGCTTTTCCCGCTTACCTTGCTTCTAGAATTGCTTCCTTTTATGAAAGGGCGGGGGTTTTACAAACAAAAGAAAGTGGGCAAGGATCAGTTTCTGTTTTAGGAGCTGTCTCTCCTGCAGGGGGAAATATCAATAGTGATCCTGTATCGCAAGAGACCTTAAAGTTTGTGGGAGTTTTTTTATGTTTATCAAGAGAACTATCCGATGCACGAAAGTATCCAGCGATTGACTCCATTCAATCTTGGTCAAAATACTCTGAGAGGGTAAGTCAAACGATGAAAAAGCATTTTCCTCTTTGGGGAACGTGGGTTGTTAAAGCTCGAAACATCATGATTGCTGGCGATGAAATTGGAAGACGAATGGAGGTTGTGGGGAAAGAAGGGACAAGTATGGAGGATTATTTAGTCTATCTTAAGGCAGAGCTTTTTTCTTTTGCCTATTTGCAACAAAACGCCTTTGATAAAGAGGATGTTTATTGCGGATTAGATCAACAGCAACAGCAATTTCGTTTAGTGAATGAAATTTTTGATCAAGAATTTGATTTTTCCTCAAAAGATCAAGCAAAAGAGTATTTCTTACAGTTGCAAAATCAGCTGAGAAACCTTAATTTCCTCCCTTTTAATACAGAAAAATATCACAGTCTCATGACAGAGATTAGGGAAAGACTAGAAAGAATTGAAGAAAAGGTGGGGGGGTAAAGGTATGCAAACTGTATATGAAGAGATCTTAGAGATTAGTAATAGTATTTTTATCGTTGAAGCGGAAAATGTTGAAATTGGTGAAATGGTCTGTGTCGATAAAAAGGATAGGACAAAATTGTATGGACAGGTCATCAGCTTTGATGGAAAAAAGGTTGCTATTCAAGCAATGGGGGATACAAGGGGGCTTTGTACAGGGGACAAAACTGTTTTTCTAAAAAGAAAAATGAGGGTTGTTGTTGGAGATGCTCTCCTTGGAAGGGTTCTTGGAGCAAGTGGAAATCCTCTAGATGACGGACCTATGCTAGATGGATTAGAGATTGAAATTGGGACCCCTACTGCAAATCCAGTACGAAGAATTATTCCCCATAGAATGATTCAAACCTATATTCCAATGATTGATTTATTCAACACCCTTGTTGAATCTCAAAAACTCCCGATCTTTACTGTTCCAGGAGAGCCTTATAATGAATTGTTAATGCGTATTGCGAACCATACCGATGCCGATGTGGTTATTATTGGCATTATGGGTGCACGATTAGATGATATGCATGCATTTATTGAAAACACCAAAAACACAGGGGCGTTAAATAAGACCGTTAT
>JBIKLZ010000030.1:0-15251 GCA_044359535.1 Chlamydiia bacterium
GGTCTCCATGTCATTGTGGGAAGAGTGTGATGAAGTATTACCACTTGGTTCTGAATGACGGGGTCTATAAGACCCATTTTGAGCAGGTGTGTATACACCTTCTTTATTTCTTAAAACTTCTCTGATCATCAACCCAATGAGTGTAGCAGGAAGAATAATGATTAAACCTATAAGGTGTAACATTTTAAGGATAAATTTACCAATAAGAACCCAAATGTTTTTGCTTTGAGGTCGAGGGGTAAGCTGATTTAGACCGTTATCAGTGATTTCAAAGGATCTCCCGCCAAAGCCTAGATGAAGAAATTTCTCAACATTTAATAAATGTTTATTTTTGTGCTCAACATAGTCTGTGAATTGAACAGATGGAGTCATTTTATACCCTTTTTTATATTTATACTTTAATTATAAACGAAGTTAGTAATCTGTTAAACAAATTCATTAAAATGTTAACAATTAGATGTTTATGAATATAAACTTGTTTTTCTATGAATATATCTCTACTTCTTTTATGATAAACTCATGCAAAAAAGATTGATTATTCCTAACCTTATCACAACTTTTGGGTTAGCCTGTGGGTTGTTTGTTATTTTCAGAGTCAATATGGGGGGTGATAGAACCTTTTCTTTGATGCAGACAATGACCTATATTTTACTTATGGCTGCCTTTGCCGATGTTCTTGATGGAGCTGTAGCTCGTGCAGTAAGGGGGGAATCAGCTTTTGGTCTAGAATTTGATAGTTTAAGCGATGCAATTACTTTTGGGGTGGCTCCCTCTGCTTTGTTTTTAAGTTCGGTGTTTTTTAATGATGACAGTCTTGCCGCTTTTTTTGCTATTTGTGCAGCCCTTATCTACACAATTTGTGGGGTTCTTCGCCTTGTACGATTTAATATCACCCAAGCAGTGGATAAAGAAGAGAAAAAAAAACCCTTTGTAGGCCTTCCAATTCCTGCCGCTGCGATGGCATTTATCTCCCCAAATCTTTTTTTTCATGCCCCTTTTTTTACATCAAAAGTAGTGCTAGCGATGGAGGTCCGAGCATGGATAATGTCAACTATTGCTATTGTTTTAGCCTATCTTATGCTTTCAAAGATCCCATTTTCCAGTGCAAAAAGTTTCAATATCAAACTTGGCTCTTTTGAGACAGTCTTTGTAAGCATGTTGTGTATGATTATTTTTCTTTATGGGGTCATCTATAATCTTGCAACCCTACTGCTTGTTGTTTCTTGGGGATACATTTTTTGTTCCCTGATCCTTGCCCCTTTTCGGAAAAAAGGAAAAATTTAAATCAGAGTTTTTCCTGAAGAGCCTACTTTATTCATAGCAAAGGTGTATAGATAAGCCCCTTGGTCGGTTTTATCACTTAAGTAATATCCCGATGGAAAGGCATAATTTTTATAGGCAATTTCTGTATACTGAGCCATAAGCCCCTCTGTCATTTTGGGGTTGTGAGCTAGGTATGTTTTTGTGTAGATCTTTGTCAACTCAGATATTTCAGATTCAGATAAGCCATAAAAAGATCCAAGAGCCTCTAAGGAGAAGATGAATTTTCCAGTATCTAAACCCACTGGAGCCCCCTTTAATGATTCAGGCATAAAGGAGAGGTCAATAAAGGTGGTTTTCTTTGATTTTTCATCATAAAAAATATTTCCAAGGTGAGCATCCCCATGAATGATTCCATAAGGGCCTTTAAAAGTTCCCTCTTTTGCATCGCTGTAATAGCTATCATAAAAAGTGCTATAAGACGATTTGGGTTGAAGTAAATGAAATTCAGCAAAAGAAGCGGCGGTTTTTTCCATCGCCTTTTTTAAAACGTCCATCTTGCGAGCCCTTTGAATCCCTTTTGCTCCGGCAACATCTTTTATTAAACCATTAATAGACTGCCCTTGGGCTACTGTTTCTATAATATAGGCCGATGAGCGCTCTTCTGAGGAAAATTCTGCAGTCCCAATTAAACGGGGGACGGTAAAGTTTTTTGTGTTTCTAAAATAGCGCTCATATAAAGAGGAGATTTCATCCTTTAATTCAACTCGATCATACTGATCTTCTACAGGGACCTGTTTGATCACCGCTAAAACCCTTCCATCATTAGAATATGCAAAATAAATAGTACTCCCTTTTCCAGATTCAGCAAGGTCGTCCCCTGTTTCTAATTTTTTATATGTGACAAACTCCAAATTAAAAAATCTATTACTGATTTTTGATAAATCCTCATTGTCTTCTACAACAACCATCTTCTTTGCGTAGTTATGAGCTTTCTCTATAGGGACAGGGAGGCAGTAACTATTTAATAACAAAGAAAGAGATAGAAAAATTGTTTTCATAATAATATTGTATCAATTTATTTGATTATTAATCAATTAAATAAAATATTATTAAATATTTTGAATATTTTACTAAATGTTGGGTTTTATCATGGGATTCCATATACTTCAGATGAAGGGAGAAATGTATGATATCTATGATTTTATTTATGGTGGTATTTACCTTAATGGGTTTGTTAGCCGTTGTGTTCACTCAAAAGGAAAAAATTCGAGAAGAGTTAACCGCGTATCAAATTGAAAAGGCAAGATTAGAGACAGTTTTAGAGGAGCAGAATAAAAGTTTTAAAGAGCGTTTAGAAATAATTACTGAATCAAAAGAAAAACTTGAGGAAGCTTTTAGGGGAATATCGGCTCAGGCATTAGCAAAGATGGAGGAAAAATCCTATAAGGAGGAGGAAAGGAGAGCAAGAATTTTTTCAGATTTGATGAAGCCTATGAAGGAATCTCTTTCTAAGTTAGATGATAAGATGAATACCTTGGAAAAAGATCGACAAGGGGATAAAGAGGCTTTGCACCATCAATTAAAGCAAGTAGCTGAGTCAGAAAAGGATTTACTTAAGGAGACAAAGGGGCTTAAAGATGCCCTATCAAAACCTGAAATTAGGGGTCTTTGGGGGGAGATGCAATTAAAAAGGGTGATAGAAGTGGCTGGGATGGTCAACTATTGTGATTTTCTTGAGCAAAGTGTTGAGGACACAGAAAATGGGCGCATCCGACCTGATATGATCATTAAGCTTGCTGGAGAAAGAACCATTATAGTGGACTCTAAAGCCCCTCTAGAGGGTTTTTTAAAAGCGCTATCGCTTGAAAGTGAGGTTGCAAAAAAAGGGGAGCTTGAAAGACATGCTCGTCATTTAAAGTCCCATATTCAAGCCCTTAGCAAGAAAAAATACTATGAAGGGTATGCACAGACGCCAGAATTTGTAGTCCTTTTCCTCCCTTCTGAGGTCTTTTTATCAAGTGCGTTGCAAATGGATCCAACCCTTATTGAAATGGGGGCAAAGCTTAATGTAATATTAGCTACACCTACAACGTTGATAGGCCTTCTTAGATCTATTGCCTATGGGTGGAAAGCAGAGAATTTGACAGTCCATGCAAAGGCGATTCAAAATCTTGGTTGCGAGCTTTATAAACGCATTTTTGATATGAGTAAGCATCTAACCTCAATGGGAAAATCTTTATCAGCAGCAGTAGATGGATATAATAAAACAATTGGGACCTATGAGAAAAGAGTTTTATCTACTGCCCGTAAATTTGAAGGGTTAGGATCAACCCCCACAGAACTTATTCCAACAACTTTTGAAGCTATTGACGTTGAAGTAAGAACAACAGAAGAGATAGATAGTGAAGATATTGAAAGAAATAGCGAGGCAACCTCTTGAGTTTTGTCAGGGGATTGGGCCTTATGATTACTTTCAAAAGAGGTTGATCACTGTTTATTTTGCTGTAAAAAGTAAAGGGCATCAATTACTTGCCCCTCTTTAGGTCGTTTATGAAAGCATTTGATACCTAAAGAAACACCAGGAACACTAGTTTCCCCTATTGTTTTGGTTCTAATAGAACTTTCAAATAAGTTTGAATACTTTTTATTGGTATTTTCATATTGGGTAGTTATAGTTAAATCTTTTAAGGATTGTATAACAAAATATGGATAACCATTTTGTATTGCTAATTCAGAGGCCCTTTTTAGGGCATATTTCATAACTGTTTCTTGATTGGTGAAGCAATTACCTCGAAAATGTACGATAAAAGAGTCTTTTGCCGTAAGTACCTCTGAATAGCCGCCGTTGAAATAGCCATAGGGCTGATACCTAGAACCACACCCATTTAAAAATAATCCTACCACTACTACTGCTAATTTAAAAATGTTCTTTTTCAATTTTTCACCTATAAAAAATAAGAATCATAATAGAATCGATCATTTAATTAAATGATTATTTAGATTTCTTTCGAAACTTCATTTTTTCAATCAAAGCAAGTTTCGAAAGAAGTCTTTTATAAAAAGGAATAAATGGAAAAAATTAAATAAAAAAATTAACTTTTTTTGGAGAGGTTTTATAGAGGATAAACTGATTCATGGGACTGATAAAATGAAAAGGACGAAAAGGATATCCTTTTCGTCCTTATTTTTTTATGAAAAACGATCCTATTCTACTTTTATGACATAGTATGCAGGAAAGGCAAAGTTATGATTAGGTCTTTCAGCAACTTCAATAGTCACATGTTGACCGACATAGTTTTGAAGATCAATCATTGTGCTGTATAAATAGGCACGAGGAACTTGAGAACCTCTGATGGTGTGGCTACCAGGTCTATTCATCACAACGTCATTATAGGACTCAACAATCCCAGATATTTTTTTACTCTTGAACTTTTGCTCATCGTAAAAGTCTGTCATTGTTTTATTATGGTGACTTGCTGACCAAGAGGCGTAGATAGCTTCCTCAGCTCTTTCCCACATTTTCATTCGATCATTTGAGGTAAGGGCTGTTTGCCCATGTGCAATCAATGCAGAGCCATCTCCTTGAAGAGCGATATTTCTACTGAGCATATTGGCTTTATTTTCAAGGTAAGCAAGTTTCTTTTTAAGATACTCCTCTTGCAATGAGGTAAGGGTTGCTTTTATAGAACTCATAGATTTTGGAAATTCTTCGTATTCAGAAATGATCTCATTAAATTTTTTTGTGATCGATTGGAAATCAATGGAGTCAAAAGGCTTTTGCATCTCTGATTGAGCAAGGGTGTTTGCAGATTCAATAAGGGTTGAAAGATTAGCCATTTTTTCATCACGAAGGTGTTTCATTTGCGGCCCACCCACTTTTTCAATGTACTCTTTTGCAACAAAGAAGTGGACACTTTCTGGAGGGGAAAATTCTAGCCATTTAGGGTTTTTACTGCTAATTTTTCCCTCTACTTTATCTCCTGATTTCATATATCCAACAATAGGGGAGGTAAGCTCTGGGCTCAAGCGAACATTGACTTTATTGCCTTCAACAACATTGTCAAGGACAAAACTTCTAAACATATAGACATGCATTCCTGTAGGAGCTTGAACAGCATAAAAATCATTTTTTTCACCCACAACAACAAGGAGGTCATGTGCCTCTAATTCGCTAATGATTTGCGATTCGACATCGGCATTAAGGCGAAGTCTAACACCATTTCCTAAAACTTTTCCTGTGAAGGCTTGATAGTTTTTAAAAGACTCAGGCTCTTTTAAAGGCTCTTGTTTAGCCTTGCTTGTTTGAACAAGTTTTGTTTCTTTTGCTACGGTAATTTTTTTTTCAACGGCATAAAGAGCGGATGTTGTCATCATCACGAATGCAATTGCTAATATTGATTGGTACATTTAGGTTTTCCCTCCTATCAAGGATCTAAACAAAGGTATAGTTGTGGTGTAGACCACATTTTTGCATTGTAGAATAAAGAATTTTTCATTGCAAGAAAAACCTGAGAATTAACTTTTCAACACAGCAAGAATGTGTTCACAATTGTTTTTTCCGCAGGTGCACCCAATAGGATCTCCAAGATATACAGAGTACTTTTCATTCTCATCAAAAGGATTTGTCACTTCATAGAGTTTATCATTTTTTTGATGGATATTCCATTCTCTAAAGGTGAGCTCTTCATTTAAGTCCTCATGATCAAGATCAGAAAGCTTTCGATCTTCCTTTTCAATTCCATGAATGGCTCGTGAAATTTGACAGTACGGACAGTTGCAATGGCTTTCTCCTTCAGGAATATTAAAGGTGCTTTTATCAATTCCCATAGCTTTTCCCATTTCAGAAATTTTATCTATTAACTCTTGGGGAAGGGTGGGTCCATTTGCTTGACTTGAATCATGCTGCATCATCCCTGTGAAATTTTCCATCCCAGAAAGGACAATACCCCCTGTCCTCATGTTGATATCAAAAGGGTGTTTTAATGGGAGGTGTGAAGATTCCTCAAGGGATTTGCCGTGGTATTGAAAAATTTTTCCTATTTGAGATTCAGAAAGGTGGTCTATTGAAATTTTGGAACCGTTATTGAGGTAGATTTCAAGCTCTCCCTCTTTTCCCATATGGATAGAAGAGATGTTTTTCCAAGAGGTGGAGATATAAGGGGGGATGGATAGCAGGTGTTCAGTAATTTTCATAAAAGTCTCCTTTTCATAGCATTTGGTTCTAAAGATAAAAGATTTTGTATTCAGAGTCAATAAAAGGTCTAATTTTGGAATTTAATTTCCCGAAACTCTTTGCCCAGCTTTTAATTCAAAGGGGTGTAAAGAGGCAATCACGTAATCAAAAATGTCACTTTGAACTTGTTCATGAGAGACTAATTCAGTATTTGTTGTAAAAAGATAGAGCTCAAAAGGAAGGCCCATTTCTGAAGGTTGATGGTACCTTATCATAAGGGTATACTCTTTATGAACTTTGGGGTGCTCTTTTAAATACTCCAAGATATACAATCTAAAAAGGGTGACATTACTTAATAGGCAATTAAAGTCCTTTATGTTTTCTGGGTTTTTAAGATTAAAGGCTTCACATTCTTTAAGGGCATTTTCGATAGGAGATTTTAAAGAGGGGATGGTTTTTAATTTTTCTAAAAGATCGACACTGCAAAATTTGATGGTTTTCATATCAATAAAAATAGAACGGCGAATACGACGCCCTCCTGCCTCCTCCATCCCTCTCCAGTTAGTCATCCCTTCAGATAAAAGGGCTGAAGTGGGGGCGTACGTGATTGTTTTATCAAAATTTTGTATTTTTATCGTGTTTAAAGAGATCTCAACAACATCTCCGTCAGCTCCAAATTTAGGAAGGACAATCCAATCTCCAACCCTTACCATATCATAAGAAGAAATTTGGACACTTGCAATAAACCCAGAAATGGTATCTTTAAAGATCAAAGATAAGATGGCAGCCATCGCTCCAAGTCCTGTAAAAAGGGCAGCGGGTGATTTGTCTATTAAGATAGAGGCAGCAACAATACCGGCAAGGAAATAGACAATAATACGGGCGACTTGAATGTAGCTTTTTATCGATCTACGTTTTTTCCCTTTTTGCCGAGTGTGGATGCTTTCTATTATAAAAATGATCGAATTAAAGACCATAATGCATGCAGTTAACAGGTAAAGAAGCATTATCGCTTGAATGAATCGAATTAGGGCTGAATCGATAGTTAAGTGAGAGGCACTTAAAAGAGGGACAGAACTATAAATAATCATTGAGGGGACAAGGTGAGAAAGACGGTGAATGAGGCGCCCTTCAACAACGGATTTACCCCAAATGGTTTTTCTTTGTTCAAGATATTTATCTAGGCGTTTATTTAAGTAGGTAATAAATAGAATATGGGCAAGAAATGCAATGATGACGATAAACATCAAGCAAATGGTAAAAGTTAAAATAGCGTTAAGGGGTTCGTTAACTCCCCATGAAGATAAAAGCCTTGTAATATAATTCATTTGTGTTTCCTGCTTATTTTTATTTTGCCTTAGAAGAAGCTGTCTGTCAATGGATTTTTATGGGTATGAAAAAAATGTTGCAGAGCAAACTATAAAAATGCATAAGGGGTATTTTGAGAAAGAAAATTAATTTTTAAAAATTTTGATGTTTCTTTAAGTCTATTCAACCATGGAGTTTTAATGGCAAAAAAATACTGTCTACTAGATGCAAGTGTCCTTTTACATGATCCATCAGCATTTCATCACTATATGATGCATGATATTATCGTTCCAAGCGTAGTGTTAGAGGAGTTAGATAGTAAAAAGTCGATGCATGGGGAGATAGGAAAAAATGCAAGAAGTGCAATGAAGTTTATTGATATGGCTACTCGGAAGGGGGATGTACAAAAAGGGGTATCTTTAGAAAAAGGGGGTTCTTTTCGCATTGTTGTAGAAAGGGAGGGAAAAAGACAAGATAGCCTTCTAACAGGGCTTGCTCCTGATAAAGCAAGGCATAGACTTTTAACAAGTGCCCAACAGCTTCAAGAAGATGGCCATGATTTAATGCTTGTATCAAAAGATCCAGTAACAAAAATTATTGCAGAAACAATAGGTGTGACAACCCAAAGTTTTCAAGGGTTTCAAGAAAGCTATGAAAATCTTTATCCAGGGGTCTTTACTTTAGATGTTTCTAAAGACATGATTGATTCTTTTTATAAAAATGGAGAGGCGCCTCTTCCAAAGGGGAAGTTTTATCCAAATTCTTACCTAGTTTTAAAAGGGGAAGAAAATGCTTCAGCAATTGTAAAGGTGAATTTGAAGGAGAAGAAGCTTGAACCCCTTTCTAAAGGGCGCCAAAATGTCTGGGGGATTAAACCTCGAAATGTGGAACAAAAATGTGCGATGGATTTATTGCTCAAAGACAATGTTAAGCTTGTTTCATTAATTGGAAATGCTGGAACAGGAAAGACGTTGCTCGCTCTTGCAGCAGGTCTTCAAAAAGTTTTTGATGATAATGTCTATAATAAGATTATTATCGCCCGTTCGATCATTCCCCTTGGAAAGGATATTGGATTTTTACCGGGATCTAAGGAGGAAAAACTACAATCATGGCTAGCTCCATTTTTCGACAACCTTGACTTTATTTGTGAGTCTGGTGGGGAAGATGGGGTTGAAACAAAAAAATGGATTTTAGAAAGTGATAAGTTTCAAGTTGAAGCAATTACCTATATGAGAGGTAGATCGTTTAGCAATGCCTATATTATTATTGATGAGGCACAAAATTTAACCCCTCATGAATTAAAAACCTTGATTTCGAGGGTGGGAGAAAATACAAAAATCGTTATTCTTGGGGATCCAACTCAAATTGATAATCCCTATTTGGATAGAGACTCCAATGGACTTGTCTATACAGTTGGAAAGATGAAGCAATATGATCTTTTTGGATCGATCTATTTCAAACATACAGAAAGATCAAAGCTTGCGGCTTTAGCAGCAGAAGTGCTTTAAAGCAAAAGAGTTGAATGTGTATTTGCCAAGGGGGGAATTTCATAAAGAAATCCCCTGACTGATAGTGTAACCTTTTTCCATGACTTTTTTCACTATTTCTTTTAGATTCAACTCATTTATAATTAAGTAAATACAACTGGCTGTGTTTAAATTTTTTTTGAATTGTATTAAAAGTATTATAATGTTATAATTATACTATGGAAATTATTAGTAATACTATATTTGAAAATAAAATCAATAATTATAAAGAAGAAATTAGCTTTGTTGAACAAAGGCAAAAAGAAACAATTCATATAATCATTTCCATAATCACTTTTGGATTTTTTGCTATGATTAGATTTTTCCACCTTGCTATATTAAAAGGGAAGCTTAAGCGATTAGAATCTAGGATCGTTGAGGTACCTAAACAAGATGAAAAAACCCCTTTAGAAAAAAATGATTCCAAGAAAATAGAAAATCCTAAGGGGCTTGCAATTAATAAAACACCCCTATCTAAAAATATAGATAGAGATTTGCCTCAGAAGAAACTAACTGATAAACAGTTTGTAGACAATATCATGCCTAAGCTACTAAAGGGTGAATTAGCGTTTAGTTTAGATCTTATGCAAAAGGTTGCAATGATAGGAGTTAAGAATACTGAAGGATGTAGACTACATATTTCTACATACTTAAAAGAGCCTCAGTATGGGAACCTTTTAATTACCGAGCTTGAGAATATGATTAAGGATAAGATCTTTTTGAATGAGCCTATGGATGAATATGAAGAGTTGATAGAAAAATTAATCCTTATAATTCTTCATAAAGATGGAGACTATTTAAAGGAAAAACTTCGTAATTTATTTCTGGAATGTAAAATAGCACTTCCAGCACACATGAATCGAGGGTTTGTAGACAATATCATGCCTAAGCTACTAAAGGGTGAATTAGCGTTTAGTTTAGATCTTATGCAAAAGGTTGCAATGATAGGAGTTAAGAATGCTGAAGGATGTAGACTACATATTTCTATATACTTAACAGATCCTAAGTATTGGGACCTTTTAATTATCCAGCTTGAGAATATGATTAATGATAAGATCTCTTTGAAGGAACCTATGGATGAATATGTGAAATTGATTGATAAATTAATTTTTATAATTGATAAGAATGGAGCCAATCAAAAGGAAAAACTTTATAATTTATTACTGCAATGTACACTATCACTTCCAGTAGAGATGATAAGAGCGGATGGGATAAATCAATATAATTTTGAAAAGGGAGAAGGGAGGATGGGTTGTGGTTCTTTTGCTGTTGAAGCCTTAATAAGGCGAGAAAAAAAATTACCTATGGATATAGTGGGTGGTGTTTTACCTTCAGGGCTTTGTCGTCATAAAAAATTAAACAAACCTCCTAATAGCTATAGTTTTATATGCAGTGATATTTGCGGACCGACAAATCCAGAGGTTTGTCTAAATGGGAGTATAATCAGGGAATCTAATATAAATGCGCCTTTGCAGATGAGATATGAATTCATTCTTAAAAAAATACCTTCGGGCGATTCAGGGATCTTGCTTGTGCAAAAAGAGTTTTTGATGCTTAGAAAGCTTGAAGATGGTAAAGTGGAAATTTTTGACTCTCATGGATCAAAATCAGCAAAATCGGACCAAGGTGCATATTTTGCTAGATTTAATAGTACGCAGGATGCAATCCTATGGCTTTGCGCCCACCAAATTCCAAGTCTCACAGATGTTGATATTAATATTAGCTTTTCTCCGATTAAAGTTAAGCAAAGAACTGATGAACAAAAGGCAATGATGCGATAGCAAGAACTATATGGAGTAAATTTTCAGGATATACTTGTCTTGAATAACCCTCACTAATGAGTGGACTGATGAAGGTTTTCTGCAGCGTAAATCAATTTACGTAAATAGGCTGGAGGAGCGTTGTAATCCATACCCATTTCTATAGCATTGGTTAAACTAAAAATTACTCTTCCTACAGGGTTAGAATATGTTGTTCCACAGGCAGTTCCTTTAAAAATATTGTAATCCTTAATAATAATTTTTTTATCAGAATGGGGGCGTAGCGGAAGGGTTTCAAGGGTAGGGTATAGACATTGAGTTACAGCAGCAAAGCTTGTCACAGTTTTTGCATAGATTTCAAGCTCTTCATCACTCATCATTGTATACATATAGTCTACCATTTCATGGACATCTAAGGCAAAGTGATTTTCTGATATAACAGCTGAAAATCCGTTATGATCAATTACTTTTGAATCTTACCATGTAACGTTCAAAATCTCTTCTTTTGATCGAAAAGTTTTCAACGCGTGTTTGGCTTTTTGGAGACAATTTTTTTATGAGGAAGGGGATTGGGAATCATTTATAGGATCTTCCTTATGTAAAATAAAGGTGATCTGCGCAGATTGAAATGATGTTTATTTCAATCAGGTTGTCTTCCTTGAAAAAAAACGGCTAGATCCATTAAAGCTCCATAGTCAACAAGGTTGTCTCTAGCATAAGACAATTTGTCTATATAGCGGGGAGGAGCGTTGTAATCGATACCCATTTCTATGGCGTTGTTTAAACCAAAAATCACTTTATCTATACGATTAGAATGGGTGCAACCATAAGCGGTTCCTTTAGAGGTGTTGAAATTTTTTATGATTACCATATTTTCTGAACAAGGCCTTAATGAAAGAGATTCAATATTTGGGCATAGACAATCTGTGACAACAGAAAAACTTGTCACGGTTTTAGCATAAATTTCTAGTTCTTGATCACTCATTTTCCACATATGAGCGATCATTTCATGAACATCTAAAGAAAATCGACGCTCTGATGCAACACATGTGATTCCGTTATGCCTAATGACTTTTGAATCTGGCCATCTGACAATTGAAATTTCTTCTTCAGATCGAAATTTCTTCCATGCTTGTTTAGCCTTTTGAAGGCTTTCTGAATATGAAGGTGGGGGTACAGTATAATCCATTGGATCTGTTTCATCTATAAAAAAGGATAAT
Source organism: Chlamydiia bacterium (assembly GCA_044359535.1). GTDB lineage: Bacteria > Chlamydiota > Chlamydiia > Chlamydiales > 2-12-FULL-49-11 > JAJACQ01. The sequence continues at coordinate 12,251 of JBIKLZ010000030.1, forward strand.
GCAGCGCGTTCTTCTTCAAGGCCTACATTAAAATATTGAGGAAGAGAAACGATTTCTCCTGAAGATTCCATCGATCTATAGGTTCCAAGAGGAAAGCATCCTAACTCTTTCATAACGTCCATATTTCTATTTGCGCGAACTCTATCGGTGGCTAACTGGCCCTTAAAAATGTTGACAACAGCAGGGTTCCCAAGAAGTGTTTTAACTATTTCAGTGACGTTTTTATCCCAAGGGGCTTTTTTAGATCTCTTAAGAACATGTGGTGTTGCTTGAGTTATAAAAGTTCTTCGGAGGGTACTTATCATGAGAGGGTCCTTTTTTGTGTAAAATGTGAAATTATAAAAATAGCCAGCACACTTAAGATAAATGCTGGGATCATTGAAGGAAGGGCAATGGGGAATGGGATGATTGGCCAAAAAGCTGCAGAAAGGCAGCCTGTGATTAACCCGGCAATTGCCCCACTTTGTGTGGTTTTTTTACTGTAGAGTGAAAAAAGGACAAGGGGAGCAAAGGAGGCGCCTAAACCAAACCATGAGTAGCTTACAAATGACATGATGGACGTTTGAAAAGTAAGGGCTATTAAGGATGAAATGAGTGCGATAACAAAAATTGAACCCCTTGTTACCGATAAAAGCTCTGCAGACGAGGCCTTTTTTCGTATTAATTTCTTGTAAATATCCTCAGTAAAGGATGTGGCTACAACTAATATTTGAGAATCCATACAGGTAATTGTTGCCCCTAAAATGGCACATAAAATAAAGGTGGATAAAAAAGTTGGAAACATCGTTGTTGTCATCGAAATGAAAATGTATTCAGGGTTGATAAAGTCCCCTTCATAAAGAACTTTTCCAATAAGTCCAATGAATGTAGCTCCAATAAGAGCTAGTGCTTGCCAAGAAATGCCTACCCATTTTGCTTTTGACATGTCCTTTACATCTGAAATACCCATGAATTTTGTAAGAACATGGGGCAGCCCAAAGTAAGGAAGACCCCAAGCAAAAAGTTCCAAAATAGAGTAATAAAAAGGATGGGTGTCTATTTCTGGTAAAATTGGAGGTTTTGCAGCATTAAAAAGGGTCTGAAATGAAAGGTCAAATAGGAAGAATGCAGAAAGGGGGACAAAAATGATGGTGCTAAGTAAAAATATCCCTTGGAAACAGTCTGTCCAAGCTAAAGTGACATATCCACCGATAAATAAATAGGGAATAATGACAAAAACCCCTAAAAGGACTGCAAGGGGGTATGAAATTCCAAAAATGGTGTTTAGTAAAATACCCAAACTTACAAGCCCTGCAGAAATGTAGACAGTGAAAAAAATTAAACATGCAATCGACGAAAAAACTCTTAGCAATCCTGATGTGTCTGAAAATCTGCTTTCAAAATATGAGGAGAGGGTAAAAGAATTATACTTTTCTGTTTCTGTCCTAAGCTTAGGAGCAATAAAATGCCAATTAAGAAACATAAATATAAATAGACCAACACCGATTGAGGCTCCGTTAATTCCAGATATAAAGATAGCGGCAGGATAGGCAAGAAATATCCAACTACTCATATCACTTGCATGAGCAGCAAAGGCAGTTAAATAAAAATTCATGCCCCTAGAACCGAGCATGAAGTCATCAGAAGTTTGCCCCTTTTTATAGGATAAAAAGGCAATAAGAATTAAAATCAAGAGGTAGAGAAAAAATGCAGAAAGAGTTGTCATACTAGAATCTAAAGTTGTTTGGGTTATAGTCTAACAAATATGAGAATAGTTAGAAAAGAATAAAATGAAAAGGGGCTAACTCTGTTTTGAAAATGAATATTGAAACTGATGTAAGAAAACTGCAGCTGCTTGAGATACGTTTAAAGAATCAATTTTTCCAAGCATAGGGATGTAGAGGTGGAAATCAGCTTTTCGAGATAGAATTTGTTGAACACCTACCCCTTCAGAACCTAAAATCAGTACCGTTTTATTAGGAAATGTAAAATCATAAAGAGAGGTTGCAGTAGAGCTTATTTGAGAAGAGATAACCCAGTAGCCATTTTTTTGAAGTTTTTCTACTGTGGTTGTTAGATTTGACACTTCGACTAAAGGGATGATCTCTGTTGCCCCCACACTTGTCTTTGTCACAGTTGGGGTGATCTTGCACCCTTTATTTTTTGAATAAATAACGCCGTCAACACCAAAACATTCGCAGGCACGAAGGATCGCTCCTACATTTTGGGGATCAAAAATAGAGTCTAAAACGACAATCAAACTCTGTGGTTTAGAGGGGTCGATGAGATCTTGAAGGGAAACGGTTTCACGTTTTGTTGTTTCAACAACATACCCTTGATGGGATGTAGAAGAACAAAGGTCATCTAGCTTCTTTCTTGAAACTTCATAAACAGGCTTTTTTTCTTCTAAAAGTCTTTTGATAAGGGGGTCGTCACTTCCAAAAGCTGTAAAAACTGAAACAATGCGGTAAGGTGCATGATTAAGAAGTTCTTGAACACAGTTTTTCCCAATGACACATCTATCCATGGATATTGTTGGAAGCTTTTTTATCTTTTACCCCTTGAAGGCTTTTTTCCAAATGAAGGTCGTCCTGAAGATCTATTTCCCAAAGAGCGTTTTTCTCCAGCCCCTTTATATCCAAATGAATCCTTCCTTTCTTTTGAAAAACCCTCTTTGTTAAAGCTCTCTCTTGTTCTAGAAGTCTTTCTCTCTTCTCCTCTAGGTCGATTTTCTCTTTTATCGTTAGACCTAAATTCCCCTCTAGGGCCTTTTGATTCATTGCCTCCAAAGGATCTTGCTTCTCTTCTTGGGGGTCTTGAATCATTTCTATCAAAAGGGGATCTTTGGCCTTTTGACTCTCTTGAATCATTTCTATCAAAAGATTTTCTTTCGTTTCTTGAATCTCTTGAATCTCTTGAATCTCTTGAATCTCTTGAATCTCTTGAATCTCTTGAATCTCTTGAATCTCTTGAATCTCTTGAATCTCTTGAATCTCTTGAATCTCTTGAATCTCTTGAATCT
>JBIKLZ010000031.1:0-15064 GCA_044359535.1 Chlamydiia bacterium
CCAGCTGCACTTCCAACAACTTCAATAAAGGCTTTTGTTTTTAAATCTTGAACAGGCTCATCTTTAAATTTTCTCCCTGCACAATAAAGCTGCCAATTGCTTGTAATTTCATTCCAAAAATAGCCATAAAAAGTTGTAAAATCACCATCATTAGTGTATCTAAGACCAATTACATATTTTTTAGATAGGTTATCTTCAAAGACATTCCATTTTTTTACTTTTGCCCCTGTCCCCTCTTTTGTGCTCCATGTTTCAAATTCTCCTTTACTTGAACCTATTCCAAGTAAGTGTGATCTAAGATTAAGTGGCAGTAGAGGTTTATTTTCTCCAGAGCTCCATATAGCCATATTAACACCTCCTGATCGACCCTCTGAGTCAAATCCTGGACCAAAGTATCCAAATTCTGTTGTACATGGAGAATAATGACCTAAAAGACTGTCGCTTGAAAGCTCCATAATCCAAGCTTGGACATCATTTGGATTTTGTGAACTACTCCAATTAGAATAGGCAGCATTAGGGCGCCATCTTTCTCTGATAATATATGAATTTGCAAGAGATTCCCCACTTAATCTTAGATTATGAATGGTTAGTTGACTTTTGCTCGTTGTCTTAATTACTTTTACTTTAAATGTATGAACCCCTTTTGTTACATTTAAAAAATCTAATTCAAAAATTGAATCTCCAATCATGTCTTCTGTAATTGTTAAATTAGTTGCAACTAAATTATCATCTATTTGAAACGATAAAATAGATCCTATTTCAGTTGGCGTTGCAGAAAAAAATAGATCGGCATGAATGTTTCCTGAAGAGCTTGTAATAAAGCTCCACTCTAACTCTGCATTATTTTCTTGAAGCCTTTTAATAAAACTAAATTCAGTTCCCTGATTAAGCTCTAAACTCTCATTTGGCACTCCCTCATCTAGTGATAATTTCCCTATAGGGTTAAAAAATACTTCATTAGGTCCTAAATAGAGGTAGGGATGATCCACATTTTTTTGAACTTTGTAATACATTTTAAGGCCATCGGTATCTTCACCTAATTGTAGTGTAGTCACATCGGTATACAGTTGATTCTTATAATCAGATATATCATAAGGCTCAACTGCTTCAAGTTTTCCATAAGTTGAAAAACAACAGATTGAAGCCATATAAAATAGCTTGTTTAAATTTTTTTTTATTTTCATTATAATACTCCCTCTTGGTTGTTAAATTATTTTTGGACATTTTGAAGGGAAAATTTAAATCATTCCTACAAATTTGTAAAGATTTTTTAAAAAAATATCATCGATAAATAATATTCAATGACTTGTACTTTGCAGATAGAGATTTTAGTTTAAATTCAAAAAAAGGTATTTTTTTATTAAGTTAAATGAAGGCAGTTTTTTCTCTAAGCCTTGTAACAACTGACACTTATTGCCCTTTAAAGGATGAGGATCCAAAATGCATCAATGCTTATGAAAAATAGGGCCATTTTCAGGTCTTTTATAGATACAATCAACCCTTTTGGATAAGAATAATTCCACCCTTTTGAGTTGGAAGAAAAGACTAGCAAACATCTTGATGTTTAAGCGGGTGCTGCATTGCTTTTCTGAGAAAAAATCCTTTTTATAAAATTTATGATCTTTCCATTTAAATTAGGCACTTTAACTTGTCGTATGATCTTTCCGTTTAAATTAGGCACTTTAACATCTTCATTATTTTTTCCAAGCGTTTTTAAAAATTCTGGATCTCCGAATTTTACACATTCAATATAATGAAAGAAGGGGACTTGACTGTAGTTTTGTTTTAATTCTTTTAGCTTCTTTAGAGATTTTTCTATCTTATCGCCTACACAACCTAGGACTATAGTTGAAATACCAAACAAACCCGCTAATGCTATCACCGAAATAAGAACAGGAAATGAAACAAAAATTGTTATACAATAACAACTTATAGCGGTTATTAAAAATAAAGTTCCAAGGATCATCGCTCCAATGCGAAGACTATCTAGCTTATTCTCTGCTTTAATATATGCTTCGACATTATCAGAATTTTTCTTGCATACATTTTTTGCATGACTTAAGTGCTTGTCAATTTTTGCTAATTCAGGCAAATCTTCTTTATAGAAAAATGAAAGTCTTAATTCTAAAGGCATAATAGACTCCTTTTTATAAGATTTATGATCCTACCGTTTAAATTAGGTACTTTAACTTGTTTATCGACCTTATTATTTTTTCCAAGCGTTTTTAAAAAATCTGGATCTCCCAATTTTACACATTCAATATAATGAAACAGAGGGATATTCTTGATTTTGACTCCTTCTTGGAGCTCTAGATTTTTTTTTCGCTTATGGGCTAAACTAGTTAGGACAAAATACGTAATACAAAGCGAAATCGCTAATACTGCTACCGAAATAATAAAAGATAATGGAAGAAAAGCTGCTAGAGCAATATGCACAGCGGTCATCACAATCAACGCTAACCCAAGACCTAAAAAGAAACCCTTTTCTTGAATAATATCTTCGTGATTCTTAAACTCTGCTTCATATGCTTTAATATATGCTTGGACTTTATTGAAATTATCCTCGCATACCTTTTTTGCCTGTTTTAATTGGTCGGAATCTTCAGCTAACTTAGGTAAACCTTTTAGATTGGCAAACGAAAGCGCACTATTACTCATAATTAACTCCTCTTTAAACTCATTTAATTATAATTAAAATTATATTTAAATGGAATAAAATTATTTATGTAATTGTCCCTTAATGAGTTAGGTTTGATAAAATTCTTCCCTAGTAGAGGAGTCTAGTGCACCATAAATAAAATTATGGAATAGAAAAGGGCACCCTTATTTAAAGGTGCCCTTTTCTATTCATCTTCAATTATATTGAATGTGCATATGCTTCAAGCTCAGATTCAAAATCAAACTCGATAAATTCATCGACACCCTGATCTTTTTTATCCATCTCAAGTCTATTAACATAGGCTTTATGCCCTGTTCCTGAAGGAATCTTCTGACCTGTGATAATATTTGATTTGAAATCAAGAAGATAATCCACTTTTCCTTCACACGAAGCATCCGTAAGAATACGGGTTGTCTCTTGGAACGATGCTGCAGAAAAATATGATTCTGTACCTAAGGATGCCTTTGTAATTCCAAGAAGAACTGGAGCTGCTTGTGCAGGTCTTCCCCCTTCTGCAAGAACTTTCTTATTCTGTTTATGGAATAATTTCTTATCAATATCTTCTCCATATAGGAAAATTGTGTCTCCAGGTTCAGTAATTGTCACCTTCTGAAGCATCTGTCTTACAATGATTTCAATATGTTTATCATCGACATCCACCCCTTGAAGACGGTACACTTCTTGGACCTGATTTACAAGGTATTTTTGTAATTCCCTGATACCACATATTTCTAAGATCTCCTGTGGCTGAATTTCTCCATCGGTAATTTGCTGCCCTTTTTCGACTAAATCGCCTTGTTGGACAATCAAATGTTTTGTTAATGGAATTAAATGTTCCTCTTCAACACCTGTACTTTCATCTCGAACAATGACAATACGTTTGCTCTTTTGAACACCTTTCATCTCAATAACACCATCAATTTTTGCAATTTCTGCCGCTTCTTTAGGTTTTCTTGCTTCTACAAGCTCTGCAACCCTTGGAAGACCCCCTGTAATATCCTTTGTTCTTGCTGCTCCTTTTGGAAGACGGGCAAGTTGCTCACCGGCCTCAACTTTTCTTCCCTCTTCAGCAGATAGATGGGCTCCAGATGGAATAGCATAGGTTCCAATCAAATCAAGACACTCTTCATCAGAATAGATCATAATTTGAGGGTGCAACTCTCCTCTATGTTGTTTAACAACGATTTCAGATTGACCGGTTTGCTTATTGATGGATTTTTGTGTAGAAATACCTTCAACTAAATCATCAAACTTCACATATCCCCCCTTTTCACAAATGACTGGGTAGTTATGTTGTTCTAAAATAGCAATCCTATCCCCTTTTTTCACAAAGGCCCCATCTTCGATAAGAATTTGAGTTCCTTGCTCCACATCAACTGTATGTAGGGGCTCAATGGTTTTTTTCAAAACAAGAGTTTTGTACTCATCAATGGTTCTACCTTCATTACGGACAACATGAATTTTACCATTTTTATTCAAAGCAAGGTTTATCCCCTCTTTGTTTTTAACAGTACGCACCCCTTGATAAATCAATATTCCATCTTCAGCTGCATCAATTTCAGGGTTATCTCCCCCTGAAGCAATACCCCCTAATTGGAAGGTTCTCATGGTTAACTGGGTTCCTGGCTCACCAATTGATTGAGCTGCAATGGTTCCTACTGCCTCACCAAGAGCTACAGGGCGTCCATTTGCTAAGTTTACACCATAGCATTTTGCACAAACCCCTCTATTGCTTTCACATGTTAGAGTTGATCTAATTCTAACACTTTCTATTCCAGCATCTTCAATATCCTCTGCTTGCTTTAATGAGAGAATATCCCCAGCTTTAGCAAGAAGCTTTGTCTTGTCTCCTGGCATGAAAATATCATCACAAACAGATCGACCAAAAATTCTCTCTCTAAGTGGAAGAAGTTCTTCTCCCCCTTGTTTTATTGCCGAAACCTCTATTCCGCTTATTGTTCCACAGTCTATCTCATTGATTAAAACATCTTGAGCAACATCAACAAGACGTCTTGTTAAATATCCAGAGTCAGCGGTTTTAAGAGCTGTATCAGAAAGTCCTTTACGCGCTCCATGAGAAGAAATAAAGTACTCAAGAACACTTAACCCCTCCCTAAAGTTAGAAGTAATTGGGTTTTCAATCGTCTCACCATTAGGTTTAGCCATCAATCCCCTCAATCCACCAAGCTGTCTTAACTGAGCTTTATTACCTCTTGCCTCTGAGTCAATCATCATAAAGATCGGGTTTAAATCGGTTTTCACTTTAGGCTTCATAATGGTGTTCCATAAGATATCAGAAACATCTGAAGAAACACGATTCCATATCGCCTCAGTTTTAGATTTTCTTTCTTTATCTGTAATAATACCGTCAGCATACTGTTTAATAATCACTGCAGCTTTCTTATTAGCCTCAGCAATAATTTCTTGTTTCTCAAGAGGGATCTTAATATCTGTAATTCCCATAGATAGAGAAGATTTAGTTGCATGGAAGAACCCTAAGTCTTTCACTGCATCCAAAAATTTCACTGTCTTTTCAAGACCTACTGTCTTATAAATATTAAGGATCAAAGCCCCTAATTTCTTTCTAGGAAGGCTGTAATTTTGAAAACCAAGCTCTACAGGGACATGCTCATTAAAAAGGACACGTCCTGGAGTTGTGGTAATTAAACTGTTGCCAATCTTCACCTGAATTTTTTGGTGTAACCGAATACCCCTTCCAAGGTCATCTTTACGTGCCCCCTCTTGAAGACCTAAGTGGTTATAGCTTCCTGATGAATACAGGGCTAATAAAACCTCCTCAGGGGATGAAAAAATAGGATTTTTTCCTCCATGGTCCTCATTATCGTATACAGGATCATGCATTATGTAATACAACCCTAAAATCATATCTTTTGATGGAATAGCAACAGGTTTACCTGATGAAGGTAAAAAGATATTGTCAGGAGCCATCATCAACGTTTTTGCTTCAATTTGTGCTTCTACTGAAAGAGGGATGTGTACAGCCATTTGGTCACCGTCAAAGTCAGCGTTAAATGCTGAGCAAACAAGAGGGTGAACACGAATAGCTTTTCCTTCAATTAAAACAGGCTCAAACGCTTGAAGACCCAATCTATGAAGCGTTGGTGCTCGGTTTAAAAGGACAGGATGGCCTTGAATAATCTCTTCTAATACATCCCATACTCTATCATCTTCTCTTGCAATCATTTTTTTAGCAGAGCGAATGGTATAGACAAAACCATAATCCTTTAGTTTTTTGACAATAAAGGGTTCAAAAAGATCCAGTGCCATTTTTTTCGGTAATCCACACTGATTGAATTTAAGATCCGGTCCTACAACAATAACTGATCGACCTGAGTAATCCACCCTTTTTCCAAGTAAGTTTTGTCTAAAACGTCCTTGCTTTCCTTTTAACATTTCTGATAAGGATTTTAATGGTCTATTACCGGCTCCCATTACTGGATGGCCATGTCTACCGTTGTCAAAAAGAGCGTCAACAGACTCTTGAAGCATCCTTTTTTCGTTTCTAATGATCACATCTGGAGTTTTTAATCTAAGAATTGACTTGAGTCGATTATTTCTGTTAATAACCCTTCTGTAAAGATCGTTTAAATCAGATGTGGCAAATCTTCCCCCATCTAGAGGAACCAAAGGTCTTAAATCTGGAGGAATCACAGGGAGTGCATTCATCACCATTGAACTTGCAGAGTTATTTGAATTGGCAAAACCTTCTACAATTTTCAATCGCTTAGCAATTTTCATCCTCGCTTGTAAGGATTTTGTTTTTCTTAACTTATCCTTTAAATCGACAACCGTAGCTAATAAATCCTCTGCATCTAAGAGTGCTTTTATAGCTTCTCCCCCCATCATCGCAGAAAAAGCTTCTTTTCCCCATTTCTCTTTTGCTTCTCTATATTCAGCATCATTTAAGAGTTGTTTTTTTTCTAAAGTGGTTCTTCCTGGATCAACAACAACATACTCTTCATAATAAATAACCCTTTCTAAATCTCCAGATGTCATCCCAAGGAAGTTTCCAATTCGTGAAGGTTGTGTCTTAAAAAACCAAATATGTACTACAGGGACAGCTAAGTCGATATGAGCCATTCTCTCTCTACGGACTTTTGATAAAGTCACCTCCACTCCACAACGGTCGCAAACAATACCCTTATGTTTGATTTTTTTATATTTACCACAGCCACACTCCCAATCCTTCATTGGGCCAAAAATCTTTTCACAAAACAATCCACCTTTTTCAGGCTTGAATGTACGGTAGTTAATAGTTTCAGGTTTTTTAATCTCTCCACGAGACCATTTTTCTCGGATTACATCAGAAGATGCAATATTAATTGCTATATCCTTGAAATATGTTTCATCACTATCATGTTGTTCTTCATTATTCATTAAACTCTCCAAAAGAGGTAAAAATTAAATCTACTTGTTACTTTATTCTTAAATGTGGGTTTTTTAAGACCCACATTTGTTCTATCCTTAGTTTTCCACTGTATTTGCTTGGACATCTAAACCTAACCCTTGCATCTCTTTTACAAGTACATTGAAAGATTCAGGAACCCCAGCTTTTAACACATTGTCTCCTTTAACGATAGATTCATAAATACGCGTTCTTCCAGCTACATCATCTGACTTCACAGTAAGCATCTCTTGCAATAAATTTGCCGCTCCATAAGCTTCAAGAGCCCAAACTTCCATCTCTCCAAATCTTTGTCCTCCCATCTTAGCTTTACCACCAAGAGGTTGTTGTGTGACAAGAGAGTAAGGTCCAATTGCTCTTGCATGAATCTTATCTGCGACAAGGTGATTTAGTTTTAACATATATATATATCCAACTACAACAGGATTATCAAATCTCTCCCCTGTACGGCCATCATATAAATACATCTTACCATCCTTTCGAAGTCCTTGCTCTTCCATCATTTTCCAAATTTCTTTTTCTGGAAAACCTTGGAAGACAGGGCTTTTCACATAGATACCTGCTTTTCTTGCAACATAGCCAAGGTGGGTTTCAAACATCTGTCCTATGTTCATCCTTGAAGGCACCCCTAATGGATTTAAGATAATTTCAATTGTCTCACCGTTTTCAAGATAAGGCATATCACACTCTTGTACAAGATTTGATACCACACCTTTGTTTCCGTGACGACCTGCCATCTTATCACCAACTTGAAGTTTACGTTTTGTTGCAACATAGACTTTTACTTGTCGAATAACCCCTGCATCAAGATCTACATCCCCTTTTTTGATATACTCAACCTCTGTGCTGTACTCCATGCGGATTTTTTCTACATTTTTACGATGCTCTTTAATAAAAGATATCATTGCCTCAAACCTTTCAGTTCTTGGGAAGATATAATCATCTAAATCATCATTTTCAAATGTCTCAAGGATTTCTTGAGTTAAATGATCCCCTTCTCTAACAACCATATCCCCTGTCTTCTTGTGAAGGATAGATCCTTCAGCTGGGCTATCAAGAAGTAATGCTCCAAGCTTTTCATGTAACTCCAGTTGAATTTCCATCTCTTTTTCTCTACACTCTTTCTTAAGATCTTGAGTACGAGATTTTTCTTCAACAAGTTCATCATCTGTCTTAGAAAGACGATCTCTTTTTGAAAAGACTTTAACATCCATGACAATCCCTTCAGTTCCTGGAGGAGCCACAAGAGAAGCATCTTTTACATCTGCAGCCTTTTCACCAAATATCGCTCTTAAAAGCCGCTCTTCTGGAGAAAGTTCTGTTTCAGATTTAGGGGTCACCTTTCCAACTAAAATATCCCCAGGGAAGACTTCAGCCCCTATGCGGATAATACCATCTTCAGAAAGATCGCTTAAAGCCTCTTCTGAAACGTTTGGAATATCTCTTGTGATCTCTTCTTTTCCAAGCTTTGTATCTCGAGCTGTTAATTCAAACTCTTGAACATAGATGGATGTATAGGTATCCTCGCGAATAAGTTTTTCTGAGATGATGATCGCATCCTCATAGTTATAACCACACCATGGCATAAAGGCTACAAGAACGTTTTGACCTAAAGCTATTTCCCCTTTTTCAGTCGATGGACCGTCGGCAATGACATCCCCAGCCTTAATCACATCTCCAACCTCTACAAGGGGAGATTGATTGACACACGTTCCTGAATTGCTTCTCATAAATTTTTTCAAATCGTATGTACGCTTGTCTAAAACGTTGCTTTTTGAAGAAATAATGATTTTAAATCCATCCACATAGTCAACAATTCCATCTTCTAAAGCAATCACAACAGCTCCAGAATCTTTTGCAGCACGCATTTCAATACCTGTACCAACAATCGGAGCTGAGGGTTTTAATAAGGGAACAGCTTGACGCTGCATATTCGAACCCATCAAGGCACGGTTAGCATCATCATGCTCTAGGAATGGAATCATCGCTGTAACTATTGAAACAAGTTGTTTTGGAGAGACATCCATATGAGTGACTTTAGATGTTTCAATACGTAAAGAATCCCCTTTATATCTTGCCCAACAAATTTCATCTGTGAACATGTTGAACTCATCAAGAGTTGCCGATGCTTGAGAAATAATACAGCTTTCCTCTTGGTCGGCTGTCATGTATTCAATTTCATCAGTTACAACATTGTCCCGAACAATTCTATAAGGGGTTTCAATAAACCCAAACTCGTTTATCTTTGCATATGAAGATAATGAAGTGATCAATCCAATGTTTGGTCCTTCTGGAGTTTCAATTGGGCAAATCCTTCCGTAGTGACTTGTATGAACGTCACGGACTTCAAATCCAGCCCTTTCTCTATTTAATCCACCTGGTCCTAATGCGGACAACCTTCGTTTATGGGTTAACTCGGCAATAGGGTTGACTTGATCCATAAACTGAGAGAGTTGAGATCTACCAAAGAAATCCTTCATCACTGACTGAAACCCTTTAGCAGAAATGATTTTTCCAGGAGTGAGTGTATCTGATGCAAAATCAAATAAATTCATCCTTTCACGAATAATTTTTTCCATTCTTACAAAACCAATTCTACATTGATTTTGAACAAGCTCTCCAACAGACCTTACTCTTCTATTGGATAAGTGATCAATATCATCAACATGAGCCTCATTCTTCTGATTTTTTAAATCAATGAGATACTTAATTGCCGCAACAATATCCTCTTTTTTCAATGTCACATTTTCTAAGGTCTCATCATTTACAGGCTGACCTAGTTTGACGTTCATCTTATATCGGCCTACTTTACCAAGGTTATATCTTTTTGAATCAAAAAAGAGTCTCATGATTAAAGAACGGGCATTTGATAGTGTTGCAGGTTCCCCTGGTCGTATTTTTCTATAAAAATCTTTAAGAGCTGATTCATAAGAATCTGTAGGATCCTTCATAATCATCTTTATGATAGGGGAATTTTCATCGGCATCTTCAGCAATACGGACAAAGCCAATACCGCTATCAAGAATTCGCTTTAACATCGCTGTGGTTAATTTCTCAGAAGCTTTTCCATAAATGATTCCAGACTCTTCATCTAAAATATCTTCAGCTAAGATTTTTCCTACCACTTTAGAGAAATCCTCATCTGATTTGATACGAATTCTTCTTGTAGAATAAAATTCTTCAATAATATCTGCGTTTGTTGAATATCCAAGTGTTCTTATAAAGGAAGTGGCTAAGACTTTTCTCCTTCTTTTTTTCTTATCGACATAGATGTAGATTAAATCGTTGATATCAAAGGAGGCTTCTAACCAGCTTCCTCTGTAAGGAATCACTCTAAAAGAAAAGAGATTTATCCCTTTTGGATGCATTGCACTTTCGTAGCAAATTCCTGGAGATCTGTGTAATTGAGAAACAATGACACGCTCTGCGCCATTGATAACAAAGGTACCCCTGTCTGTCATTAATGGGATTGTCCCCATGTAGACTTCTTCTTCTTTAATCCCTGTTTCATCAGTAAGACGAAAATTAGTCTTAAGAGTTGAATTGTAACTTATCCCTCTTCGAATACACTCTTCAGGTCCATGCTTAGGTACACTTAGTGAATATGAAAGATACTCCAACATAATCTTGTCATCAAAACTTTTAATTGGAAAAATTTCTTTAAAAACCTCTTCCAACCCCTCTTCACGCCTGTCCTGAGCATCCGCATCAGATTGTAGAAAATTCATATATGATTTGATTTGAATCTCAATTAAGTTTGGAAGATCGATGATCTCCTCTGACTTATGAAACCCCACCCTTGTAGGTGCCTTCTTTGGCATAATGCCCCCTATAGTACTTTAAACAGAATTTTCAGTTGCTCTTTATATAAAACATGAGACCTTTTTTTTAAAGGGCTCATGTTCATCTTACACTTTTTAATTAAAATGGCTTATAAGCCTTTTAATTCACCTACAGCGCCAGCTTCAGCAAGTTTTTTAATTGCTTCTTCTGCTTCTGCTTTAGATGCTGATTCTTTCAACATACCTGGATTTTCAACTAATTCTTTAGCTTCTTTTAATCCAAGACCTGTAATTTCTCTCACTGCTTTAATTGCAGCAATTTTCTTAGCAGGGTCTACACTCTTAAGAGTGATACTAAATTCAGTGGATTCTTCAACCGCTGAAGCTTCTGATGAGGCCGCAGGTCCTGCTACCGCTACAGCTACTGCTGCTTTTACACCCCATTTCTCTTCTAGCATTGTCTTTAAATTTGCTAAATCTAATACTTTTAATTCACTTAGCATCTCAACTATATTTTCAAGTTTTGAATTGGCTGTTGCTTCGCTCACTTTTGTTTCCTCACTTTTTATGTTTCATTTGAATTGTTATTTTCCGAACTGTGCTTATCAATGTATGCTTCCATTGTTGCAAGAGTTTGACCCATAGGAGACTCTAATAGAGCAATAATTTGAGCACGCATTTCATCTAGAGAAGGTAGAGTAGAGATTTGCTCAACTTCTGCAGAAGCGCATTTAGCATCCTCAAAATATCCACCTAAAATTTTTAAAGCATTGGTTTCTTGTTTTGCTTTAAAAACTTCTTTTGCTACAGCTAGGAAATTTCCCTTAGCTAAGGCTACAAGAACGTGTCCTTGTAACTCTTCTAAAGAGAATATTACATTTTTTAGGGCCACTGCCTTGGCAAATACTCGTTTTTTTACAACAAACATATCGCCACCAACACCGACTAAAGATTTTCTCATTTTTGCAATCGCATTTGCACTTAGCTTATCATACGATGCAAGAATAAAGCCCTCTTTGAGATCAATTTTTTTTTCTACTTCATCAAGAAGCACTTGCTTTTCAACTGACATTTATTACTCCTACTGCATCGAATTACATTCTAGTTTTATTCCCGGTCCCATCGTCGTAGAGATGCTTATAGATTTAATATAGACACCCTTCATAGCCGCAGGCTTACTTTTTACGATCGCATCTAACAACGCTTTGTAGTTGTTTACTAAATGTTCAGAAGTAAAGGATAATTTACCGAAAATTGAGTGTATATTTGAACTTTTGTCCACTCTAAATTCTACCCTTCCAGCTTTTACCTCTTTTACAGTTTTTGCAACTTCAGTTGTCACTGTTCCTGCTTTTGGTGCAGGCATAAGCCCTCGAGGACCTAAAATTTTACCAAGGGTTCCTACAACTCTCATCATATCAGGGGTTGCAATAACTTGATTAAAATCAGACCACCCTTCTTTAATTTTTTCAGCTAACTCATCACCGCCCACATAATCGGCACCGGCATCAAGAGCCTCTTTAGCTTTATCTCCTTTGGCAAAAACAAGAACTTTAACTTTCTTACCAGTACCATGAGGAAGTAAAACACTGCTTCTTACTTGTTGATCAGCTTTTTTTGGATCCACACCTAACTTCAACGCAACTTCAAACGTTTCATCAAATTTCACAGGTGAGACTTTTTTTAACAGCTCTATCCCCTCATTTAGGGTATAAAACTTCGTTAAATTTAGATCTTTAACTGAGTCTTTATATCGTTTACTTTGTTTCATACTATTCCTTTTCTACTTTCACTCAACATCTATACCCATCGAACGGGCCGTTCCCGCTACGACGTTAAATGCTGCTCTATAACCTTCTTCTGTATCAATACCGTGCTTTAGTCGAAGATCAGGAAGTTTTCTTTCGATAATTTCCTTAACATCTTGTTTTGTGATCTTTCCAACTTTATCTCTATTTGCTACAGAGGAACCCTTTGTTACTTTAGCCTTAGCTAAAACTAATTTAGACATAGGAGGTTGTTTCAAAATGAAAGTAAAACTTTTATCAGCATACACAGATATCACAACAGGAAGAATATCTGTTGAACCTTGAGTCTTAGCATTAAATTCTTTGCAAAATGCCATAATGTTTACACCTGCAGATCCTAAAGCTGGACCAATTGGAGGTGCTGGCGTTGCTTTTCCAGATTGAATCTGTAATTTAATTTCTTTTATTAGTTTTTTCTTAGCCATTATCGTTTCCTGCCTTAATCATTTGTTATTTTTTCTACTTGCCATACTTCTAAATCATCTACTTTTGTATCTCTACCAAATATAGATACAAGGACACTTAGTTTACCTTTGTCTTGGAAAATCTCTGAGACCGTTCCTGTAAGATTGATGAACACTCCTTCAGTAATTTTAACCACATCGCCACAGTCAATGTTGTATTTTTGAACCACATCCCCTTCTTCAGCGGTAAGATTTTTAACCAAGTCTTCAACTTCTTTATCACTTAATGGAGTTGGAACCCCTCCACCGAGAAAATCTAAAACCCCATTTTCCCTTTTGATCATGTGCCATACTTCATCGGTAACATCCATTTTAATTAAGACATAACCTGGCCATAAAATCTTTTCTTTGATGACCTTTTTTCCATTTTTAACTTCAACAATATTTTCTACAGGAATATATACTTCTTTAATATGATCTTTTAAACCATTTTTTACAGCATTTTCCTGAATAGATTTTTTAACTTTTTTTTCTCTTCCAGAAAACACCTGGAGAACATACCAATTTTCCGACATTTTTTTACCCTATCAACCTAAAAATTACAGAGTTTAACATAGAGAGCCCCTTATTTACAAACAAATCTGCACAATAAATACCCAAACCAAAAACAAACATTGAAACAATGACAAGTTTCACATTTGATTTTACACTTTTTTTTGAGGGCCAGACAATCTTCATAGCTTCTTTTTTTAAAGAAGCAATAAAAGATTCTTTTTTAATCTCATCTTCCTGCTCTAAGATTTCAGTCATATCCTTCCTTTATTATTTACGAGTGCGAAGGGTCTTGAACCCCTAACCTGCGGCTTTGGAGACCGCTGCTCTACCAATTGAGCTACACACCCAAAAAAAGGGGAGGATGAATATGAATAATTCACCCTTCCCCTATTTAAACTTAATTTATAATCTCTGAAACTGTACCTGCTCCAATAGTTCTTCCACCCTCACGGATAGCAAAACGCATTCCAAGCTCCATAGCAACTGGGGCGATCAATTCACCAATAATAGTGACGTTATCCCCTGGCATAACCATTTCTGTTCCAGCTTCTAAGTAAACAGTTCCGGTTACGTCTGTAGTTCTTAAGTAGAATTGAGGTCTGTAACCGCTAAAGAATGGCTTATGACGTCCCCCCTCTTCTTTAGTTAAGATGTAAACGCTACCTTTGAATTTAGTATGAGGTGTACATGTCTTAGGAGCAGCAAGAACCATCCCTCTTTGTACATCATTCTTATCAATACCTCTTAAAAGAACTCCAACGTTTTCACCAGCTCTTGCTTCGTCAAGAAGTTTATTAAACATTTCAAGACCAATTGCAACCGCTTCTCTTGTTTTTTCGATACCGACAATTTCAATTTTGTCGTTCACTTTAATAATTCCTCTTTCAACACGTCCTGTAACTACTGTTCCACGACCTGCAATTGAGAACACATCTTCAATTGGCATTAAAAACGCTTGGTCTACAGCTCTTTCTGGTGTTGGAATCTTTGTATCCACAACATTCATCAATTCAACAATTTGCTTCTCGTACTCTGGATCTCCTTCTAAAGCTCTAAGACCTGAACCTCTTACAAAGGCGGTATTTTTATAACCTTGAGCAGATAAAAGCTCATCAATTTCCATTTCTACAAGGTCAAGAAGCTCTGTATCGTCCACTTGGTCACATTTATTAATGAAGACAACAATCGATGGAACCCCTACTTGTCTTGCAAGAAGGATGTGCTCTCTAGTTTGAGGCATAGCACCATCAGTTGCAGCAACCACAAGGATAGCTCCATCCATTTGAGCAGCACCTGTAATCATGTTTTTAACATAGTCAGCGTGTCCAGGGCAGTCAACGTGTGCGTAATGTCTAGCTTCAGTCTCATACTCAACGTGAGATGAGTTAATGGTTATACCACGAGCTTTTTCTTCTGGTGCATTATCAATT
>JBIKLZ010000049.1:0-4371 GCA_044359535.1 Chlamydiia bacterium
CCTAAAATTTCCCCTTTAGAAGTTTGAAAGGTCCCTTTAGCTTTTGGAAGGTAGTTTGCGATAACATCGCCAAAATTTCTTTTTCCTATAAAGCAAATCCCTGTCGAGTCTTTTTTGTTAAAGACAGGGAGGTTTGCCTTTTTTGCAATATCTCGAATCATAGGTTTTGTGTACCCACCTAAAGGAAAGAGGGTCTTTTTTAAAAGATCCTCTTTTAAAGTGTATAAGAAATAACTTTGATCCTTATTACTATCTACCCCTCTTTGTAGAGAAAAATCGGCTCCAATTCTTGCATAATGACCGGTAGCTAAATAGGTAGCCCCTAAAGATAAGGCTTTTTTCATAAATACAGAAAATTTGATTTCTCTGTTGCATAAAATGTCTGGGTTTGGAGTTGTCCCATTTTTTAAACCCTCAATGAGATCTTCAAAAACCTCTTTGAAATATTCTTTTGAAAAATTAAAGGAGTAGAGGGGGATCTTAATTGATTCAGCAACGGCAAGAGCATCAAGATAGTCTTGTTCTGCAGGGCAATTTTCCATATCCTCTTCCCAATTTTTCATGAAAAAGGCAACCACGTTATACCCTTGCTTTTTTAATAAATAGGCAGTCACTGCTGAATCTACACCCCCTGATAAACCGACGGCAATGGTTGTTTGATCCTTCATTTATTGTTCTCCAATCTTTGCTAAATAGGATAATTCATGAGAAAATTTAGTGCACTAAATCTCTAAAAATCTTGCAAAAAAAAATATCAGGGGGGTATAATAGACCCATGAAAAGATTTTTGAAATTAGCCTTTTTAGGATTTTGTTTAGTTTTTCTTGGAATTTTTGGATACTATTACCAAATGCAGGAAAAATTAATATTTAAAGCTCTCCCATTAAATAAAGATTTTGAATATTCTTTTAAAACCCCCTTTGAAGAAGTCAATCTTACAATGAGAAATGGCGATACAGTAAATGCGATTCATTTTTTTCATGAACATCCAAAAGGGGTCATTTATTACCTTCATGGACAGGGAAACAACCTTGCTCATTGGGCAAAAAGGGCTGAAGAGTATGTAAATTATGGTTATGATGTTTTTATCATAGATTATAGGGGTTTTGGAAAAAGCACAAACAATCTATCAGAATTCAATTTGATGAAAGATGCAATAGCAGGCTATAAGTACCTTGAACAAAGATATAATGAAAAAGATATCATAGTTCATGGAGTTTCTTTAGGGACTGCAATGGCCTCCCATATTGTTTCCCATCACTCACCAAGAATGTGTATCCTTGTTTCCCCTTATTACAATATGATTGAAACTGCCTATTACAATAAGCCTATTCTCCCTAGGTTTGTATTAAAAGTGATTCTTAAGTATCATTTAAGGACAGATAAATGGATTGCTGATGCTAAATGTCCATTATTTCTTTTTCATGGAACAGAGGATCGCTTAATTCCTTATTCTCAATCTGAAATGTTGATGAATAAATTAGCTGAAGCTGAAATTGAAAGCACTCTGTATACCTTAGAAGGTCATGGTCATGATGCTGTTCATAGACATGAAACCTATGTCAATGAAATTGAAAGATTACTAAAATGATTTCTGGAGCTCTTATCGGAGACCCTGTTGAATTTAGTATTTCTCATATTGTCTATCCTGAAATTTTTAAAAAATATCATCTTGAAGGGTCTTTTAAAAAAATCAACATACCCCAAGGGCAATTAGGACCTTTTTTTTCAAGCGCCCCAACATATGACTTTATTACTGTGACAATGCCTCATAAGGTAGATGTGGTCCCCTTTTGTCATTTTCTTTCAGAAGATGCAAAAAATATAGGTTCTGTGAACTTTATTTCACAAAAAGAGGGTTTTTTTACAGGGAGAAATTATGATGGCATTGCCGCTTTAGACGCTATTGAACACTATAAAACTGTAAATAGCCTTCATGTGGTTGTTTATGGGGCAGGAGGAGCTGGAAAAGCCGCTATTTATGAAGCGAAAAAAAGGGGAGCTTTTGTAACTGTCTGTAATCGCACTTTAAAAAAGGGGGAGATTGTAGCAAAAGAATTGAATGTTGCCTTTGCTCAAAACCTTCCCCAATGTTTTGATGTGTTAATTAATGCAACAAGTGTGGGTATGGATCCAAGGCAATCTTTTGACCTTTTTGATGACACAGTCCATTTTACTAATACAGTTGTTTTGGATATGGCTTCAAGAAATAAAGATTCAATTCTTAAAAAAAGGGTGGAAAAGAGCTTAGGAATCTATATTTCTGGAGTCGATATGTTTCAAAGATTAACAATTCTAGGGTTTAGAGAAACATGCAAACAACTTCACCTTAGTGTAGTATAATTTTTTTTAAATAAATATACAAACTTCTTTATAAATTCTTAAAATTTTAGTAAACTCATCTTCATTATTTGAAAAAAAAAGGGAGGAGAAGATGAGTATACGATTAAGTACAGAAAGAGTGGACGAAACAGAAGGAGAATTTAATAAACGACTAGATTTAGCCAAAGGAACAAGTGCTAAGACCTTAGATATTGATAAAATCGTCTCCGGTTTTGAAGAATCTCTTGAAAAGTTTAAAGGGTATAATAATGCCCTTATAGAAGAGGGGCAAAAAGGGGAGGTTGGATGGGTTTTACCTGAATTGACTTTGTTAAAAATGAAAAAATATCTCAGGGATATGAAAATATTTCTTGTTCTTATTCAAATTTCGGACTGCTATCAAAAAGTTGAATATTGTAATAAAGACACTCAGTGGTGGTTATCAAAATTTACTTCAATATCTAATATTGCAGTGGATTCAATTGCAACACTTGTTCTTATAGGGGAAAATTTTTTAAAAGATTTTTTTGTCACTACAAATAGCACATTTATAGAAATTCAGGAATTTAATGGCTCAACAACCGCCATTGTTGAAAATACTCAAAATCCCTCTTACTTTGGAGTGGCTGCCATAACTATATCGGTATTTTTTTCAAAATTGCGAACATTGCTACAAGCACGATCAGAACATCATGCCGAACAACTTGCAAAGTTAAGTAAAGTGATTATTGATGGGGAAATCATTTTAAGAGAAAGTCAAAACAGCCTTGCTCTTTGGGAGAAAACTGCAGACTTTATGAAGCGTGACTCCCATTTAACAAAAAGAGAGTTTAGTCGATTTACAAATGATTGCAGTGCATCAGGATCTCAAAATCCAGTGGTTCAGATTGCAAAAGGGGCGCTGCTTCATTTGTATAAAAAGACAAAGGATACAGGGGGTGGAGGGGGGAGTAAATTAGTATCAGACAATGGAGCTAGGGTAAAACATATTCGAAGATTGACTTTAGGGGTTGATGCGACCATTGAAAAGAAAAGATCTTGCTGTTCAAAAACCCAAACACCCTATGTACACTTTCTAGATATTTTGAAAATACAAAAAAAACTACAAAGATCTAGAGAAATTGTAGCAACTGTTATTGAAAGTATGAATAAAAAGAGTAAAGAATCGGCTTTTGCTGACTATCAACTCTGTCTTAAAATTATACAGCGTCAATTAGAAAAGTCTAAAAAAGCCTTTGAGTTTGTAAACTCAATTCCGGTAGAATTTTTTAAAGAGCCACAGCAACATAAAGTCTATCGAGCCCTTGGATTAGTCGCAGCAGAAACCATTGCTATGGTTACAGAGGTCCTTGAAAAGTACGAAGAAGACATTGATAGTAAGAATCAAATTTTAAAAATTGTGAGTCTACTGTTTTTTATGGGAGGGGCAATTTTTTCGGCCTTTTCCACAGTATTTCATAAAAAGGAGATGAATCGATTAAAGCTTATAAGAGAAATAGAAAGGATTAAAGCTTTAAAAGAAAAGATTCTTCCAGATTTAGAGGCTATTCAAAACCTTTTGCAAAGACATCAGAATTGGGTCTCTTCTATAGCCGATAGAGAAAATAAAACAACATTTAATCTTTATTGGGGGGCTTTAAAAGATACTAAACCGAATTTATTGGGTTTAAACGTACAAAGGTTTAGAAAAAGAGCTGAAAGTGATTATAAAACTGGAAGTAGTCCTGAATTAATTGATTCTCCTCCCAAAATAAAGGTTTTGGATATCTGTGAAGGTATAGGAAGTGACTCTAGCCCACAATCTGAAGAAAAATCAACAGAAAAAATCCCCTTTCAAAGTGGTGTTGAGGTGATTGCTCCCGGTTTAACCGATTTAAGTGAAGATAGCGAAGAGGAGATGTTTCCATCAAGGGAAACCTTTCAACCCTCAAATCGCTTAACAGAGAGAAATAGCTTTCTTGAACTTAGACAATTAGTAGAAACTCATAAAAATCCAAGGAGGTCAAGTGGAGATTTTTCTTTTCTTGAAAACCCTATTCTTGAGGAGAG
>JBIKLZ010000050.1:0-4348 GCA_044359535.1 Chlamydiia bacterium
CCTTTTCGGTCATTAAAAGGGTATTTTCAAAGCGAACCCCAAAAAAGCCCTCTTTATAAAGTCCTGGCTCGATAGTAAATACCATCCCCTCTTCAATCGGAATATCCTTTACTCGATAAGAAATTCTTGGCCACTCATGCACTTGTAATCCCAATCCATGGCCTAAAGAGTGTCTAAGATAGCCTTCAAGGTGATTTTCTTTAGCGATACTTTGGACCTTTTCATCAAGGGTGTGAAAACATACCCCTAATTTAATCTGTGCGACCGCCTGATTATAGGATTCTTGTACAATATCGTGGACATATTTCCATTCTTTGTACCCCTCTGGGTTTTCCTCTTTTCCGAAAAAAAGAGTTCGAGTCATATCACTTGTATAACTATCGAGGGTGATTCCACAATCAATAAGGACATTCATCCCTTTTTTTAAAGGGATGTGTTGACTCCGATAGTGAGGGTACGCACTATTGCCTCCAAAAGCGATGATAGGTTCAAAAGAAAGGCTCTCCCCCCCCTTTTCCTTACAATACTTTTCATATTCCCAAGCAGCCTCTTTTTCTGTTATCCCTTCCTTTAATGAGGCTACAACGTGCTGAAAACCTTGATAATTTAAGGCCCCTGCTTTTTTCATTTTTTCTATTTCTGAGGGATCTTTAATCGCACGCATTTTTTCAATCTCTGTTGATACAGTAAATGTCGATCCTTTCATGATCTCTTGCAATTGCTTATATCGATTAAAAGACAAGGTTTTTCCATCAACAAAAAGAGTACAAGGGGGAAGCGTTTTTAAAAAAGCATCAAGAGCCCCCCCTTCATTAAGGAGCACTTTGATCCCCTTTAATAATTTACAAGCGTCGATATACCGAGAATCAACAAAAAAAAGAGTCTCTTGCGGAAAAATAAGCAACACCCCTTCAGAAACTTTTTTTCCTGTTAGATAAAAAATATCGATCACATTATCCACATAAAAAAGTCCTTTCCCTCTTTTGAGTTTCTCTATTCTTTGCATATATTCCTTAGTTGCTTTTTTGTTATAAGGGTTCCGATAGCATTTCTATCTGTAGATTGTATCAAAACAAGGGCTTCATCCACACTGTATTTTCTTTTACAAAAGACAGAAGTGACGATTTTTTCTTTAATATCACCTAATGACTCCCCTTTTTCTAAAAGGGAAAGGGTATATAAAAAACTCTCCTTTACATTCTTAAACGCCACTTGAGCCATTTCATAGACCACTACAGAATGCTTCCCTATAGAAAATCTCATCCCAAGCTCAGAAAAGGTCTCTTGTTTTGACTCACAAATAAAAAGCTCTTCTACAGTTAAAAAAATCTCTTCTGGTTCAAGGAGAAGTTGACTACAAAATAAAGGCTCTGTAGGGTTTTTAAGTTTTTCTAAGAGAGAAAGATCAATAAGGACATAAGAGGTCTGTTCCACAAAACAAAATTGAGGGTGGGGGGGAACTACTTCAACAATACAGAGTTCATCCCAAAGAAATTTTATTGTGAAAAAGCCCTTTTCTTCAAAAGAGGGGGAAAAAAGAGGGGTTTGTCTATGTGTGGGTGTCACACTCGTTTCCCTTTCTTTATAGACAAACTCTTTAAAAGCGGTCTGATTTTGGGGTTTAAAGGCAAATGTGCTGATATTTGCCATCCCTAAAGAGGCTGTCAAGGCAGAAACCACCCCTTCTCGAATGATTTTAAAAACCTCTTCCTCATTTTGAAAACGAATTTCCTTTTTTTGTGGATGGACATTGACATCAATAGCACTTGGATCAAAGGTCATATTGAGAAAAAACAAGGGGAACTCCCCTTTGCCTAAAGAGGTTCCAAAAGCTGCGGCAACGGCATTACTAATAAGAAGAGAATAGACAGAGCGATGATTTACAACAAGAAATTGACCCATTCGATTTGTCCGAGTCTTGTCACAACTTGCTACTACCCCCTCACAACGTATCCCCCCTTTTTCAAAACAAAGAGGGACTGTAGGAGAAAAAAAATCTTTGCCTAAAACCTCTTTTACCCGATTGTGTGGATCCCCTTCAATGGTTAAGACTTCCTCTCCATCGACTTTAAGATAAAATGCAATTGTAGGATGACATAAGGCAAGCTTTCTAATTGTCTTTATAATCTCTGTGGTTGCCCCCCCCTTCCCTTTTTGAAATTTTTTTCTCGCTGGAGTGTTATAAAAAAGGGATTCAACCCTAACAGTAGTCCCTCTCCCCCTTGCTTTTTCCGATATTTTTGGAAAGAGCCCCCCAGAAGTTTCTAAAATGGTGGCCCCTTTTCCCATTGAACTTGTGATAGAAAATTTCGATACTGAAGAAATGGCTGCTAGTGCCTCTCCTCTAAATCCCATGGTTTGTAAAGAATCCAAACACTTTAAAGAAGAGATCTTACTTGTCGCAAACCGTTGAATAGACATCCTTACATCTTCACTACTCATCCCCTTTCCATTATCGGAAACTTCAATTAAAAAATGGCCGCCACCGATAATCTCTATAGAAATGGCATTTGCCTCTGCATCGACAGCATTTTCTACAAGTTCCTTTACAACTGAACAGGGCCCTTCAACCACTTCTCCGGCAGCGATTTGATTGATAGCTGTTTCTGATAGGACAAAAATAGTTTTAGTCATAGAGGATAAAGTCTACAAGAAATAGAGCCCCTTTTCAATACCTTTATGCAAAAAATAGAGGATAAAGCTCTATCCAAAAAAAAAATTTTTTCCTATACTCCAATTATGCGAATCCTATCCACTTTAGTTACTTTAGCAGCTCTAGGTTATGGGGCCTATTGGGTCAACGAAAATAGACCTGAACTAAAAACTGAGCTAATGGAAATTGTTCATAGTGGAGATTTTCACACTTTAGAAGCCCGCTACACAGCTCAACAAATTATGGATATGCATAAATCCTCCCTTTTAAAGTCCGATCAACATAAGTTTTTAACACCAAAGACTCAATTTTCTCCCTACCTTTTGATGGAAGTTAAATACACAAAAGGGGGCAATGCTACAGGGGAAGGGGTTATTCTTTGGGATTTACTCGATGGAGAGATGGTTATTAATTCCAACCACTGGGAAAAAACTCATGGATACTGTGATTGCATTCGTAACAACATTGATGGTAATGAATTTAAAGTGATTAACGCCCTTGCTCTTCATGGGGGAACTTTAGATAGAGAAAGTTTAGTTCGCGTCCTTCAAGTTGAAAACGATGTTTTAGGCAGATGGCTTAACACCTGCCGAAAGAAAAAACTCATTGTCCAATCAGGGAGTTTTTATCGCCTCCATTTACAAACTCCAAAGCTTGCTTTAAAACCAGAAACACTCATTGATGATCGAATTGTAACAAAATCTTATAAATCTACTGAACGGATGGGAAAAAAATTCTCTCATAACCAAATACGAAAAATTGCTGAAGCCTCTTTTGGACAAGATTTTGCTGTAAGGCACACTTTAGATGTCTACCTTCCCATCTATAGTATCACCGTTGAAAATCCAGATGGCTCCCATCACACAAGTTATTGGAATGCCATCAATGGCTATGAATTACAATTTACCTCTTTATTGGATTGATCCTTTGCATAAAAAACAGTTGTTGTGTATACTTCTAAGAGTGGAAAGATGGCTGAGTGGCCGAAAGCGCTTCCCTGCTAAGGAAGTATACCCTTTAACGGGTATCGAGGGTTCAAATCCCTCTCTTTCCGAAATTTTTTTCGACGTTAAAGGGCATATATGACAGGGCAAATGATTCTTGATAAAACGATGACCCCTGCCTCGAAAGAATCCGAGATGATGGTTCTAGGGTGTATGTTAACCCATCAAAATTCTCTATCTGTGGGCGCTGATAGACTAGAGGAAAATGATTTTTATTATAAAGAACACCAACTAATTTTTGGAGCCTTAAAACGGGCCTATAGCAAAGATAAACCTGCAGATGTCCATTTAGTTGCTGAAACATTAAAAATGGATGGTTCTTTAGACAGCTCTGGGGGGATAAGCTACATCACTGAAGTGGCTCAATATGCAGGCACTTCTGCCTACATCGAAGAATACGTCGATCTTATCAAAAATAAGTCGATCCTACGAAAGATGATTCAGGCAGCCAATGACATTAAAAAAATTGCCATCGAACAACCAGAGGATGTCAACTCTGCTTTAGATGAAGCCCAAAGCAAGTTTTTTAAAATTTCTCAATCTACCAATAAGTCTGTAGGGTTTACAGTAAAAGGGATTTTAGATGGAACTGAATCTGAATCAAAGATGCCCTACATCAAAGATCTTCAAGAACGGCAAGAAAAATACCACAATAGAGACCCAAATGACATCTTTACAACTGGAGTCCCTT
>JBIKLZ010000017.1:0-21376 GCA_044359535.1 Chlamydiia bacterium
ATTGCAGTACCCAAGTTAGCAGAAGCTTTATCTAAAAAAAGTTTATTATCTGTATCATCTAACGTCACAAGAACTTGACCCTCTTTTACAAGTTCAGTTTCATCACAGTAGACAGCTGTAACATATCCTGGAATTTGAGGGGTTAAGCTCACTAAGTTTCCATTTACATAGGCATCCCTTGTTGAGACCTCAAATCTTCCAAAAAATAACCACCAACAAAAGGTAATCAGAGCTATCACCAAAAGGGCTACAGAAAAAAGGATCAACTGCTTTTTACTTTTCAAGTTCTTCAATAGCACCCTCTTTTTCTTTGTACCCACCCCCTAACGCCTTTATAAAAGAAATATAAGCTAGTTTCTTTAAACGCTGCTTTTCAATCATTAAAGTCTTATTCTCTAAATAGGTCTCGTCATAATCAAGAACAGGGAGCATAGAGGAAATCCCATGAGAAAATTTTAAAAACTCAAGGTCATAGTTATCTTTTGTAAGTTTTACCTTTTCTTCCTGCAAGGTTTCCATCTCTGAAATTTTAATGAAATTTATTACAGAATCAAAAACCTCCTTAGCCGCCTTTAGGAATAGGTCATTGAACTCGTAGACAGAACTTTCATAAGTCGCAACATTTTTTCTCCATGCTGAAAGAAGTCTTCCTCCAGTAAATAGGGGTTGACTTACCTCTGGAAGGAGTAAATTAGCAAAAGAATCGGGATTAAAAAGTTTTTGTCCTTGTGCTGATAAAAACAATGGGGCGTCCATAAGGGTAACAACAGGTAAAAAATTAGTGACAGCCACCCCCACATTTAAGGCATTTTTTTTTGTTGTCCATAAAGCCGATAACAAATCAGGTCTTTGAGTAAGTAGGGTTGAGGTGATATTTTTTGGAAGGGTAAGATCCTTCTCAAACGCTTTATGCAAGGCAATTGTCTCCACCTTTGTTTCAGGGTTTCTCCCACATAAAATGTTAATTAAAGATTCTTCAAGTCTGATTTCTGCCCCTATCATTGTAAGGGTCTCTTCCACACCCTTTACATTAGCCATAAAGGTATGTTCATCAATTTTACTGTCAATTCGATTTTTCTTTCTCAATTCAACAAGAGAAAGATATTTTTGCTTTTTTACAAGCATTTGCTCTAACACACTTTTTTTTGCCTTCATTGCCACTAAATTAAAGTAACTTTTTGCAATCGTTGTCGATAAAATTAATTTTGCTTCTTCATAGGACAATCGAATGGCTTGAGCACTTCCTAAAGCAGATTTATACTTTTTCATATTTTTTCCCCAAATATCAAATTCGTAGTCAAAATCAAAGACAAAGTCGAAAATGTTATTTGAAGATTGCATTACAGGAAATAAATTTTGGATAAAATGGGTATCTTTAAAAATCAACCATCCATACTGAAATAAGGCTGAAGCTGAAGGAAAAAGAGCAGATCGCACTTCTAAAGCATTTTGATTTGCCTCTTCTACCCTCTTTTGAACCCCTTCAAGCCCTGGATTATTTGCATAGGCTCCTAAAATAAGACAGGATAAATGGTCATCTTCAAAATCTTGCCACCAATCTGATTGGGGATAATCCCCATCTTTAAACAACTCTGAAGCCTCTGCTTCAGCAACAATTTTTTCAAGAGAGACACTTTTAGTTGTTTGAACCTTATCAAGCCCGACACAAGAGGAGAGGAAAAGGAAAATTAAAAAATATTTTTTTCTCATAATTTCCAAATAGAACAAATGAGAAATAAACAAAACAAAATTCGCAATTTTTAGACAAAACAAAGCTCTTTCTTACAATTTTTAAAAAGAATTTCAAGGACCTTTTTATAAGAAAGGCCATCATGAGCAAACGATTTTGAAAATAAAGAGTTTCTTGTAAATCCTGGTAATGTATTTACTTCATTGAGTAAAAGTCTTCCATCGTCACTATAAAAAAAATCGACCCGAGCCATTCCCCTGCACCCTAAAACTTTAAATGCCTTTTTGGATATTTCCTTAATGTGATCTATGGGAAGGTTTTTAGGAGGAATTATATAAGTAGCTCCCCCTTCCGTGTATTTGCTTTCATAGGTAAAATGTGAAAAGTGAGGGGAAATTTCCCCAGGTGTAGAAGTAAGAAGTTTCCCCTCGTCTTGTAAAACACTACACCAAATTTCTCTACCGACAATCCACTCTTCTACAAGGGCCTTTTTTCCTAGGCTAAAGACATCTTCAAGTGGATCCTTTATATTTTCTCTTACTAAATGGACACCAAATGTAGATCCAAGAGAGGTGGCCTTGATCACACATGGGGTAGAAATGTGAGCATTTAAAGCCTCTTTTAAGCTGTAATAGGTTGTAAAAGGGACAACGTCAATTCCATGAGTCTGCAGGATTCTTTTAGTGAGATCCTTATCCATGCAAACAGCTGATGATGTGACATCTGAACCGACATAAGGGATCTGATTTAGTTCTAAAAATCCTTGCAAAATCCCATCTTCACCAGGGCTT
The DNA here is from genome assembly GCA_044359535.1 of Chlamydiia bacterium. GTDB lineage: Bacteria > Chlamydiota > Chlamydiia > Chlamydiales > 2-12-FULL-49-11 > JAJACQ01. The sequence goes on from JBIKLZ010000017.1 coordinate 2,482, forward strand.
CCATGAATCATTGGAATCACAACATCACATTTTTTTAGATATGAGATGACATCCTCAACAGGCTTTTGATCCACAAACCAAGAGCCCTCTTTATCAAGATAGATTTCCATCCCAGGAAATTCCCTTAAAATATCCTTACCACTTTTAATTGAAACTTCATGCTCTAATGAATTTCCACCAAAAATAACCCCAATCATACCGTCCCCTTTTTTTTACGAGTATAAATGGAAAAAGAATTTATATGTTAATACTTATAAATAAATTTTTCTTGATTTTATTTTCACACAGATTTAATATTTATTCATGAATTTTTCTATACAATCTTATTTAAAAAATGGAGGGGTCCTTCTTCACCCCACAGATACTGTTTTTGCCCTTTCCTGCTCGATTGATTCTGAAAAAGGGTATCATAAAATATATGAGTTAAAAAAACGGGGTTTTAAAAAACCTTTAGGGATTTTATTATCTTCTATAGAAGAAATTTCAAATTTTACAACCTTGAATCAAGATGAAATAGAAAAGATGCACCCCTTCCTAAAAGAAGGGAACACACTTTTACTTCCCATTCATCGGCAACTTCCAAAACATCTTTTAGCCCAAAGTGATTTTATAGGTGTTAGAGTCCCAAATCATCTTCAAACAAAAGAGCTGATACAAACTGTGGGCCCCCTTGTAGCCACATCAGCAAATATTTCAGGCCAAGAGCCTATCACGTCAACAGAACAAGCAAAAGTGCTTTTTACCGATATCCATATCCTAGAAGGACAACTTGGATCAAATAAACCCTCAACCATTTTAAAGTACACCCCAGATGGGTATGTTTTGATTAGGTCATAAATCTAACCCTTTCAAAATCTTGATCCTTTTTATTAGTTCCACCCTTTCATTGTATCAATCACATGAAAAGGATCTACATTTCCTTTTTCTATACCCTGATTAAGTTGTGTTGTTTTTTTTGAATATTGACCCTGAGGTAAAGCATCGGATAAAACACTCTCTGCTACCTTTAAAAGCGCTTGCGATAGACTCAACGTCCCATTTTTTAACTCAGTGTGTGCCAAAACTCTTATCGCCTCTACTTTTTTAGGGAGTTTTCTCCCTGGATTAAATAGATTTTTGTAAAGATCAGGGTGCTGATCTTCCCTATCTTCTTTTAATGAACCCACTATAGCTTTTAAAGCAACGATTACAGCTTGCCTCTGTGTCTCATTATCATAAAAAGTATCTACATTTAACGTTTCACCACTTGGATCTTTCATAGCCAACAGATGCGTTATCCATATCACCGATCCATTTAATCTCCCAGATTGCTCATTATTAACCCTTTTTACACCCTTTGCTTCAACTGCTTTTTGAACTGTTTGCTTCCCCTCTAAATGGGTTTTCAATCCTTGAAAATATGAAAATCTAACCCATTTATGCGCCTGCTGCTCAGCTTCAGGGTCGTCATGATTTTTTAAGCCACTTTTAAAATGTTCTCTTTTTTTTGTATCATTATAAACACATTTTTCAAAATACTTACCATACACATTTATTAAAAAGTCTAAATTGATAAAATTAGGGGAAAAGGACTGTAGAGTCATTTTTTCATCAGAAAGACTACCAATTAAATAGTTAATTACATTATTTGCATAATTTGAATAAAAATCCTTTTCAGTTTTATCTAATTGAGTTTGAGGTTCGATCAAATCAGGAATGAAGCTTTTTTGTTTTGCATAAAAATCATCCATCATATCTAAAAATAGACCCTTAGCTCTATCAAATAAAGGGTCTAACTGAAGATAAAGAGACTCTTGAATCTGATTTTTATCTGACTTTAGCCATGGAACTTTTTTGGGGTAAAATATTTTAAACACCTCTTTTATGATAGATCTATCTTTGCAACCCAGCTGTAAATGTTGCTGATAATCAAAGCTTTTTAGTAAGCTGTCCAATCGATATTTTAGAAAACATTGTATGCGTAATTCATCCGATAATTCATAAATAAGCCCCTTTACATGTGGAAAATAAAGATAATGATGATACTCTCTACGAACAAAAAATCTAAAAACATCTAAAGCTGCTTTATACTTGTCATCGCTTTCTCCTTTTGGAAAAAATTGTTTAAATTTGTCCAAAAAATAATCATGAAATGTTTCGACCTCCAAAGGCTGTTTAAAGGTTCCGTTAACATTTAAATTTAGCATTGCATACATTACAATACAAGAAATCGCATGTTGTTCTAAACAATTAACTAAAGCATCTGGAAGATCTCTTTCTACCTCTTGAATATAGACTCCTTCTTCACTGCGTACTTCAACTTTTGGAGTAAGAGCATTTAAAGAACAGGGATTTAGGACAAAAGGAAGAAACAAGGATTCTCCAGAAGAGGAAACAATTGAATAAAAAGGGACATTTCCACAGCTAGCTACAATGACCGGTTCTTTTTTTACATTAATTACTTTTTCTGAAGGGGTGTGTTTCCTAATTCAATAGGAAGACCCTATACCCATTTTATACAGTGGAGCAAGTATCGCTTATGCAACTTTTAATTTATTCAATATACTTGATTTAAGAGCAATTTCTACGTCTTGATTTTGTTGATTTCTACTTTGAAGAGCAGGTCCAAAAAGTCTTTTCCAACGTGCTATTGCGCTTTCTACTGTAACTCTTTTATTATACCCTGAAAATTTACTCCATATGGATCTTGCGATCGAATCATTTCCTAACATTTTGATATCTAGGATGGCTTTATTTCTCTCTGCAAGCCAAGGCTCTTTTCTGAGTTTAGCATTTTTTTGTGGAGGGGTCATAAGATGTATTTTTTTCTCACTAAACATTTTATACAACCAGCTTTTATCCCCAACCCCGTCTATCAAGAATCTTTTCACTCCTTTGCGTGTTTGAATAAGTTCTGGGATATAGGTCGTATCAGGTTTGTATTCCCTTGTGATTTTAGAAAACACAATTTCTTGATTGTCAGGGTTTATAGCTAAATGTAACTTCCTCCATGTTCTTTTAGCTCCGATGCCATGCTTTTTTCGTTTCCATTCACCTTCGCCATATACCTTTAAACCCGTTGAATCAAGAACTATATCAGTAATTTTCACACCCTTTTTTAAATGTGTCGGAAGAACAATTTTTTGCATTCTTTTGCATACCCCAGAATAACCTGGCACTTTAAGGAGAAACTCTAGGTTGGAAAAAAGAGACTTTAAAAAACCTTCAGTAGCTCGCAGTGGTAATTTAAATAGATACCGAATGGTTGCAAAAAAAGTAATAGCCTCATCTGAAAATTGAAAAGGTCTTCCGCTTTTGCCAGTTTGCTTAGCGGTCCATTTAGAAAGAGCTTCTTCGTCCAACCAAAAATTAATACTCCCACGATTAACTAGAGATTTGTTATACTTCTTCCAATCACGATATGTCTTTTGCATGAGATTCCCCTTTGTTTTTCAAAATTTTAGGATATCTCATGCGTTTCTTGTCAATCAAGAAAAATTTTAGATTTTATATTCTTTTGATGAATTAGGAAACACACCCTTTCTGAAGGGTGATTATCAAAAATAATTCTCATCTTTTTTTATTCCATTTAATTTTTGAAGAATAATAGCATAAAAGAACCATATTTAGCAATAAATAGAAAAACCTTTAATAACCTCTATTCGTTTTTTGCCTTTCCCTTTCCTTTAATCCATTTCCCTGATACCCTTTTTTTCGATTCGTTTTTTTTTCAAATAAATAAAATAAAAAAAACTTTTCAATATATACCCCTTGAATTAAAATAAAAATTTACAACAAAAGGAATTCTTATGTCAAAAAAAGCTCAAATTGGAGATACAGTCCATGTTCACTATAAAGGGACTCTTGAAGACGGATCTGTCTTTGATACCTCTTATGATCGAAAGGATCCTTTAAAGTTCAAACTGGGTCAAAAAGAGGTGATTGAGGGATTTGAAAAAGCCTGTTTAGAAATGAAAATTGGTGAAAAAAAGGAAATTAAAATCCCCCCTAAAGAGGCTTATGGTGAATTTTCTCCTGAACTTGTCCAAGAAGTAGAAAAAAAGTTTTTTCCTAAGGATATTGAACTTGTTTTAGGGCAAGAGTTTATGATTGGTGGGAGTGAATTTCAAACAATGGCTAAAATCATAAAAATTGAAGGGGAAAATGTCACTTTGGATGCAAACCCTGCACTTGCTGGAAAAACGTTGAATTTTGCAATTGAACTTGTAGATATCACCTAAGATTTATTATACTTGTTTCATGATAACTTTAGGCATTGAAACAAGTTGTGATGAAACAGCTGCAAGTATTTACGATGGGACACACATCCTTTCAAATATTGTTCTCTCTCAGATAGAGCACCATAAACAGTTTGGAGGGGTTCTTCCAGAGCTTGCGGCTCGACGCCACTTGGATCACCTTTTAGAAGTTATCGATAGAGCTTTAAAACAAGCAGGTCTTTCCAAAAAAGAGATTGAATTAATTGCTGTGGCCTCTTCTCCAGGGCTTATTGGAGCGCTCCTCATGGGGGTAAATTGCGCCAAGGGGCTTAGTGTTTCTTTAAACGTCCCTGTAATTGCCGTCAACCATGTTGAGGCCCACCTGTTTGCAAATTTTATAGACATATCCAACAACATCCCCTTCCCAGCTCTTGGTTTGATTGTTTCAGGGGGGCACACAGCCCTTCTTTTAATGAAAGATATAAATGAAAGTTATATTTTAGGAAACACTGTAGACGATGCTATTGGTGAATGTTTTGATAAAGTGGCAAGGATGTTAGATCTTCCCTACCCAGGGGGACCGGAAATTGAAAAACTAGCAAGATATGGCGATCCAAAATCCTTTTCATTTACACCGCCAAGGGTAAAAAATGCTCCCTACAACTTCTCTTTTTCGGGTTTAAAAACTAAGGTTTTATACACTTTATATGGGGAAGGGGGCAAGTTAGACAGCCCTATTATTCCTCAATCCTCATACAAAGATATTGCAGCCTCCTTTCAATATGCCGCTTTTACCTCTTTAGTTCAGATTTGCAAAAAAGCTATAGGGGAGTTTAATGTGAAGTCCCTCCTTGTTGGAGGGGGTGTAAGTTGTAGCAATACTTTGAAAGAAATGTTTGAGCAACAGATTCACCCACACACCCCTGTTTTTTTTCCAAAAAAAGAATTGACCCTTGATAATGCGGCAATGATTGCCGCCCTTGGATTTCATAGATTTAAAATAAAGGGCCCCTCCCCCCTTGATTTTAGCGCTTCCCCCTCTTCAAAAAAAACCCCCTTTGATTTTTGCAAAAATTTTTCTTGAATAAAAACCTAACCTATGAGATAAAGAAACTCTTGTTTAGAATAGTGGATAAATGTATACTTGCATCAGATTTTTAAATAAAGGATTACACAATGGCAAAAAAGAAATCACGTCAAATCATCACTTTAGAGAGCACTGAAAGCAAGTTTAGAACAACAACAGTAAAAAACCCGAAGAACACCACTTCGAGATTAGAGCTGATGAAGTACGATCCAACGCTTCGAAAGCATGTAATGTTTAAAGAGAAAAAGTAAATAAGTGTTTGAATTTTCAATATTACGTCGTTATCTGCAACCTAAAAGAAAGAGAATGTCTCTTGCTTTAATTGCGATAATGTCTGTATTTGTAATTTCACTTGTTGTATGGCTTTTAATCCTTTTTCTTTCTATCACAGAAGGGATAGAAAAAAATTGGCTCGGAAGACTCACCTCTTTAAATGCCCCTATTCGAATTACCCCAACTGAAGAATATTATCGATCTTATTACCATTTGATTGATGAATATGCCTACGCTTCGGGGTACGAAAAAAAGACCTTTCATGAAAAGCTCACCTCAAAGATCACAGACCCTTATGATGAGACAATGGATAGTGAATTGCCTTTGTACGTACCAAAGCCTATACCAAATGATCGTGGTGGGGTTTTAGATCTTGCAAAAGAGGTGAACAAGTCCCTTTGTTCTATTCCAAAACAGGTAGCTCAAGTACAATTTCATGACTATCAAATGGCTGGGGCATTGCTTAGACTTACCCTTGCACGAAAAGCTATTGATCAACCCTATTCAAACATCCCTGTTTTACACTTTTTAACTCAAGCCACCTATGTAAATTCGATCCCTTTAGATAAAGGGCCCTTACACTCTCTTATTTGTGAGCCCACTGTCTTTGATATCAATCACCTTATTTATTTAGCAGATCTTGGTAGAATTAGCAGCACAGCAGACATCCCTGAACAAGAATACAGTGAAGAATCCTCTTTAGGAGAGAGACTTTTTCCTATACTTCACAATATCCATATTCAGTCATTTAAAACATTGGATCGATTCTCCCTTCCACAAGAGGTGATTGAAAAACCTTTGATTGCCTATGCTAAAAAAAGTCGTGGTGAGATTTTTTATTACGTTATCCCTAAAACCATTGAATCAAAGGGTCCTGATGGAGATTTTGTCAAAGGGGTGATTAAAAAAGAGGGGGAGAGCCTCTATTTTTTTGAAAATGGATCAGAGGAAAAAGATCTTGTAGAGAGGTCTATCCCCCTTCTTCTTGGAGAACATTTTTCTTTTACAGGAACTATTGATCACCTTTCATTACTTGAAGCTGCCTCCCTTACAGATATTTTAATTTCAGCAAAAATCTCCATACAGGGAGAGCAATACACAACCGTTGTCCCTTGGAATCAAATCACAATAGAAAAGGTTGAAATTGAAAGAGAATTTTCTCACCCACCAAAAAATCCCCCACCATGGGCCTACTTTGTCGATAATCAACTTGTATTAAATCAAGATGGGGTCCTTTTACCCATTCATTTTAAGGAACAAGGGTGCTTTATTGGGGATGATGGATTCTTTTCGTTTGGAAAAACCTCTCCATTGATGGTTTCTGAACAAAGAAAAAAAATTATGACCGTCGGCTTTTACGATCCAGGTGTCATTAATACAGGGGTTAGATACATTCTTACCTCAAGAGAGATTGTAAATAGCATCTCTTCAAAAGAGGAAAGTTTAGTGATCGATCCTTTACAAGCTAATGGCTTTCAAGTCTGGTTTGATGACTCATTAAAAGCCTCAGAGGTGACAGCTTTCTTAAGAAACGATTTTGTTGCTCGAGGTATAGAGCCTTATTTTGCAGTAACACCCTTTTATGAGTATGATTTTGCAAAAGATTTAATTGGTCAATTTCAAAGCGACAGAGATCTATTCATGTTAGTGGGGGTAATTATTTTACTTGTTGCAATATGCAATATTATTACCTTATTGTTACTCCTTGTCCATGACAAAAAAGCTGAAATTGGGATCTTTTTATCTTTAGGAGCCTCAAAACTTCAAATATCTTCCATCTTTGCCTTTGCAGGGGTCTTTTTAGGAGGTATAAGTACTTTAATTGGAAGTTTTTTAGCCTATATCACCTTAAAAAACATCGATTCGTTGGTCTGGGTTTTAAATAGGATTGAGGGAAGGGATGCTTTTAACGCAGCTTTTTATGGTTCAAAACTCCCTAATGAATTTAGCGTGTTGGCTTTTACCTTTATTTTAATAGCCACCCCTCTTTTATCTTTAGGGGCAGGTTTGATTCCAGCTATAAAAGCATGTAAACTTCGTCCTTCACAAATTTTGAGGTCTGAATGAGCAATGAAGCAGAAGTGATTTTTGAAGCAAAAAATATAGATAAGGCTTTTTTATACCCAGAAAAGGTACAGTTATTAGAAAAGGTCTCTTTATATGTTAAGCGGGGGGAATCAGTTTCCATTACTGGCCCCTCTGGTTCTGGAAAAAGCACCCTTTTATCCATTTTGGGAACTTTAGATAAGGCCGACAGTGGCTCTTTATTTTTATTTGGAAAGCCCCTTTTGAAGAGGGCTTATTCAAAAACCCGCAATACTCATATCGGTTTTATCTATCAAAATCACCACCTATTAGATGAGTACACTGTCATGGAAAATTTATTGATTAAAGCACAAATTGGGAGAAAAAGGATATCAAGAAAAAGTGATTCCTATTCTTTAGCACTCTCCCTACTTGAAGGGATGAACCTTCTACATAGAAAAGATTTTACGACAAAACTATTGTCAGGAGGGGAAAAGGCTAGAGTTTCTATTGCTCGCGCTTTTATGAATGATCCAGAAATCATCCTTGCTGATGAACCCACTGGCAATCTTGATTATGAGGCTGCTTTGTTAGTTCAAGACCTTTTGTTAGAAACGTGCCGAGATCTTAATAAATCTCTAATTGTTGTCACTCATGATAGAAGTTTTGCTCAAAGATGTGATCGAAATTATTCATTAAATGATGGACATTTTGAGCAACTATAGCCACAAAAAAAACCATACAAAAGGTAACTTATGATCCACCCTCCCCTTGCTTTATATTTTGCTCTTGCCTTTTTTTATCACCTTACCCTTCCAATCCTCCCTTTTACACTCCCTGTTCTTTGTTTTGCTCCCGTGTTTTCCCTCTCTTTTTCTAGAAAATCCCTTTTTTTTTCCCTTTGGACCTCTTTTTTTATTGGACTGTTTTTTGATTTAAGATCTGCAAGCACCCCTCTTGGCTTTTATCCCCTCCTACTTATTATTGTAACTCTTATTATTTATAGATTTAGGATCTATTTTTCAGAAAAGCAGCCCCTTGTTTTTATCATTTACACAGCCCTCTACTCCTTTGTTTATACCCTTGTTTTCTCTTTATTACATGTTATTATTGAACCAAGATTTACCCCCGCTTTGATACCCCTCATTTTTGACCTTCTCTTTTTTTCCCTTATCGATAGTTTTTATCATCTTGCATTGTTTTTTACCCCAATTGCCCTAACTCAATGGATCCTTTCAAAAACTCAAAAGAACCTACTATTGGGTCTAAAGAGGGTTTTTAGTAAAATTTCATTCCTTCAAGAAAAGGGATCAAAATGACTTTAAGCAAGCAAGAGCTAGAACATATTTTAACAACCGTTTCCTCTGTAGCTATTGAAGTAGGTCACATTCTTGCACAAACCTTTAATCAAATGATTCTCACCACTGAAAAAACCTCCCCTCATGACCTTGTGACACAGTATGACAAAGAAAGTGAGGAGTATATTTATACAAAATTATCCAAACTTTATCCCTCATTTGGATTTTTAGGTGAGGAAAATGGGTACAGAAACTATGAAGCGAACACCCCTTTTTGGGTGGTCGATCCAATTGACGGCACTTTAAATTTTTCCAGGAGCATCCCCTCATTTGCAGTAAGTATTGCCCTTGTCCATCATAATAAATCCTATTTAGGGGTTTGTTATAACCCTATCAGTAAAGAACTTTTTACAGCCTATAAAGGGGGTGGGGCTTTTTTAAATGGGGGGAAGCTGACAATAAAATCGCCTCAAAATTTCAAAACAAGTGTCCTTTCAATCCCGCCGGGAATCCTTTTAGGAAAACCTCTTTCGGCTGTGATTCGAAGATCTGGCTCAACAGTGATCGATATTTGCTATGTTGCAAAGGGGGCAATTGATGGCTATTTTGATCCCCTCCTCAACCCTTGGGATTTTGCTGCTGCATCCCTAATTGCTGAAGAAGCCGGTGCTGAAATTTTTTCTCATCACTCTAAGATCCTTGACACCAATAAAAAATCTGACATACTAGTAGCCAATAAACATATTGTAGATGAGTTTTTAAAATGGATATCGACGGAAGAGCGTTAGCACATCAAATAAAAAGATCGTTAAAAGAGGAAATCACCCTTAATCGATATACCCCAACCCTTGCCTTTTTCTTAATGGAGGATCACGCCCCGTCAAAAGTCTATGTGGGGATGAAAGAGCAAGGGTGTAATGAATGTGGCATTCAATCTATAAAACACATTCTAAAAAAAGAGATTTCTGAAAAGGAATTGATTTTTCTTATTGAAAAGGCTAACAAAGATCCAAACATTGATGCCATTCTTGTTCAAATGCCACTGCCCCCTCATATCAATAGCAATCACATTATTTTATCCATTGATCCAAATAAAGATGTCGATGGGTTTCACCCATTGAATATTGGAAAGATGATGCTAGGAGAAAAAGATGCCCTTTTGCCTTGCACCCCCCAAGGGATTTGTAAAATCCTTGAAATGGAACATATTGAAACACAAGGGAAAAATATTGTCATCCTTGGGAGAAGTATGATTGTGGGAAGACCTTTGGCACACCTGCTATCTCAAAAAGGAGTTGATGGTACTGTAACTTTACTTCATAGTAAAAGCTCACTTTTAGAAGAACACTTAAAAAATGGAGATATTGTCATAGCTGCGATTGGTTCCCCCCTGTTTATAAAGAAAGAAATGATTAAACCGGGGGCTGTTGTTATCGATGTGGGGATCAATCGCATAAATGGAAGACTTGTGGGAGATGTCGATTATGATAATGTAAAACAGATGTGCTCTAAAATCACCCCCGTTCCAGGTGGAGTAGGGCCAATGACAATTGCAATGCTCCTTGTAAACACTGTGATATGCCACAAAAACAGCTTGAGAAGAAATGTACCTGACAAAAATCTCTCATTATAAGGTATCAAAGAAGTAGATATACTCATGTCCTAATAAATCGGCTTTAGTGTATAGTGCGGATATGAAGTTAGAAAACGAAAAATACATCCAAGGAAAATTTTTTTTACACATTAAGGGTTTTGGTTTTGTTCAACCTGAAGATGGAGATCATCCTGAGGTCTTTATCCCCCCACGAATGAATAAAAACGCTATTTCAGGGGACACTGTTATTGTCAAAGTGATGACAAAGTCATCACGAGGTTATGAAGGGGTGATTGATGAAGTTGTTAAACGCTCAAGAGATGAGTTTGTAGCCACTGTTATTGATGACGAAGGGAAAAATTTCATCCTTTATTCTCCCCTTATTGGAGAGAGTAAAGAAATAGTTCTTTCTAAAAATGGGAAGAAGTTTTCTATTGGGGATCGTCTTATTGTAAAAATCAGTGATTACGACAACGACCTTCTTACTGCCGAGTTTATTACATTTTTAGGAAATATTTCCAATCCATCCATTGATGTGGAAGCAGCGATACTAGAACATCAGATTCGAAATATCTTTCCAGAAGATGTTTTAAAAGAAGCTCAGCACCTTAGTATATCGGAAAAAGATCTCCTTGGAAGGGTAGATTTACGTGAAGTAGAGACAATAACTATTGACCCAACAACGGCAAAGGATTTTGATGATGCGATCACTTTATCGCGCGATGAGAAAGGAAACTACCTACTTGGGGTCCATATAGCCGATGTCTCTCACTTTGTAAAAAAAGGGGGGGCAATTGATAAAGAGGCCTTTTTAAGAGCAAACTCCACCTATTTCCCAACAAAAGTTGTCCCGATGCTCCCAGAGGCTCTTTCCAATAATCTATGCAGCCTTGTTGAGGGAGAGGATCGACTTACCGTTTCTGTTTTACTTGAAATTTCCCCAGAAGGGGTAGTTTTAGATCAAGAGGTGACAAAAACTGTAATCAACAGTAATAAACGTTTCACTTATGATCAAGCTTATGAAATTCTATCTACAAAAAAGTACAGCCCCCATAGACAGCTTTTAGAGGATATGCAGAAGCTATGTCACCTTTTTAAAAAGCAGCGTAAGGAAAGGGGTTCAGTAGAGTTATCCCTTCCTGATGTTCAGGTCATTTGTGATGATACAGAGTCCCCAACCCATATTCAAACCCACCTTTATGATATCACCCATCAGATGATTGAAGAGTGTATGCTCAAAGCCAATGAAGTGGTGGCACAGATTTTAGAAGAAAGAAATGAAGGGGGGTTATATCGTGTTCATGATCAACCTGATTCGACAAATTTTGATAATTTTTTCACCTATGTTCGTCTTTTAGGTTATACCCTCCCCCCATCGCCAACCTCTCATGACATTGCAGCTTTATTTGAACAGGCAAAAACTTCCCCCCACATTGAGCAGATTGCGGTAAAATATATTCGTAGTCAAAAACTTGCCCTCTATTCCCCTGATAATATTGGGCATTACGGACTTGGATTAGAAAATTACTCTCACTTTACAAGCCCTATTCGTCGCTATTCAGATCTTGTGGTCCATAGAATCCTTTTCGAAGGAAAGCACGATAAAAAGGAGCTCAAGGCTGTAGCTGAAAAGTGTTCTGAAAATGAACGAAAAAGTTTTGTTGCAGAGACCTCTGTTGTAAAATTGAAAAAATTTCGCTTGTTAGATAGTTATTTTGAAAAAGATATCGATCGCCTTTATAAAGCGGTGATCACACATGTATCTTTAAAAGGGCTTACCTTTGATCTTTGCTTACTGGGGATTGAAGGCTTTCTTTCAATGCGGGATTTAAATGATGATTACTATATCTTTGATGACAAGCGTCTTCAACTTAAAGGGCGAAACAAAGGCTTTTCCTTTAAAATTGGTGATGAAATTTCGGTCCAACTTAATGCTATCGACCTTGTCTTTTTAGAAGCTGAATGGCTCCTTGCATAAGGCTTAAAAATTACATTCGAGGGACTGTAATTCCTGTTTGATTCATATATTTACCCCCCCTATCGGCGTAACTTACATCACAGACTTGATCTGCCTTTAAAAAAAGGACTTGAGCTAGCCCCTCCCCTGCATAAATTTTTGCAGGTAGCGGGGTGGTGTTAGAAATTTCAAGGGTCACCTGCCCTTCCCATTCTGGTTCAAAAGGGGTGACATTTACAATGATACCACAGCGTGCATAGGTAGATTTTCCAATACAAATAGTAAGGACATCTCGAGGGATTTTAAAGTATTCAACACTTACTGCTAGAGCAAAAGAGTTTGGAGGGACAATACAGACATCACTTTCTACCTCGACAAACTCATCATCAGAAAAGCCTTTTGGATCGATCACTGCGTTGTGGATGTTTGTAAAGACTTTGAACTTATTTGAAACACGAAGATCATATCCATAACTAGAAAGGCCGTAGCTAATGACTTTTTCTCCATCATGCTCCCGAACAAGGTGGTCAATAAAAGGGGAAATCATCTTATCATCAAGAGCTTTTTTCTTTATCCAGCGATCAGGTTGAATTGACATATTAAGGCCTCCAATTTTATTCTTTGATAATAGCATAACCGATTCGATTATATCTAGCAATTAAACCATTTTTTTACTACTCTTAAGGGTATGGAAACAAAACTATCGGATGAAGAAGGGCTAGAAAAAAAGATTCGTCCCTCATTTTTATCAGAATTTATTGGGCATAACTGTATTGTTGAACGTTTACAGATCCTTATTTCTGCAGCAAAGGTGAGAAATGAACCGCTCCCCCACATCCTTTTTCATGGACCTCCAGGTCTTGGAAAAACAACCCTATCTTTAATTCTATCAAAAGAGATGAACACCTCAATCATCCAAACATCAGGACCTGCGATTGAAAAGGCGGGGGATCTTGCTGGAATTCTCACAACCCTTTGTGAAGGGGATATTTTATTTATCGATGAGATTCATAGAATGCCAAAAAATGTTGAGGAGTACCTATACCAAGCGATGGAGGATTTTAAACTCGATATTTTGATTGACTCAGGACCGTCAGCAAGAACTGTCTCCATATCGATAAAACCTTTTACTCTTGTAGGAGCTACAACAAAGACAGGGCTTTTGTCAGCGCCCCTTCGTACCCGCTTTCCTTTTAATGTTCGCCTTAATTTTTATGATGTTCCATCCCTTGTAAGAATTGTTGAAAGAAATGTCGATCTCTATAAGATGAACGTCGATAAAGAGGGGGTGTTAGAAATTGCGCAAAGATCCCGAGGGACCCCCCGAATTTTAAATAACCTCCTTCGATGGGTGCGGGACTGCAACGCCCACAATCAACACCTTATTACAAAAAAAGAAACGATACATGCCCTAGAAATGCTTTCTATCGATAGAAAAGGTTTGGATGAAATGGATCTAAACATTCTTTCATGGATTATTGATCATCATGATGGAGGGCCTGTGGGGATTAAATCAATTGCCCTAGCAATGGGAGAGGACCCAGAAACGATTGAAGAAGTTCACGAACCCTATTTGGTGATGGAAGGCTATTTAAAAAGAACCTCTCAAGGACGTGTTGCCACAGAACTTGCCTACCTTCACTTAGAAAAAAAACCTCTGAAGGAACGATTATGAAAAACCTATTTATAATTTTTTTCTTCCCCATAGCTCTTTTTGCCACCCACGGCAATCCAAGAATAGAAGACAGTGTGATAGGGAGAGAAACCATTATAAAAGTTCTTACCCATGAAGATTTAAATGGATCTTTAATAGAAATAAAGGGGGGCTTTTTAGTTAAAGATCCAAGCACCTTAAAACAGCTTACCTCCTCTTATTTCAAAAAGCGCTTTTATTTAAGTGCCACACAACAAGGGCTTGTTTGGGGCCAATTGTTCAAAGGGATCCATCAGCTTGAAATCACCCCGAAAGACAAAAAAACATCGATCCTCATCGACGGGATACAATATAGAGGAAAGGTTACCGGTTATGACATTTCCGGAAAAATATACCTTGTGATCGAAACAAAGGTTGACGACTATGTAAAATCGATCCTTTCAGGGCGTTTTGGCTACCGAAACCTTCACCAAACAACGCTAGAGGCTCTTGCTATTGCAATAAGGACCGACCTTTACCATAAGATTGCAACTTCAAATAACCCCTACTGGGATCTTCAAGCAACCGATCATAAATTTAGCGGCTCATCTCAGCAAATGATTCACAGCACAGCTGAAGCAGCGGTAAAAGCGACAAAGAATTTAATCATGATCTATAAAAACCGCCCCTTTCCGACAGACTGGTCAGAAAATTGTGGGGGAAAAACAGCCTCCTATAAAACCATTTTTTGCAAAGAGGTAAACTCCCCCCCTGGAGTGTTTGTCCCTTTTGCCCAAAAAATGCGCAACCAAAGCAAGTGGAAATGCTCTATTTCCAAAAGGGTTTTAGCAAAAGCTTTAGGTCTTGAAACTATTGAGTCTATTGAACTTTCTAAAGAGGGTGTAACAGATAAAGTCTATGCAATCACATTTAAAGGTCCAAACCTCACATTTTCAGAATTAAGTTTTATAGATTTCCAAAAGTTAATTGGGGAAAATAGGGTGCAAAGCAATGATTTCACTATTAAAAGCATCGATGAAAGGATCGAGTGTTTTGGATATGGAAAGGGCCTTGGGGTAGGTATTTGCCTCCTTTCTGCAAAAGAAATGGCTGAATCCAATACATCCACAGCAAGGGTTCTTTCTCATTTTTTCCCGGAGACAAAGATTATGAAGCTTGAGTTTGTCCCTCAAGTATTTTTTGAAGCAGGCTCCGACACAGAGGAAGATGTTTAACTTTCTTTACTTCCCCCACCCCCCCCTTCAGTAGCAACCTTAGGGTACAGTGCCTCTTGCATCAATCCAAAATAGGTTTTTGGCATTCCAGCGTCATCTTGAGCTAGCACTCTAATTTCTCTTATGAAATTATAGACATGCTCTCGATATGTGTTAGGATCTAATCCTGTTTTTTTAAGAAGATAGTGAGCTAAAAAGGCTGCACTTCTATCTTTTCCTTGTTGACAATAAACTAACACATTCTCACCCTTACTTAGTTTTTGATCAATCTGAGCAGCAGCATCATTAAAAAATGCTGAAAAGCCTTTTTTACCTTGTTCCGTATCAAAACTCTCAAAACCAATCTCATATTGAATTAGTTGATGATTAGTTTGTTGAGGTTTTTCATTTGTAAGCCCCACTGCCAATAGCTCACCCTCCATTTGTTTTTTATCATAAAGATATTCGATCCCTTTCGGAGGATAACTTCCACCTAAAAATAAACCTGGAGTAATTTCATGATAAACATTCGCTGTCACAGTTCTTTGCATAAGTCTCATTGCTTCTTCAAGTTTTCCCTTATTGCAGAGTGGTGCCCACGGATCGATCACTTCACTTGTAGACTGTATGATAAGGCTTTTAGCTTCTTTCCAATATGGAGACAAGGTACTAGAATGTGGTTCTTCCACCCCTTCTACTGATCGTTCTTTTAAAGCGTTTGATGATGAGCTATCCACGCCGATCGAGCTTTGAGATCCGGGAGCGCTACTTAAGTCCTCTGGTAATGTAGTGGCGACTGTCTCGATGTCTGCTTCTTCCTCCCCTTCTACTGATGTTTCATTAAAATCATTTGATAAGCAGCTATCCACGCTGCAGATCGATCCTTGAGATTTAGAAGCGCTATCTAAGGGCCGTTGTAATGTAGTGGCGAGTGTCTCAATCTTTGCATCATATAAACCGTGCTTATTTCTTAATATTTCCCTTGCAGCAAGAATTGGAAGGCTGAGTGGAAAAAATACAATTAACCCTAGAAATTGAAGAGCTCTTAACACCACTTTCCAAACCGGAGCGATCTTATCAATCCACTCACTTGGTCCTTTTTGCTTTAATACTAAATCACCCTGATCGTCAGCTTTACCGTTGTATGTGACCCGTCTTCCAAAACCAACGTTAAGGATTGCTTCAATTTTATCAAAATCTGGATTTGTGGACGGATCACAAAGCACGCGATCGACTATATTAAGATCTCTCATTATTAACCTCTATTTTTTTATCTATACATTTATTATAGAGGTTTTTTCTTTATTTTTCAACTTTTTTCAGGACTTCTATTTCTAAACTCATGATAATAAACAATTTAAACAATTAAAATAAAGAAGAAATTTTACTTACTATAGAACAGACTAAAAACAGGTTTATTTTTTAGTTGCCATTTCCTTTAATACTTTTCATAAATTCAGGGTCGTTTTTTAAATTCTGATCCACAAAATCAAGAGCCTTAGGGTTTTGCTTAAGAGCAGCCCGAGCCACTTCTTTATTCTTTTTCATTAAAGGACTTGCATATTCAAGGGCAAGACCGTCATTTTTTACAGCAGGAAGAACGACACTTTTTTTATTTTTTAACACATTACCTGCATAAGCTAAGACACTTCCATCCATCTCTACCAATTTAAGAACCAGTTCTTCATCTCTTTTAATTTGTACACTTACATGCTCAAGAGCAGCTGGACATAGTGTAAGAAAAGGCTCAACAAATGTTTTATCGTTTTTTTGTTGAGGAGTTGCTGTCAGTATTGTTTGCATCGCCTCCTCTTTGCTCATGGGTGGAATTGCATCTGTTATTTCTTGCAGTAGTGATGGCATTGTCATTGTTTCTATGTCTTTTTCTTCTAATTGATTTTCTGTAGCTCTTGACTTCCATATTATATCTTGAACTCTTGAGGATGCATCTTTAATTGCGTCTTGGTAATTTTTCATCGCTGCCCTTACAATCTCTTCATCATCTTTTAATTCCTTTGACGCATATTGTAAGCAATTTCCATCAATCTTTACCAATTCAAGAACAAGTTCTCTATTATTTTTAAAACTTCCACTTGCACTATAAAGTCCCATTGGATTTTTCTTAAGTAACTCTTTTACTCCATTTGGATCCTTTTCTTGATTCTCAGCTGTTAGATTCTGCAGTTTCAGTGCGGCTCTGAGTTTCTCTGTCACAGCAGAAAGATCAAGCTTATTAACCTCTTTAGAAATCCTTTCTTCTGCTCGGTTGTCTCCCTCTGGACCATCGGTTTTTTGATTTTTCTCATCCCCTTTAATAAGTCGACTTTGATGAATAAGACTTGTCGCCACTTTATTTGTTTGAGAAACAACTCGAGAGGGACTTTCTTGAATAGAACATGATGAAAATTCGCTTCTCAATCCAGCCCGAACTCCAAAAGCGATGAGTGAAAGGGGAAAAAGTGCAACTAATAACGCTGCATGACCTACCACCCCCCACAGTCGCCTGTGTTGCCCTTCACCAAGCTTTAATCTAGCACCTTGGTGAGAATCAGTGGTCCTTTTAATAACCCGTCCAACACCAATATTTGTTACAGTTTCAAAAAATCGATGCGCTCCATGTGTTTTATCGGTCTTCTCAAATTCGATCACATCTGTCAAACGTAGACGGTTTTCGTTTGTACTTTTATCCATAAATTCTCCTTTTAGTTATAAAAGATCAGATAAAATAAAATATGTATAGTTTTTTTAAAATCTTTGAATTTAAGCTCTTACCTCACAAACGTTTTTATATAGACAAAATTTATTATATATTTAATTTTATAATTATGCATCCAAGTCTATCAAAAAGAAAATCAACCCTCATTTCAACCCTCTTATTCCTTGTATTGCTCCTTGCAAATGGGATTTTTGGGGTTTGGTGGCCCTATATTTATATAACCATAGGGGCTCCCATCTTCTCTAAACAATTTTTATCAGGAAGGATCTATGAGGGAATTGTTTCATTATCGATTTTTGGAGGGCTTTTTTTAGTTTCCCGTTTTGTTATTGATTGGTCTACAATACTTCCTGTTGTTTTTTCAATTTCTGCTCTTATGATTATTTTTAGAGAGTTTTTTAACCCTTACGCTGCAAAAGAGGTTGAGATTGAAGAGGATCAGAACTTAGAGACTATGGAAGAGGATCATTAATCAAAAAAATAACACAAACAGATCATTTTTAAAATCAAATGTGATTTTAAAAAACGTCTAATTTTTTAGGGATTAAGCTTTTAATGAAGGAAGGGGTAGTTTAATCCCATTGCCTTTTTACAGCGCTTTAATGTTGCCTGGGCCTTTTCTTGGGCTTTTTCTGTACCCTCTTTAATCACAGCTTCAATAAGGGTGCGGTTTTTAAAAATCCACTCCCTCCTTTCTCGAATGGGGGCAATAATTTCATCTAAAAGCTCAAAGGTCCTTTCTTTAACAGCACTGTCAGAAAGCCCCCCCTTTCTATAGTGCTGTTTTAACTTTAACACCTCTTCACTATCTGGATCAAAAAGATCTAAGTATGAAAATGCTATTGATTGATCGGGATCTCCAGGGCTATCAATACTTAGTCGAGAGGGATCGCTTTTCA
>JBIKLZ010000019.1:0-21122 GCA_044359535.1 Chlamydiia bacterium
ATTTTTTTTACTTTTTTTCTAATTTCTTCCCGAGAATCTTTTAAATAGATGGCATTTCCTAAAGATTTAGACATTTTATTCCCATCTATTCCTGGGACATTGATTTCAAACTTTGGGTATAAAGGGGAGGGTTCAATAAAAATCTCTTCTTTGTACTGTCCATTAAACTTTCTCACCACGTCTTTAGCAAGCTCAAGCATCGGGGCTTGATCCCTTCCAACTGGGACAAGCTCTGCATCAAAGGCAATAATATCTGCAACTTGGTAAATAGGGTAAAGATAAAACCCTGCAGGGACTGATTCTTCATACCCTTTTTGCTTTGTCTCAGCTTTAACTGTGGGGTTATGCCCTATCCTATTGATAGAAACAAGGTTTAATAGGTATTGGGTGATTTCTGGTAAGGGAGAAATTGCCGATTGCAAAAAAATACTTGCCTCTTCTGGATCAATCCCCACAGCTAAATAGTCAGCAACAACCTCATAGACATTTTGGGTTACCTTCTCTACATTATCAAAATTATCGGTAAGAGCTTGGGCATCAGCTACCATAATATAGGTTTCATGACTTGATTGCATAGCCACACGATTTTTCAATGACCCTGCGTAGTGACCAATATGTAAAGGACCTGTAGGTCTATCCCCAGTAAGTAAAGATTTCTTTTTCATCGCTCTATCATAAAAAAAGGGGATATTTCCCTACAATGATTATTTATTCATTTTTTTATCCCCTTTATTGTATAGTCTAATACTATGAGTTCACATGAAGAAATCATTAAAAATGACGAAATAATCCCATCAAAAATTGGAAATTATGAGGTTTTGCACCTTATTGCCAAGGGGGGGATGGGAGAAACCTACTTAGCTAAAGACCCCCTTCTTAACCGAAACATTGTGATCAAAAGGGCTCGTAAAGATTTAGTTCACCATCAAATTATCAAAGACCGCTTTTCTAAAGAGGTAAAGATCACCTCCAGTTTTTTTCATCCATCTATTATCCCTGTCTACGCAATTCATCAAGAAAATGACGAGTTATACTACACAATGCCTTTTGTTGAAGGCAAAACGTTAAAACAGATTTTACGTGAAAGTCTTCATGATGAAAAAAATGGTTCCAATACATGGTCTATAGGGGCTTTATTAAGAATTTTTCAAAATGTGTGCCATGGAATTTCCTACTGCCACACAAAAGGGTATCTTCATAGGGATTTAAAACCTGAAAATCTCCTTGTTGGAAACTATGGACAGGTTTACATTGTCGATTGGGGCTTATCCACCCATATTGATGATGATGAAACTGGACCCATCCCCTCCATTTTATCCTTTTCTATCAATAAAAACCTTACAAGACCTGGAAAAGTTTTTGGCACCCTCCCTTATCTACCCCCAGAAAGACTTAAAGGTCAAAAGGCAACCATTCCGACAGAAATTTATTCATTGGGGGTGATTTTGTATCAACTTCTCACTTTAAGGATGCCCTTTCACAGAAGGACGATGGAGGAATATAAAAAATCCAAACGGGATAAAAGGCCTTTAGATCTTTTAAGTGCCGCCCCCTTTAGAAATATTTCTGAGGAGTTAAGTGACATTGTTAAAAAATGTTTAGATGATAATCCAGAAAAGCGGTTTCAAAGTGTCAATGATCTGTTAGCGGCAATAGAAGGGTATCAAATAGGAAATCCTTCATGGATTCATAAAAAGACCCTAAACCTTAACGATAGTGAGGACTGGGAAATTCAAGAAAACATCCTTTCTTCTAACTTATCCTCCTTTGGGTTTGGTCACACCTCCCTTTCATGGAAATACTTATTGATTGCTAAAGAAAAGGTCCCAAGCAATAATAAAATTTCCTGCCTTGTCTCCTTAAAAAGACATTCTGCCGGGGTGAATTTTTGTTTTAATATTCCTGATAAAGAGGATAGAGAGGATCTTGAAGATGGCTACAGCCTTCATATTGGTTCATTAGATCACCCTGGAATTTTATTAAAACGCTCAAAAGTAATTCTCTTTGAAAAACCTGAGATTTTTATTAAAGAGGAGTTTCCCTCTCACATATCTATCGAGCGGCAAGATCAACACATTTCTTTCTTTATCAATGATGAGCTTATTTTTTCTTATCATGACTTTCTCCCCATTGTTGGTTCCCTAGTTGGGTTTTCTTGTGAGGACATGGACTTTTCCATAGAGCACATCGATATCTTTGTTACATCAAGTAAAAAAACTGCCGGTTGTCTTGCTATCCCAGATTCCTTTTTTTCGTCTAAACACTATAAAGAGTCCATTGATGAGTATTCAAGAATTGCTTTAGCATTTAAAGGGCAAAAAGAGGCCCATGAAGCCCTCTTTAGAAGTGGGGTTGCAACCATTTATTTAGCCAAGCAAAAGCGGTGGCATTTAACAAAACAGTCACTTTTTGAAAAGGCTATTGCGATTTTTGATGGGCTTCAAAACATTGCTACAGCCCCCCTTGCCCTTCTTGGAAAATCGCTTGTATACAAAGAGAAAAAAGATTTAATTGAAGAAGGGAAGTGTTTAGAGCTAGCTCTTCACAGGTACAGCTCTCATCCTATGATTCATCTTATTCATAAACAAATTCATTTTAGACTCCATGAATGTGCCTTTAACCCCCATGGAAGGCAGGGGGTCTACCTTTTTTCTCTTTTAATTCTTCAACACAAAACCTCTCTCCTTGATTTTAAAGAGACCCATAATTTAATCCTTGGGCTTCCCCTTTCTCATGAAACTTTATTTTTTCTAACTTCAAAAGCCTCTAAAAAACATCTTCCGAGCCTTTATAAAGAAATGATTATTTCCTTAAGCTTTCACTTAGAAAGAGACGCCTATCTTAAGGAGCTTTTTTGTGACGAAGAATTTTCTCTATTTAAAGACCAAATCATCTTTTCGTTAATTTACTTAGGAAAAAAAGAGAAAAAATTTCACTCAGCAGGAAAATTATTAAAAGAGCTTTCTCCTCAGACATCAGAAAAGCATCTTTGGCCCCTATTTTTAAAAATTGAACAAGGAATTATTCGAAAGGATTACTCCATTCATCACATCATCACTGAGCTTGAGAGAAAACCCTTTTCAAAGGAGGTAAAGGCTCTTGTAGAAATCTATAAAGTGGAACTTGCCGTAGTTACTGAAAATACCACTTTCCTGAAAAAATTCTTTGAGCATTTCACCCCCCCTCAACCCTCCTCTCCCTTTTTTTTCCTCTATGGCTGTTTTCTTGCCCTTACTTTAGGGGAAAATGCCGCCTTAGATCACTTTTCCTCTTGTCCAAAAACCCCTTACCCCCCTCTTTCAGCCCTCTGTCCCCTCTTTATTCAGGGAAAAATTAGCATCAATAAGGAATTTACTCTTGAGGCTCTCCCTTTTGAAAAGATTACCCTCTACAAAAACCTCTTCATTTACTATACTTGCCTAGGAAAAACAGCTAAAGCTGAGTACTATATTCACAAAACCCTTTCATCATCTCCTTGGAGATCCTAAATTTATGTCTAAAAAAGATCTTTTAAAACACCCTTATCAACCCAAAGAAACAGAAAAGACCTATCACTTTGACTATACTTTTGATCCTCTTTCTAAAAAGCCCCCATTTTGTATCATCATGCCCCCACCGAATGTAACAGGGGCTTTACATATGGGTCATGCACTTGTTACTACTATTCAAGATCTACTAGTTCGATTTCATCGGATGAACGGGTATGAAGTGGCCTGGATTCCAGGAACTGATCATGCAGGGATTGCCACTCAATCTGTTGTAGAAAAAAAGCTCCTTAAAGAAACAGGAAAAAGGCGTTTAGACTTTGAAAGAGAGGAATTTATCAAGCACATCGTTGAGTGGAAAGATCTTCACAAAGAAAAAATCACATCTCAAATCAAAAGGTTAGGCAGTTCAGCAAACTGGTCTAAAGAACTTTTTACCCTCGATGAAAAAGCAAATAAGGCAGTAAGAACTGTATTTAAAAAACTTTTTGATGAGGGGCTTATCTACAGAGGCTTTTATTTAGTCAATTGGGACACTCACCTTCAAACAGCCATTGCCGATGATGAAGTTGAGCATGAAGAGGTCCATTCTCATCTATGGTACTTTTCTTATCCGATTTTTGAATCTGAAGAATCTATTATCATTGCAACATCGCGTCCAGAAACCATGCTTGGGGATACGGCTGTTGCTGTAAATGGAAGCGATGAAAGATACCTCCATCTCATTGGAAAAAAAATAAAACTCCCCCTTTCAGATCGACTCGTCCCCATCATTGCTGATTCTTATGTCGATAAAGAGTTTGGAACAGGGGCTGTTAAAATAACCCCTGTACATGATTTTAATGACTATGAAATTGGACAGCGCCATCACTTAGAGATGATAAATATCATGAATAGCGATGGAACAATCAATGAACATGGAGGGGTTTTTAAAGGTCTTTCGATGATCGACTGCCGTCTAGCTGTGGTTGAAAAAATGAGGCAGCTGCATTTATTAGTCAAAATTGAGCCCCACACCCATAGAGTAGGTCTTTCGTATCGCTCTAAATCTGTTGTTGAACCTTTTCTTTCAAAGCAATGGTTTTTAAATATGGAGCCTTTTAAAGAAAAGCTGCTCTCTGCAGTTTTTGATGAAAAAGTGGAATTGATTCCAAAGGAATGGGAAAAAACCTATAGGCATTGGATTGAAAATATCCGTAATTGGTGTATTTCTAGGCAACTATGGTGGGGACATCGGATCCCGATTTGGTATGATAAAGAGGATGAGTCAAACATCCTTTGCTATAGTGGTGAAGGGATCCCTGAAGAGGTGATTAAAGAGCCTTCTCGGTACATTCAAGAAGAGGATGTTTTAGATACATGGTTCTCCTCTGCCCTATGGCCCCTTACTTGTTTAGGGTGGCCAGAAAAGACCCCCGATATACAAAAATTTTACCCTACATCGATTTTAGTCACAGGTCATGACATCCTCTTTTTTTGGGTGGCAAGGATGATTTTAATGGGTGAGTATGCCTTAAATAAAGTTCCCTTCAAAAAGGTCTTTTTACACGGTCTTATTTTTGCAAAATCCTATTTTAGACAAGGGGACAAGGGACTTACCTACCTTTCAAAGCAGGAGTGGATCGGTTATGAAAAGGGAGAGAAAATCCCTAAAGATGTCTCCTATAAATGGGAAAAAATGTCCAAATCTAAAGGTAATGTCATTGACCCTATCGACATCATTGATGAATTTGGAACCGATGCACTGCGTCTTGCCCTCTGCTCATCGGTAACCACAGCAAAGCAAATAGACTTGGATTTTAGAAAATTTGAGGAAGGGAAAAATTTTGCCAATAAAGTATGGAACGCCACCTCTTTTGTAGTTCAAAATATTTTTCCAGATCTTTCAGCAACCCTTTCTGAAGAACATTTTGGAGTTGAAGATCGCTTCATCCTTTCAAAATTATCCACAGTCATTAAAGAGGCTCATAACTGTATTGAGCAATGTAATTTTTCCTTTCTTCACAACACCTTGCAATCCTTTTTTTGGGACGATTATTGTGCCTACTATTTAGAGATTTCTAAACCCTTTCTCTATGGAAAGATCGGTTCTCATGAACAGGTTTCTACAAAAAAATGGATTTTACTCTACACTTTAACAAGTTTTATCCAATTGCTTCACCCTATAGCCCCCTTTATCACTGAAGAGCTTTTTTCAATACTTAAAGAATTAGTCAATAAAGTTTATTTTCCTGAGCATCCCCTTTCCAAAGAGCTTAAAGCCACTTTTAATCAGTCGATGTGTGGGCTAACCCAATTGCCATCATGGACATTTTTTGACCACAACGCCCTTGCTCTGATGGAAGAGTTTAAACAAACCCTTTACGTGATTAGAAACATTCGTGGGGAGTCAAATATTTCTCCTGGAGAAAAACTCTTCATTGAAATCGAGGAAAAAAATTCACCCCTTAAAGAGCGGGTAGATATTTTACAGGCTCTTACAAAAATTCATTCTATTGAATTTTATCAAACTTTTGATGAACCCTTATTTCCTGTCTCGATCGTTCAGATGAAATCTAGAAAAATTCGGATAAAAATCCCTCATGAGCTCCTTGCTAGGGAAAAAGTTAGACTTTCAAAATCTTTAGTAGAGATACAAAAAAATCTTGAAGTCACTTCCAAGCAGCTGTCAAATAAAGAGTTTGTTGAAAGGGCTCCAAAAGAGTTGATTGAAGAAAAAAGAAATCTATTAGAAGTTTTGGAAAAATCTAAACAAGAGATTGAATCTAAGCTTTTGGCTTTATCTTAAGGGCTTTTTCACGCTTTAAAAGGGCTTCAAAAAGGATCGTTTCATAGGATACCACCCCTGATAAAAAAAGGAGCCCTATCAAATTTGGAAAGGCCATAAGTCCATTCATTATATTTGAAAATCCCCACACCACTTGAAGGTTTAAAACACATCCAATAAAAACAGCCGCTAAATAAAAAACCCTATAAGGGAAAATCGACTTTACTCCAAAAAGGTATTCCATTGTCTTTTCTCCGTAGTAGGCCCATCCAAGGATGGTTGAATAGGCAAAGGGGATAATGGCTAGTGTCACCATCATTCCACCATAAGGGAGTGTTGAAGAAAAGGCTGCAAGGGCAAGATTTGAACCATCCAATACATTTCCTGCACTATCGAGCTTTCCTAATACCCCTGTTGTAGCTATTGCAAGCCCTGTTAGGGTACAGACAACCCCTGTTGTAATAAACACTGAGCACATCGAAACAAGGGCTTGACGTCCTGGAGAGTCTGTTTTAGCTGCTGCTGCAGCAATAGGTGAGCTTCCAAGCCCTGCTTCAGAAGAAAACACACCCCTTGAAACCCCCAATTGAATGGCAAGCATCATCGTTGATCCAACAAAACCACCGGTTGCTGCTTGACCGGTAAAAGCGGTTTTAAAAATCATCATAAAAGCCGATGGGACCTCTTTATAGTGAATTAAAACAACACTTAAACTGATAAGTAAATAAAAAAGAGCCATTGTAGGGACTAAAACCTCAACAACTTTCCCAATACTTTTAATCCCTCCAAGGAGGGGAAAAGCAGATATTAAGACTAAAAAAAGACCTGTAATAGTTGGAGAGATAGAAAATGTCTCAAAAAGGGCATTTGCTACAGAATTAGACTGCACCATATTTCCAGTACCAAAAGCTGCGCAAGAAGTTAGGATTGCAAAAATCACCCCAAGCCATTTTGCTTTTAACCCCTTTTCAAGGTAGTACATGGGCCCTCCACACATTTGGCCATTGCTATCGATTTCTCGATATTTTATTGCAAGGATCCCTTCGGCATACTTTGTTGCCATTCCAAAAAAAGCTGCCACCCACATCCAAAATAGGGATCCTAACCCCCCCACCGCAATAGCGGTAGCTACCCCTGTAATGCTTCCAATTCCAATTGTTGCGGCAAGTGCTGTCATGAGCGCTTGAAAATGAGAGATATCCCCTTCTGCCCCCTTATCCTCCCTTGTAAAAGCAAGTTTATGGGCGTAAAAAAGATGTTTGATTTGAACCCCGCGAAGCCTTACTGTCAAAAGAATCCCTACACATCCCATTAATAGTAAAAGGGGGGGGCCCCATACGATATCATTTATGGAGTTAAGTATTTTTAGTAGAGACATGGGATATTCCTTATTTATATTTGAACAACTATAAAGGAATAGAAATGAAAAATCTACTTAAAAAATGGTTTCTTTTAAATGACTTCTACGCACATCCCCATAGGGGTAGGTATAAACGTCCCTAAACTGTGAAATATTTTTATCAATTTCAAGCCACTGTTGATCAACAATCTCCCTTCCTCTTAACGAAGCCTCTAGATATTTTTCTTCACTTTTAAGGGTTTCTCGTATTTTTTCTACCATCTCATCCCCTGTTTTAAACCGCAAAGGGGTTTGTTTGTAGGGGGTGATATCTTGACAGGCGATAGGGATCCCTAAAGCAGCTGCTTCCAAAAATTTAATAGGGCTTTTTGCATGATTATAAGGATTATCCGCAAGAGGGGCTATCATCATATTTGGCTCAAGTGAACTTATTATTCTGGGTAGCACCCCTAATTCTACAAAGTGATAATATTCCATTTCTTTTGATTCGACATACTTTAATAGATAGTAGGGACAACTTCCTATAAAAACCCATTTAAACTCTTTTCGTGTCGCTTCAATGGCTTTAAGGACCCCATAAAAATCATCTTTATCCCCATTGATCCTTTCACAATCGATATGAGAACTTGACCCAGCATAAACCACCCTTGGCTTAGACCTATGCTTTAGAAAGTTTCTCTGTAAAAGTTCTATACTATAGAGATTTCCTGCCCAGAAAAAAGGGATTCTATTGGGAAGGACTGTAATTTCAGTAATTCCAGTGGCCTTTTGGTAATAGTTTTTTAAAAAAGGGGTTGAAACAGTAATCTCATCACAAAGATGCATGATTTCAATAATCGACTCTTTACAGTCTTCTTTGTTTTGAGTTCGGTAATAGTGAAACTCTGAAACATCCTCTAAAAACAAGATATCATCGACATCATAAATAAGTTTAAAATTTGCTTTTCTTCCAAGTTCAGCAACTTTTTCTATATATTTTAAGGAAATGTTTCCCCCACTTCTTTGAAGGACCACAACATCTGTGGAAATATAGGATAATGCATCATTAAAATACTTTTTTATTGAGGAGTAGACAACTTCCCCCCTTAAAGAGAGTTGATAGGCCGGCCATAAACATCTCCAAGCCGCAAGAGCTTGCACTTCAGATCGGTGATACAAAACTCTTATAGGAAACATTTCATTCATTTAAACCCTTTAAAATAGTTCTTCTTTCATCTTGATAGGGGGTTGAAAAAAGCTCTGTGTAGAGGGCTATATTTTGATCTAATTCAAGCCATAGGGTTTCAACCATTTTTCTCCCCCTTCGACAAGCCTCTGTATATCCTTCTTCCGTTGAAAGGGTTTTTCGAATTTGATAAACCATTTGGTCTCCTGAACTGAAGCGAATGGGGGCCATTTTATATGGGGTGATATCCTGACAAGCAATGGGTATTCCATGAGCTGATGCTTCTAAAAATTTGCAATTGCTTTTTCCATGATTATTGATATTGTCAGCAAGGGGGGCTATCATCATACACACTTCTAAAGAAGCTAATTTTTTATGATACCCATCCATAGTTTCAATTTCATAATATTCAACATCTTTATTGAGAAGGTTTTCTTTTAGTTCAAAAGGAATGGCCCCTAAAAAGATCCATTTAAACTCAAAAAGGGTGGTTTTAATAGCCTCTATAATGTGAGTAAAATCATCATTACCTAAGGCACCAAAAGCATTCATATGAGAGGTTGATCCCGCAAATAAAATTCTAGGCCGATGCAGATGTTTTTTATAGATTTTCCCCCTTATTTCTTCATTATAAAAATTCCCAGCCCAAGAAAAGGGGATTCTATTAGGTACCACAGTGATCTTATTAGGTCCAAAAGTGTTGAGGTAATACTGTTTTAAAAAGGGTGTACTCACAGTGATTTCATCACAGAGTGAAAAAATTTTTTTTAAAGCCTCACCGTTATATAAATGAGGTTTTGATTCAATCCCATAATAGGTGGGCATATCCTCTCTGATAAGAACATCATCGATATCATGAATGAGTACAAATCGATATTTTTCCCTTAATAGAGCTATAGACTCTATATATTTTAGGTGCTCAAAACTTGTTGCCCTTTGAATCCACAAGACATCTAACCCCTCATACATGTGGGGATCTTTTAAGTATACAGATGAGGTAATAAGGTCGATCCTCTCTAATTGTTCAAGGTAAAATGTGGGGAAAAGGATCCTCCAAAATCCCGAAGCGTAGATCCCTGAAGGAAATGTCAATAAAGAAGGTTTTACTTTTTTTTCATGACCCATAACCCCCGTATATAGTATTATAGCTTTTTTACAAGAGGGATTTTTTTATTCATACTCCATTTTTTAGAAAGCTCATAAAAGAGCGTTTACAGGGCAAATCAACAACCTTTTTTTCTTTTGTAGGACCTTGCTCCATTTACAATGAAGAAGAAACCCTTTTTTATGAAGATTTACTAAAAGGGCTTCAAAAAGAGCTTGGTAATACCATGATCCTTATCATGAGAGCCTTTGTCGAAAAATCTCGTACCTGCTTTGGTTGGAGGGGATTTGTTAACCAAAGTGATCTATCACAACCTGAAGATATTCTCACAGGGATACAAAGGACACAAGATCTATTTAAAAAACTTACCACCCCCCTTGCAATGGAGTGTATCGATCCAATGATCTATCCCCATCTTGAAAAGTTCCTCTCTTGGGGGTGTATTGGAGCTCGAACTTCAACATCCTCCACACATCGAATCTTAGCCTCCAATGCTTGTATCCCCTTTGGTTTTAAAAATAGCTTGGATGGAAATGTTCTTTCAGCAATCCATGGATCCCTTGTAGCCCAACAAAGTCACTGCATTTTAACTTCGCAAGGACAAATTTTTTCACAAGGGAATAAAGATACCCATATCATTTTAAGAGGGGGGGATAAAGGGGTCAACTACACAAAAAATGAGGTGGAAAAAATCTCTCAACACGCAAAGAGTTTAGGGCTTTTTTCTCCACTTCTCATCGATTGCTCTCATGGTAATGCCCCTTGTAAACCCGATGATCAAAAAGTGGCCTTCAACTGTAGCCTTGAAAGGGCTTTACAATCCCCTGAAAAGGTCTTTGGGATCATGCTAGAAAGTCATATTTACAAAGGATCTAATAAAAAAGAGAAACTATTTGGTCTTTCTTTAACAGACCCCTGTCTAAGCTTTGAGGAAACCCGAGAACTCCTTTTATATGGTGCCGATAAAATCACTCAACAGAGCAAGGGAGGATTAAATCTACCCACATCCTATGTGTGTAGTCACTAATTACCTCATCATCGACAGAAATAATCTGAAGCTTATACACTAAAAAGCCCTTCTTTTCTTCGAATTCTTTACCTAAAAGCTCAATAATCCTTGCCCCAGCTCTTCTTTTGATAGGGAAGACTAAGGTCTCTTTTGTTAAGTTTCTGTAAATTATTTCCACTTGCATGCGGTATTTATAAGCCTCAAATTGGATGGGTAAAGACCAATTGATGTAGAGCTTTTCCCCTTTAGGGGGGTTTAAAGTTCTAGGATCAGGGGTTTTTGCAAAACGACTGGCATAGGTGAGTTTGTCTGTTTTGATTTTATCAACCCCAATATAAGTTGTCGAACAGCTACTAAAAATAACAACTAACATCCCTATGGAAAATTTCTTTACTTGGCTAATCACAAAATCCTCTATACTAAAAATCAATAAAAGAAGTGTACAAGGAGAAACAATAGATGTCAAAAACTATCGTTACGGCTGTGTTGGGTGCTCTTATCATTGATGATAAAATAGTCCTTGTTAAACGGTCCGACATCCCTGTTTGGGTCTTGCCGGGTGGGAAAATTGACCCTAATGAAACTGCCGAGGAAGCAATCGTTCGAGAGACAAAAGAAGAAACGGGCTATGATGTAAAAATAGAGAGAAAAATAGCTCTTTATAGTTCCTCTTCACCCTTTTTAACCCCTGTCTTTTTATTTGCCCTCTCTCCCCTCTCTTTAGAGCCCTCAGCTTTTGATACAACCGAGAGTAAAGAGGTAGCCTTATTTTCCCCACAAGATCTACCTTATGACATTGTTCCATTTTATCGTGATTGGATTAAAGATACTTTTGAAAATAAACCCTATTTTGAAAAACATATCACCTCCATCACCTTATTTTATATCGTCAAAATGTTGCTTCTTCACCCTCTGATTGTAGGAAGATTTTTTCTTATGAAGTTA
Source organism: Chlamydiia bacterium (assembly GCA_044359535.1). GTDB lineage: Bacteria > Chlamydiota > Chlamydiia > Chlamydiales > 2-12-FULL-49-11 > JAJACQ01. The sequence continues at coordinate 11,837 of JBIKLZ010000019.1, forward strand.
GGTGTTCATATAAATACCTAAACTAAGACAAAAACATTTTATAGCACTTAATTCGTTCCTGACGCCCTCATTTTTTTTGCTTCATTGCCATTTGAATAATTTTTTGAATAATTTCCGGATCTTTTTTCAATTCTTCACTAGCATATTCAAGCCCTTCCGGATCTTTTTCAATAACTTTAAGAAGGTACTCTTTATTATTTTGAAGGTCAGTCACTGCTGCTAATCTTTGAATGCTTACATCAAATTCACCCTTCAAAAAATTCTTTAAAGCTTGATCTTTTACATATCTAAGAGATGCATAATTTTGAGCTACAGCAGCTCTTGCAATCTCAACGTCCTCTTGCATCTCTTTGCTTAGCTTTGGAAGATTCAATCCATTACTCTTTACAAAAGCAAGAGCAATTTCTTTTGATTTTTTTAATCTATTAGATATAGAAGAATAATCAAAATCACCACTTGCAAGTCCTTTAATTACAAACTCCTCATGATCTAATAATTCATTAGCCCAAGAGCTCACTCCAATAGGCTCATTAGTTTTAGTTGGGTTGTTCACTGTTTGATCTAAAGAAATTTCACCCCCTTCAGAAAGCTTGGATTCTATCGTTTTTGAATCTTCTTTTTTAGAATCATTTCCTTTTGATTGTACTTTTTCATAAATTAGGACAGAAGCGTTTCCAAAACCCCCTTTTGGACCAAGCAATCTTTTATTCATGTCATTGTAATTGATCCACTGGTCTTTGCCTTGATCTTTAACCTTTACCATACTTGTATAATGGCCAGGCCAAAAATATTTAATAACCCCTTTCAAAACAAAATCATTTCCTCTGATAGAGAGGGTATCGGATATTTCAGGGTTTTTTCCTTCTATTGATCCAATAAAAAACTCCTCATTCCCACCTTCTAGGCTGCTCGAAAATTCTTTGCTAAGAAGATAGAATGAGTTAGAAAGGATGTTTTCTAAAGGAGCAATATTTAACGTTTCCGCAAGAAATGTCATAAATTCAGAAGAATCATTTGTTTTACCCTTTCCAGGGGTAAGTCCACACTTTTTTTCGCTATTTTTCAATAAGCCTTGCAATTGATTCCAAAAGGCTTCTGATTTATCAACTATAGCCTTTTTACTTGAAGACGGATTATCCATTGTGTTTAAAAGGTCTACAAGACTTTTCTTTAAAGGTGTTGCTTCTTCTTTTGGAACAGCGTTTTTAACCAATTCTGTTAGACCAGGAATGTTTTTTATGATTTGGATCGCTGAATTCATGTAGCACACATTGACCAGTCCCTTTGTCATATTTGGAAGTCCAGGGCCTCCAATAACTTTTTTAGAACTAGGGGGTGGATCGGTCATTTTTGCAAGTTCAGCCGCTACTTTTTTTAGGATTTGACCCAGTACTTGTTGAGGACTTATCCCAAAAATGTTACTAAAAAATTTTTTTATAACTAAAAAAATTTTAGCTATACCCTTTACTTCTTCCGCATCTTCTTTTTCCAAATTTCCGTACAATTGTTGAAAAAAAACGATATTTTCATTGAATTCAATCATTTCATTGACTATTTTTTCCTTTTCTTCCTCTGTTTTATTAGGTCTATTACATTCAGCTTTCAATTCTGCAAATGTTTGGTCTAGACTCTGTTTTAGACTCAGTTCTCTTGTAATGTCCCTTTCCTTTAAATCTAGGGGAGCTTGGTCACTTTCACCTCTATTACCTACCACTGATTGTGCAACGTGGGTAACATCCCTCTCCATTTGAGAGATGGGTCTTTCACGTTGATCTTTAATTTCTTCAATACTATCACGGTTATGCGGTTGCAGGGGGTTCATAAAAACCGTCCTTTATTTTTAAAAAAACTTTTTTCTTATTAAAAAGAAAGCTTTTTTTAAGGAGAGGTCATTTTTTTATGATTAATCCATCTTTCAAATTCTTCTTCAGTCAAAAGATCTAACACCATAGCAGCCTCTTTGAGAGTGATTCCCTCTTTATGGGCTTTTTTTGCGATAGATGCTGCATTATTATAGCCAATATGAGGGTTTAAAGCAGTCACAAGCATTAAAGAATACTTAAGATGCTTTTCAATCATGGCTTGATTTGCCTCAATCCCTTTTAAACACTTATCGACAAAATTCATCGCACCATCAGAGAGTAAATGTATCGCTTCAAGGAGGTTATAGACAACCACTGGGCGAAAAACATTTAACTGAAGATGACCCATACTTCCAGCAATTCCAATAGCGGCATCATTGCCCATCACTTGACAGGCAACTTGTGTAAGCATCTCACATTGTGTGGGGTTTACCTTTCCAGGCATAATAGAAGAACCAGGTTCGTTTTCTGGAAGGATAAGCTCACCAATCCCACATCTTGGCCCTGAGGCTAAAAGGCGGATGTCATTACCAATTTTCATATAGGAAACAGCTAGAGTCCTTAAAGCACTAGAAAGATGAACTAATCCATCCATAGATCCAAGGGCTTCAAATTTATTCGGCGCCGATAAAAACTTCCTCCCAAGGGCCTTGGATAGTTTTTTTGCCACTTTATCGGCATATTTTGGATGGGTATTTAACCCTGTTCCAACAGCTGTTCCTCCAAGGGCTAAAAATGAAGCCCCTTCTGCAGCCTCTTTAACCCTCTCAATTCCATTCTGAATTTGCATAGCAAACCCAGAAAATTCTTGTCCAAGGGTAAGGGGGGTTGCATCCATCAAATGGGTCCGCCCACATTTTACAATATCCTTAAACTGTTCAACTTTAATCAGTAATTCTTTTAAAAAGGATTCTAAAGAGGGGAGTAATTTATCATAAACAAGGGTAACAGATGCAATCACACATGCTGAGGGGATCACATCGTTTGAAGATTGGCTTTTATTGACATCATCATTTGGGTGAATAAAGGAGTATTCCCCTAACTTTCCTCCATGTTTTAGATTTGCCACATTTGCAATAACCTCATTGACATTCATATTGGTCTGTGTTCCTGAGCCAGTTTGCCAGACAACCAAAGGAAAATGATCTTTATATTTTCCTGCAATCACTTCATCGGCAGCATCTTGAATCAATAAGGACTTTTCCTTTGGAAGAAGTTTTAATTCTGTGTTTACTATTGCAGAGATTTTTTTTATCAGGGCAAGGGACACAATCACCTCCTCAGGCATTTTTTGCCCCCCGACCTTAAAATTTTCAATAGAGCGGGCTGTTTGAGCCCCATAAAACATTTTTTCAGGGACTAAAACCTTCCCTATAGTATCCCTTTCTTCTCTAAACATCGGTGACCCCTTAAAACTGCACCATAATTAAAGGGTCATTTCTGGTAAAGGGAAAATCCTACCGATTTATTATAAAAAAAGGTGTTGTCAAAAAAAGAGCCAAAGGGTGAATTCCAATTAAAGAGGTGGTTATGGTAAATAAACTCAATTTTTTTACACCCGTTTATCATCAGGACCCAACACGAAGTCAACGTGCTGAATCTGTTATTGATAGCTATTTCTATTTAGGGGGAAAAATTGCCACTGTAGAAAAAACTAAAAACAGGGAAGAGGTGGTTTTTTTAAACAATCCAACACACACTGAAAAATCAAAAACAACTGGACTAAATATACTTAAAGTTTTTTCCTACCTTACTGTAATTACTCCCCTTGCTTTTTTAATTGCAAAGGTAATTATACGCTTCCCTAAACATTATCGGGTAGATCTTGACTATTCAACCTCTAAAAAACATGAGCTTTCAACCCCTCAAAACATCGTCAACAACTCTCCCTCTTCGAATTCTACAACAATGAAATTGCTTAACCAGGATGGTGAAAAAGAGTCTGTGGAAATACAGAAAATCGCAGAATGGTTAGCAGACACTCCTATAAAAGTAAAATATCAAGACTTTCAGCCTTTATGGAATTCAAAAGAGGAGTATAGATCTTTAATTAATAGACTAATTGAAAATTCAACAGATGAGGTAAAATCAAAATTGGAAACCCAATTAGAAGCCTTTAACAACTCTATTTCAGTGGTTCAGCAGTTAGAATCCGATTATAATTTCACTCAAATTTTAAAAGAGTTAATTAGAGACAATAAGACCGAAATTCTCAATGAAATAAAAAATGCTTTCGGAGAAGACGAAAGAGCCTTTCTTTTTCCAAAAGGTCACCCTTTACAACAACTGATGCGACTTAAGAGCTTTTTAACTACCAATGCTAATCTCAACGAAGCTTTTCTTAAAATTCAAACTAGAAAATTACTTGAATATTTAAAAACAATGTGAGAATGATAAAGGTACGATGATCAATAAAGACTCTTTTTTTATTCCCCTTGTTTACGATAAACCATCACCAAAGGAAGCTGCAGAATCTGCTGTTGATAACTATTTCTATTTAGGGGGAAAAATTGCACAAGTAGATGACACAAGAGCTTATGTTACTTTGATTGACCCGCCGCCAGATAAAACAGGTCGTGATAAAGCTAAGACATGGGGACTAAATCTTATTAAAATCATCTCTTATCTTACTCTCATTATCCCCCTAGGATTTTTAATTGCAAAAGCTGCCATCCGCTCTTCAAAAGAGTTATTCCTTCCTACAACTGATCAACCCGAGCCTGAAGATGCTAAAATTGATAAACCTCCTGTAAATACAACTCCTTTAGAAACAACTCCTGACACTCCTTCTCCTTTGCTTGAGGGTGTTCTAAAAAAAATTCAGACTATGACTATCGATTATAAGAGTAAAAAGATACCTGTAACTGTTTTTTCATTATCCCCAACACTGCCAGACCCCTCTTCTTTCATTAATTATCAAGACCCTATTGATGAAACTACTTTTGATGAGTGTAAAGATTCCCCTTCCTTGAGTTTTATATCCGATGTAAATCGAGATATCTTTTTAACTACAACTATTGCAGAATGGTTATCAAATCTCCCCTGTCAAACCACATTAAAAGGACAGTCTAGCCATTTTTGGAAATCTTCAGAAGAATATCAAGAATTGATTGAATTTTTAATTAATCATTCTGCTGAAGACATTAAAACAAAACTAGAAACTCAGCTAAACACTTTCCTCAAAATAAAAGATCTCCTTCAAACTTTAGAAAATGACTATGATATTATCAAAATCCTAGATTCCTTGTTATTTGGACTTAATAACAAACTAAAGGCTGAAGCAGAACCTTTTGGTTGGAAATATCTCGAACTAAAAAATGCTTTTCCTGAGGAGATAGGTAATTTTCTTTTTCCAGAAGAAGCCTTTAGTAAGAAAACTCAGTATTGTGTAAAACACGCACATGCTATTATTTACTTCCAATGGATTCGTCTTTGTTCCTTTTTAAAAACAAAGACAGAATTAAGTCTCGATAAAAATAATTTTGACAAAGATTTTGATAAAAAATTTGAAAATCTTATACAAAAACTAAAAGAAATTTATCCTAAATAAAGACCTACTCATCCCTTTGGTGCTATTAAAGTAAAAGCAAAGCAAAGACAAAGGCAAATAGGGCAAAAGATTCAATAATTCCAATTGCAACAAATGTTTTACCAAAAAGAGCGGGCTTTTTTGCTACAGCAAGGATTGCTGAAACACAGGCCTTTCCTTGATAAATAGCTGCAACCATAATAGCTGCCCCAGACCCCCCTCCAATACCTATTGCTGATGCTTGTGACACCCCCCCTGCTTTAACACTTTGAGAGAGCAACAACATCAACACAAAGCCATAAATCATCTGTGATGCCGGCACAGCAGATAGTCCAAGAAGTTTTGCGTGCCCCTCATCAATTCTACTCATTACCCCATGAGAAGCAATCCCTGCCATCCCACAACCAATTGCCGCTCCAATAGCAGAAAAGCCTAATGCCAGTGCTGGCCCAATCATTCCAAAATCCATATTTTCTCCTTCTTTTTTTTATTCCTTTCTTAATAATCTTAATGGGTCAAATTTCTTTCCCCCCCCTTCATAACTATGATGATACCACTCTAGAAAGTTAAGACGCAGTCCGTGGATCACCCCTGCCATAACACCGAGGGAAATATTGACCATATGCCCAAATAATACAATGATCCATCCAAAAAAAGGGCCCCCTATAGCCGGTCCTATTTCATTAAAGGTTCCAGCTAAAACAACACTTGCAAGTCCTAAGGCATATAACCTTAAGTACGAAAGGACATCTGAAAAGACCTCAATAGCCTTAAATAGGGATGAAATTCCCCAAAAACTTTTTGCTTGGATCATCGATAAAATCACAGCAACTCCAAGGCCCCCGTAAAGGAGGGTTTCACCGAAAGCGATAGATAAATCCCTCTCTATTAACCCTGTGTAAACAACCATAGAACTTGCCCCTAAAATTTTTGGGAAAAAAAGATACCCCCCAAATAACGTCGCTATCCATCCAACCCCCCCCCAATTTCTATAAAGATTTCTCAAAAAAGAAAAGGTTAAGTGGAAAATTCCTACAATCAACGACATTTCTAAAAGAATTCCATCATAAATCTCATTCATTAACTGAAATACTTTTGTCTTCTCTTTAACCTTTGTCCCCTTTAACAAAATATCTGAAGGGATCACCACATCTTCAATTTCAGGATACTCCTGCACCCACTCTTTGTATTCTTTACTATTTTCTTTCTTATGGTATTGAATTTTTTCTAACGCCAAGTGATAGGGGATAGAAATTCTATTTAAAAAATGGGTGGGGGTCATTTTAATACTAAAATAGGAAGCCACAAGGACCCCCCAAATGATTGTAGAACAAGAAATCAGGGTAAAAAGTGTAAGCATCCTTTTTTTTACCCCTTTTAACCTTTTTCCATATTTCATCCATCCACACAATGCTGCTGTTAAAAATATCGCCCCGTAACCTGCATCAGAAATAATCATCCCAAAAAAAAGGGCAAAAAACCAAATGACCCATGGGGAAGGGTCTTTATCATCCACTGCTGGGGTGTCATAAAGATAGACAAGGTCTTCTCCTAATTCTGAAAAACCCCTATTCTCCAAATAGGTAGGGGGCTCTTCCCCTTTTGTTATAGCAACTTTTTCCCCGATCACAGATAAATCATCCAAAAGTTCTTGAACATTTTTTTCTTTAGTTTCTGGAACCCAAGCCTCTATCATAAATAGTTGATCTTCAACAAAGTATTCCACATCTTCTTTTGCAAAATGCAAGTGGATCGAGTTCATCCTTGAAAAAATATACTCCTCAATTAATTGGATGTAAGAAGTTAAAGAAATTTCACTTTTTTCTAATTCTTCAATCTCAGTAATAACATTTTGATGGTGAAGAAACACAGTGTCATAGCAACGCTCTATCACAACCTCACTATAGCCATTTTTTTGAAAACGCTCTTTTCCAATGGCTAAAAAGTAGTCCATTTGTAGATCTGATTGAATATAAATAAGCTCTTCAGGGATCGCCTTTTGTTCACTGTCCCTTCTTGCCATAAAAAATTGTACATGATAGGAGGTTTCTTCCTCTAAAGCATGGATTTCCTCTAAAGAGAACCTACCAAAAGGTTTTAGACGTAAAAGTTCAATTTCAAGGGCTCTTTTCTTTTCATAATTAAGGTGGATCTTTTGTCTTGTAGAAATAACCTCTTTAACAATGTCAATGATAGGCTGAAAAGATTCACCCTGTTGCTTCCCTTTTTGATGGACAGAAAGAATTTTTAAAGCTTCTTTTGCTTGAAGAACATCGTCAGGAAATATATGAGGCTTTTTTCCAGTGACTGAAATACACTGCATAAAACCAAGAGCTTGGGCTTTTTCAAAAAAACGGTCTTGGATATTTTTTGTCCCTGCAAAAAGGTACTTATGAACTTTAACTTGCACTCTTTGCCTCCGACTCTTTGGACTTTTTCTTTTCTATCTTTTCTTTAGCAAGTTTAGATAAGGCTACAGCCGCTAAAACCTGATCGCCTAAAAATATTTTTATAACTCCAATTTCTCTTTCTATATCTGGAATCAATCGTTTTTCAAAAAGGTTAACCCGGATAGAAACCCCCCTTAACTCTTCCTCTAAAATTCTTTTTTTTTCTTCTGAAATTTCTAAAGCAATGGCCCTATTTTTTGCCGATTGAACCTGCTTTGTCAAATCAATATGCCAAAAAGGTTTATATTGAATGGGTTGAGAGGATTGCTTAAATGTCAAAGATTTTAAACTTGGGACTTCAATACCTGCAATATTTTCATAAACCACCACCTTCTTTTCAATAAGAAGTTGATCTTTTAAAAGGGTAGTAGATGGATCTGAAAGCAGTTTCATTGAAGGCTCTAAAGTTAAAAGATCCTCTTTATACCTTTGCTTTTTATGCTCAATCTCCACTTTTGCTTTATTGACCTCTGCTTGTAATAACATCTTTTTCAACTGCAATGTAGGGAGATATTTTTTCAACTGCACAAGTTTTTTCTGCAGACGATGCATTTCATTTTTTGTACATTTTACCGCAGCCAAAGTGTCCCTACCTTTCTTTATTCCAATATTTATCTGCTAAAGAATCTTTAATTCCCACTTCTGCTTTTTCAAAGCACTCCCCTAAAATTTTCCACCCTAAATCCAAGGCATTATTAAGGGAAATACTTTTACTTAGATCCATCATTTCACTTTCAAAAAGATCCCCATATTTAATGAGCTTTTGATCCCATTTTGAAAGTTTAAAACCCATTGAATAGAGCTCTTTTGATTTTAGCGATTCAGAATATAAACGGATCATTGTATTCATAATAGCCCCATGATCTTCTCTTGTCACTTCTCCGACAACAAATTGCTTTAATCTTGATAGCGATCCAAAAGGTTCAATACGGCCATTGCGGAGATAAAACTGCCCTTCGGTGATATACCCTGTGTTATCAGGAATTGGATGAGTGACATCATCTCCTGGCATTGTGACAACTGGAAGCAAGGTGATAGATCCTGCCCCTTCAATATCAATTGCTTTTTCATATCTAAAAGCAAGATCTGAATATAAAGATCCAGGGTAGCCTCGATTGGATGGAATTTGATTTAATGAGATGGCAATTTCTTTTAATGCATCGGCATATGCAGTCATATCTGTAAGTAAAACTAAAACCCTTTTCCCCTTTTGAGCAAATTGTTCAGCAGCAGTTAATGCCATATCTGGAATAAGCAAACACTCGGCAGGATAATCGGTTGCTTTATGAACAAAAATAACGGTCTTATTTAACGCCCCGGTGTTTTTGGTGTTTTCAATAAATGCATGCATATCATCTAATCGTGCACCCATAATGCCAATAATAACCACATCGGCATCGGTATGGTTCGCAATACGCATTAACAATTCATTATAAGGCTCTCCT
>JBIKLZ010000005.1:0-41813 GCA_044359535.1 Chlamydiia bacterium
GAGCCCATATGATAGGGCAAACCTATGAAGTTCTTTTTGAAGGGAGAAATGAAAAAGGAGAGCTTAAAGGGAGGACACGGTGCTGGAGAAAAGTGATTGCACCGGGGGGAGAATCCCTTATCGGGGCAATTGGAAATGTCAAAATAGATAGTTTTCTGAATGAAACTTTAATCGGATCGCTAGTTAATTAATATTTTAAACTTATTTCTTTTTATAAATTCATTTATTGGTTATCATAGTTATGAATTAAAATAAAAGGAGATATTATGAGCGGTGCTTTTATAGGTTTAAATCCCCAAAATTTGGATCGGAGCTGTCCTCCCATAAAACCTACTACCACTGATCAAGGGGGTAAGGGGACTGAAACAAATTCTTCTGCTACTCTTTCAACCTTAGGGGTGAATATCAGAGTATCTGAGGTATCACCCCTAATTCATGGCGTAAGTTCTTCTAAACAGGCTGTGCGCACAGGAGAGCCTTTTAAAACTGAAAAACAGTCCACCTGTGAGGTCCTTCCAGAGGGTTTGATTCAAGCTATGCATGAAGAAGCTAAAAAAGTGACTCAGAGAATAATAGTACAATGTAAAAATTTTGTTGAAATGTCATCTGATGAAATTTGTCAACATCTACAAACTTTAAATTTAAATGAATGTTTCGAAAACTTTCTTTCTGAATATGAAGGTAAATATCACAGCACCATCTCTTCAAAATTAAATAAATTAATATTTAAAAACCTAATTAGTGCAAATTATAAAGCTGCTTTGAAAATTTCGTGTAGCCATTTTGGAGACCCTGTAAAGGTTAATGACGCCTTGATGACATTTAAAAAGTACTTGATTATAGCAAAAGAAAATCAAAAGGATTTGCAGGAAGTTTATAATAATAGATCTCTTTTAGATGAATACATTCGTAAAAACTTTTTTCCGGAAAAGCCATCTATAGAAGTTGATAGTGAGGATCCTGAAATAGAAGAAATGGAAAAGATTTTAGAAGGGGTATTTGAGAGCTTTGCTAAAAATGTCAAAGAAGCGATTAATATTGTTTATGAAGCGGGTTCAAAAAAAAAGATTGAAAGGACTACCCCACATCAACCTTTAACAGACAGACAAAAACGAGGATGTGACAAGGTTGTAGACACAATTGTTCAAAAATTTATAAAAAGTACTAGCCTAATTGAAATTTTTCCATACTTTACAAATGATTTATATCTAAAAATACTCTACACTGAATTTTCTCACCGAATTGATTTGGATAAAATTTTTAAGAAACATTTCAATTCAGATTTGAATATGAACGTAATGGAACGACTTAATATAGTTGAATTTGTTAAGAATGAATTTTTTAATCGAATATCAAAAACCCTAATGACTCAAAGAAAAGAAAGAGATAAAAAGGCTTTAAAACCCAATACACAAGTGGATTTAGCCCCAAATGTTCAAGAAATGATGTCAAAAAGAAATAGGGAAGAAGATTTCAGATTGGATTCATCTGTTATCTGGATCATTCACCTTTTACAATACCCTGTAGATCTTGCTCATAGAAATGAAAACGGTTGGGATTTAAATGTGGATACTATCTACAATTCTAAAAAAGAGAAAAGTCATGTTCTTGCAGCCCTTTTATCATTTATAAAAAACCTTATAAAGGAGGAAGCTGTTTTAAATTTAGATGAGCAAACTCCACAATGGTTCTTTGAAAAAGATTTAAGCAAGATGGGGAAAAGGACTATTAAAAAAAGAGAAGAGATAAGACAAAAGTATGAGCAGGGTCAAATGACTATAGGAGGGGCTCTTTTAGAAATGGCAGTCCATATTCTATCTTCAACATTTCCAGAAGGACAATACTCAAAAGAGATTAAAGAATTAGTTAATCAATTTGAGAATAAGGAAAAACATCCCCTTGAATTTATCTATAGTCTTCGAGATTGGGATTAGTTTTGAATGTAAATGAGTCTACTAGAGAAATCTATGTTCTAAATAGGTAATGTAATCCTCAGGGGTGAAGGTTTTTTCAGTGGCCTGTTCAATAAGATCGAAGGGGAGAAAGGTTCTTCCATGAATATGAACTCTTTCTTTCAAAAATGTTGAAAAGCTAGAAAAATCACCTGAAGCAATTTGCGATGCCCAATCTGAGTGGCTTTTAATGAATTTAGTAAATAATGAACCTGCATACATAGAGCCTAAGGCGTATGTTGGAAAGTAACCAAAAGCCCCAATAGACCAATGGATGTCTTGTAAACATCCAGTTGCATCAGAGGTGGGTAAAATTCCTAATGATTCTTGCATTTTTCTTTTCCATATCAAAGGAACCTCTTTTGGATCTATAGATCCATCAATAAGCCCTTTTTCAATTTCATATCTTAAAATAACATGAAGACAGTACGTCACCTCATCAGCAAAAATACGAATTAAACTTGGTTTAACCCCTCTTACAGAGGCTAAAAACTGCTCCATCGATACATTTTCGAGGGCTGATGGAAATTCCTTTTGAAATTTAGGGAAGTAAAATTTCCAAAAAGGGGCACTGTTTCCAAGGCATGTTTCAAAAATTCGCGATTGACTTTCATGTATTCCAAGGGAGGCAGCTTCTGCAAGGGGTGTTCCAAAATATTTAGCAGGAAGGTGATGTTCATACAACCCATGACCAGCTTCATGAATCGATGCAGAAAAGCCTTTTAAACAATCCTCTTCATGAAAGTGGGTGGTCACCCGAATATCATGAGGATGAAGGGGGATGCAAAAAGGGTGGTGGGTGGTTGATAAATTGTAATACTGGGGTTTTAATCCAATTCTTTGGATCACATCATGACAGAGTCTTTTTTGCCCCTCAATTGAAAAATGGCCTGTAATTTTTGAAAAGCCTTTTTCATTTTTGGAGGTGATCTTTTTTACTAAAGAGATTAACTTTGGCTTAAGGACTCCAAAAATTGCATCTAATTGCTTTGTGGTCATCGAAGGTTCATACTCATCGACTAAAGCATCGTAGGGATGATCAACATATCCAAGAAGCTCTGCCTTTTTTTGGTTTAACGCAATCACCTTTTTAAAGGAAGGGAGAAATTGTTTGAAATGGTTGTTTGTATGAGCCTTTTTCCAATGCTCAACTGCATGAGCCGTTTCTTTAGAAAATTTCCTAACAAAAGAAGAACCAAGTTTTTGTTGCTTTTTGCAATCTTGAAAAAGGCGCTCTACAATAGTTGTTTCCTCTTTAGATAGAAAGGGGTCTTTCAATAGCTTCTCTAAAAGATTAAAAAACTTTTTATTGGTACAGAGGGCATGCTTTTCTTGAGCAAGAAAGGACATCATTTCTGCCCGAAAATCAATCCCTTCTTTAGGCATATAGGTCTCTTGATCCCAGTTAGCTAGGTATGAAAGGGAAGAAAAATATCCTATACGTCGAGAGTGTTGAAGGAGTTTTTCCATATCTTTATGAACTTTTTTCATATAAGAGAGTATTTCAGATTTTAGGTAAATTGTATAGATAATTTTACACTTTTTTAAGAGCAAACAAAAGGGTTGGAAAAGTCAAAGTAACAAGGGTTAAAGAAAAAAATGGGACAGGAGAGAAAAGCGACCCAAATCCTAAAATTGCTGAACATTCTATAGAAAAAAAGGCAAAAAGAGAAAGAAATAGGGTAAGGCAGAAGGTTAAAGAGTAATTTTTTCTTAGCCTTGTATTAAAAGCTAAAAGAGAGGGGAGGGCAACAGAAAAAAGGTGTAGAAAGGGAATAAGGCTTTTGTACCCAATAGAAATTAGAAGATGGGAGAAATAAAACTCCCAATCTTTAGGGGGAAAGAAAAAATAGTGAAGAAGGGAAAGTAGATTTTCAGAGTTTTTAATAGGGGCAGGTTCTTTAAAGGCAGGGATAGAAATGGCAAAAAATTCCTCTTTATTTGAGCCATTTTTTTCATACCCTTGATCTGTGTTTTTAAAGTGGTCCACGTAATAAAGGACAAATCCCCCTTCTTTTTTTTTTCCATATTTTGCATAGAGGATGTTTTTTTCATGATCTATAAATGTAAAGTGTTGTACATCCCCTTTATAAAAAACGGTTCCCTCTTTTGTCTCAAATAGATGGTGCTGTTGTTTAAAAGGGGAGAGGTAAAAGCTTTTTTTTACTGCGATTTCTCCTTTGGTTAAAAACCATTCATTAGACAAAAAAGTGCAAAAGGAGAGGAAGAGGGCAAAATAAAATGTAGGTTTCATTAAAGTGAATGAATCGATTCCACTCATTGAAAGGGCCACAGTACAGCCATTTTTTTGATAGGTTTGAAGGGTTGAAAGGGTGGCAAAAAGGAGAGAAAAAATAGAAAGGATTGTAGATTGATAGAAAAAAAGATGAAGGGATTGAGTTTTGGAAAAAGGCTCTTGAGAGGCAATTAATGAAGAAAACGACAAGAAGAAAAAAAGAAGTAGATAGCGCTTTATAACGGTTTTAAGATAGGGTTTCATGACCCTTCCTTTGCACATGCTTTTATCTCCTTAAAGGTGAGCAAAAACGTCATTAGAAAACTTCCAATCATTAGATAACCTGTGATCGACGAGTGTATTTTAAGGCTGAAAGAAAAAGCAAGTAGAGCGTAGAGAAAAACCAATAAAGAGAGTTTAGGGTGTTTTTTTAGAGCAAAACAGATCCCAAGAGAGGTAAAAACAATTGGGTAGCATAAGTGAAGGATGAAAAGAGTGAACTCCCAAAAAGAGGGGTTTTTTTCCTCGAATCTAACCATTGAATAGGGGAAAAAAGAGTAGATGGTTTTTTTTGAAGCAAAGGCCTTTTTCCCTTGTGAAAGAAAGAGGGTGTCAAAATAGGTTTCAGGGGTGATTTTGCAATAGGTAAGATTTGTAAAATCTAGCCCCTCTTTAGTCTCAATAACCGCATCGGCAATAAGCCAAGAAAATTCATGGTCGGTGTTTAGAAGAAAGAGATTGAAAGCTTTATCGCTCTCTTCTTTTAGGTCCATAGAGACGTAGAGATTATCTCTAGAAAACCTACGGCTAAAGGTCTTTATTAATGGGGTCTTTTCCTTTTTATCCTCAATTAAAAGCTCTAGCTTAGCTTTTATTGAGGGATAAAGGATGAAACTGATGGCAAAGTTGCCAATGGATAAAAAGATTGAAAGAAAAATAAGGGGGGTAAAAAGGGCTCTAGGGTTTAGACCAAGGGCTTTAAACGCGGTAATTTGATGGCTCTTTTTTATGGAAAGGACCACAAGGAAAGAGGAGATAAAACTTGTTATGGCAAGGGCTATTGGAAAACATTTATGAAGAAATAGACCCATCATCAAAAAAAGTTCATTTAAATCACTTCCTGATAAAAAATATTTTGTTAAACGGGAAAGTTTAAAAAAAAGGGTGACTGATAAGAAAAAGAGGGTGAAAAAAAGGATGTTAAGAAGAAATTTTTTCGAAAGAATTTTCCAGACTATGGGCATCGAACTTGGCACCTAACCGTTTTTGTGGTAGTATATCCAATATGTTACAAAATGCAAAGAAACAAATCCAACAGCTAAAAAAGAGCCTCCTTTTAGGGCTTTCTGGAGGGCCGGACTCCATGTGTCTGTTTTCTCTTTTATTAGAATGCAACAGATCCTTTCATGTGGCTCATATTGACCATGGGTTACGCCCTGAAAGTGGTGAAGAAAAGGCGAAATTAGAAGCCTTAGCAAAAAAGCACCACATCCCTTTTCATTCCATCCAATTAAAAGGGATTCAAGGGCATAACCTTGAGGAGACATTAAGGGATAAGCGCTTAGAATTTTTTCAAAAAGTGATGATAGAACAGAAATTAGAGGTCCTTCTTTTAGGCCATCAACAGGATGAACAGGCAGAAACAATTATAAAAAGATTTTTCGAAGGAGGTCTATTTCTCCATCTTGAAGGGATAAAAAAGGAAAGGGAGCTTAAGGGGCTTTGCATTTGTAGACCTTTGATTCAGAGTTCGAAAAATGAGATCATTGACTATTTGAATAAAAAAGGTTTTTTCTATTTTACAGACCCCTCAAACTTTACAACTGCAAATTTAAGGGGAAGGATGAGAATTGAGCTCCTCCCCCTTTTGGAGAAGGCCTTTGGAAAATCTATCAGGACGGGGGTTTGTGATATAGGGGAGCAAATTCAGGAGTGTTCACATTTTTTGGAAGAAAAAATTCAAGAGGTGAGAAGGGGTGCTATTGTTGGATTTTGCGGCATTTTTTACCCGTTTGAAAAATGGGACCCCTATCTATATAAAATGATGATTTATAAAATTTTAAGTCAGTTAGGGATAGTTCTTTCTAGAGATCAAAGAAAAAGGATACATCAAGGTGTGATAGAAAAATTAGCTGGTAAAGAGATGATCTTTAATGGAATTACCCTTTTTTTTGAGGAAATGGGAATGTTTATCATAGATCAAAAGAACTATAAAAGCCCTTGTGAAACAATTGAAGAAAGGGTCTTTTGGTTGGACTTTTGGAAAAATGGAAAAGGGGAAGAAGGAGGGGGAGAGGGTTTGGGAAAAAAGCTTGATAAGAAAGGGTTAAGTGAATTTCATAGAAAGAGAAAAACGCCTATTTGCCTAAGAAGGGTCTATCCGATTCCTTTGACCTCAATGAGAAAATAGACTAAAATGGAAAGTTCGCAAACGAAGAAAAAGAATTCTTGTAATTCTTACCATTAATGTGTAATACGTAGGTAATAGACAAATTTAAACTATTTGAGAGAGTTAAATATTTATGGCTAATGACAATAACAGTTCGAATCAAAAAAAAGGGATCCCAGGGATTTTTATTTTTCTTATTATTGGAGCCTTTGCTTTGCTCTTTATGAAAAATGCAACCCCTGTGGAAAAAGCTGAGGTTGCATTTGGCTATCAAATTGAACATTTGGTGAATTTGGATCTTTTGGCCCCAAAGTCGAGTGGAAAGGTAGCTATTAATGAGAATCTTGTCTCCTTTTCAGGGAGATTTAGGGATAAGCAATCAGAGGCATCTAAGCAGAGGTTTCGCTTTCTCACACTTTTAGATGAACATAAAACATTGGCTCAGGAAAAAGGGCAGTTGAGTGTAAAAATGAAAGGATCAGAAGGGGAAATGCAAAAGGCTGTTCGCTTTTTTTATGAGATTTCAGGGATCTATCCAAAAACATCAGATGTAGTGATTATTCCAAGGGTGGATGAAAGCGGCATAGAGCTTAAAGATGTTTCAGTAAGTGTAAAAGAGATACAGATGCAACCGACAAACCTTCAAAATGTGATTTCGTTGTATGAGGTGGCGTTAAAAAATGGGGGAGCAAAAGAGTTAGGTTTGTTAGAAAAGCATCTTTATGAGCTTGTCTCTTTATACAAGTCATCAAAATTAGGGATTGGGGCAGTGAATTTAAAAGAGCTTCTTGCAAAATGCGAGACTCTTTTAGAGGGATCAGATCTTAAGGCCTATAACCTTGTAATCAATAATTTAAAATCCATTACTTCTACGATTTTATCTCAAACAAATGGGGTAAAGATGTATTCTTTAAGATCTGTAAGGACAGTTCTTGAAGAGCGTGAAAAAACAATAGGAATAGAGAAAAAATATCGGGAAAACAGTCTAAAGCTTGAAAAAGCGGGGGCAAAAGTTGCCGATGTCATTTGGTTTTTTAATAATTCAGAGGTTTCGACAAAAGGTCTTAGCCAGATTGATCAAGAAGTCTACCATAAGTGGTTTGTTGGGGCAAAAACAGAAATGGAGCTATTTTCTAAGAATCAGGGTTTAAGTTTTAATTCCCCTGATCAGCAAAGAAATTTAGTCCTTGAAAAGACCTTTAAAAGTGAACACCCCCCTACAAACTATTTAAGTTATATTTTTACCTTTTTACCCATTTTTTTAATTGGGGGTCTTTTGTACTTTGTCTTTTCTAAACAGATGAAAGGGGGGGCTGGAACGGCAATGAATTTTGGAAAGTCCCCAGCAAAGCAAGTTCTTAAAGGTCAACAAAAAGTGACTTTTGATGATGTTGCTGGAATTGATGATGCAAAAGAAGAGCTTGAAGAATTGGTAGATTTTTTACGTGATCCGATGAGGTATAAAACAATAGGAGCAAGGATTCCAAAAGGGATTTTATTAATTGGGGCCCCTGGAACTGGAAAGACCCTTACAGCTAAAGCGGTAGCAGGAGAAGCTGGGGTTCCCTTTTTCTCTATTTCAGGATCTGACTTTGTCGAAATGTTTGTGGGGGTGGGTGCATCAAGGGTACGGGATTTATTTGAGCAAGCGCGAAAAAGTTCCCCAAGTATTATTTTTATTGATGAGATTGATGCAGTAGGTCGCCACAGGGGTTCAGGAATGGGCGGGGGGCATGATGAAAGGGAGCAAACGTTGAATCAGTTGCTTGTAGAAATTGATGGGATGGATAGTGTCTCTGGGGTGATAATCCTTGCAGCCACAAATAGGCCTGATGTATTGGATAAAGCGTTACTTCGACCTGGACGTTTTGATAGATCAGTCTCTGTAGAGCTCCCTGATTATTTTGGAAGGCTCGCTATTTTGAAGGTGCACGCAAAAAAAGTCAAAATGGCCGAAGATGTTGAGTTGCAAGAAATTGCCCGTAGAACCTCTGGTTCTGTGGGAGCTGAGCTTGAAAATATTATCAATGAGGCAGCACTTCATGCAGCCAAAAAACGGCGTAAAATGGTGATTCAAGATGATCTTCGTTATGCTCAGGAAAAGGTTCTTTTTGGAAAAGAGCGTAAAAGTATGATAATGAATGATGAGGACATTAAAACAACAGCTTGGCATGAGGCAGGGCACGCTCTTGTTGCAATGAAATTGGATGTTGCTGATAAAGTGACAATGGTAACAAGGGTCCCTCGTGGTCAATCCCTTGGAGCGACCCATTTTGAGCTTAAAAAAAATAGGGTAAGCTATAGAAAGCAGGAGTTGTTGAATCAACTGGTTGTTTTGATGGGGGGAAGGTGTGCCGAAGAGATTATTAATAAAGACCCTACAAGTGGAGCCCAAATGGATATTAAGCAAGCAACAAGTATAGCTCGCTCTATGGTTTGCAGATGGGGGATGAGTGAAAAGGTTGGGATGATCAATTATGGTGAGGATGGAAATGGGAATTTAATGGCAGGGTTTCATGAAAGGGAATTTTCTGAAGAGACAGCAAAATTGATTGATTCAGAAGTTAAAAGACTTTTAGATGAGGCTTATCAAAGCTCAATGAAACTGCTAGTTGAAAACCATGATATTCTAAAACTTATGTCAGAGATGCTTATAGAATTTGAGGCATTGGATAAAGAGGATCTTGATCTTATTTTGGAGAATACTTTTTCAGTTGAAAATAAAAAGAAAAAGGTTGAGGAGTTTGAGTCTAGGACAAGAAAATCGCCCCCTCCATTTGAACCTCCGAAAGGATTTGGGAGAAAAAGAAATAAACCCTACCCAGGAACAGCCTCAGCTTAGTTTAAAGATAGTTTGATTTTTTGTACATTTGCACTGTGGGGGTCCTTTTTTAATTGTTTGTATATTAGATGTTTAAACACAAATTATTCTGAGTGTTTTTGATTTATCTCCATTTTATTTGAATTAAAATCTTTTAAATTTATTATAAAATTAAAAAGGTTTTTTTAATTATGAACATTTCTTATGATCAAAATGATAGGAATTTTAAGATAATATATTATGAAAATGGCGATCTTAATCTCGTGGATGAAGCTGCAATCAATGAATTAAAAAAGGATAAAAAAAATTTTAAAAAGTTGGATTTAGAAGCAAAAAAGCTAAATTCAACGGAGTGGGACAAACTTCTTAAGGCTGCCAAGAAAGCGCAAAAAGAAGCTTTTACAGCAAACAGTATAAGTAAAGCGTTAACGACATTTCAAGAGGATCGTACTAAAGGAAAAGATGTTAAAAATTATTCAATGGTAATGGTGGGAGATAAAGTTATTGTGTGTAAAAGTGGTGTCCACTCTCTTTTTTTAAGAATTTTTGGGGGGCGCCTAAATAAAGCAGAGGCTGCAGTAAAGGAATATATTAATACTCCGAACAACTATGAAGAAATCAGGTTAAACGATGTGACTCGACTCATTAAGGGATCAAAAGATGATTTTGAGACATTTGAGAGTGAAATTTCAAAGATGATAAATGATTATTATACAATCTGTAAAATAGAAGGAAAACAGGGAGAAGAAAGTAAAAAAATTAAGGAAAAAACGGATGAATTATTAGAAACTTTTAAAAATTCAAAATCTTATAATCAAAATGAAAAATTAAATACATTAATCGCTGAGTACAAAGAATATAACTCAGATTTTGACATTACCTATGAAAACGGTAGGTTTTCTTATTTAAATGACGGAAGATTAACAAACTTAAGTTTAAATAATTTATTGAATTTAAAAAATAATGATCCGCAAGGGTACGAAAAAATTAGAGAAAAATGTAAAAATGTGAATAGTGAGGAGTGGAAAAAATTTGAACGATAGGTTCAACGGCTAGAAAGACCGCATAACAGATGATTTGTTCGTTGTAAGAGTAGGTAAAAAAAAGGAATTTGATTAATGAGTATCAGTTTTAATGACGGCAAATTCTTCCTTACCGAGAATGGTCAAAGGGAGGAATTAACAGAGACTTATCTGCTTGGTGCAGGTAAAAAGAAAATCCATCTGATTAAACAATCCAATGTTGTAAAAGGACATAAAGATGATTTTAATACATTATTGAAAAAAGTTGAATCGCTAAAAAAGGAACGAATTTTAAATCAAAGCTTTAGTAAAGCTTTAGACATCTATGAAACAGGACATTTGAGAGGGAAAGAAATAGGGAAGTACATTCCCATACTTTTCATGGGAAAAATTGTAGTCTGTAAAACGGCTATTGAAGCACTTTTTTTGAGAATTTTTGGAGGGAAAAAGGATTGTGTCCGAGATCTTTTCAAAAAATATGTGACATCAAAGACCTTTGAAGAAGGCAGACTTAAGGTTTTAGAGCAGCAAAAGCCCATTGAGGCTGCAATAGCGAGAATAAAAAGTGACATAAAAGTAGTCACATTATTTAATGCTAATGGGGAGGATGATCGATTTAATAATGCATTAGAAAAATTAAATAAAAAATTAGATAAATTAAATTCAGAAAAAAATACTCTAAGTACAGTCTCTGAAGCTAAAAACACTGCTTTTGGCTTTTCAGTTCAGCAAACAGACTATGATGATGACGACGATGACTCTTCATCCATAGATAGTTTTAAAAGTAGCAGATCCTCTCGCATTCCATCTGAAATCGAAGATGATTCGGAAAGCGATAATGATGGAGATATCAAAACTAATTCGAGCATTGTCGAAGATGACGACGACTTTGATATTTTTGGACCGCCTGATGAGGATGAGTGACTTACTTTTTATATAGACAATGAAAAAAAATATATGAAAAAACCCCTTTCTCATCTTTATGGAGAAGGGGTTTTTTATTTAGGTTGTCGCTACTCTTTCTGGCTTTGGAAGAAGAACTTTTCTAGAGAGTTTTATTTTTCCTTGATCATTGATATCTAAAACTTTTACTTCTACCTCTTGCCCTAATTTTAGAAAGTCTTCCACTTTTTCTACTCGCTCATGAGCTAGTTCTGAAATGTGGCATAGACCATCTTTATTCCCAGGAAGGGTGATAAAAGCTCCAAATTGTACAATACTTGAGACAACTCCTACATAGGTTTTTCCAACTTCTACTTCGGCCACCAAGTTCAAAATCATTGCTTTTGCTCTTTCTAAGCTCGGACCATCGTTAGAAATAATATTTACTATCCCTGCATCATTGATATCGACTTGACATCCTGTTTCTTCAATGATCGATCGGATCATTTTTCCACCTGGACCGACTATCACACCTATTTTACTTGGTTTTACTTGGATCGAGTCAATGCGTGGCGCAAACTGGGAAAGGTTTTCTCTTGATTTAGAAAGGGCTTTATCCATCTCCCCTAAGATGTGGATTCTCCCATCTTTAGCTTGCAATAAAGCCGCTTGCATTAACTCTTTAGTGATCCCTTCAATTTTTATATCCATTTGAAAGGCTGTAATCCCTTCACGATCTCCTGTAATTTTAAAGTCCATATCTCCTAAGGCATCTTCTAGACCTAAAATATCAGAAAGAATCATGTATCGATCCCCTTCAAGGATTAAACCCATTGCAATCCCTGAGACAGATTTTTTGATAGGTACCCCAGCATCCATCAGGGCTAAACACCCTCCACACACTGAAGCCATCGATGAAGACCCATTTGACTCAGTAATGTTGCTTTCTAAGCGAATGGTATAGGGGAATTCTTCTGCCGTTGGAAGGATGCTTTCTAAGGCACGCTCAGCAAGCTTTCCATGCCCCACTTCACGCCGTCCAGGGGCCCCTACTTTACCACATTCACCCACTGAAAAAGGGGGGAAATTATATTGTAAATAGAATCTTCTTAAAAAATCTCCATCCAAAGTTTCATAGCGCTGCCCCATAGACTCGCCCCCTAAAGTACAAACGGCAATAGTTTGGGTCTCGCCCCTTGTAAAAAGACAATCTCCATGAGTCCTTGGAAGAAGGGACGTCTCAATGGCTATGGATCGGATCTGCGTTGCAGTCCTCCCATCGGCTCTTTTTTTCTCCCTCAACATCTTATTTCGAAGCACTTTTGCAAAGGATTGCTTAATGGCCATTTTCATAGCAAGGGGAGTACATCTTGGGGCTTGTCCTTCTAAGTATTTCTCTTTAAGTTCGTTTTCAACCTCTTTTTGTGCAGCTTCCCGTGTAGCCTTCTCTTTGATTTCAAAAATATTTTCTAAAGTTGTTGTATACTCTTTTTCAATCTCCTCCAAAAGATCGGCAGGAGGAACTGTCATCTCAACTTCAAATTTTTCTTTTCCAGCTACAGCTTGCCACTCTGAGAGCTTTTGTGTGATCTCTTTGATCGCTTCATGACCTGTTTCAATGGCTTGAATCACTTGATCTTCAGTTAAAAAATCACAATACCCTTCAATCATTAAAATAGCATCGTTTGTCCCTGCTAGAATTAAATCAAGTTTTGATTCCTTCATTTGAGACAATGAGGGATTAATGATGAAGTTGTCTTTAATCATCCCTACTCTAACTCCAGCTAAAGGCTTTGGAAAAGGGATGTCTGACATCACAAGAGCTGCGCTTGCTGCCGTGATCGATAAAGGCTCTGGGGGATGGTTTTCGTCATAAGATAAAACATAAACTAAGAGTTGAACTTCATTAAAATACCCCTCTGGAAACAGTGGACGGATGGGTCTATCAATTAATCGACTTACAAGAGTTTGATTATCGGTGGGTCTTCCTTCCCTTTTGATAAAGCCACCAAGAGTTTTTCCTGCAGAGGAAAACTTTTCCTGGTAATCGACGCGCAGAGGGAGAAAGTCACAGTCTGGGGCGGCACTTTTATTTCCGCAAACAGTTGCTAAAATGTGTGTATCTCCACATTGAACCATCACAGCCCCATTTGCTTGACGTGCAATTTTTCCTGTTTTAAAAATAATTTCTTTGCCTTCTATACTTGCTTGCGCAGTTTTTTCTTCCATCATTGTGAAGTCTCCATCTCTAGTGTCTTTTCTTAGTGTTTATGTCGTTTTTCTTTCTAAAACTTACTTACGTAACCCTAGTTTTTGAATCAATTGCTGATAACGAGGGGTGTCTGTAGAATTAAGGTAGGCAAGCAGTCGTCTTCTTTGACCTACATGCTTAAGTAAAGATAATCGAGTCTGATGATCTTTTGGAAATTCTTTTAGATGATCCTCCATCTCCTTGATTCGCTCTGTGAGAATAGCAATCTGAACATCTGCAGATCCTGTATCTTTTTCATGCAATTGAAATTTTTTTGTTATTTCGTCTTTTGTACTTTTATCTAAAGTCATTGTTTTTTCTCCTATTCATCAAATTTTCACTGCAATCATTTTACCATCTTTAGTATAATAAGAGCAATTGAATTTACAACTATCTTTCCGATGAGTCATGAAACATTTACCCCCTTTGACTACGATGCCATGAAATTGGCTCTAAATGAAGCTCAAATTGCTTTTGAAAAAGATGAGGTTCCAGTAGGGGCTGCCCTGTTTTTGAACAATCAATTAATTGCTACAGGTCACAACCTTGTCCATACAACAAAAGATGCAACGATGCATGCTGAAATTGTCTGTCTTAGAAGGGGGGCACAAACAATTGGCGATTTTAGACTTCAAGATTCAATTTTATATTCAACCCTTGAACCTTGCTCAATGTGCGCTGGGGCTATTTATAACTTTAGAGTAAAAAAAGTTATATGGGGGGCTAAAGATCTTAGAGTAGGGGCTTGCGGGACTTTATACCATCTTTTTGATGGAAAACATCCTATTCATACAGTAGCTTTTCAATCGGGTTTGATGCAAGAGCAGTCGGCTGCTTTGCTTCGTAAGTTTTTCAAAAAAAGGAGGGAAAATGGATCAAAAAATATTTGAAGAGTTGATTGCTCATCAACAACAAAAGTTACTTAAGCTTGCAAATGAAATTGTTGAAGGGGTGACAGAGGAGGATTTGCTTCAACCTTTTGATTACCCAGAATTAGAGAACCATCCTCATTTTCGCTATGAAGAGGGGATTTTACATGGGATTTTATCTTCAAAAGCTGCCTTACTTTTTAAGGCTTAGGTTTTTTCCTTTTTTTGAATGTCTATAAAGCCTAAATCGTTCATAAAGGGTGAGTGATGATTTTCCCTCTTTTGAAATTTTTTCAAGAACAGCATTGATAAAGTTCTCCTCGCTTAAGATAGCTTTTCCTGTTCGGATATCAAAAATTCTAGATGAACTGATGTAAGGGTCTAATTTTGTAGGTTTAAAAATGGATCTAAACTTTCCACTTGAGAGGTGGACTATGAAATTGTCAAAAGGGGCCATTGATATAAATGGACTTTTAATTTTCCAAAAAAACAATATGTAGAGATAGGCGGTTATGCAGGAGGCTAAAGTAGCAAAGAAGTGGACGTAATCGCCGACAGAAAGATTCATTAATAGAATAATTCCTATGATGATTGGAAAAAGCAGTCTCCCTTTCATCGGGGAAGAAAAAAACATCACCATATCCATTTTTGGAAAGAGAAAAAGTGTGGCAACAAACAAACTATATAAGGCACTTGTAGGGCCTGCATAAAACCCATAATACCCGCAGTAATGAAGGGTTGTATAGGCTGCAATACCTGATACAATACCACAAGTTAAAAAGAAAGATAGGAACCCTTTTTCCCCTTTTTGAGCCACAATGACACTTCCCATCCTTTGTAAGATAAGGATCCCAAAAAAAAGATGGATCAGATAGAAAATGTGAATCCCTTGTGGAGCGGGATAAAAAAAGAGGTGGGTTAAAAATTGGTACCCCTTTTCTATAGAAAGGGAAGTAGGGCTAATAGATAGGAGTGCAGTTAGGTTCGGAGCTGAAAAGAGTGTAGGAAAAATTTTATTTATAGTTCCAGAAAGAATACTTAAAGTTGTGATGAGACCGACAAGTATTTTTATAGATTGACTCTGTTTCATAGACTCCTCCTTATTCACATATAAAGTATTATACCCATTGTTCTAAAAGAAAACAACTTTTCCTTGTATTTTAGTAACCACTTAGGCTATTGTAAGTGCACTTTTTATGAATTAGGAGAAATTATGAAAGAGAATACACACCCAGAATATAGAGAAGTTTGCTTTGTAGATATGAGCTCTGGTAAAAAATATCTTTGCGGAAGTTCAGTAAAGACCTCTCAAACAGTAGAGTATGAAGGAAAAACCTACCCATGTGTAAAGGTTTCTATTTCCTCATCCTCACACCCATTTTTCACAGGAGATTCTACATTTGTGGATTCAGAAGGAAGGGTAGACAAATTCTTAAAACGTTATGCGGCAAAAGCGCCTCAACCGAAAAAAGAGATCGAAAAAGTTTCTAAAAAGTCAAAATAAGCTTTTACAAGCAGCAAAGGCTTAATAATGAAAAATAAAGTTGAAGGGATGCTTTCAAAGCTCCCTGAGATTGAGCAAAAGATGAGCTCTCCAGACATTGTCAATGATTTGAAAAAGTATACCGAACTTGCTTCAGAGCATAAGTATCTTATAAAATTAAAAGAGCAGTGGGAAAGGATGACCTTTTTAGAGGCTGCGATCCTTGATGATCAAGATTTTTTGAAAACAGAAACAGATCTAGAGATGAGAGCAGAGATAGAAGCTGAGCTTGTATCCTTAAAAAAGGAAAAAGAGTCGCTTTTTAAGCAGATTGAGCTTGTCATTATCCCTCCTGATCCAAAAGACAATAAAAACACCATTGTCGAAATCAGAGCAGGGACAGGGGGCGATGAGGCTGGGATTTTTGTAGGCGATTGTGTGCGGATGTATCGTCATTATGCTGAAAATAAGGGCTGGGCTTTTGAATCTTTAAGCTATACAGACTCTGATGCAGGCGGCTTTAAGGAGTATCAGTTTGTTTTAACTGGGGATAGTGTCTACCGATTTATGAAGTATGAAGGGGGGACTCACAGGGTTCAAAGGGTTCCTAAAACAGAGACTCAAGGAAGAGTACACACTTCAGCGATCACTATTGCTGTTTTAATTGAGCCAGATGCAGAAGAAGAGGTGCAGATTACTGAAAAAGATTTGCGCATTGATACCTATCGAGCTTCAGGGGCAGGTGGTCAGCACATCAACACCACAGATTCAGCGGTCCGTATCACTCATTTACCGACAGGGCTTGTTTCTTATTGCTCAGCAGAGCGTTCTCAAATTAAAAACAGAGTCACCGCTTTGCGGTTGTTGCGAGCAAAAATTGCCGATAAGGCTCGATTGGAAAAGGAAAAAGAGATTGCCTCTGATAGGGCAGCGCAAGTTGGGTCTGGAGATCGTTCTGAAAGAATTAGAACCTATAATTTTCCGCAAAATAGACTTACAGATCACCGTATTGATCTTACTTTATTTTCTTTATCTGAGGTAATGGATGGGGATTTAGATCAAGTTGTGGGGCCTCTTGTAGCGTTTTATTATCAAAAAAGACTTCAATTTGATCAACAAGATGAATAAACCCAAAGCCTATCAAGAAGGGGAAGTGGAATTTTTTGATCTTAGGATTAAAGTCACCCCCGATTGTTTGATCCCAAGGCTAGAAAGTGAACTTTTAGTCGAAAGGGCTTTGTTGCGCTTTCCTGAAAAGGGGGAGATTTTAGATCTGTGTACCGGAAGTGGTGCTTTAGGTTTATCGATAAAAAGTTGTAGAAAAGGGTTAGATGTGACCCTTTCAGATATTTCTACACAAGCTCTTGCTATTGCTAAGGAAAATGCCTCTATCAATCATCTAGAGGTTCACTTTGTCCATGGGGATTTTTTGCTCCCTTTTATGGGAAGATCCTTTGATGGGATTATTTGTAATCCCCCATATGTCACAGAAGGAGAATACAAAGATTTAGACCCTTCTGTTAAAGACTTTGAACCAAAAATAGCCCTTGTTGGGGGCAAAGATGGCCTTGATTTTTATAGAAAGCTAGCGAGTTCTGTTTCCTCTATTTTAAAGCCATCAGGGGTCCTTTGTTTAGAGATTGGAAAAGATCAGGGAGAAAGTGTTTATCGCCTCTTTGATTCTGACATTTGGGTAAAACGGGTTATTGAAAAGGATTATGCCGGACATGATCGATTCTTTTTCCTTGAAAAAAGGGGCACGGCTCAATTAGAATAACTCTATGTTTAATAGTTTAACAGATACATTTCATCGCATTTTTGCCACTTTTTCTAAAGAAAAATATTTTACTGAAGAATCGATAAAAGAGGCTGTAAAGCAGGTGCGTCTTGCCCTTCTTGATGCCGATGTGAATTTTAAAGTGGTAAGCTCTTTAGTAAAAAATATTAAAGATAAAGTCATTGGAGATTTAGTTGAAAAAGGGATAAAAGCCACAGATGCTTTTATCGAAATTGTTCACCAAGAACTTGTTCGCTTGATGGGTGAGGATGAGGCTCAGTTAGATTTTAAGAAGAAGCAAACTAAAATCCTCCTTTGTGGTTTACAAGGATCAGGAAAAACAACCACATGCGCAAAACTTGCTGCGTTTATTCAGGAAGGAGAGAAAAAGAGTGTTTCCCTTGTGGCTTTAGATTTAAAAAGGGCAGCAGCTGTTGAACAACTACAAATTTTAGCTAAAGAGATTCATATTCCTGTTTTTAGTGTTCAAGGGGAGGTAAGCCCTTTGGCGGTTGCAAAAAAATCTTTATCTTTAGATACCGATGTAGTCATTTACGACACTGCTGGGCGTCAAAATATCGATGAAGAGCTCATGGATGAGCTGCTCTCTCTTAAAGAGATCCTTTCTCCTGACTACATTTTTTTTGTAGCCAATTGTGCAAGTGGTCAAAGGGTCGTTGAGATTGCTGCTGCTTTTGATGAAAAGATTCAAATTACTGGGACAATATTGACAATGCTTGATGGGTCAGCACGAGCAGGTGCTGCTATTTCAATTAAAGAGGTGACAAAAAGACCTCTATTTTTTGAAGGGGTTGGAGAAAAAATCAACGATTTTCAAGTGTTTAATCCAAAATCAATGGCAGATCGTATTTTAGGAATGGGCGATGTGATCAATCTTGTTAAGAAGATGAAGAAAGAAATTTCTGAAGAGGAATCATTAGCCATGGAGGAAAAAATAAAAAAAGCCTCCTTTAATTATAATGATTTTTTGAAACAGATGAAAATGCTTAAGAAGATGGGCTCATTTAAGGGTTTGATGAAGATGATGCCAAAAATGGGGGGTGAACCCTTTGACTTTTCCGAAGGGGAAGCGGAATTAAAAAGATGTGAAGCGGTGATTTTTTCTATGACCCCTAAAGAAAGAGAGGGAAAAGATGAGATGACAATGGGGCGAAGGAAAAGGGTCGCAAAAGGTTCGGGAGTTGCCCTTGGAGAGGTCAATAAAATGATAAAAAAATTTGGACAAATGAAAGAAAAAATGCAGCAGTTTTCAGCTATGCAAAAGAATTTTTCACCAGAAGAAGAGAAAAAAATGGCCTCTTTAAAAAAGAAACCACATTTTGATCGTTTTTTTTCCTAGAGTATGGTAATATAGCGCCTAACAATTTTGTAAAAAGGAGTTTTGCTTATGGCATTAAGTATGAGAATGCGTCAACAAGGGTGTAAAAATAGAAGAGTCTTTCGTTTTGTAGTGGCAGATAGTCGCTGTAAGCGTGATGGAAAGTACATTGACTGTGTAGGTCATTACGATCCACTTGCTCAAGACGGAATGGTTGTTCATGCAGACAAAGTGAAGCATTGGTTAGAAAAAGGGGTTCAGCCGACAGATAAAATGCGTTCAGTTTTGAAAAGAAAGTGCCCAGAAGTACTAAGATCTTTTGAATCTGCAGGTAAGAAATAATTATAAAAAGTATGTTGTTATGAAGCTGTCCATACTTTCTTTGTTTCCAGATTTTTTTACAAGTGCTCTACAAAGTAGCATGTTAAAAAGGGCTATCGACAATAAAATTATTGAAGTTGAACTTGTAAATATCCGTGATTTTGGAGAGGGAAAGCATAAAATTGTCGATGACAGGCCCTATGGTGGAGGTCCTGGAATGTTAATGAAAGCAGATCCAATTGTTCAAGCTATTGAATCTGTAAAAACAGAAAAGAGCCATGTCATCTATCTTTCTCCTCAAGGGGAGCTGTTAAATGCAAAAAAGTGTGAACGTTTAGCAAAAGAGTGTACACATCTTATCCTTCTTTGTGGTCATTATGAAGGAATAGATCAAAGGGTCATTGATTTGATGGTAGATGAAGAAATAAGTATTGGGGATTATATTTTAACAAGTGGAATGATTCCCGCCCTTGTTCTACTGGATGGGACCTTAAGATTTATTGAAGGGGGAGTTGGAAACAGTGACTCAGCATATCAAGATAGCTTTCATGGAGTAGAAGGACTCAAAGGGCCGCAGTATACAAGGCCTGCAGTTTATAGAAGAATAGAAGTTCCAAAAGTACTTCAATCAGGCAATCATCAAGAAATTGCTGAGTGGAGAAAGGAAAGGGGTGCTTTAAGGACAAAAGATAGAGAAAATAAAAACACAAGGATGGCATCATGCATTCGTTAGTAGAAAAAATAGAAAGAAAGCACATGAAAAGAACACTGCCTCAGTTTTCTGTGGGAGATCAAATCAAAGTGTACACAAAAATTGTGGAAGGTGAAAAAGAGAGGGTACAGGTCTATCAAGGGACTGTAGTTGCCCGCAAAGGAAAAGGGTCTGCTGAGACATTTACAGTAAGTCGTATTTCTTTTGGATATGCAAATGAAAAAGTGTTTCAACTTCATAGCCCAAATATCAGCAATATTGAAGTGGTAAGTAAAGGGATTGTTCGAAGAGCAAAACTCAATTACTTAAGAGGTAAATTAGGTAGAGCTGCAAAAGTGACTATGCAAGTGGGTAAGCAAGTGAAAAATGAAGATCAAGTCTTTTATCAAGAAGAAAATCATCCTTCATCACAAGGATCTGCTGAATAGATTTGTTTTTCTATACATTTTTTGAATAAGAACATATAGTTGGTTCATGAGTAAAGGTATCAATGATAGGATATATGTTATTTCGGCTCCATCAGCTGGGGGAAAGACAACCATTGTCCAAAGACTTGTCTCTTTGGTTCAGGGATTGAGCCGAGTGATTACTTGTACAACAAGAAAGAAGCGTGATGGTGAGATTCATGGTGTCGATTACAGGTTCTTATCAAAAATCGAGTTTAGGGAGCTTTTGCTTCAAGGGGCTTTTTTTGAACACTCTCAAGTCTATGGCAACATGTATGGGGTGTTAAAAAGTGACCTTGTTGTTCCAGGGAAAAAAATCATTTCTTTAGACAGTAAAGGGGTCAAAAAATTTAAAGAGTTAGGGGTAGAGGCAACTTATATTTTAATTATACCCCCAACAATTGAGGAGTTAAAAAGACGTCTTTTACAGAGAAATTCAGAAGAGATAAAGGATATAGAAATACGACTTGCAGAAGCGGCAGTGGAAATAAGGCAGGCAAATGATTTTGATTACGTCATCATAAACGATAACTTAGAAAAGGCAATTGCAGAGTGTGAGAAAATAATTATTGGAGAACCATCATGAAAAAACCAAAAAAACTACTTACAAACGAACATTTATTAAAAGAATACCACAATAATTTTTCATTAGCAGAGGCAGCAATTGCCCTTGCTTATAGTGATTTAGAAAAAGATAAGGGGTTTTCTTTAAAAAGGGTGTTAGACGACGTCTCTTTATTAAAGAAAAAAGAGACCAGTATTGAAACCAAAGTAAAAATTGAACCGGCTTATGATAACTAAGAGTGTGAAAGAAAGAGTTTTGATCACCTCTGCATTATTATATGCCAATGGTAAACTGCACTTTGGCCATTTGGCAGGGGCATTTTTACCAGCCGATATTTATGCAAGGTATAAGAGAATGAAAGGGGCTGATGTCCTTTTTATCTCAGGGTCAGATGAGTATGGAATAGCCATCACAATGTCTGCTGAAATTGAGAAAAGGGAGCCTAAAGAGCAAGTAGACTACTATCATGAGGTAAATAAAGCCCTATTTAAAAGGATGAATATTTCTTTTGATCATTACAGTCGGACAACTGATAAAGAGCATGAGCCCATTGTTCAGCAATTTTTTCTCGATCTTTTAAATAATGGGTATATTGAGGAAAAAAGTTCATTTCGTCTTTACTCTAAAAATGAAGACAAGTTTCTTGCCGATCGTTATGTCATGGGGATATGTCCAAAATGTGGCTATCATGAGGCTCGAGGGGATGAGTGTCCTAAATGTGGGGGGAATTTTGAAGCAGAAGATCTTTTAAACCCTGTTTCAAAAATGACAGGGGATCCATTAGAGCTAAAAAGCACTGCCCATTTTTTCTTAAGATGTGATCTTTTCAAAGAAAAGCTTTTTTCTTGGCTTGAAACAAAGGATTGGAAGGCAAGTGTGATTCATTTCATAAAGCCCTATATTGAGGATTTAAAACCTAGGGCAATTACAAGAGATATGAAATGGGGAGTAAAACTTCCCTTAGAAGGGAAAGAGGATAAGGTCTTTTATGTATGGTTTGATGCTCCTATTGGCTATTTAACTGCTGTTAAGCAATGGGGCGATCTCCATGGGAAAAAGGATGCAATAGATACCTACTATAAGCATCCAGATACCAAGATTGTTCAATTTATAGGTAAGGATAATATTGTTTTTCATAGCGTGATTTTTCCATGTATGTGTATGGGGCAATCAAATCCAGTACAACTAGTAAGTGATCTTCCTGCAAATGAATTTTTGAACCTTGAGGGAAAACAGTTTAGTAAGTCAAATCATTGGACTATTGATTTGGAAGAATTTTTAGAAAAGTATAGTGTCGATGCATTGCGGTATACCCTTTCTGCAAATGCTCCTGAAACAAGCGATAGTGAGTTTACATGGAAAGATTTTCAAAGAAGGGTCAATGGGGAACTGGTAGGAAAATTTGCAAATTTTGTCCATAGAACAGTAACATTTGTCTATAATAAGGGCGATCAAAAAATCCCTACACCCTCAAAGTATGACGAGTGTGATTCAACCTTTTTTGATGAAATGAATCTAAAAATTCAGCAAGTAGCTCAATCTTATGAAAAATATGGAGTTAGACACGCTACTCAATTGATTATGGAGCTAGCATCTTTATGCAATGCCTATTTTGATACAAAAAAACCATGGGTATTACTCAAGAATAAAGAGACTTATAAAGAGCTTAACACCACACTTTATCTATCTTTGATGGGGGTAAAAGCCCTTGCTCTTGTAGCATATCCTATTCTTCCACAAACCGCTTTACATATTTGGAAGATGCTAAATGTCGAAGAGAAACTAGAGAATATTCATTGGGATGAGGCTAAAAATCTCCAACTTACACCTGGAGTAAGGATAGAAAAACCTGAGATTCTATTTGAAAAAATTGAAGATGAAACTATAGAAAAAGAAATCTCAAAGTTAGTTGCCTACACACAATGACCTCCATTTTCTGTTAAAAAAAAGTTCTTTTTTATTAAAAAAAGCAACAACCTTAACAACAGAATGTTATAAAAATTCTCTTTTTTTAAAAAAAATATTAATTCATAAATTATTTATTATTAATCAAATAGAGGTTCTATTCTTTTTTGCTACATGTTGCTGCTAAGTTACTAGTGTATTAAAATAATAATTATGCTAAATTACAATTAAGTTTTGTTTAATAATAATAGTTGGAAAGTAATTATGCAGTTGTTCTTATCATATTCTGGGGTAACATCAACAACCGGACATGTGGAAAAAAAGTTTATTTATAGAAGGTATTTTCGAAAACAATTGAAAGAGTTAGAGCGACATTTAATAGAAAGACAGTGTCCCTCTAGTTTAAATTTCAAACAAGAGTGTGCAAAAAAGGTGGGGGACTTTGTTTTTCTTCCACTTGTAACAAATAAGTGCAATAAGGTGATTGATTTTAATTTCACTTTTTTAAGTCATTTTGAACCTGGAAATGGCCTTGCCTTTCCTACAGGGGATACAGACAACCATTTAAAAGCCCTTTTAGATGGATTAAGGATGCCTAATACAAAAAATGAAATTCGTACAGAAAAGCCAACAGAGGATGAAAAAATTTTTCATACTCTGATGGAAGATGATGGAATTGTGCGAAAGATCACCATTGAGCATCAAAAATTACTCTTTGATTCAGGGGCGAAAAAGCCTGATTTAAAGGAAGTGTTTGTTTTGATTGAAGCAAATATTCTCCCAAAATATGCATAAACTATTGATGGATTAATAGACTCAGATTATTCTTCTATTCTATGAATATTGAGGATCTTTTAGAAAACAGTGGATTTGAAAAGGATCAACCCCCCCTTCCTAAAGGGGGGATTCCAAGGCAGTACCTCCCTTTTTGGATAAGGTGGCCTATTCGAGCCCTTATTTTACCGTTTATTTGGCTTGATTTATTCTGTCAGAACGTCGCAAAAATGATTGTCCCTCCACCGTTTGTCAAAGCTGGAAAATGTAAGAAGAGGGGAAATTGCTGTCATTATATTTTGATTCAAAAGGTGAAGGGGGGGTTTGGTTTTTTAGATCTATTTTGGCATACAGAAGTGAATGGATTTTATAAAAGACATAAAGATCCAGTTCCCCATGGAAATAGGGAAGTCTACGTTATGGGGTGCCGGTATTTACAAAAAAATGGAAGTTGTGGAAAGTATTTTTTTAGACCTTCGGTGTGTAGAACATGGCCAAGAATTGAGATTTTTGGGGCCCCAGAGATGTTAAAGGGGTGTGGAATTTATGCAAAAGAGCGCAAGTCTCATCCTTTATCCATAATTAAAGAGTAAATCTTAGTTGAAGATTTTAAAGGGGCTTACTGTCTCCAGACTTTCCCCCTGTAGCCATAAAGCGTAACCCTTTTTCGACAGTCATATCTACTGGGGTCACAAGGGATTTTGGAACAATGGCTGTGATTCCTCCAATTTGATAACTAAAAGGAAAAAACACCACAATATCTTGGTTTGTTCCCACCCCTTTTGGGAGGTCTTCAAAAGAGTTGCGCGTCACAAGCCCTATCATCTTTATCCCTGAAATAGTGACAGAAACCACTTTATTATGTTTAGTTTTATCACCAGCATCAAAAAAACTCATTAGGTCGGTGACAGAGATATAAATCGTTTTTAGGAGAGGTATCCTTTTTAAAAGGTTTTCAAATTTTTGATAAATATACTCAATAAACCAATAGTTAAGAAGCAAGCCGAGTAAAAATAAGGTGATGATGGCTATAATGATTCCAAGACCTGGAAAATAGATCTTTGGAAAAAAATAGGCAATGGGAGCTCCAAAAATAAATTCTAAGTGGTTGTACAACCAAATAAGTAAAATGATTGTGATAGCAAGGGGAGCAATCCCTAAAAAGCCCCGTAATAGTATTTTTCCCATAGTTCTTTTCATACCATAGTTAGAATTTAAGGAAACATTTTTTCTTGCATAATCGTTTTTCTTTCGATAAAATCAAAAAAACGATTATGGAGGGGATGTGGAAATTCAACCTAAATCTCAAGGGCCTTATAACTATTTTCCTAATGGAAGACAACCCCCACAAAGAAAAAGGACATCTTTGGAAGGGGTTCAAAGACCTGAAGAAAAGAAGTTACATGATAGAATTAAAGAGAGTTTACCCCCCATTTTTAAGAAGGGATAAAAAGATCTTTTGCAGCATTTTTATCTAAAACCCAGAGCACTTTGTTATGGTCAGAGGTGACAGAAGCTGCGGGGTATTTTGTTTTCTTGTCGCTAAAAACCTCTTTAACCATGTGAGATTTATCTAGACCTGTAGCAAGAAATAGAATATGCTTTCCCTTCCTTAGAAGGGGGAAGGTAAAGGTCATTCTCATTGTATTTTTTTGGGGGACAAAATTATGCACAACAAGGTGTATCTCTTCCTTCAAAGCTAATGTGTTTGGAAATAATGAAGCGGTATGTCCATCATCTCCCATCCCAAGGAGGATGAGGTCAAAGGACTGATCGGGGACATATTTTTTGATGAGCTGAGCATAGATAAGGGCATTTTCTTCAATATGTTCTTCAGCTTTCATCCTAAAAATGTGAGAAGGGGGGATAGGAAGAGAAGAAAATCCAGCATCCATGGCACTTTTATAATTGCTTTCACTATCGGTTTGAGGAACAGATCTTTCATCACTAAAAAAGACAAAGACTTTGTTCCAATCCAAGGCATCTTTACATTGTTTGAGTTTGTTATATAATGCTTTAGGGGTAGACCCTCCAGAGAGAGCGACACTAAATTGACCCCGTTTAAGGATCGATTGTTGTCCCACTTTTAAAAAATAGTCCAAGGCAAAAGCTACAGGATCATCGACAATAGCTATTTCTTTTGTGGAATCAAAGGGGTGGATCATCAGTAAATCACCCCTGTTTTCCATGTTGAGAGCAATTCAATGACAGCTAGAAAATCTTTGCTTGTCCCTTGAGAGTAAATTTCATGAACAATAGAAGAACCTGTCCCTTCTTTGCTTACTTGATAAAGAAGAGGAATTTGGCACGTAGATTCACAGCTATGGCAGATTTTAATGATGTGAGCAGATGTATCATCTCTTATTAAGCTTGTTTCTTCCTTTGCATTTTTTATCACAACAGAGATAATCCCTCCAGGGCGAAGGCTCTTTTTTTTGTCACAATCTTTTATATATACTTTATGAGTGCCATAGGAAGATTGATAAGAGAATATGAGGGTATTTTTATCACAAGCAACCCCTTGAAACGTCCATGATAATTTTGTTGCAAGCCACCCTTG
This sequence comes from Chlamydiia bacterium, assembly GCA_044359535.1. Classification (GTDB taxonomy): domain Bacteria; phylum Chlamydiota; class Chlamydiia; order Chlamydiales; family 2-12-FULL-49-11; genus JAJACQ01. The sequence continues at coordinate 26,305 of JBIKLZ010000005.1, forward strand.
AAAGTAGGTTGCTTGAATTTTATTGTGATGGAACGAAGCAGTTTCATGGGAATTATAAGAAATAGTCAATTCAGTGCATGTAATAAGGGTGCGGAGCTTTTCTTTGTTTGAATAGACTTTACTAATCAAATCTCTAAAAGGGGAGAACCTTGCCCAATTTAAGTCACCCACATCGGTGTTTTCAGTATGAAGCGATTTTATATAGGTGGCAAAAAGACTCATTTCACTGACGCACTCTGAATCAAAAATAATCCTTAAAGGGAGTTTATCTAACCCAAGGGATGTGGGTGTGTCTCCTAATGAAGGGTCTTTAGCAAACAAAAGGTAAATAGGAAGATCTGGGATAACATGGGGGGTAATTAATGAAGAAATGCGCTCTTTATAACTTGTACTTACGTTAAAATGGATAAATTCACAAAAAAAACCCTCGTCATTGCCCTCTGGTTTTAACGCTGAAACCTCTGTGAGTATAAAATCTCCCTTTTGGATAGATTCTTTAATAAAGATAATTCTACAAGGAAATTTTTTGATTAACGACTTAGATAAGTCAGTAAGGTATTCTTCTCGATTTCCCTCTTGAGTAAAAATAATTAGGGTAAAAAGAGAGGCTTTGACTACATTTGCCTTTTTTTCCTTTTCATAGAGCCTTGCTAAAGTACTTTCAATTTCAGAAGGTTTGATAAAGGTCACATCATTTTCCATGAACGATGTTCTCCTTTAAGTAATTTTTCTGAACGGATAGGGCCCCATGTTCCTGCTGAATAAAATTCCTCTTCTGTCAAAGGGGTGTGCTTCCATTGTTCTAAAATAGGGGTGATAAATTCCCAAGAATGCAACGATTCATCCACTCGGGCAAATAGGGTATTGTCCCCCATAATACAATCATGGATCAGTCTTTCATAGGCTTCAGGAACAGCCCTTCCAAAAAAATTTTCATATTGGAAGTCCATGGTTACGGGTTGAATGAGATTAGATGTCCCTGGTACTTTGCTGTTACAACGGACAGAAATCCCTTCATTGGGTTGAATTCTGAAAATAAAACAGTTTGGAGTATTGGATCGATTTTCTTTATTAAAAAGGATTCCTGGCGGTCTTTTAAACATCACACAGACTTCAGTCGACCTTTTAGGGAGTCTTTTTCCTGCTCGAATGTAAATAGGGACCCCTGCCCAACGCCAATTATCAATAGATAGTTGCATTGCTGAAAAAGTTTCTACGTTAGAGTGGGGATCGACATCTTTTTCGCCTCTATAACTGAGTACTTTTTCTCCATCAATAAAGCCTTCTTTATATTGGCCTCGCACTGTGTAAAGATCGATATCGGAAGGACTATAGGGTCGAATGGCACTTAAAACTTTAACTTTTTCATCTCGTATACTATTTGGAGATAAGGAACTAGGGGGTTCCATAGTGACAAGGGATAGGACTTGCATTAGATGATTTTGAATAATGTCTCTAACTAATCCAGCAGATTCATAAAAAGCCCCTCGAGATTCAATCCCGATACTTTCAGCAACGGTGATTTGAATATTGTCGACATAGCGGTTATTCCATAAACCTTCAAAAATCGCATTGCTAAATCGAAAGACAAGGAGGTTTTGAACCGTTTCTTTCCCTAAGTAATGATCAATTCTATAAATTTGATTTTCAGACAAATGGTCTGTCATCTCCTTTTGCAATTGTTTAGCTGACTTAAGATCTTGGCCAAAAGGCTTTTCAATAATCACCCTTGAAAAGTGATTGGAATCGTTTTCATCGTAGATAAGGTGATGCTGTTTAAGTTTTTCTGTGATAGGGCTAAAATAGGAGGGTTGTACTGAGAGGTAAAAAATACGATTGCCCATGGTTCCATATTTTTTATCTATATCAGAAAGAAAGGCTTGGAGTGTTTGATACCCTAAATCATCATCAAAATTTGAGCCATGGTAAAACAGTTTTTCGGTAAAGACTTCGAGCTCTTTTTCATCAGCTTTAGAGCGGGAATGTTTTTTGATATTTTCTTTCATTTCTAAACGAAACGCTTCATGAGTTTTTGCCCGCCTTGCAAAACCAACACAAATGAAATTTGAAGGCAAAAGACCCTCCTGCATTAAATTATACAAAGCAGGGATAAGTTTTTTTCCGGTAAGATCACCGGATGCCCCAAATATCACAAGTATACAGGGGCTTGGAGTTTTTCTATTAGAGCTTTCTGCAAACATATCTTGTTGAAATTGATCTAGTTCTGTAATCATCTTTTTCATCTCCTTAATATATCACACAGGGTGCTCTTCTTCTAGTTATATGTTGAAAATTATTTTAGAACAAGAATTAGAAATAGGAGAGGAAATCTTTTAGAATCAGTTGAGCAGAAAGGCTGTCTTTGTGGGGAATTCTATCTTTACGATTAAATCCAAGTTCTTTTAAAAGATCCTCAGATTGTTCTGAAGTGAGCCTTTCATCAATGTAGTGAACAGGTTTTCCTGTGTATTGCTCCAAAACTTGTTTAAAAAGCTCTACTCTATGAGTCATTGCACTTGGTTTTCCATCTAAGTAGAGGGGGTGGCCTAAGACAAATCTGTCTATAGGCTCTTTAAAACTTTCGATAATGGCTTTAACCGAATCAAGATCGTTTTTTCCTGCTTCTATAGTTTTACTTGGGATTGCAAAACTCACCCCTTTATTAGAAATAGCAAGACCAATGCGTTTTAAACCAAAATCAATGCCTACAATACATTCATTTGACAAGTCCACAAAGATCTCCCTTTTTGGACAACTCAATAGAGGCTTTAATAAAAGAGGCAAATAGAGGATGGGGTTTGTCAGGTTTGGATAAAAATTCAGGATGAAACTGAACCCCAACCATCCAAGGATGGTCTTCTTCTTCGATAATTTCAGCAAGGTTATACAAAGGGTTAAACCCTGTAATCCTGCATCCATTTTTTTCAAAGAGTTCTTTATAGGTATTGTTAAACTCATATCGATGACGATGTCTTTCAAAAACAGTGCTTTGAAGATAGGCTTTAAAGGCTTTTGTGTCAGGAAGTATTTGACAAGGATAGGCTCCAAGTCTCATTGTCCCCCCAAGATCTTTGATCTCCTTTTGCTCTGAAAGAAGAGAAATAACAGGATCTGTTGTCTCTTTATCAAACTCTGTAGAGTGTGCCTCTTTTCTATGTAAAATGTCTCTAGCAAATGAAATACAAAGAGTCTGCATCCCAAGACAGATTCCAAAATAGGGAATTTTAGCCTTTCTGCAATAGGAGGCGGCTTTAATTTTTCCTTCAATACCACGGTCTCCAAATCCACCGGGGACTAACACCCCATGAACGTGTGCTAATTTTTCTTCTAACCCAAAAATTTCTTCGGAATTGATTTTTATAAGGTCTAACTTTACCCCTTCGTTAGCGCAGCTATGAAGCAAAGACTCATAAATGCATTTATAGGCATCATCAAATTGAATGTATTTTCCAACAACAGCAATTTTTACAGCCCCTTTTGGATGTTCAATTTTTTCTATCATCGCTTCCCATTGTGATAGATCAGGTAATGACCCTTGAATCTGAAGCTTCTTTTGTAAAATGGGTAAGATCCCTTCATGAAAAAGGGCAATTGGGGCTTTATAGATCGACCCTTTAATGTCTTTTATCTCTAAAACACACGATTCATCGACACTACAATTTAATGCAATTTTCTTTTTGTGCTCACAAGACATGGGAATTGAAGTTCTACATAAAATCATATCAGGAAAAATTCCAGCACGCTGCAGTTGCTGTACGGAATGTTGGGTCGGCTTGGTTTTTAGTTCTCCGGAGGTAGAAAGATAGGGAAGGTAGGTAAGATGGATGAAAAATGTAGACTGCTTATGACGACAGTAGTACTGTTTAGCAGCTTCTAAAAATGGGCTTGATTCAATATCCCCAACTGTCCCTCCAAGCTCTACTATAACCACATCAATAGAGGGTTCTTGCTCTCCACAGGCTTTTATCCTATTTTGAATGGCATCGGTGATATGGGGAACAACTTGAACATCCCTACCTAAGTAGACTCCTTTTCGCTCATTTTGGATCACCTCATTATAAATTTGCCCTGAGGTGGCATTAGAAATTTTAGAAAGGGGAGAGTTTGTGAAACGGTGGTAATGACCTAAATCCAAGTCCGTTTCTGTTCCGTCATCTGTGACGTAGACCTCTCCATGCTCAAAAGGATTCATTGTCCCTGGATCAACATTTAAATAAGGATCTAACTTCATTAGAGCTATTTTCAAACCCATTTTTTCTAAAAGAAACCCTAAAGAGGCAGCTGTAACCCCTTTGCCTAAAGAAGATAAAACCCCACCTGTGATGAAAATTGTTTTTATATCCATAAGAGAGGAAGTATAACGATACAAGGGATAAACGACAATGGGTTTTCAAAGCAAAAGAAAATAATTATAAAAAAATGTTTACACAATAATTAATAAATGCTAAATTATAATTTGTAGTATGTTTAATAATAATTATGGTGTTTTAAATGATTAATAATATCAAAGAGAACTTTGAAGAAAATAAAAAATATAACGATTTACCTTATCCAAGATTTATGGAGTTTAGATGTGAATATAAAGATGCAAACTATATTTTTAGTCCAATTATCTTTGAACGAGAGGATGGATTTATAAAGGGTGTGGGAAAAGGGCCATCGGCTATTTTAGAAGGATCGCAAGTAATAGAAAAATATCACATAGGGACAGATAGCAAGGCCTATCTTTCAGGATTTTTTACACAAAAGCCTTTTTTTGCATCTTCAGAAGAGGAGGGTTTAGAAGAGGTGAATAAAACTGTGACAAAAGCAATAGGGGATAGAAAAATTCCAATCACCCTTTTAGGAGATGGATCAAGCGCAATAGGAGCCTACTATGCGATAAATAAAATGTCTCCGAATGCAACGATTGTGAGTTTAGATGCCCATTTAAGTTTAAGAGAGACTATGGGAGGGACAAGAAATCACAGGTTCTGTAAAATGCATCATGCCAAGGTGTGTAGTGAAAATGTCCTTCATTTTGGAGTCTGTTCGATGGGAAACAATGAGAAGCTTCAATTTGATCCAGACAAAGTTTTTTTTGCTGAAGATATAGAACAGGATAAGTATTGGTTGGAAGATGTTTTATCTGAAGTAAAAGGGGATGTTTATATAAGTATCGATGCAAGTGTATTTAATCCAAGTGTTATTGCAAGTGGACATCCAGATCCATCGGGGTTATCCTACGTAACGATAGAAAAATTATTAAGAGCATTGATTTCAAGACATCCTGTTATTGGTATTGATATTTCAGGATTTGTCCCTAATTCAAGTTATAGAGGGGGGGAGTTGATCTTAGCAAAACTACTTTATGAATCGATCTCACATATTGAATCAAAGAAATAATTTTAATAGATAGCCTGGGTTCAAGAATCTATTGTGGTGTTATCCCTGTTGGATCTTTAACTACTTGTATAATGGCACCTTTAGTCCATATACTAGAAAAAGTAGCCGTACTTATTGTGATTTCCCACCCATGGTAAGGCTCGCGCAATAAAATAGTTGATAGATCTTTTGAAATTTCATCAACAACTACTACATGACCCTGGATAGTTGGGGAGTCAACTGAAACAATAGATGATCCGCCATCTCTAATACATTCTGCCAGCTGTTCTAGAGTTTTGGGATTCTTTGTAACACCCTTTAATCCAGCTGTAGTTATATCCGCTAACATAGTGTCTGTATTACCTAGATTTCTTTTTTTCACTTCAGTCCAATCAGGCTCTTTTTCATGATCTAAGATCAGCATAGCCGATACGGCTGCAGTACATCCACGTTGTCCTTGTTGCTGTAAAATAGCTCTGTTATTTCTTGTGAATACTACTTCAATGCTTCCGTTGTCTGTCTTTTCCAATCTTTTAATGGGTAATTTCAGAATAATTTCTTCATCATTAATAAAATGACAACATGGATATACGCTTACCAATTCCCCTGAAGGGTTTACTTTGCAAGTATCAAAACGACTGAGCGGTGGTCTCCTCCTTTTTTGAGTAAGTCCTTGTTCTAATCTTTGTGCCTCGTCTGCTTCTGCTTCTGCTTCTGCTTCTGCTTCTGCTTCTGGTTTGTCTACTTTTGATTCTGCTTCTGGTTTGTCTACTTTTGATTCTGCTTCTGGTTTGTCTACTTTTGATTCTGCTTCTGCTTCTGCTTCTGGTTTGTCTACTTTTGATTCTGCTTCTTGTTCGTCTACGACCCTTTTGGAGTTTTTTTCTTTAGCATTTGTGACAACAAAAGTTATTGTTAAAGCTGTTGTTGCTACAAAGAAAACCCCGAGTCCAGCAATAAGAACACATGTGCAAAGAAAAGGCGCTGTTGCTAATACCGCTATGGTAGTTGCTATTGCAAATAATACAGTTATGGTAGCTACTGTAAAAGTAGCCACTGGTAGAATTTTAATATCTTTGGATAAAGGGGAGGGTGAGCCCTCAAACACAGGGGGGGCTACCCTCGAAATTATTCCATCCATTTTGTAATCCTTTTTTATTATTAAATGATAATTGTATCTTTAATAAGGATTTTAGAAAAGATGTTTTTCGATTTAACAAAAGGATGCAATTTGTTGATTATAAGTAATTTATGAAAAATAAAAACAAAGAGTTGAGTTTAAAGAGTTCCAAGGGATTGTGAGAGAAAATGCTCTAATCCTGAGAGACGCTTTTTTGTAAGGTTATTGTGAACTGCTAACCCAAGAGCTTTTTTTGATGAGACAAGGACAAGGAGCTTTTTAGCTCGGGTGATAGCTGTATAAAGAAGGTTTCTTTGTAGAAGAATATATTGAGATGTATGGAGGGGTAAAATAATGCATGGGGACTCTGAACCTTGATATTTGTGAATAGAGACAGCATAGGCAAGGGTTATTTCAACAAGTTCATCGTAGCTATATTCGACCTCTTTATAATCAAATTTAATGATCAGTTCTTTGGTGCTATTGTCTATATCTACTATAGTTCCAATATCTCCATTAAAAACCATTTTTTGATAGTTGTTTTTTATTTGGAGCACTTTATCCCCCAGTTTATAGAGTGTTTCTCCACGAAGAATCTGTTCTTTAGAGGGGTTAATTGTCGATTGTAGGATTTTATTAAGATGGTCTATCCCTGCTTTTCCCCGTTTCATAGGGGATAGGATTTGAATATCTTCTGTGGGATGAAAATGAAATCGCTCTGGAAGGGTCTTTTGAATTAATGTTAAAATCTCTTGGATCATATCCTCTGGATCGTCCCTTTCTATGTACCAAAAATCATCGTCAAAAGAGGTTTCGAGGATGGGCATCATCCCTTTATTGACGGCATGAGCGTTTCTTGTGATCAATGATTTTTTAGCCTGACGAAAAATTTGGTGAAGCTTTGTCATGGGAAGGGTTTGGGATTCAATGCAGTCTTTTAATACCGATCCTGGGCCTACACTTGGAAGCTGGTCAACATCACCGATTAAAATAAGACGGCAGGAATCTGGGACAGCTTTTAAAAGAGAGAACATAAGATAGGTATCAATCATTGAGGCTTCATCAATAATGAGTAAATCGCAGTCAAGGGGGTGGCTTTTGCCCCTTTTAAATCCTTTGTTTACAAAATCCACTTCTAAAAGGCTGTGAATGGTTTTAGCGTGTCTTTTGGTTATTTCTGAAAGACGCTTAGCTGCCCGACCCGTTGGGGCAGCTAAAAGAATTTTATCTGAAAGCTTTTCATGGATTGAAAGAATTGTTTTCGTAATAGTACTTTTTCCCGTTCCAGGCCCCCCTGTGATGATATGGATTTTATCTTTTAGAGCAGAAGAGATAGCGTGAATTTGCTCTTTAGCAAGGGTGATATGGTGTTTTTCTTCCACCCAGTCAAGGGCTTTATCTACATTGACAGAACGGATGTTACAGTCAGAAGAAAAAATTCTTTGAAGCTCTTTTGTAATCCCTACTTCTGAATAGAAAAGTTTTGCAAGAAAAATAACGGGGACATCTTGATCAATTGTGGGGATGAGCTCACGTTTGATTTTGCCACTTTCCTCTAAGCGTGTGATAGCTCGATGGCACAGGGTTTGTTCAACCTCTAATAGGGGGGCAACTTTTTCTAGAAATTGATCTTCGATGAAGCAACAATGCCCTTCTTCTGAAAGTTTATCTAAGTAATAAATAACAGCAGCATCCATTCTTTGGGGGCTATCCTTAGCAATACCTAAATTGGAGGCAAGGTGGTCTGCGGTTAAAAATCCAACACCTGTAAGGTCACTAATAACTGAATAGGGGTTAGATTGTAAAATTTTGATAGTTTCATCACCATACTGTTTAAAGATTTTAAAGGCAAGACCTTCAGATACCCTATGTCCCCTAAGAAAGAGCATCACATCCTTAATATGCTTTTTTTCTTTAAAACTTGCAGTGATTGCTTGGATTTTACCTTTTCCAATGCCTTTTAAACCAAGGAGTCGGTGGGGGCTTTCTTCTAACACTTTTAAAGTCTCTTTTCCAAAGGCTTGAACAATTGTTTTTGCATGGACCTTTCCTATCCCTTTAACAAAGCCAGAAGAAAGAAAAAGTTCAATCCCCTCTTCTTCTTGAGGGTAGAAAGAGGCGTAAGAAGAGATAACAAATTGCTCTCCGTATTCTTTGTGATCCTTCCAGACCCCTTTACAAACAAGATTTTCTCCAAGAGAAACATGGGGGAGTTTTCCAACAATACAGCTTTTTTTTGAAGGGGATTGGAGGTAGGCGACAGTAAAATGGGTCTTAGGACTTGAAAAAATAATGTGTTCAATTGTCCCAGTAAGTTCTTCTTCCATGAAAAAAGAATACCCTTAGTCCCTCTTATTGTACAAGGTGTAAAAGCTAAAATTTTTCTTTATTAAATGATTGAGCCCTTCATTAAAGCTATAGTTTGAATATAGAAGGTGTTGAAGTTTTTCCATTCCTTTAGAAAGTAGGGGGCAATCTAAGCACTGAGCAATTTTTTGAGCCCTTTGAAGGGGAGGGTTTTTTGTGTTTTTAAGTTGATCGAGGTAATCGCACAAAGAAAAGTATGGAAACAGTTCTTTTAAAGCGATCAATGACAGATCTGTTAAAAACGGAAGAGCATGGTCTAAACCATCATAGAAAAAAAGAGCATCTGTAGAAAGCGCTTCGGTAAAAGAACCGTCCCCTCGAACCCCAACAAAGGGGTGTGAGGTGGCCATTAAATGTTGAATTTCACGGGGTGTTAGACCACATAATTGAATAATGTGGATCTTTTTTCCCTTTGTATTAAAGGATAGAACCGTTTTGTGATCTGTGTCCTCAATGGTGAGAGAGGAAACATTGTAGGCACCAAAGTCAATTTTTTGTAGTACAGGGAGAATTTTTCCTAAACTGGGGGTTTTAATAGTGAGGGGCTCTACATCATTGAGTCTTGAAAGAAGGATCGATAGGAAATAGGTTATGATCCCATTTTCTGTAATAAGGTAGGCAAAATAGGTGTTTTTATCCCGTACTTTTGAAGGGATCTTTTCTAGGGTGATGATCCCTTTTTCTAAGAAATATAGACCCATGGAACGCTGTTTTGTTGCAGGATTATATTCTGGGGTATCAATGAAACCATACTGACCAATTCTTGAAATAACAGGGGGATGGGGATTGTCTTTTGTAATCATTTCTTTAAAATGGATGAAATCAAAGTAGGCAGTGGGAATTTCAATGATGGAAAAAGCTTCTTTTAAAAGGGTTAGAATAGAGGGTGGAAAGACAGGGGGGTGGGGATGGCTATAGCGTAAAATATGGTGGGGTAAAAAGGAATGTAACCCTTTTGGAAGGGGGGTTTTTTCTTCAACAAGGCTGATAAGTTCAATCTTAAGATCCTTATTTTTTTCATGGATCATAGAAGAAATGTGAATTTGCATGGCAAGATCGCCAAGGCCTGAGGGGATGACCCATGTAAAAAAGATCAGTTTTTTTTCTGTGGTTATAAAGGTGTCTTTATATTTTTCTAAGGAGGAAAGATCGGTGACTTGAAAGAGGATATCATCACTATTAGAGAATGTCTTTTTTTTAGGAAGGGGGGAAATTGTTTTGTGAGTGAGTTTTGAATCGATGATTTCTTGTAGAATTTTTTCTGTAGAATGCATTTTTTTCATTTTTTTATTGTATGCAATAGGCTGATTTGATACAATCACTGATTCTTTTTCGGCTTAGCTCAGTTGGTAGAGCAGTAGACTGTTAATCTATTTGTCGCTGGTTCGAGCCCAGCAGCCGGAGATAAAAGCACCTAAGGAATCCTTAGGTGCTTTTTTATTTTCGTCAATGGCTTGATTTCGGTTGCTTAGTTTCTAGTCTTTTTCAAGACACTTGTTGTGCACTTTAGATTTGCAAAGGCTCACTTTTTTAAAATGACTAATAGCGCACTTTTGCCGCAATCGGAGTGTGGTCACTCATATTACTTTGCGGACTGTTTAGATGGACCCCTAAAACAGGGATGTTTTCAATCCCCACATTAGTCTTAGACGATTTTATTGCTATCCAATCAATGCGTGTGTCAATCACTTGATGTGGACTTGTGCACGTCCCTTCTAAATAGTTGTTGAAATCTATACTGTACCCCTTATCTCGCAACAGCTCCATCCTCGGATGTTTTGCCGTTACATTCGAATCCATAGCTAGAATTTTAATTGATGCTTCTGATCTCTCTAAATGCTGAAGAATCTCTTCAAGTTCATTATTGCCTGTCACACTATCCCCATTTTCATCTTTAAAGGGGTTGCATCCTGTTAAATGAGCCGATGCTATTGCAACAATATCTCCACTTTCTTTGTCTAACAATTCTATAATCACTGCTTTTTTATTCAAAAAAGCCAACTCTCTTACAAACTCAAACTTTTTAGAATTCCATGCAAATCCATTTACCGAAGACTTTTGAGAGGGGATATAGGTTTCAAAATGTTCTGGAAACATGGACGGTTTCAAATAATCAGCCTCTTGAAGGGCAATAATATCATATTTTAACTCATGTTTAAAAATACGCTCTGCCATAATCGTCCTTGTAATATCCAACCACTCATTTAACGAACTTTCTTTTGAAAGGGTGATATCCTGACCCTTTGTCAGGTCAAGGAGGTGATTATACAAAATTTCATTCACTTCTTCATCATAGATCGCTACAGGACGAACATTATAGGGAGTAATCACTTTATTCACAGATTCATACCACTGTGCATTTATACTTCCTTCCTCTTTTGGCGAAGCTGTAAGCTCATTATAAAGAGCCTCATAATTTCTTTCTTTCCATGTTTCAAGCAACAAATTTTGTTCTTTTGGATCTTTTGAAAATAAAATTTTTAAGTATAACTCTTGAATTCTTGCATATTCAGCCATCAACGTTGGCTCAACATTATATCGCTCATTGGAAACCTTATGCATTGCAACTGCTCGAAGATAATCATAATGATCTTTTAACCCTCCACAATTATATGAAGAGATTGTAGCATCCCCAAATAAATAGGATAGGCAAACAGAAGAAAGGATAAAAATTTTTTTAAGATTCATAAAAACTACACCTCATTATTTACATGACCTTTATAATCATAAAGAGTGAGGGGATTTTCAACAACCTATTTTACCCTCTTTTAGAATCATTAAATTTTTTGAAATACCCCTTTAAAGCAAGCGCTTTAAGAGGTCGGGACAAAAAGTTTCTTTTGGATAAAATCATTTACATTGTCTTTGTAAAGCTTTACTGGAATTTCAATCAGTGTATTCACATTCAGAATTAACTTTAATAGGACAGCTTTTGTAATTTGACTCGTAATATTTCCATCTTTAGTACTTAAATTTTTAAACTTTAATTCCTTAATCGTATTCACTGTCATTTTGCCGTTTGGATCAACAAATTTAATAGTTAAATCTTTGATAACTAATGTGTCAATCACTGTGTCTTTGGTGCTTTTTGTTGAGGAACCGACGTTTTTATTCATGTGAGAGACAATTTCATCCCAGTTTGTCAGTTTCTTATTTCCTGGAAGGGTTTCAACAACAAGTGTTAACCCCTTTAATTCAATTTCTTTAATTTCAATAGTGTTTTTAAAGTAGGCTGTCAATGGAGCCGACACTTCAATCCGGTCAATTGTTAGAGCTGATGGATTTTTGGATGTGGTGGTGTTTGCAACGTTAATTTGCCAGAAACGAAGATGGTTAAAGGAGATCACTGTATTTGTAACAGTTGTTTTAGTTCCAAGCGAAGAGGTTAAAATATGGCTTAAAATCGTTGAAGAAAAGATATAAGCCAACAAAGTCAACAGGATAAGGAGTCCAAAGATAAGGGTGGTTATAAAAGTTGCTTTTCTCATATTTTTCACTAAAGTACATTAAAAAAATAAAAGCAATAAAAAAGGGTAGCTATTTCTAGCTACCCTTTTGAAAAAGCTCACTTCTAGATTAATAATCCATTTGTGGCATTCCCCCACCCATAGGTGCAGGGGCTGCTTTTTCTTCAGATGGAAGGTCTACAATCACAGCTTCTGTTGTCAGAAGTAAAGATGCAATCGATGCGGCATTTTGAAGGGCAGATCTTACAACTTTTGTTGGATCCACAATTCCAGCCTCAATCATATCTACAAATTCATTTGTGAGTGCATTCCATCCAAAAGTGTCATTGCCTGCGGCTACTTTATGAAAAATGACGACTCCTGGCTCTCCGGCGTTTTTTGCAATTTGACAAATTGGGGCAGAAAGAACTGACTTGATAATCTCTCCACCTCGCTTTTCATCTCCTTCTAAAGTCTCTACAAATTTAGATAGGGATCCTAAGCAGTGAACAAGTGCTGATCCTCCACCTGGAAGAATACCCTCTTCAACAGCTGCTTTTGTTGCGTGTAAAGCATCATCCACTCTGTCCTTTTTCTCCTTCATCTCCATCTCTGTTGCTGCTCCAACGTTGATTAAAGCAACTCCACCTGTGAGTTTGGCAAGTCTTTCTTGAAGCTTTTCCTTATCATAGTCAGATGTTGACGTCTCAATTTGTTGCTTGATCAATGCACAACGATTTTCAATAGCCGCTTTTTGTCCTGCTCCATCAATAATTGTTGTCTCATCTTTTCCTGCAACAATCTTTCTTGCTGTTCCAAGTTGATCGACAGTAGCTGTTTCAAGCTTCATTCCCAACTCTTCTGAGATCACTGTTGCCCCTGTAAGGATTGCAATATCTTTTAACACCTCTTTTCTTCGATCTCCAAATCCTGGCGCTTTTACCGCACAGACTTTAAGACCTGATCTTAATCTGTTAATAACAAGAGTAGCAAGAGCCTCTCCTTCAACATCTTCAGCAATGATAAAGAGTGCTTTTCCTGATTCAGCAACCGTCTTAAGGATCGGAAGAAGTTCTTTCATTGAAGAGATCTTCTTCTCATAAATAAGGATGCACGCCTCTTCAAGGACAGCTTCTTGCTTTTCTGTGTCTGTCACAAAGTAGGGGTTTGTATACCCTCTATCAAAGCTCATCCCTTCAACAACAATCAGTTCTGTCTCTAAAGTTTTTCCTTCTTCAACTGTGACAACTCCATTTTTCCCCACTTTCTTCATTGCTGTGGCTATCAACGCTCCAATTTCTGGATCGTTATTTGCTGAAATGGTTGCTACTTGTTCAATTTCTTTCTCTTTTATTGACTTACTTTTTCTCTTAAGCTCACTTACTGTGTGCTCAATAGCTTTATCAATACCTCGCTTAACTTGAATTGGGTTTGCCCCTGATGCAATCGATTTTAATCCATGCATAAAAATAGCTTCAGCTAAAACAGTAGCTGTAGTTGTTCCATCTCCAGCTTTGTCTGCTGTTTTGCTTGCAACCTCTTTAACAATTTGTGCGCCGATATTTTCATACGCATCGGATAACTCAATCTCCTTTGCTACAGATACCCCATCTTTTGTGATGTGTGGGGAGCCATAGGACCTTGATAAAATCACATTACGACCCTTTGGTCCTAAAGTTACTTTTACAGCGTTTGCCAGGGTGTTTACCCCTTTTTTTATTCTGTTACGTGCATCTTCATTAAATTTTATCTCTTTTGCTGCCATAACGATTTCTCCTAAATATGTATTTTTATTTGTTATTCTACAATTGCGATAATGTCATCAAATTTCACCATGACATAATCTTCATTATCTATACTGATCTCTTGTCCGCCGTATTTATCCCACATCACGTGGTCACCTACTGCAACAGTTATCGGAATCACTTGACCATGCTTGTCTTTTTTCCCGGGTCCAACAGCTAAAATAATTCCCATATCTTGCTTGCTTTGAGCTGAATCTGGAAGAATAAGACCTCCAAATTGTTGCTCCTCACTTTTGTTTCTTTTTATAAGCACTCTATCCGATAGCGGACGAAGTTTTGTCTTTGTTTTTGTCGTCATAGAATTTCTCCTTCTTTTTTGGTGCGTTCTATTGAACTTAGGACCACTTTACAAAAAATTCGAATTAAGGGCAAGAAGATTAGCAGTTTTTTCCCCACTCTGCTAAAAAAAGAAAAAATTCCCTTTTTTTTCCCTTTTCTTATATCATGCAACCCATTATTACAAAGTTTTAATGGGGGATCTATGGAAAGAAATAGGGTGGCAGAAGAAAAAAAATGGGATTTAAGTTCTTTTTTTAAAGACACATCTGTTTGGGAGGGTTTTTTTCAAACACTCCTTAATGAAAGCAAAGAGGGATTTAAAAAAATTTCTCCTAATCTTTTTAACCTTAAAATATCCCCAAAAGAGTTAAAAAAATTCTTAGATGATTACTTTGACTATTGTTTAAAGTTAGATTCTCTCTACACCTTTGCCCATTTAAAGCACGATGAGGATATTGCTTTAGCAGAGAACAAACAAAGATTTGAACGGGCTCGATCGCTACTTCACCAATTTAGTGATACCTCAAGTTGGATTGAACCCTCCATTTTAGAGATTAGTGACCCCCATTTTCACCATCTTCTTGCCGACAGTATGTTAAAACCCTATAAATTTTACCTTACAAAATTAAGAGATAGAAAAAAACATACTTTAAGTGCCGATAAAGAACAGATAATGGCATTAAGTGCGCGCATACAAACTACAGCAAGCGGAGCTTTTTCAGCCCTTTCAAATGTCGATCTTGATTTTGGCTCAATTACTGATAAAGATGGAAAAGAGCACCCTTTAACTCAAGGAAATTTCTCTACTTTTTTAAAAAGTAAAGATCGGGTTTTAAGGATTCATGCCTTTGAAAGGCTCCACCAAAAGTATTTACAATTTGAAAACACCATTGCAGAGCTCATTCATGGACAGGTGCAAAGTCATCTATTTAATGCAAAAGTAAGGGGGTATACCTCTTGTCTTGAGGCAGCTTTAAAACCTAACCATATTCCAGTAGAGGTCTACCATCAATTAATCACAACCGTTTCTAAGGGTTTAAAACCCTTGCACCGCTATATCTCTTTAAGAAAGAGAGTTCTTGGTTTAAAGGAGTTAAAAGGGTGTGATTTGTACGTTCCTTTGATAGA
>JBIKLZ010000052.1:0-3738 GCA_044359535.1 Chlamydiia bacterium
AAAACTCTTGAGGAGTGTGGGGGGAGGGAGAAAGAGTTTTTCTATGATGAATTAGGGCGCCTTTATCAAGAAAGGTCTCGCGGAGGGGTCTATACAAAGATCTATGATGTGGAGGGGAAGGTTATAAAGACAGATCAAAATGGGTATAACAAGATTTTTTATGAGTATGATGAGGAAAATAGAAAGAGTAAAGCGATCTGTGTAAGCCCCGCAGGAAAGGTATGTGATCAATTTTTTTATGATTCTAGAGGGAGGATGATCTGTCACGTTGATCCCTTAGAGCAGAAAACAGAGTTTATCTATGAGGACTATAGCCGAACAGTGATTGATCCTTTGGGCAATTATTCTATAGAACGGTTTGATCCTTTGATGCGCGTGATTGAAAAAGAACGGCAAAATCCTTTTCAAGAGACGGTTTTTCTTGAAAAGTTCACTTACGATCGAGCTGGAAATGTCAAAAGACGTTTTGTTGAGGGGTATCCTATCGAAGTAGAGTTTTTTTACGATCTTCAAGGGAGGGTAATTAAAGAGGTGGAGTCTCACAAAAAGGTGACCACCTATCGATATGATCATAAAGGGAGGAGGGTGAGAAAAACTTCTCCTAATGGGGTCTTTTTTACCTACACCTATGATGATTTAGATCGGATCAAAAAGATGAAAAGCTCTGATGGAACGGTGTTTTATGAGTATATCTATAAGGGAGTGGATCTTTGTGAAATTAAAGATCATTGCCTACATAAATCGATACACTTTAGTTATACCCCTTTTGGAGAAATTTCACAGGAGTGTGGATTTGATGGATATAAAACCTCTTGGTATTACGACACTTTTGGAAGGACCAAGAAAATGGTTCTACCAGATGGAAGTGGGATAGAATACAGCTATCAAGGGCATTTGATGGAAAAAGTCTCACGGATAGATAAGGATCAAAATCTTCTTTATGAGCATCTGTACACAGAGTTTGATAATTGCAGCCACGTTGTAGAAGAAGAGACTATCGATCATTTAGGAAAAATCCTCACTGTAAGAGATGTCCTTGAAAGGCCCTATAGGATGAGGTCTTTATACCATGATCAATATCTTGAGTATAACGAAAAAAGTCTTATTTCTGAAAAAGGGAACTCCTTTACAAAGAAGGTGAGCTATAGCTATGACTTTCTTGATCAACTTACCCAAGAAGGGGAAAGTATCACCCATTTTGATGCGATAGGGAATTTAAAAGACCATAAAATCAATGACCTAAACCAGATTATATCGACGGGGAACCAAGGGTTTTTATACGATGGAAATGGAAATTTAATCAAGCGTAAAGGGGTGGGGTATAGCTTTGATGCTCTGAATCGATTAACAGAGATTTTTTATAAAGAGGGAAAGAAGGTGCGCTTTTGTTACGACCCTTTGTCAAGACTTTATTCAAAAGAGATCTTTCAACAAGGGGTGATGACTGAAAAAAAAATCTACCTCTACAATAACCAATATGAAATAGGGTCTATGAATGAAGAGGGAAAGATTGTAGAGCTTAAAGTGTTAGGTCTTGGAGTTCAACACGACATTGGGGCGGCTATATCTATAGAGATAGAAGAACAGGTCTATCTCCCCCTGCATGATTTACAAGGAAATATTATTGCTTTGGTCGATCGATCGGGAGAGGTTGTTGAAAGCTATGATTTTACAGCCTTTGGAGAAGAGAAAGGGTTTAATGGAATTAATCCATGGAGATTTCAATCCAAACGAAGTGAAGAGGGGCTAATTTTTTTTGGATGTCGCTTTTACGACCCCCCCCTTAAAAGATGGATGAGCCCCGATCCTTTGGGGTTTTGTGAGAGTATAAATCTCTATGTTTACGTGTTAAATAACCCTGTAAATAGACTCGATATCTTTGGATTAGAGTCAACATCCTTGATGTTTATGCCCCAAAATATCGAACCAAACTTCTCTTTTGGACAAACCTCTTATGCACGTGAATACTTTGGTTACTTTGGAGAGAGTGGACAAACAGAGACCAAGTATACTATTGGAAACTTTAATGGGGATAAAGCGCTGATGCGATGGCAGTTTCCGGCAGATACCCTCTTTAGATTTTCTCCCGAAGAGGTGAAGAACGGGTGTTTTGATATATTTAACCACTTACCTGAATTGATAGAGGGGTGTGACGATAAGTGTGCCTTTTTTAGCTACATGAATGGGATAAATAATAGCCCGAAAGATTTTGCAGAAATGGGAGAGATAATTAGCAGCCTTATCCCTAAAAGATCGCTTTTAATAGGGATTTATAACAAAACGTTTTCTCCTACTATGGATCTTGGAAGGGTGGGGATTGAAGCCCTTGGATTTAATACAAAAAGCACACGGGTGTTGAAATGTTTTAACCAAAGCTTACTCGACATCATGGAAAAACATACAAAGAATGCCTATTACCTCCATATAGCCCACAGCGAAGGGGTCCTTATCGCCGCTCGCGCCTATGAAAGGATGTCTAAAGAAGATCAGGAAAGAATGAGAAGGAACGTCTCTGTTTTAGGGGTTGGGGGAGCAAGACCTATAAAGGATGAGTATACACACTCTTCACTAAATATTTACTCGATGCTCGATTTAGTGACAGGATTTTCAGCAATCGCTTATAGTGAAGGGTGTAAAACAAAGTGGTTAGTCCCCACCTCTCCATGGAGTGAAAGGATGGGCTATTTTATTGAGCATAGCTTTTCTTTGGATACCTATAAAAGGGGTGTGAAAGGTTTTATAAAAGATTGTAAAAAAAAGGGGGGAGGGATACATGAAGTTCGTCAAAGGTAGTTTAGTAATAGCAATGACCCTATTTGGGGCAAATGAGGTGAGGATAGAGCTTCCAAAAGAGATCACAAAAGAGTGGGAGGCTAAGGTTTTTGGGATAAAAGATGGGGTTCAAACTCTTTGTGAGTCAATTACAGAAATGGTCCAAGGGTCTATTGAAGGGGTTTTTGATACTTCATTTTTAAGCAACATTGAGAAAGAGGTAAAAAACAATCCGACAGGAGAGGGGGTTTATGTCGAATATTGGCCTAACGGAAATCTAAAAGCAAACATTCCCTATAAAAATGGAAAAGCCCATGGGCATGTTCATGGATGGCATGAAGATGGGACAGATGCGTTTAAAGGCCACTTTAATGAAGGGGTAAAACAAGGGGTTCATATTACCTTTTACAAAGTAACAGAAAAAGAAAGTAACAAAATGGCCCATGTCTTTAAGTATAACGAGAAAGGGGAACTTGATGGGGATGAAGAAACGTTTCATCGAACAGGGAGACTGTTTGTTGTCCTTCCTTATAAAAATGGAAAAGCTCATGGCCCTTTAGAATGTTGGAATATAGATAGAGAGCAGTATATTTGTGTAAATTATAAAAATGGGTTGTTGCAAAAAACTCCCCCGCCTCCTCCAGAAAGAAGAAAAAGGGCTAAACAGAGTATGGCTTCAAAGTATGTCAATCAAGTAAGAAAGAGATTTATAAAGATTGCTCAAAAGGAATATGGGGTGATGTGCACTGCCGAAGGAAGTAGCCTGCCCTATGATGTAGAAAACATTTCTTTATATTTTGCTATAAAATCCAAAGGAACAATAGAGGAGGGAAGGGAACTATTCATTAAATTAAAGGAGCGATTTATAAACGAAATCAATCAAGATGAAAAACTCCGTCCCTACTTAAGGGAATATCCATTTACCCAAGATAGGGCAACTATTCTCCTTAGCTATTGTGATAAAAA
>JBIKLZ010000053.1:0-3689 GCA_044359535.1 Chlamydiia bacterium
ATATAAAATCACCATTTTGATTGGTGCATCGGCACAACCAAATGCTTTTAAAGAATCGACGATAAAAGCCCTTTTGAACAACACTAAAAAACCAATTATTTTTCCACTATCTAACCCTCACACAAAATCTGAAGCGACCCCAGAAATGATTGTAAGAAATACCGATGGGAATGCTATAATTGCTACAGGGACAGCCTTTCCGCCTGTTTCCTACAAAGGAAAAGTCTACCTAAGTGGTCAATGTAATAATGTCTATATCTTTCCTGCAATAGGACTTTTTAGCACAGCATTTAAAATAGATCATATTCCAGAGGTCTTTTTTTATATCGCAGGGGAAACCTTGAGTAAAATCTCAGGAAAAAAAAGACTTTTTCCTGAATTTGAATCTCTTAAGGAAGCCTCAAAAACAATTGCTATTGAAATTGCTAAATATGCTTCGGCAAAAGGACTTATTAAAAAGTACTCTGCAAAGGAAATTGATGAAAAAATTAAAAAAACGGTGTGGGAGCCAGTGTATAAGGAGTATTAATGGATAGAATTGAACAAAATATACAAAAGGAAGGTTTAAATCCTCCTTCTGAAGCTAACCCCCCACTTAGAGAAAGGTCAAATCTTGATGGGATTGTATCAGAGTTGTTTAAAGAGCGTCTAGCTGCACTTTTTAGCAAAACAATTCGCACTATCCATGATGTAGACGAAGTTTTTTCAAAAGCGGAACTTAGGACCCTAATTGAAGGAAAAATGACCCTTGAAAGCTATCTTAGCAAGATTAGACCTTGCAAGCCAGCTAAAATTGATCCTCATGCTTGTCAAAAATGGATAGAGTCTCACAAGGAGTCGTTTAAACAGATAGCCGAAAAATTAATCGAAAAAATGAGGTGCATTAGTTTTGAAGAATTTAGATATCAACTGAAAAAATCTGTAGAGGATTTTAATCACTATCTAAGTGAGCAAAGTGATCGCTCCTATATCATTGTCATTCCTGGAGGGTTTGAAAAAAGTTCTTTTTGGGTCACAGCACAAGCAAAAAATTTTTTAAAATTTCCTCCCGAAGAAGTTTTTATGCTTGAAGATCCAGAATTTATAAAAAAAATAAAGGGATCTACAGCAAAAAATTGTGTTATGTTTGATGATGGAGCGTACTCAGGAACTCAAATGACTACTTTATATATTCCTAAAGTTTCAGGATGGAATAAAATGATTCACCTGATTATTCCCTATATCGCAAAGTCAGCTGAAGAAAAATTCAATAAAATAAAAGAAAAAGAAGAAAATGCAGTTAGGTTAGCCAGTCATCAAGAGATGAAAGCTTTTTCAAGTTATCTAACAGAAGAAGAACGGGATCTTTTAATCAGAGAAGGACATGAACAATTTAGATACGAAGGGGTTGATCCTGTTATAACTTTTTTTGATCATAAAATGGGAGATAGTTACTCTATGATTCAATCTATTGAAAGCGGCCAAACCCTTTATCCATCAGAAATAAGCGTCCCTTTTGTAGAAAGGATATTTCCCCCTTACAAATTTCTTACTTAGCACCGCCTCCTCCGGATGAGGGTGTCGATGGTGTGCTTAAGGAATCATTCTTATATTTAAAATTAGTCAAATAAGGGCCTGCCTTAGAGGTGATTTCATTAAAAATAAAATTGTATAGTCCTGAAGGATCTGAAAGAGATCCAAAAAGTAAGTGCTCGTTAAGCGTAATGTCTTTATTTTCATAGATGTCAGAGAGCTTTTCTTTGAAGGGAGCGCTTTTTATATACTCAACGAGCTCTGTATTTTCTTTGTATGGACCGTAAGTCACAAACGTTAATATTTGTGCAATAGACGCATTAACTAATAAAGATTTAACCCTTTCATTAGGTGCTGGTATATTGATAATCAAGGTGCTTACTTTTCCAACGGACTTTAATACGTTATAAAGAAAAGTTTGTGTGTTATAAGAAATGAGGGGATCACTAAGGATGGCGTTACATCGTTGGACAAGTGTATTAAATAGCTCTTGACTGTTACAGGTGCTTGTAAGAAGATCTAATAAAGTTTTTCTAACACCTCTATCTTCAATTAAACTTATGAGGGTCTCTTTTAATTTTTCAGTTAAAACAGGGTCGCTAACTATTTCGAAAAGTTTCTCTTTAAGGGTAGCTGTGACTTCAGCGTCATTGAGTATAGCTAGGAGTTTTTCTTTAAGGGTATCTGTGACTTGAGGGTCATTGAGTATAGCTTTGAGTTTTTCTTTAAGGGTATCTGTGACTTGAGGGTCATTGAGTATAGTTAGGAGTTTTTCTTTAATGGTATCTGTCACTTGGGTATCACTTACGATCATTTTAACGATATCTTTTCCCATCGATGCAAAAAAAGCTACAAGAGCATCACGTAATAAAATAAAAACAACAAAAAAGAATAAAATGACCACGTAGCCCACTTTTTTTCCCAATGATTCCCTAGGGCTCTGAATAACTTCGTGCATTCTGATAATAAGGATCGGGTTTTGAATTTCTTGTGCCATAACTATCTCCTTCATCATGTTTGAAATGCAAGCTCAAACTATTTTAAACTATTTACAATTAATAATCTAAATAAAAACAAAAAAGTGGGGGGTATATAAAGGGCTAAACATACCCCCCGAACGCCCTATTAATAAAATAGGGCGAAAATTCATAATTATTAATAATTATATAATTAACGTAATTATATGTCACTAAAAAGTGAGTGAAACATTTTTTATGTATGAAGGTGGTGAGTCACATGATAGTTTCTTCGCTGAGAATACTCTCTTTCAAGGGCTAAATTTGCCCTTTCTACTTCTGTTGTATCCATATCTTCGGCGTTTTTTTGAGCTATTTTTATCAAGGAAATTGTATGGGAAATATGTTTGTCCTCTTTTACATAGGAGTGTAAAAAATTATAAAATTTATTTGTTAAAAGAAGGGGGCACGTAATTTTCCACCCTTTAATAGGTTTATCTTTATTGCGGTGGATCGCTCTGTAAATTAGGGTGTAGTGGAGAAAGAGAAGATTTTGCTCTCCTTCCACCATTTTTACCCCTTTGACTGCTTTTACTAATGAAATGATCTTAGGGCTGTCAGATAAAAGTATTTTTTTAAAACTTTCTATCTGTTCCTTTGCTAAAAGAGCTTTTCTTAAGGGTGTGGGATCATAAATACAAGCTTTAATAGCCTTTCCAAAATCAAGAGGTTTAATACGTACACTCAATTGAATAGTAAGGGGTTGAGCTCTTTTTTCTCGATTTTGAAATAGAGAAGACTCCTTATACTTAGCAAGATACGATTTTAGCTCTTTTTCTTCCATCAACATCTCTTTGGATATTTTCACCTATATTTTAACGTTTTCTTTATATTTTTTCTACAAAATAGACTCTTTATTTGAAAAATATTTTTATATTCCTTTAGATTAAAGAGTTAGAAATAGTTGTTTTTTTTCTTGATTTTCATAGGGAACAAGGGTCTAGTCGAGAAAATAGGAGGGGAGGGATGTTTTTATTATTTAGATTTTTTATTACTTTAATTGTTGTTTTATTTATCGGAAGATATGTTCCAGGGTTTGAGATAAAAAACACAGTAGATGCCTTCTTTTTTGCTGTTATATTAAGCGCTGTGAATGCAATTATTCGACCTTTACTTACCCTTATTACCCTTCCTATCACAATTATGACCCTTGGATTATTT
>JBIKLZ010000054.1:0-3680 GCA_044359535.1 Chlamydiia bacterium
TTTTTCTTGCAATAACGGGGTTTTTGAGCATAATAAGCCCCTATTAAACAGAACTTAGCCACCCTTGTTCACTAAAAAACTGCCCTTTTTCTCCCATTTCCAAAGCTTGCTTTACATAGCTTAGTGTGTTTTCAGGAAGGTTGTCTATCTCAAAAAATTCGACACCGCCACATTTTTGGGGTTCTTTATTTTCAGGGGGATTCTCCCATGTTTCACATCGAAAAAAAATATCTATTCCCTCTCTCCCGCTTTTTCTATGCATCACATGGACAGGGATTAAGTCCTTTTCGTCAATGACTATCCCCACCTCTTCATAGGCCTCCCTAATCATAGCTTTAGTGGCGCTTTCCCCTAATTCTTTATGGCCAGCAACAAGAGACCACTTCCCATCCTCGTATCCCGTATTTTTACGCAAAGACAAAAGGACTTTATCCCCTTTTGTAAGAACTAAATAAACCGATACAAAAGTACAACCTCTCATGTTTCTCCTAGTTTTTTCTATATAGAGTAACAGGAAAAAGAAATTCCTTAAAAGAGAAAAAATGGAACCTAAAGCCGTTATCAAGAAGTTTTTTAGGAAAAACGGATTGATTTGCTAAAAAAAGTTCCCTCCCCTTTTCTCCAAAAAGCCATAAAAGAAGAAAAGAAGGGGTAGAAAAAAATGTCCATCTATGAACATATTTAGCAATGGATGTTACACACTCCTTATTTGAAAAGGGCTCCGGTGCTGTAAAATTAACAGCTCCACAAATTCCTTGATTCTCTATACAAAATAACATTGCACTCATTAAATCTTGCATTGCAATCCAACTTGTCTTATTTTCCCCCGAGCCAAAGGTCCCAAGCAATCCCCATTTAGCAATCTCTATAAGTTTTTTCAAAAAACCTCCGGTTTCTGTAATGACCACCCCAAATCTTGCAATCACTACCCTCCCCCTTTTATACCCCATTGCCTCCTTTTCCCAATCGTAGCAAACATGAGCTAAAAAATCTCCTCCTGGAGACCCTTTTTCATTTTTGATAACCCCTGCATTTGCCCCATAATAACCCACCGCAGAGGCTGAAATAAAAAGAGGGGGGGCAAATTCCCCCTGTTCCAATAATCGAACAATGTTTTGCGTAGTTTCTATTCTACTTTGGTAAATACGTCCCTTTTTTCCTTTTGTCCAACGCCCTTTTCCGATACTTTCCCCCGAAAGATTAATCACTGCAAAAGGCTCATCTAAAATACCTGTAAATCTAATGACGTTATAGCCCTTACTCCTTAAAAAAGGGGCTAAAGCTGATCCCACAAATCCACTTATTCCAGCAATATAAATCCTTTTCATTTAACCTCTAGACCGAATTCGAATCTTTCGATCCCTTCCGAAAACTCCCCCTTCAAAAATAAACTCATATTCTCCAACGTGAGTCATTTCCCCATCTTTAGGAGTCTTCCCAAGCTTTTTTGCCATATATTCTTCAAGAGTGCTATTTTTTACCTCAGGGATCTTTATTTTTAATCTTTTTACCAATTCAGATAAGGGGGTTTCAGCTAAAAAGGCTTTATCAATATAAACTTTGGATTTTTCCTTAAGAACACTACTATTAAAAAGAATGCCCGAAAAAATTTCATTCACAATGGCTGCAAGGGATAACACCCCAATTACAGAACCTTGTTCATCTAAAACAACAGCTATCTTCTGATTATTTTTTCTAAATTGATTGATCACTTGATAGATAGAATTTGTTTCAACAACAAACCAAGGGGAACGAGCAATGGTTTTAATCGCTTCAGAATCAGACACATTTAAAAGGTCTTGAGAATAGACAATACCAAAAATATTTCCCTTTTTTTCTTGAAATAAAGGGATGTATTTGGCTTTTGCTAAATGAAGCTGATCCCTTACATCTCCAACAAAAGCCTCATAGGATACACAAGCAATCTCTTCTATTGGAATCATCATATCCCTAGGGGTTTTAGTTTTTAACTGAAAGATGTTTTCTATCAACGGCTCTAAGTCCTTTGTTCCATTTTCAACATCACTTACCTCAGAATCTACAAGCAAATTTTTCAATTCATCACGGGATAAGGAACTGTTCACTTTAAGAGGACTTTTTAAGAAATAAATGACCCCCTTTGAAAATCCATCAATCACCCAAATTAAAGGGAAAAAAAGCCTAGAAAGAAGGTGTATGGGTTTTATAGTAAACATCGCTAAATGTTCAGAATGATCTCGGGCTGCAAGCATCGGTATAAGCTCAGCAAAGATCATTACAATGATAATTTGAGGTACATAAGATAAATCTGGATCTAGTCCAAAACTTAAAAAAACCCTCCTTCCACACTCTGAACCCAATTGAAGGAAAAAATTGACCCCTATTAAAGTGGTTCCAAATAAAGAGGTGGGCTTATCAAGCAATTTTCTTAAAGCTATTGCCCCCCTTTGACCCTTTTCAACATAGTAAGCAAGTCTTACCCTATTAAAAGAAACAAAAGCCATCTCACTCATTGTAAAAAAGGCCTGACAAAAGATAGATCCTAGTAAAAGGAGAATAAAATAGGGTCCATCAGCCATCAGAACTTCCCTTTTTTAGATGTTTTATATAGACTCTTGAAACTTTTGTTTCAGTGGCTAAAAGGACATGAAAGAGTAACCCTTGATGGACAACTTTATACCCACTTTTAGGAATATCCCCTAAAATTTCTAAAAGGTGGCCACCAACTGTGGTCTCTTCTCCCAATTTTTTAATCTCAATATCAAAAAGGGCCTCTAAATCGGTCAATTCATATTTTCCACTACAAATGATCACATCCTCCCCTTGTCGGGTAAACAAGGTCTTTTCTTCCCTAATATCATTAATTTGCCCCACCACAATTTCTACTAAATCCTCTCTTGTGATCAATCCAGAAACCCCCCCATACTCATCCACTAATAGGGCAATTTCTCTTTTTTTGTCTTCAAAATGGGCAAGTAATGTCCTAGCAAGCATACTCTCTGGAGCAAAAAATGGCTTTTCCATAATTTCATAAATATCTTTTGCATCGTGAATCTTATGATTGTTTGAAAAAAAATCCATCGCGTTGACAACCCCTATCACATGATCAATATCTCTATCGACAATTGGAATTTTACTCAGCTTTTTTTGACAAAATAAATTTCTAAGTTTTTGTGGCGATGAGCTAATATCATGAAAATAAATATTTTGCCTCTGACATTTAACCTCCTTTACCTGCACCTCAGAAAGTCTTAAACTCCCTAACAATAACTTGATCTCATCTTTTGTCATAAGATCTGTCTCTTTAAAAGAAATAAGAGCATGCTTGATCTCTTCTTTTGTTATCTCACTATCCTTTTTTAAAAAAAAAGCAGCCACAAATGACCCCATCTTTGTCACTTTTAAAAGGACAATTCGAATAGGGGTTATCAGCCAGCCAAAAAATTGTAAAATTCTTGAGACTTTTGATGCAATCATCTCATCTTTTGTCACCGCAATGGTTTTTGGTAAAATCTCCCCAAAAACAAGGGTAAGTACAAATGGGATGATCACTGTAAAAAAAACAGATGAGGTGGTTCCAACAATTGAAGAAATGACGTTTTGCACCCCTAAATTCACAGTAATATTTAAAATAAGAAGGGTCACTAATAACGATCTTGGCTTTTCCAATAACATCGCTGCAACCTTCTTTCCTTTGCTTT
>JBIKLZ010000033.1:0-12255 GCA_044359535.1 Chlamydiia bacterium
ACTGCGAGCAACTGAAGGTTTTTTAAAATCTCTATTTTCTCCCTTAGACCTATTACTTATAGTTCCTGGTTACTCTGGAGTGTGCAAAAGAATGCAAAAAATTACTCTCCCGACTCATTTAAAAAAAGGCGTAAGAATTACAGATATAGTTCTTGATTCAACGGGTTTGAAAGTATATGGGGAGGGTGAATGGAAACGAAAAAAGCATGGCATCGGCGGTAAAAGAACTTGGAGAAAGTTGCATCTAGCAATAAACGCTGAAAATCAAGAAATTGTGTTTTCTAAAATCACAAGGGAATACAAGCCCGACACAACATATATCCCAGAAATTATTCAAGGACGCAAAGGGATGAAAAGATTCTTGATAGATGGTGTTGGTGATAAAAGCTGGTTGTACAAAATGTTTAGTGAAAAGAATATATGTCTTGTTACTCCTCCTCAAAGAAATGCTAAACTTAGGAAAGAATCTTGGCTTGCGGAGCGAAATAAAGCCATTCTTGCAATCAAAACTTTAGGCAATGATGCGGTTGCAAGAACTATATGGAGTAAATTTTCAGGATATAATAAAAGAGTTACAGTAGAAAGCGCAATAGCACGTTGGAAGAGACTTTTTGGACCTGCACTTCAAAGTAGAAATCAACAAAATCAAGATCTAGAAATTGCTCTTAAATCAAGTATATTGAATAAAATGAAGGTTGCATAAGAGAAACTTGCTCTACTTTATAAAATGGATCTAGGTCCTTTTAGTGAATTAGGAAACACTCCCTCTCGAAATTCATCTAAAAAGCAGGCTATCATTTCATGATTATATCATAAAACCTATTAATTATATATAATTATAAATAAAAAAATAATTTAATGAAATCATACATCTATAATTATAAACAGCTTGAAAATCAAGTTCTTTATAATTCAGAGTTAAAAAAGAAAAAAATCAAGAGCACCCCGAGTTTAGTGTGCGTAAACATCTAATATACAAATGATTGTAAAAAAAATTACCTCAGCGGATATGTGCGTTAGGTTTGTTTTTAAAATGCGCTCCTGACACGAATTGAACGTGTGACCCTTCACTTAGGAGGCAAATGCTCTATCCACTGAGCTACAGGAGCTAAAAATTATTTATAGAAAAGTATCTTTTAAGAAGATAGTATAGAGAAATTGTCTATTATCTACAATAAGTGAAAAAAAGGAGAAGACACCATGAATACACCCTCACATATCGGAGTTATTGGATTAGCCGTTATGGGGCAAAACCTCATTCTTAATTTTAACGATCATGGGTACAAAGTATCCTGTTTTAATAGAACAACCTCAAAAGTAGATGAATTTTTAAGCAATGAAGCTAAAGGGACATCTATTGTGGGTTTCCATACCCTTAAAGACTTTGTAGCTTCTTTAGAAAAGCCCCGTCGTATTTTACTTATGGTTAAAGCAGGAGATGCTGTCGATAGTTTTATTGATGCTCTTACCCCTTACTTAGAAAAAGGGGATATTATCATTGATGGGGGAAATAGCTTTTATAAAGATACCGAGCGCCGTATTCAAGAACTTGAAAAAAAGGGGCTCTATTTTTTAGGTTGTGGCATCTCCGGTGGAGAAGATGGGGCAAGAAAAGGGCCCTCTATGATGCCTGGAGGTTCCAAAGAAGGGTGGCACCATGTCAAAGAGATGTTTCAAACTATTTCAGCTAAAACGCCCAAAGGGGCCCCTTGTTGTGACTTTGTTGGAATAGGTGGGGCAGGTCACTACGTAAAAATGGTCCATAATGGGATTGAATATGGCGACATCCAGTTGATTTGTGAGGCCTCTGATATTTTATCTCACCTATTAGGGGTGGATGAAGATGAACTTTCAGAAATTTTTGCTCACTGGAACAAAGGCGCTCTTAATAGCTTTTTAATTGAAATCACATCCAAAGTATTTGCTTTTAAAGATAGCGATAACACCCCTCTTGTATCAAAAATTCTTGATGTAGCTATGCAAAAAGGAACAGGCAAGTGGACGGCAGAAAGCTCTTTAGAAGAAGGGGTTCCCCTTTCAATGATTACAGAGTCTGTTTATGCACGCTATCTATCGACAGAAAAGAAAATGCGTATAGAACTTTCAAAGATGTATAAATCTTCTTCTGTCCTTTGCAGCACCGACAAAGATATTGTGATCGATGATGTAGCAGATGGATTATATGCCTCAAAATTGATCTCCTATACTCAAGGCTATATGCTTATGAAAAAGGCTTCAGAAAAATACAATTGGGGCTTAGATTTTTCTGGTATTGCAAGGATGTGGATGAATGGGTGTATCATTAGAAGTGCCTTTTTAGAAGATATTGAAAAGGCCTTTGACAACAACCCCTCTTTAGAAAGTTTATTGCATGATGAATTTTTTAAAAATGCGATGATACGCTGTGATAAGGGCTGGAGAGAAACGATTTCTCTTGCCACCCTCCATTCAATACCGTGCGCCTGCTTTTCATCAGCTCTATCTTTTTTTGATGCCATTTGCTCAGCTACACTGCCTGCTAACCTTTTAATGGGGATTAGAGATTATTTTGGAGCCCATACCTATCAAAGGATTGACAAGCCCCCAACAGAATTTTTTCACTCCAATTGGACAGGTCATGGGGGAACTACATCGTCAAAAGCCTATAATGCATAGATTTCTTTGCTGTTTAAGCTAAAGTTCATTATACTTGAAAACTGTCTACATATGAAAAAATAATGTCTTTAGAAAAAAACTCTATTCAAAAAATTCTTTCTTCAAACGGACTTTCCTATGAAGTGCACCCTTTTTCAGAAAGTATCGATCCTGAAACAATTGCCACCTCAGTTATTTTTAAAACGCAATTTACTGGAATTCCCATCCTTATGATCCTTTTGGGAAAACACTGGATCAACGAAAAACAGATGCGTAATAAATTTGGGGAAAAACTTATTCAAGGAGATAACACCTTTGTTGAAACAATCACAGGGTTTAATAAAGAGGTTCTCCCCCCTTTTGGCCATCAACAACAAATTGATGAGGTCTATATCGATAAACATATTCAAGGTCTTGAAAAAATTTGGATTTTTTCAGGGGTTGTCGATCAAATGATCCTCATGCCAACAAAGCATCTGATAAAGTTATCTAAGGGAAAAATTTTTTCAATCACTTGATTAAATCTCTTTCACTTTTTTAGTAAACTACAGTTTAAAATATTCTTCTAAGCCATCGGCAATAGAGCGGGCTAAAAGTTTTTGATAGTCAGGATGGATCATCTTTTTACATTCTTCAGGGTTTGTAATAAATCCACATTCAATAAGGACAGCTGGCATGTTTGTCTCTCTAATGACACAAAGATTGCCATCCTTAATCCCCCTTGAAAAGGCCCCGGTGTTTGCAAGCATTTTTCTTAAAATCGTTTGTGCAAGCATTTTCGACCGTTTAAGTTTCCATGATTTTCCTGTCTTTGGATAAAAGACCTCTATACCTTGTGCTTCTTTGTTGTGGGCTGCATTGTAGTGAATACTTAAAAGCACTTGAGACTTCATATCATTTGCAATTTGAGCCCGTTTTTTTAAGGGGACAAACTCATCTCTACTTCGTGTCATTATCACCCGATACCCTTTTTTAACAAGTTCAGCTTTTACAAAAAGGGCTGTATTAAGGGCTAAAACTTTCTCTTCGCAAAACTCGTTATGGGTCCCTAAATCAAAATTTCCATGTCCAGGATCGATAACAACAATAGGCATTGTATGGTGTTCAGGAATATGATTTTTTAATAGTGTGTCTGTATAGCTTAATCGTTTAGATGGCATACAACTTGAAAGAAGCCCTAACAAAAAAAGAAAAAAAAGAGATCTAAACTTTATCATAGATTTTTTTATTATAAAGCAGCGACCATATCTCTTGCAAGTGTTCTATCTGAAGAATAGATCCTTTTCCCTGAAATCTCTTGTCCCTCTTCATGACCCTTCCCCGCAATTAAAATTGTATCCCCTTTTTTAGCTATTTCTATAGCACGGGCAATAGCATCCTTTCTTGCATAGATCACTTCATAAGGAATTGTTGAAATCCCCTTTTTTATCTGCTCAATAATCTCTATTGGATTTTCGTTTCTCGGGTTATCATTTGTTAAGATCGCTATATCACAATATCTATTGGCAATTTCTCCCATCAACGGTCTTTTTTCTCGGTCCCTTTCCCCTCCACATCCAAAAACAATGATCATTTTTCCTTTAGTTGTTTCCTTTAACGTCTTAAGAACTGTCTGTAAAGCCTCTACTTTATGTGCATAATCTACAATGATTGTAATCCCTAAGTTGTTTTCAATGTTCTCCATCCTCCCTGAAACAGGGGGAAGGGTTGCTCCACGATGGGCAATATCCTCAAAACTAATCCCTAAAGAATAG
Organism: Chlamydiia bacterium; assembly: GCA_044359535.1. Classification (GTDB taxonomy): domain Bacteria; phylum Chlamydiota; class Chlamydiia; order Chlamydiales; family 2-12-FULL-49-11; genus JAJACQ01. Next base: position 4,389 of record JBIKLZ010000033.1, read on the forward strand.
GAAATAGCTACTGCTGCTAAAAAATTTTGGATAGAAAATGTTCCCACATGGGGGATAGTAACTTGTTTTCTTTCATCATCAACACATAGATCAAAGGTAGAACAATCCTTTTTCAATTCAATCTTTTCAGCAAAAATATCGGCCCCATCCTCTAATCCAAAGGTCACTGCTTCAGGAATTTTTTTCTTCAATTCCCTTCCCCATGGATTATCGGAGGAAACAACGACAATTCCATCCTTTTTTCGATGTTGTAAAAGCTTTTCTTTTGCTTGTTGGTACTCTTTCATCGTCTTATGATAATCAAGATGTTCATGAGAAATATTTAAAAAAGCAACCACATCAAAATAGACCTCATCCACCCTTTTTTGATCTAACCCATGCGATGAGACTTCCATCACACAATTTTTACATCCCCCAACCCTCATTTCTTTTAATATTTTCATCAAAGAACAGACATCAGGTGTTGTATGAGAACTTTTAAATGTTTTTAACCCTGTATAGGTTTCTATTGTCCCAATAATTCCTGTTAAAGACTCCACTTCAAGGAGGTGCTTTGTAAAATAAGAGACAGAGGTTTTTCCACACGTTCCAGTAATTCCTATCATTGTCAGGGGTTCAGATGGATTTTCGAAAAAATTGCTACACATTTTCCCCACAACAAGAGAGGGGTCTTCAACAATCACTTGGGTGACCTTTTTTAAAAAGGGGTTATACATATCTAAAACAATACAAGAAGCTCCATTTTGAATCGCATTTTGAATATAATGATTGCCATCGGTACTATGCCCTTTTTGGGCTATAAAAATGCTCCCTGGAAAGACCACAGCTGAATGGGTAAAGACCCCTGTGATCTCAATTTCTTTTGAGCCTTTTACTTGAATGGTTTCTACATCCTTTAACACTTTTTTTAACTTCATACTCCACCTTCTATTATTATCTATTCCATTGTTCGTATAGAGCCTTAAGCTCATAACTTTCCTTAAACCAATCAGCCTTTTCTTTGTCAGTCCTTGGATCGTCAGGTGAAAATCCATAAGGATCATCATAGGGGACTTTCATCATTTCTAACGCCCGTTTTCCTATTTCTCTAAATATGGGGGCGGCACATTTACCCCCAAAATGAGTAGAACCAAACCCCGTTAGATATTTCTTTTCTGGTTCATCAACAACCACTATTAAAACAAATTTTGGGTTTTTTATGGGAGCGATTCCTAAAAAACTTGAACAATGGGTGTTTTTTGAGTACTTTCCATCAATGATTTTTTCTGCAGTACTTGATTTTCCCCCTTCAGAATAGCCTGGAATATCAGCTAATCCTGCTGTTCCCCCTAATTTTGTCGAATACTTTAATGAGTGCATAATGATTTGAGCAATAGATTGAGACAAAACCTTCTTTTTTTCCTTCTTTATAACTGTGTGCTTCCCATCAGCACTTACAATTTTATCAATAAGGGTAGGTTCAACAAGGTACCCCCCATTTGCAAATACTGCATAGGCTTTTACCATTTGCATTGCATTTACTAAGACATTATACCCAATAGCTAATGAATAGGGGGTAGGTTGTGACCACTGATCCTTCCCATTTAAATATTTCTTCCCATAAATAGGGATCATTCCAGAACTTTCATAGGGAAGCTCTATCCCACTTTTTACCCCCAGTCCAAAGATCTGCTCAAGTTGATCTGAGTACCATTGTGGACCTAACGCATCGATCACCTTTTCTATCACTCTTGCTGGATATATATTTGAAGACTTTTGAATGGCTAAAAACATGTTTAAATGGCTATGAAGAGAGACATCCTTTAAAGGTTTGTTTCTCCCTTTAAAAAAGGGATCTTTTGTCGGAACCATTTTTAACGGATCAAAAAGGGGGGCTTTTCCCTCAAGCATCCTCTCTTCATTTGCTTTAAGCCCTATGGCCATTGTAAGGACCTTCATTAATGAACCTGGCTCGAACACATCGGTGAGGGCTTTAGGTTTTGTCTTTTCCTCACTTTCTTTATCAATAAAGTACTCAGGGTAATTTTCTGGTGAAAAAAAGGGATATTGAGCAAGGGCTATAATTTCTCCACTTAATGGATCCATCATCACTGCAAGCCCCCCCTTGCCATGGACTTTTTCAACCCCTTTTTGTAACTCCTCTTCACAAATGGCTTGAATTTCATGATGAATGGTTAAATAAATATCGCTACCATCTTTTGCCTCCACATATCTTTTGGCATCATCAATAGAGTATTTTGGAGAACGCATTAAATACCTTTTTCCCACCTCTCCCTGCAAGTCTTTATCAAAGACCTTTTCAATCCCACTAATTGGCAAAGCTTTTCCACTTTTTTCATCCCTTTGTTTATAGACTGTACTTAAGACTTGACCAAGCAAATGATCAAAAGGGTAACTTCTTTTGTAATCTTTAACAAAGGTAAGGGCATTAAAGGGCAAGGCATACTTTTTTGAAAAATTCTTCCACCACGATTCGACCTTCTCCTTTTTTTCAAGTGAAAGATACTCTGCTATTTTTCTAAAGCGAGAGGGTTTATAAAACGAGGGGGAAAAACCCCTTTGTCCTATCAACGCTTCTAACGTAGCAATCATTTCCTCTTTATTTTCCCCTTTAATTCCCATGGGATCAATATAAAGGTGGTGGGTAAGAACATCCATTACAACACATCGCCCTTTTGGAGAATTTTCAGAACGACAATAAATTTTACCTCGATGAAATGGCTCTTTAACGACAAAGTGGTGTTGCTGCTCCCCGATTTTCACCCACTTTTCATGTTCAATCACTTGAATCTTATAATAGTGGACAAAGAGGGTAGAAAAAAGAAAAAAAAGGATAAATGTTAGAGATAAAGACCTTCCTTTTAGCTGACTCATCTAATCCTTTATCGCACTTGACCAAGCAATGTATTGCTTGATCCTTTTATCCTATCCTCTTGTTTTATGACTTTTTTTGATAGTTCTACCGCAAGGGTTGTACTATCTTTGCTAGGAAGCAAATGTGCATATTGTGTGGTTTTTAATAAATGAAGTAAATAGGAAGGGTTTTCACATTTTTCCACTTCAAATTGCAAAATTGTATTTTGTTCTTCAATGTAACTTAACTCTTTAGAAATTTTTGGAAGCTCTATCATTAAAGTGATGACATCATTTCTTGCATGGACATAGGCACATAAAGCCATGGAAAAGGTCATCACACAGAATAAAATTTTTCCTAAAGGCCCTTTGTTCATATCTTCCTAATCCAGTTTTTCTGCAACCCTTAATTTTGCACTTCTTGCCCTTCGATTTTTCCTCATTTCTTCCTTACTGCAGGCAATGGGTTTTTTTGTAATCACTTTGATCTTTGCTGGAGAAATATTCATCCCACGAAGATCCTTCATTGGCAAAGAGGCACTTCTAAAAATATTTTTTACAATTCTATCCTCAAGACTATGAAAGGATATAACACTCACCCTTCCATGTGGGGCAAGGACCTTTAAAGCCTCTTTTAAAGATTTTTCGATAGATTCAAGCTCTTTATTGACATACATCCGTATTGCTTGGAAGATTTTTGTTGCTGGGTGGGTTTTTCCTGTTCGGGGAATGACCTCTTCAATCACTTCTTTGAGTTGAGAAGTGGTAACAATAGGTCTTTTTCTTCGTGCCTTTGTGATTGCTTGAGCTGCATTTCTCCACAACCTTTCTTCCCCAAGATCTTTAAACATTACCCCTAATTCTTTTTCAGACATTTCGGCGATAATATCTTTTGCACTGATTTTGATATTTGTATCCATTCGCATATCTAAAGGCCCCTCTTTCATAAAACTAAAACCTCTTCCCTCTTCATCAAATTGCATAGACGACACTCCTAGGTCAAAAAAAAACCGTTGACCTCTTTAATTCCCAAATTCTTAAGGTGCTTTTCTACCTCAGAAAAGTTTCCATAAACATAGCGCATCTTTTCTGAAAACCTTGCAAGGCGACTTTTTGCAATCTCAATAGCACTTTGATCTTGATCACACCCAATATAGATTTCAATTTCTGGATGAGCCTCTAAAATCAATTCTGCATGACCCCCAGCTCCAAGGGTTCCATCAAAAAAAACCTTCAATTGTACATCTTTAAAACTCTCCAAAACCTCATCTTTCATCACTGAAATATGGGGAAATCCCTGCTCATCTTTTGTCTTCATTGTTTTTCTTATCATAATTTCACCGTCGTTTGTGCAGATTTCAATAGTTCTTCTAAATTGCTCGGGACTGTTTCCTCATCCTCACTAAAGGCTTCTTCCATCAAATCATCAAATGAATCAAAACCGATGGACTCAACAGAAAAGAGCTTTTCATATTTTTCTTTAGACCAGATCTCAATTTTATCCATTGCACCGCTTATAATCAATTCTTTATCAATCCCTACTGCCTTTTGCAATGTGGAAGGAAGGGTAACCCTCCCTACCTTATCACAGGTTCCTTCTGTAAGAGTTCCAAAAAAGAGGGTAAAAAACTTCTGAAACTTAGCAATATGCTTCCTTTTTTGGAATTTTTCAACAATTGCTTCAATGTCTGAATCTTTATAAATAGCTAAACAGCCCCCAATAGATAGCCCTATGGAAAAATGCAACTCCCCTTTTTCAACAAGCTGATAGCGTAAGTTTTGAGGGAGGACAAAGCGTGACTTTTCATCAAGTTTTGCCCCGTAAGAACCAGAAAAAAATCCTTTACCCATATTTTGTATCGCTTATTTTCCCACATTTTCCCACAGAATACCCTTTTATCCTAATTTATACAACAAAAACGGCGAAAAAATCCTTTTTTTAAAATAAATACTTTGCAATGTCATTGAATCAAGTCTATTAGCTTTTTTCTAAAAAATGGGAATATGTGGGAACAGATCTAAAAGTGACTCATCCCATAAGAAAAATCCTTGTCTATATATCAAGCTTTAAGGTAAACTCTCTGCAAAAAAAAAAGAGACTTATATGATACCTGCTGGAGTAAATGCACAAAAATATATCACAATGTTTGAACAAGAACTTGTACATACAAGGGCAAAAGATCTCTATAGAATTGTGGCAACCTACTTTCAATATTTCGAACCTGCTAATGCGCAAGAAGCATTGACTTTTCTTACATCTTTTGTGGGGTATTTTGATAATGATGCACAATTTGAGCGTATTGCAGACATGATCCCTATTCATTTTAATAGGATTTTAAACTTTGCAAGACAAGGTAATCCAGATGCCTTACCTCATCTCAATCTAAGGAATGAAAGAAGATAAATCGTTTCATTAGATCCTCTTTGAAAGTGCTTTATTTATTTCTTGTGTTAAATTAAACTTTTATTTATCCATGTACATATGGATGATTTAAGCGTTAAAACCTATACCATACCGATAGACACCTCTATCAAGTATGAAGAAAATAAAAGCAACAACTATGAGGATCTTTTAAAGGATTCAGGACAGGCACCTCAATTTGTCTCTCAAGCATCTGCCCGCCCTTTAGAAACTCATCTTAATCAACTCTTTGATCCAAAAATCACTCAGTGGGGGGGCTACACCCCCCCTGATGGCTTTTATACTCAATCTGACAAACTTTTTGGAACCTCTCTTACCCCATCTTGTACCTCTGAAAGGATAGAACTTGCTAAACAGCGCATTGCAGGAAAAAGAAAAGATTTAGAAAAAGGTTCATCAAATGATACAATCAGTAGTGTTCAAAAAAAGGCAAAAACACTAGAATCTTTCCTTGGAACAATTGAGGATATGAATCGCTCTTTAGAACATGTTCGAGGGGCACAAGCCGGTTTTGTAAAAGGATAAAGATGGAAGAACCAGTTTGGTTAGATCTTTTAGGATGGAGTGATAGCGATCTTTCCGATCTGCGCTTTGTGGGTTATTCTTATATCAAACAAGGCCAATTTGAAATTGCCTTGAAATTCTTTGAAGCTTTAATTATTTTAGCCCCAAATTCTGCTTATGACCACCAAACTCTTGGAGCCCTCTATTTAGAAATAGGAAACAATCTAGAAGCACTAAAACTCCTTGATAAAGCCTTAGAATTAGATCCCACACACGAGGATACGTTATTAAATCGGGCTAAAGCATTATTTGTTCTAGGCTATACCTCCCAAGGGATCACTTTAGCTAAGCACTTATCCCAAAAACAAACTCCCCATATTAAAGATCGAGCCGATGCTCTTCTTCTAGCCTATACTTAACTTTTCTTTTTTTCCTTGGAAATTACTTGAGATCAATTTATAGTAGGTGTTAGAGTTTGTGAAACTATCAGAAAGGGTTATAAGTATCGCAATTTCAATGTGTGAACTAATTTAGGAGCTGTATTTTTCTTTATGTTACTTGAAGAAACAAAACAAATGTGGGATGAGTTTATCTCTTTTATGAAAGAGAAATGCTCAAATGCTGAATTTCAAAACTGGCTAGCTCCTATTAACGCCATTGATGGCGATGAACGTGGGATTACTTTAGAGGTTCCAAACGTCTTTGTCAGTGACTACCTTCTTGCAAATTATAAAAAAGAGCTCTCGATGTTTTTGCCTTGTGATGGGCAAAAATCTCCCCTTATTGTTTTTGTTGTTGCTGAGCCTGTTCGAAAAACTGAACCAAAGCAAGTAACTGTTGCTCAAACGCCCCTTACCCCAGGTTATGAACCCCGTCAAAGTGTTCGATTAAATAAAGGGTATACTTTTTCAGATTTTATCGAAGGCCCTTCGAATCAATTTGTAAAATCTGCAGCTCTTGGCGTTGCAAACCGTCCCGGTCAATCCTATAATCCCCTCTTCATTCATGGAGGGGTAGGTTTAGGAAAAACCCATTTATTACACAGCATTGGCCATGAAATTCATAAGACTCATAAAAAATTACGGGTCCATTGTATCACCACTGAAGCCTTCATCAATGATTTAGTAGACAATTTAAGAAATAAGACAGTCGATAAGATGAAGCGTTTTTATCGCAATCTTGACATCCTCCTTGTCGACGATATTCAGTTCTTACAAAGTAGACTCAATTTTGAGGAGGAGTTTTGCAATACTTTTGAGGCTCTGATTAATGATAACAAACAAATTGTCATTACAAGTGATAAACCCCCAAGTCAACTAAAGCTTTCTGAGCGATTAATTGCTCGGATGGAGTGGGGTCTTGTTGCAAATGTAGGGATCCCTGATCTTGAAACCCGTGTTGCTATCTTGCAGTACAAAGCGGAAAAAAAGGGAATTTACATCCCAAATAAAGTGGCTTTTTTTATTGCTGAACACATTTTTAATAATGTAAGACAACTTGAAGGGGCAATAAATCGCCTTGGAGCCTATTGCGGTTTGATGGGGATAGAAGTGACTCAGGAAATTGTGGAAAAAACGTTAAGTGAGCTGTTTTCTTTTGCTCCGAAGAAAAAGGTTTCCGTGGAAAAAATTTTACAAAGTGTCTCTTCAATGTTCAATGTAAGGGTGCAAGATTTAAAAGGAAATTCACGAGCAAAAGAGATTGCTTTTCCACGACAAGTGGCTATGTATTTAGCCAAAGAGATGATTGATGAGTCTTTGATGAAAGTGGCCTCTTCTTTTGGGGGAAAAACGCATTCAACGCTCCTTCATTCTTGGAATAAAATTAAAAAGCAACTTGAAAGTGACGAAACCCTCCGAAGACAAATACAAATGACCCAACAAGACCTTGAATCTTAAACAATCAATACATAGGCACGTTTGTAGATAGGGACTTTTAGAATAGGGTTATTTTTTCGATGCAATAGGAAAAGGATTTTTTCCCCTTTTTGGGGTACATTTTTTAGTAAAAATGTTTTCAGATGAATTAATTCTGGTTCACATTCGATATGAGAAAATGTCCAACGGAGTTCTGTAAGCTGAATCAGTG
>JBIKLZ010000055.1:0-3468 GCA_044359535.1 Chlamydiia bacterium
AATTGGTCTTTCGCTTCAAGCCTTCTAGCAACTTACACCAGTATAAAGATTATAAAAAAACGCGCAACCGAAATTCAATCATTAATTTTTCATCTTCAAGATTAGGTTTTATTAGTATCATCTGTTCCCCTCTAATAACGGATTAAAACCACTCATATGATGGGCAATCATCTCACATGTGCTACATTGATGATCACCTCTGTTTTTACAGAATTTTTGCTTGCCATCCACCCAAACAGTTGATTGAAAAATGAACAAGCTTGCAATTATCAATAATCCAGTCGTGTTCAATAATTCCCATCCAACAGCAGATAGCCCAGTGGATACCGCCATGCGCTACAATGAGTACAGGACCTTGCTGACTCAAGGCTTCATTGATTCCCTGCTTGGCTCGATGAAGATAGCATTTGGTTGTTTCCGAACCCGAAATAAGCACCTCAGAACCCATTAGTGTCATCTCTTTCCAAATCTGTGAGGTACATTCTCCCAAATCGTTGATTTCTAGATGGACAGATTTGGGAAGCAGCAGCTGCTTTGTTTCCTTAGCTCTTCGAAGTGGACTGCAACAGATTGTTTGTATACACAGCCCTGCAATTAGTGGGGCTAGGTTTTTCGCTTGCTCCTTTCCTATAACATTCAAAGAGATATCTTCATGATCTACCTTATGAAGAAAGCGATTATGATCTGTTTGTCCATGACGCACAAAAAAGAAATCTTTTTTCAAAATCATACTAAACCCCATTGGAAATACAATTGGCCTTGAGTCCGTCAAGGGCAAAAACATAATTTATTAAAACTGGACCTAAATTTTTCATATTTGACACTGTCTACTCAAAAACAACTCCGAAGTCTTTACTTTCTGCTAGAACCGTTTTATACCCATTACTAAAAAATTCAATGAATTATAAACAAGGGCTAGAATGATTTTGGTGAATTTTTTTGATCTGTTAGGTTTGTTGTGATTCGATAATGTACATAAGGTACTTTGAGAATCACAACAAACCTAACAGATCAAAAAAAACACCAAAATGGAGGTGGGGAGATTCGAACTCCCGTGCTAAATGGATCCATAATCACGTCTACATACTTAGTCACTTGTTAATTCCTTACAACATGCCGACAAATGACAAACACATTTATTGTAAGGCTTTTTCGTTATCTTAAGCTAAGGGTCGAAAAAAAGCCCCCCCAAAGCTCACACCAAGTATATAACGATGAGTTAAGACCCCTTGGTCCAAATCTTAGTCATCGGCAAAACTACCTATTTAAAGGTAATTAAGCTGCAACACCAACCAACGCTTCAACATTATAGTCATCAGCGTTTTGTGTAAACGGATTTGCATTTATTTTTTTCCGGTTTTTTTAGGAGGCCAACCAGAACCCTCCGTATGCAATAATTACTTACACCATCCAGGCGATACCACTCACCCCCTAAACAGACTTCTTTTATCTTATCCATTTTAACCAATAAAATCAAAAGATAAAAGAGCCCGAATCACTTCAATAATTCGGGCGAAAACAAGAGGAATTATCTTCTTCTTCCTTCTGGCTTGTCTACTCTTGGTCTTGCTTCGTTCACTGTCAAAGCACGTCCATTGAATTCTTTTCCATTCATCTCATCAATTGCTGCTTGCGCCGCTTTTGTATCGCTAAATTCTACAAATCCAAAACCTTTTGATCTTCCAGAATCTCTATCCATGATAATTTGAGCCAATACTACTTCACCAAATTGTGAAAACATTTCTTTTAAACTATCATTATCCATTGAATAAGGGATATTTCCTACATATAACTTTTTTTCTTGTGCCACTGCGGGTCTCCTAATAAAACGTACTTCCTTTAAAAGAAGCACTATACTTTCAAATTTACTTTACACAATTAGTCATAAAAACTGCTTCTACTTCTAACCGATAGGGATACTATATAATAAAATCGGTATTTAATACACATAAGATTTTACACCCCCCATTTGAATAAAAAAATTCCGATATTTTATAACTACTGTATCTTTTAATGCGCCCATCGTGTATTCTTTATCCGATTAACAAAATATACAAGGCATTTTCATGGGTTTTTCCACATTTGATTTAGACCAAAACATTATTAAAGCAATTGAGGAATCTCTTTATACAGAGCCCACAGGCATTCAAAAAGTCTCTATACCTGAAATTTTAAATAAAAAAGATATAAGAGCTTCTGCTCAAACAGGCACTGGGAAAACCGCTGCATTTTTACTTCCCGCTTTAAACCTTTTAGCAAAAAGCACACCTTCCGGCCGAAAAGGGGCAAAAATTTTAATTTTAACTCCCACTCGTGAACTTGCTCAACAAATTACAGCTCAAGCTGAAAAATTTAGTAAGTATATGAGCAAGATTCGCTCTGTATGTGTTGTTGGAGGCGTCCCTTACCACAAACAACAAGCAAAACTTACAGCTCCACATGATATCTTAATTGCAACTCCCGGTCGTCTTATTGATTATATGAACCGAGGAAAAATCAATTTCTCAAATTTAGAAATGCTTATTCTTGACGAAGCTGATCGGATGCTTGATATGGGTTTTTCTGAATCTGTTGAAGAAATTATTTCACAAACTCCTAAAAACCGTCAGACCCTTTTATTTTCAGCAACCCTTAAAGGGGAAGTATTAAAGCTTTCTGAAAAATTTATGAAGGACCCTGTAGAAATTGTGATCCATGCTGACCATGCAAAACACGAAAACATTGACCAAAAGCTCCTTTATATTGACAATTTAGGGCATAAAAATGATCTACTCGACCACATCTTAAATGCTGAGGATATGAGATCTGCTATTGTCTTTACTGCAACAAAAAGACATTGCGATGAACTTGTTGACGAATTAGAGGAAAAGGGATTTTTAGCCTCTGCTATTCACGGGGACATGAACCAAAGACAAAGAACTCGAACCATCGAAGCTCTTAAAAATAAAAAAATTGATATATTAGTAGCTACAGATGTAGCTGCCCGCGGTCTTGATATTTCTGAAATTTCCCATGTTATCAACTTTGATCTTCCAAGAGATGTAGAAGATTACGTACATAGAATTGGACGAACAGGAAGAGCTGGAAAAAGTGGTATAGCGATTTCTTTTGCCGGTTCAAAGGACATGCACATGGTTCCTAGAATTGAAAAATATACTGGACAAACCATATCTGTTATCGAAATTGCTGGATTAGAGCCAAAACAAAAACCTGTTGCTGCACATCCTGAAACATCTAAGAGAAAAAGAGGGGGTAGCCGCTCCTCCAGATCAAGAGATTCAAGACCTGAAAGAAGCGCTCCAAAAGGACGTAGAAGTGAAGGCAGATCTTTTGATAGAAGTCCGTCAAGAGATTCAAGAGATTCAAGAGATTCAAGAGATTCAAGAGATTCAAGAGATTCAAGAGATTCAAGAGATTCAAGAGATTCAAGAGATTCAAGAGATTCAAGAGATTCAAGAGATTCAAGAG
>JBIKLZ010000006.1:0-35223 GCA_044359535.1 Chlamydiia bacterium
AGACTGGCATAAGTTTTATCTAAAGCAATGAGTTCTTCATGGGTTCCCTGTTCTTCAATCCCTTTATCCGTCAGCACAAGAATTCTCTGAGCATTTCTGATCGTTGACAGGCGGTGCGCTATGACAAGCGTTGTGCGATTCTTCATCAATCTTTCAATGGAATTTTGCACAGCTCTTTCGCTTTCGTTATCAAGGCTGCTAGTGGCTTCGTCGAAAATGATGATAGGCGGATTTTTTAGGAAGACGCGAGCGATGCTGATCCTTTGCTTTTGTCCTCCGGAGAGTTTAACTCCGCGCTGGCCAATGTCTGTAGAATACCCATTTGGGAGCATCATAATAAAATCATGCGCATTGGCCTGTTTGGCTGCGGCGATGATTTCTTCTTCTGCAGCATCAGGTTTTCCGTAGCGGATGTTTTCCAAAACCGTTCCGGAAAAAAGATAGATATCCTGCTGGACAAGGCCGATATTTTTCCTCAGCGATGTGAGCTTAAGACTTTTAATATCTCGGCCGTCGACCAATATTTTCCCTTCGCTGGCCTCATAAAACCTTGGAATCAAAGAGCAAAGAGTCGTCTTTCCAACTCCTGAAAATCCAACCAGGGCTACGTATTCTCCAACATTTATTTTCAGGGAGATATTTTTTAAAACATGGTCATAGCCCTCTCTATATTTAAAGCTGACCGCTTTAAATTCTATCTCTCCACGAACCTGATCCAGTTCTTCAGCGTTCGGCGCATCTTGAATGTCCGGCTCCACTTCCAAAACATCCATAAAGCGGTTAAAACCTGTGACCCCTTGTTGATACAACCGAATAAAATTGCCAAGTCGTTGAATCGGTTCTATTAGGATAACGATGTACAGGAGAAAAGTGAGCAGATCAGCTAGATCCATGGAGCCTTTAACGATGCTTGCTCCTCCAAAAATGACAATTGAGACCGTCATGAGCTGAGTAAAAGAGATCAGCCCGTCATAGAAATAAGCCTCGGCCTTATAGCCTTTTCGCCTGCTCTCGAGGAAACGATTATTTTCAGAGGCGAATTTTTTCTTTTCGATTTCTTCATTGGTGAATGATTTGACTACTCTAATCCCTGCAAGAGTGTCTTCTACTTGCGCATTGATATCTCCGATCTTGTCGCTGCTCTTCTTTAATGCAGCGTACATTTTCTTGGCCGTATAAAATCCATAGATTCCCATAACAGGAACAAAAAGAAAGGCGATAAGAGCAAGTTTGGCATTGATGCTCATCAAGATGACAAATGCCCCGATGAAATTCAAAAAGGAAATGACCACGTCTTCCGGGCCGTGGTGGTAGAGTTCGGCAAGGTCAAATGTGTCATGGGAGATCCGGGTCATGAGCTGGCCGGTTTTATGCTCATCATAAAATTTGAAGGAGAGCTTTTGATAGTGATCGAACAGCTCGCTTCGCATATCTCTTTCCATCAAGGCCCCCATAACATGCCCTTGATAGTCGATAAATGCATGGCATGCTGCGTAAATACCAATCAGGCCAAGCATAACGCCTCCCATCATGTAGATGTGATGGAGGGCACCTGCTGACCCACCCTGCAGCAAGTTGGCCGTGATGTACCGCACGCATAACGGGATGGCCAGCATTGCTGCAGAGGCAATCACTGCGCACGCCATATCCGCGCTGAAAAGTCCAAGGTAGGGTCTGTAGTATGAAAAAAACTTTCTAACTCGGGAAGGTTTTCGGCTCATAAATATTTCCCCATCGCCCGGTCATCAGGGTGGGTAGCCTCTCCATCCGGATTATTGAACGGCATGTCTATGTACCCAAGCTTCTTGTAAAAAAGATAGGCATTCGGGGAAGCTTCAGTTTGAAAAAGCGTTATGCCTCTTTGCTTCAGTTCCTGCTGGCAATGATCCATCAAGTATTTTCCCATGCCACTGCCGCGCTTTTGTTCATCAATGACTATAATGCGCAGAGCCGCCCTATGATCCGGCCACATTTGCACATGGGCATACCCGATAACTTCACCTCCATCGTATAAAAGCCAATGAAGATGATCTTTTTGATCTAATGCCCAAGCGTAAGGGTCTTGAATGTTCATCCGGTCAAAAAAATGCTTCTGCCTAAAATCAAGAGCTGATTTTTTCTCATTTTCAGAGGATATGAGGCGCGCTTGGCGGTAGACATCTGTTTTTAATGCTATGTCTACAACGCCATTTTGTTCAAACATGTCCTTAAACTGTTCAAGCATTGTCGACCTCTCTTTGCCGCCGTCCGGCGTCAAAAGCAGGGCTTGTCCGTATTCTGCAATGTCTTCAACGATTCGTTCGTGTCGGTAATAGGCTAGGATGGCCCAGTTGATTTCAGTCTTCCCATATCCTTTATAAAAGAATTCTTCTTCGTGCCGATTATTCCAGACATTAGCCACTCCCCCGCCAATAAACATGAGATCGCGCTCTTTGGGAGCCATAATAGGATCGTCCCAATCCACTATGAATATCGAGCCGCTTTCATCAATCAGCACGTTTCCGCCGTGGATGTCTGAATGGCACAGCACAAATTCAGGCGAGTGTTCTTGGATCTTTTGGCTTAAAGCTTCAGCCCGATCTACTAGATGATCGATTAACTTTCTATGCTCCCGGATAAACGACTGCAGCTTTAAAGCCGTTTCATCACCGTTTAGGTTACTGTCAATATGAGCATACAGCGATCGAACAACTTTCCTCCATTTATCCGAATAAGTTTCTTTTCTAATTAGATCTTTAAATGAAGGCGGCACATCAAATTCATGCACTTGCCTCAATACTTTACCTAGAACGGTCCATTGTTCGTCCGTTAGGCTATAGCAAAATCCGTTCTGTCCATTGACAAATGGATAAACAGTGAGAGTGGAATCGCCGATGTGCTGAGTCAGGCGGCCAGTGGTTGTTTTGATAGGCGGGATGATCTGTTGAATTCCTGAAGCCTGCAGCAAGGCTAATAGTGCAACGCTCATATCATAGCGATGGCCGCGCTTGAGCTTTACGAAATAAGACTGGCTGCTCTTTGTCTCAGCTTTATAGACAGACGCATTCATATCCGCTCCTATTGGAAGAAGTGTAAGTGCAGTAATTGCAAGGCCATAATTAGCCTTTAAGCAATCAATAATGGATTGAGATGAAAAAGGTTGCTTTTCTGTCATGTTATTTTAATTAGGGGTTTTACAAGCCATAAAAGAAGATCGTCATCAAGAGGGTAAGATTGACCAGCAACAGTAGATTCGCCCTTGTAAGTAATGCCACTACCCTCAGGAGTGTAGCCTAGTTGAAAGTAAAGTTGTTGTGCCGGGCCATAATCGCCATATAGTCCAACCCCAATTCCTATTTCATTATAGCCTTCTTGGCTTGCAAGCATTTCAATCCATTTGATTAACGCTGTACCAAGACCTTTCCTTCTATAATCTTCATCGATCCAAATTGCATTGATTTCAGGGATTTTCCTTTGCGCAAAGAAAGGGCACTCCGGTTTTCTGAGTAAACTGCCATAGCCTAGGATTTCGCCATCCTTTTCTATGACTGCAACTGTACGAACTTTGTCTTCTTGCTCCTGATAATATGCGTCCCAAAGAATCTGAGTCTTTTCAGGGGTTGACCATGGAAATGAGTAACGGCTGACTATTTTGGGAATATCGGTCTTATGCAAAGAGCGTATGAGAGGGTGTTGTTTGTCTTTATTTCTGTTCATGCCACCAGCAGTTAGGGATTTGATCTTCAGAATGTTTTCATCAAGGGTTGCATGGTGGGTGTCTATTTCCAAGTCGTATATGGCATCAGCGTGCACTTTATGAAATTGGCCGCGTGCCGATCCTACTATTCTGTTACCGCGCTCTTTTTCTCTTTGCTCTAGGACAGACAAAGGTGCGTTCACTCCAACCCATAAGACTGCGAAATCTTTTAACAGCTCTTTCCATTCATCCACTTGTTTTTTACCAAAAGAAACATCATCGATGATGAGGTGATGTCCCATCTTTGCTAACGTAATCACTACTTCTTGAAGGGTTTTTGCTATTTTTTCAGCATAGGGACCTATTTGAAGTTCTTGAATAGGGTTGCCTGAGGCATCGGTGTCTTTTTTCCAGCTATATCCAAGGGAAGCTTCCCCTCCTGTCCAGTCGTTTACTTTTTCCGGCATCCAGCCAATGATTTCATCGATACCTACGTGCAGAAATAGATCATCAAATGCGTGTTGCAGGGCTTTAGCAAGTGTTGTTTTACCACTGCTTGATGGCCCATTGAGATAGATGATTTGTACATGGCTATTTGACATGAGGCCCCCTAATGAATGTAATAATTTTCAAGAGGATAGGTTCTTTCATTTTGCGATATTGATCTCCATTCTGATTTGCCATTTCTGCTGCTTCTTTTTTAACATCAGCGTACTCTTTCATGGCTTCCGGATGAGTCTTGAGGTAATCTCTAAATCCAATTAACTCCTTCCACTCTATGTGTTCAGGATAAGTCAAATGAACGTGGTACCTTCTATTTTCTTCTTCAGGATCAGGCAGGTAGGCGATGAAATAAAAGCGGTCCGGCGTGCTGAATGAAGGGCGGAATTCATAGCCGAGTTCTTGCAGTATACTTTTTGCTTCTTCCATACCGTCTTTCTCAACTGCAATCGCTATATCGATAATCCCTTTTCCACCCAGTCCTGGGACGGCAGCACTTCCAACATGTTCAATGGACGCAGGAAAGAGCACATGCGGCGAAATCCGAGCCTTTTCTTTTGCAAAGAGGCCAGGAAATAAGGGATTGTAAGGTTTGAATGCATATTTGCTCATGGCGTCTTTAATTAATCGAGTAGAAAATTTTACAACAAATCATAGCATTTACAAAGAGGAAATTCCAGAGAAAAAGATTAACAAATACTCTTTACCTGTTAGATGCTGTTGGTGTTCCTAGTAAAATGAAGATTTCAGCCTACCTGTATGAAAAAACCGCATTTGAAAAAATTTGCTTTAATTGGACTGCCTGGAAGCGGTAAATCCACTTTTGCTTCCAAACTAGGGGGAATTCTAAAAATCCCAGTTCACCATCTGGACAGGCATATGTTCGAGCCTGGAGGGAAAAAAAGGGACAAACAAGAGTTTATAGAAATCCAGAAAGCTATGCTCGATGAAGAAGCTTGGGTAGTTGAAGGATGTTCTTTTTCGACTTTCGAAATGAGATTTGCGAAGGCCGATATTTTGATGTATTTTCAGTTTTCTCGACTTATCTGCTTTTTTAGGCTTTTCAAAAGATTATTCAACTATGAAAAAGACTATGGTGGATTAAGAGCCGTTACTTGGGAGATTTTGAAGTATACCTGGAACTTCGACAAGGAAAAAAGGGCTAGGATCGAAGAACTGAGAAAAAAGTATCCCCAAACAGAGTTTTTTATCTTTAAAAGCCAGAAAGACGCTAATAAATTTTTAGAATCTTTAGCTTTATAGGCGTCTTTTTATAAAAAAGTCCTCTATCGCTATAAAATCCATCAACAAACAGCGAATTTACCGATTTGCTGCTCGATTAGCCATCTGTAATTTTTATTTGTCAGTTAAACATCGAGTATCGTAGACAAGCTCAATATTGGAAATTAAACCTTCTTGAAAACTCAGCAAAGAGGCTGCTCGTAATTTTTTGGAAAGTCCTGGAATATCTACGTCATAGACAATCATCGCTTGATTTTCTGAACCAAATTTCTCATGAACGGCTAGGGTCTTAAAAATTCCCGTAAACCCTTTGGCTGCCTTAAGAACAGCTTCTCTACCCACCACCTTTTCCTGTGGATCGGCAAACTCGATATCAGGATGCACATATTTCTTCACCTCTTAAACCACCCGTGTTCTAAAGTCTTTCCATCCTTTCCAATGTCAGAACCGCTCCATCCTGTTTTCCCAAACAATTTCCAGCCGTCGGGTGATACTTCCTTAAATAGAAGCGTTTTTGTCATCTGGATAGCAATAGATGAAATAGGAAGCTTTCCTAGGATCATTTTTTGAATGAAATTTACTTCCTCTTTTGGGGAAATTGTTAAAGAAGAATTGATCCATACAGGGTCCTTCGATCCTGGTTGTGCCAACCCTCCAGACATATCCTTGTTCCCATATTCCATAGAAATCAAATAGCCTTGGATTTTTTCCAACCCTAATTGCAGGCTTAAAATCTTCGAATACCAGACACAGGAATATTGCATCCAAGACTTTGGGGTGAGTGGAACTCTCCACGATGCAAGCCAATCATCATATTGTGGCATTAGAGAGGCAAGGAAAATGGGAGGATGTTGGTGTTGAATTGGCTAATGCGGCAAAAACATTACAAGAGGGCGGCGCAGATTTTATCATTCTTTGTTGCAATACGTTACACAAGATGGCTTTGTCTATAGTGCAAACGGTAGAGGTCCCCTTCTTACACATTGCTGACCCTGCGGGAACCATCCTAAAAGACAACGGTGTTCTTAGAGTGGGTTTGTTAGGCACTCAGTTTACAATGGAAGATGGGTTTTATGCATCTTGTCTTGCAGATAAGTTTGGTTTAGAAGTGATTGTTCCAAGTGAAGAGAATCGGAAGTGGCTGGATTCTGTTATTTATAACCAGTTATGTCAGGGAAAGATTTTATCTGAATCCAAACAAAAATTGATCCAAATCATACAAGATTTAAAGAGAGAAGGGGCAGAGGCAGTTCTTCTTGGATGCACAGAACTAGGGATATTAATTCATGAAAATGACGTTGAGATCCCCATCTATGATACAACTTTGTTGCATGCTAATGAGGCGGCAAGTTGGAGCATAAGATGAACATGTTCAATAATGATCGATGGATTCCTATCAAAGAAGCTCACGTTACTACGGACCACCTACACAGATTATTATGAATCACCGGATCAAGGCCATTTTGACGGGGACTATTACAAAGAAACTTTCCCCGAACTTTTAGATCCAATCAGTTGTGATTGGTGGGGGTATAGGAGGGTTAACGGCAGCATTTCGCTTACAAAAAGCAGGGGTGAACGTAGATCTTTATCAAGCGCGTGGTCGAATCGGAGGTACATGTTCACCCCATTAAAGAACTTTTAAGTTACAATAAACATTAAATCTTTTAATATATTTGGTCATGAAGCCCACATTTGAAGAACTTGAAAAAAACCTCAGAGAGCTCGTGAAAATCGTTGTATTATGTCAAAAGCTCTTTTAAAAGTAGGTTTTGTAAATTATCCCTATGAGTATTGGCATTGGTCTTATGGTGATCGACATTGGGCATATTGTACCAAGGTTCCTAATGCCATATATAGTAGCTTATCTGTCTATCAAGGAGTTATTGAATGAAAATTTGGATTGTAGATGCATTTACCGATCAACCTTATAGAGGAAATCCTGCTGCAGTGGCGATTGTGGATGAGTTTCCCGATAAGGAGATTTGTCAAAAGATTGCAAATGAAATGAATTTGTCGGAAACGGCATTTGTTAAAAAGATGAGAGGTAATCACTTTCATCTTAGATGGTTTACCCCAAAAGTAGAAGTGAAACTTTGTGGTCATGCAACCCTTGCTTCAGCTCACATTCTTCACAGCCAAGCCATGATCGTTGGAAATGAAATTCACTTTGATTCTTTAAGCGGTTCTTTGAAAGTTTATGTTTCTCCATCACACTACACATTGGATTTCCCACTGCAAAAAACAGGTGAAACTATTGAGTTAGAGAAGCATTTTAAAGGTGTTGTCCAAGCTGTTAAAGCCTATGATGATGTGATTATTGAATTAGCTAATGAAGATGAGGTGCGGAATTACACTCCTTCAATTGTTGAATTAGAAAAAATTGATTGCCGTGGAGTAATTATAACAAGTAAGGGCAAAGATCGTTACGATTTTGTCTCACGTTTTTTTGCACCAAAGGTTGGGGTAAATGAAGACCCTGTTACTGGATCAGCTCATTGTAAATTGGCACATTATTGGGGAACAAAATTGAATAAAAAAGAATTTTTAGCTTATCAAGCATCTCCTCGTGGAGGCGAAATAGAAATTTCTATTCATGATGAACGGGTCCATCTTAAAGGACAAGCCGTTACTATCTTAGAAGGTAAATGGAAGGTCATTTAAGACGCCTAAACACATTGGTTTTGTCTTTAATGTTATCTTGCTATGTTTATGGCTCACAACCGCAAATAAACGAGCCACGCCTCTTATTAACACATTTAAGAGATGGTGATTATGCTCATGCTGGTGATAAGAAGGCTATTGATTTAGTTATTTCTAAACTTTTAGAAATATCTCCTTCCTAATAAATTAGGAAACAGACCATTTCTATGTAACCAAATGGGGACATTTCTAAAAAACGGGTACACACCCCCTATGGGTTATAAATAGGGGTAGGCTACAAAAACACATAGAGAAAATACTATCCATAATTGACCTTTTTTTACTTTAGAAGAAGAAAAACCTAATGCGTTCTTACATTCTAAGAAAATCCAAGACCAAACGCCCCCCACAACACTTCCTAAAAGAAATTGGACAACAAGTCCATCAAGAGGAGAAGCAATTGTTGCTATCCAAGATAAAAAGGTTAGCGATATAAAAAACATAGTCATTAACAGCCACACTTTTTTCTTTTTTATTGTTTTGAATTGAAGATCGATTGCTTGAAGGAGGGAGGTGATCAAAAGCATTGCTAGAAAACCATAAAGTGGTAACAATAAAAGATACTTCATTCCATACCAAAGGGTTAAATTATTCACTATATACTCCTTTTTTTATATTGAATGGGTGATACTGCAAATGCTTTAACAAAAAAAACCAAAAGTAAAAATACCTTTTTTTTGAATAATGGTAAAAAAAAAGAAAATATAAAGCAAGTTTTTTAGAAAACACTCCGTATAGTTTGCGCTGGAACGCAATTTTTCTTGGGAGGATCTAAACAAAATCAGTCATGCCAAGTATCACTCATCTAGACAAACTGTCCTCTAAAGTCTTCCCATCCTTTCCAATCTCAGAACCACCTATTGATTTTTTTTGACAATCTGGATTGCTTATTGTATAACACTCACATAAAGGAGTCTAAATGAGAAAGATAAAAGCTGCGTTACTCATAGTTTATTGCTTTTTTTCAACGGGGTTATTCTCAGAAGAAAATCAGAAACATCTTAACGAGAAAGTCATCATCATTGGTGGTGGAATTATTGGTGCTATGGAATCCTACAACCTTTATTTAAATGCTGTCAAAAACAATAGGCAGCTTAACATTGTGGTTTATGAAAAAGGGAAGGGCTTTGAGGACAGGGCTCAAACAAATACAGCTTATCATATCTGTCCCAGCTTAACTCCTGATGAAATTTTATCGGTTGTTCCGAGGGGTTCTGAACTTGTTGAAAAACTAGCCCTTTTATTTAGTCAGCCAGGTGGAATTCGAGTTGATGATGTTTCTGGAGCAAATAACTCAGTGGCAGCCCTTGAATTTATGGACGCAGTTGAAGCCTATGGCAACGATCCAAATCATCAAGACCGCACCCAGCATCTCCTAACCCTTGGAAAAATCAGTATGGAACTTTGGCAAGATCTTTATGACAAGGCAGATTCTGAATTAAAGGATATTTTAGATAGATCTAATTTTAATCCTTGTCGTGAGCCTAAAAATAAAGAGCGCTTTGCCTTACACGATGGCTATCGTATTGATTTGATTTATGAGGTGTGTGATGCCCATCATCGCGCTCATGCGATGGAAAAGACCTATAAAGAATTAGGATACACTGAATCTAGATTGCTTTCTCCAAATGAGGTGATTAAGATTGATCCCTCCCTTACTTGTTTTGCTATCGAGCACTCTGAAATCGATGCTCTAGGTCAACGTGTTTGGAAAAACGATACAGCTGCTATATGGCGTCCTGGAGGGTGTTTATCTACTTGCGATTTTTTGCCTGCACTGTATGCCTATTTAAAAAAAGTGATGGGTACATATCTTGATCCCTCTTTTCAAATTCAAGAATGTTTCACGTTAGAATTTAATAAAGAAGTTGTCGAAGCTGTGGTTGATAAGGATGCTCATATTGTCGGATTGAAATTTCAAGACGGCTCTATTGAATACAACGACCCTTCAAAGTGCAGTTACGTCTTTTGTCCTGGAGAATCGGTTGGAACACTAAAAAAACTTGGATTTGATGAACCCTCCTATGCAGGATTTGCTGGCCCTTCACTAAGCGTTTGCATTCCTCTTGCTTCAGATCAAGTCTTATTTTATAAAGATTTCAATCATTGCATGGAGGTGCATAAAGTCGGTATTGTCCTTGCATGGCAGGCAAGACTTAAAGACAATTCGTTACTTTTAAAAGTGGGGGGGACTAAAGCCTTTTATGGGGATAAAGAACCTCAAATCAATGAAGCTTTTGCCCTACATCAACATCTTGTCCAACTCAATATGCTCAACGATGTATTGCCTCAAATGATCTCTATTGCGTGTGGGCAAAATACAGCTGGAAAACAGTTGGCATTTAAAGATCTACGTACCCTCGAAAAGAAAGGGATGTTACATCGATGGGTTGGAAGACGAGCGGTTGCATACGATGGATTTCCTACTCTAGGAGCCCTTTTTTATGATGGAAGCAAAGTTAAAAATGGTCGATGCACCACACACCTGGGATCTGGAGGTGTTTCTTTTGCTCCCGCTGCTGTTCAAATAAGCCAAAATTATGATCGATCAAACGATCCATTTACAAAGAAAATTTTAGAATATGCAGATTCTAGAAGATAAAAAGGGAGCATCTTTATAGTATCTTTGTATAGATGGAAAAATCTATCTCTTACTTCTAGAGCCCCTTAAAAGAAAAACCAAGGGATAAGTATATGATTTTACTCACATTAAGGATGATCTTTTTTATGACAGCTATTGTTTCGCAACTATCTGCAGTTTCTTCCTTAAACAGTCCAAAAGTGATTGTCATTGGCGGGGGCATAGCTGGATTAACAACAGCCTATCGGCTGCAGCAAGAAGGGATGAATACTCATCTATATGAAGCACGTGGGCGAGTAGGAGGCAGAATTCTTACAGCAAAAATCAATGGACATATTGCAGAATTAGGAGCTCAAAGCATCACTGACGGAGGAGAAGCCATCCATCTTAACCGCTTAATAGATGAGTTTGGATTACAACGTGCTTCAAGTCGCGTTTATTTACAATATGCCTATTTTAATGGAATGAATGTCATTCCGATAAATGACATCCTAAAAAATAGAAGCATGGATCCTGATCCTCTTAAAAAAAAGCTTGAAGAGCTTTCTTTAACCTCTTCAAATATGCAAGAGGTTTTGGAGCACATTGTTAATCCTCAAGAGTATCTTTATAAGACTCTAGCAGTTAGAATGGCTGCCTATGAGGGAGGGACTATTGATAGATTATCCCCACTGTATACCGAAACATTATTTCATATGCTTTTAGGGGGCCTATGTTCTGCTCATCAAGGGAGTGATGAGACCCATTCATACGTTGACCTAGTAACCATTGAAGGAGGAAACCTTCTACTTCCTCAAAAAATGCGAGAAGCTCTTGGAACAAAGCTGCATCTAAATATGCCGTTAGTCAAAGTTTCAAAAAAGGAAAATGGATCTTTTGAACTGACCTTTAAAAACAACATGAAGGTGGAGGCCGATATATTAGTTTTAGCTATTCCCTGCTCTGTATATGAGGATATTGATTTTGAGGAGGGCATCATCCCTTCTTCGAAACTAGAGGCCATTTATAAGGTCAACTATGGCTCAAATGCTAAAATCATGGTTCCTTTTACAACCCCTCCTTTAACAAGAACCTCCTTGGTTAACGACAAGATAGTTAGTTATTTTGATCGAGCTCAACTCATTCTTACGTTGTACCATACTGGAGAAGGTAGCCTCTTTTCTCCTGAGACAATTGCACATTCCTATATACAATCCCGAAAAATGCTTGAGCATGGGTTTGAAAATTGCCCTTCTTTTGCAACTCCCCTCTACGCAAAAGATGAAGCTTATCTTTCATATGAAGGACCTATTGGATATAGTTGGCCAAATGATCCTTATGCCAAAGGTTCCTACTCCTATATCGCAAGCGGTCAGGAAAATGTCTTTACCTCTACAGTAGATAAAAACGGGGAAACATTTAAAGCGTTATTCAGTCCACTAAACAAAAATCTTTATTTTGCTGGAGAACATACTTCCATCTTGTTCGACGTGCCAGGGACAATGGAAGCTGCCTGTGAATCAGGCGAGCGTATTGCAAGAACCATTTTGAAAAATAAAGCAGGTTCTAATAAAACCTCCAAATCCAATTAGATAAGATCTTCCTTTGTTTTTAACTCTTTTAGAATATCTCATTTGGAGGGCTTTTGCATCAGACAAAAGGAGCTGGATATTTTCTTCAAAGAGCACCAAGTCTTTTGCCTAGAAGTTTAAAAAAATCATTGTAGGATAAAACATATTCACTTAGAGCCAATTTTAAAGACTCCTCCTTAATTTGATTAAGGACCTTTTTAATTTTTTCAAAATAGAGCATTTTCATTTCTCTATGAGATTGCTCTCTAAAAAAGCTTTCTCTGAGGGATATGTCTATAGAGATAGTTGAATCCTTACAAAAATGGACAATTTGAAAAGGATCCAAGGTAAGCGATAGAATTACTATAAGAAATAATTAAAAAAAATATATTTAGACTTATCTTGACCTTTTAAAACTTCCACCTGTTCAATGGTGTTTGTTCTAGGATGCACTGCATAATAATGCTTCTGAAATAGCGGCGAGAAGAAAAAAGCTGCTGCAATGTTATATAAGCCTTGAGAAAAACTTAAACGATCACCTTTTTCTTCATAAAAACTAATACTATTGAGATTCATCTACTTCCTAAATTTGTTTTTTCTTTAAAAAAAGTATAAAGAACTCCCCCCCCTCAATTTCAATAAAACCTTGAAAAGATCATAAAATAATAGCCTACTTTAGTATAAGAACTTTTTAAAAAATTCTGTGTCAATTAACAAATAAAAATATTTTTTTTAATATTTAAAGAACGATTCTTTAGAAAAAAGAGGTATTTAAGTATAGGGAATTTGGGCAAAAAAAAAGACCCTCAATCTATAAAGATTGAGGGTCTACAAACTTGGCAGCGTCCTACTTTCCCATACTCTTGTGTATAGTATCATCGGCGATGGAGGTCTTGACTGCTGTGTTCGGTATGGGAACAGGTATTTCCCCTCCTCTAAAACCACCAAGAAAAATCAAATTTACCATTCAAAATGTGACTTTTGAATGATAAGATAAAAAAGTGGAAAGAAATAAATTTCGTATATAATTACAAGCTCTGTCATTGACGTCTTGATTGTTATATGCTGAGAATAAAGATCAATAAACAAGAGTTTATAATCGATATCATGCTATATTAACTCGCTTTTTTTACTACAAGGTGTAGTAAAAAAAAGTGATCAAGTCGATGGACCTATTAGTACTGGTAAGCTCAACACATTACTGTGCTTACACATCCAGCCTATCAACCCTGTAGTCTACAGGGAGTCTCATAGGGATACCTCATCTTGGAGGAGGCTTGGCGTTTAGATGCTTTCAACGCTTATCCTTTCCAAACGTAGCTACCCAGCGATGCCCTTGGCAGGACAACTGGATCACCATAGGTTTGTCCACTCCGGTCCTCTCGTACTAGGAGCAGCTCTCCTCAAGTATCCTACGCCCACAGAGGATAGGAACCAAACTGTCTCACGACGTTTTGAACCCAACTCACGTACCACTTTAAATGGCGAACAGCCATACCCTTGGGACCTTCTACAGCCCCAGGATGTGATGAGTCGACATCGAGGTGCCAAACCGCTTCGTCGATATGAACTCTTGGAAGCGATAAGCCTGTTATCCCCGGAGTACCTTTTATCCGTTAAGCGACGGCAATTCCACATTCAACCGCCGGATCACTAAGCCCTACTTTCGTACCTGCTCGACGTGTCAGTCTCACAGTCAACTTGCCTTATGCCTTTACACTCTACTCATGATTACCAACCATGATGAAGCAAGCTTTGGGCTCCTCCGTTACTCTTTGGGAGGAAACCGCCCCAGTCAAACTACCCGTCTGACAATGTCTGATCCCCGGATTCACGGGAAATCGTTAGAATTCCAACTAAACAAGACCGGTATTTCAAGGATGACTCATATCCGCCTGACGACGAATACTCCTAGTCTCCCGGTTATCCTACACATGCTTAGTCAAAAGCCAATATCAGAGTATAGTAAAGGTTCACGGGGTCTTTCCGTCCTACTGCGGGTAAGCTGCGTCTTCACAGCTACCACAATTTCACCGAGTCCTTCGTTGAGACAGCGCCCAGATCGTTACGCCATTCGTGCAGGTCGGAACTTACCCGACAAGGAATTTCGCTACCTTAGGACCGTTATAGTTACGGCCGCCATTCACGAGGGCTTAAGTTCGAAGCTTCATCCGAAGATTAACCTCTCCCCTTGACCTTTTCGCATTGGGCAGGCGTCAGACCATATACATCGACTTATTCGTCTTGGCATAGTCCTGTGTTTTTGATAAACAGTCGCCTGGGCCTTTTCTCTGCGGCCACCTGGAGCTTACGTCGTAAAGACTTCACCCCAAATGGCTCCTCTTATCCCGAAGTTACGAGGCTAATTTGCCGAGTTCCTTAACGAAGGTTATCTCGCGCGCCTGAGAATATTCATCCCACCTACCTGTGTCGGTTTTGGTACGGTCGCCATCAGCGACTAGAGATTATTTCCTGGAAGCGCACTCCATGCCATCGGTTCCTCCGAAGATTCCCCTTGTGGCGTACCTAGCTTTATGTCAGCGGATTTGCCTATCTGACCTGCCTCATACACCAACGGACATCCAATAGTCCGCACACTTCACTTGCTCCGTCATCCCATTGTCATAGCTTTAGACGGCGCAGGAATATTTAACCTGCTTTCCATCGCCTACGCCTTTCGGCCTTGGCTTAGGTACCGGCTAACCCAGGGAAGACGATCTTTACCCTGGAAACCTTAGGTTTACGGCGAAGAAGATTTTCACTTCTTTTCTCGCGTACTCATGCCATGCATCTTTACTAGTATACGCTCCAGCACTCGTTACCGTATGCCTTCAGCGCATATACTACACTCTCCTACCGCTTACTCAAAAGAGTAAACCCGTGAATTCGGCTCTATACTTTAGTCCCGGAAATTATCGGCGCAAAATTTCTCGATTGGTGAGCTGTAACGCACTCTTTAAATGATGGCTGCTTTCAAGCCAACATTCCAACTGTCTTAGAAACTTCACTACCTTACTCACTTAGTATAGAATTTGGGGCCTTATTCGACGATCTGGGCTGTTCCCCTTTTGACTACGAAGCTTATCCCCCGCAGTCTATCTCCCGGCACACATTCTGGTATTCGGAGTTTGACATTCGTCAGTAGAGCGGTAGCCCCCATCAGAAAATCAGTGCTCTACCCCCAAAATGCTCAGTACCGAGGCTAACCGTAAAGTTATTTCGGAGAGAACAAGATATTCCCGAGTTTGATTGGCCTTTCACCCCTACCCACAGATCATCCAAAGATATTTCAACATCTACTGGTTCGGTCCTCCACTAGGTTTTAACCCAGCTTCAACCTGTCCATGGGTAGCTCACTCGGCTTCGTGTCTACGTCATACGACTAGTCGCGCTATTCACACTCGCTTTCGCTTCGGCTCCAGAGCGATAGCTCCTTAACCTTGCCGTATAACGTAACTCGCTGGCTCATCATGCAAAAGGCACTTCATCAGCCATCCCCTTACGGGTATAGGCCTCTGACTGCTTGTAAGCTATTGGTTTCAGGTTCTATTTCACTCCCTTAACAAGGGTTCTTTTCACCTTTCCATCACTGTACTGGTTCACTATCGGTCATTAACGAGTATTTAGTCTTGGAGGGTGGTCCCCCCAGGTTCAGACCGGGTTTCACGTGTCCGGCCCTACTCAGGTACTAGCCTGGTCGCTATATCCTTTTCGCATACGGGGCTATCACCCTATATTGCTCAACTTTTCAGAAGATTCTGCTAAAGATACTTTGATTAATAGCTAGCCCTACAACCCCGCAAATAAATTTACGGTTTGGACTTCTCCCCTTTCGCTCGCCGCTACTGAGGGAATCTCATTTGATTTCTACTCCTCTAGTTACTGAGATGTTTCACTTCACTAGGTATCGCTTCAATAGCCTATTTATTCAGCTAAAGATTTTGGTACTTTACTACCAAAGGGTTGCCCCATTCGGAAATCTCCGGGTCGAAGCTTTCTTCCAGCTCGCCGAAGCTTATCGCAGGTAAACACGTCCTTCATCGCCTGTTAATGCCAAGGCATCCACCAATAGCCCTTAGTAACTTGACCACAAAAAATAACATCTAAATCAAAGATTTAGTGTCTTATAAATCTTGTGGCAGAACTAAATTTAATTAGTACTTAGTTAACTATAGCACGCTTATTTTTTGGTCTTATATTCTCATTTGCATACGAAGTTCAATATATTGAACTTCTTGTAGATACAATTATTGTAATCTACATCAAGATCTTAGTTCGTTTCAAACGAACTTGGATCAATGAAATTGCTACCCTATATACTTATAATCTTTGCAATGTAATGCAAAGCTATAATTCTATATTGTATTGTTGTATAAACTTCACATCTTAAAAAGATGAGAGATTTATACAGCATTTTAATTTGTATGATTTAAATTTATACTCAATTTTTATTGAATACATTTAAATTCATACTGTAATTATACTTGATTTTTATTTCTTTCCAGAAATCAAAAGGATTTTGACAGTATTTTCAGTGTAATAAGTAAAATATACCCTCTCAACCATAAGTTAGATAGTAAAAACTATCAACTTTATCCTTAAAAGGAGGTGATCCAGCCGCACCTTCCGGTACGGCTACCTTGTTACGACTTCATCCTAGTCATCAGCCCCACCTTCGACACCTCTCTCCTTTCGGTTGAGTCGGCGGCTTCGGGTGAAACCAACTTCCGTGATGTGACGGGCGGTGTGTACAAGACTCGGGAACGTATTCACGGCACCGTTGCTGATATGCCATTACTAGCGATTCCAACTTCATGAGGTCGAGTTGCAGACCTCAATCCGAACTGGGGATGGCTTTTCTGGATTTGCTCAATCTTGCGATATTGCTTCCTATTGTACCACCCATTGTAGCACGTGTGTAGCCCTAGACGTAAGAGCCATGCTGACTTGACGTCATCCTCACCTTCCTCCCAGTTAACCTGGGCAGTCTCACTAGAGTTCCCACCATGACGTGCTGGTAACTAATGATAAGGGTTGCGCTCGTTGCGGGACTTAACCCAACATCTCACGACACGAGCTGACGACAGCCATGCAGCACCTGTATAAAGACCCTTGCGGGAGACTCCATTTCTGGAGCTGTCCTCTATATGTCAAGTCTAGGTAAGGTTCCTCGCGTAGCATCGAATTAAACCACATGCTCCACCGCTTGTGCGAGTCCCCGTCAATTCTTTTGAGTTTCATCCTTGCGGACGTACTTCCCAGGCGGCACACTTACCGCGTTAGCTGCGACACAGACCGGGTTGAGCCGATCTACATCAAGTGTGCATAGTTTACTGCGTGGACTACCAGGGTATCTAATCCTGTTTGCTCCCCACGCTTTCGTGCCTCAGCGTCAGGAATAAGTTAGAAAGCCGCTTTCGCCACGGGTGTTCCTCCGTATATCTACGCATTCCACCGCTACATACGGAATTCCGCTTTCTCCACCTATCCTCCAGAAAGAGAGTTTCAAGTGCAGCTTCGATATTAAGTATCGAAATTTCACACCTGACTTTTCTTCCAGCCTACGCACTCTTTACGCCCAGTAAATCCGGTTAACGCTTGCACCTTCCGTATTACCGCAGCTGCTGGCACGGAATTAGCCGGTGCTTCTTTACAGAGTACGCTCAAATTTAAAGGTTATTAGCCTCTATCTCTTGTTCCCCTGCGAAAGAACTTTACAACCCGAAGGCCTTCATCGTTCACTCGGCGTCGCTTCGTCAGACTTTCGTCCATTGCGAAAGATTCTCGACTGCAGCCTCCCGTAGGAGTCTGGGCAGTGTCTCAGTCCCAGTGTTGGCGGTCAACCTCTCAGTCCGCCTAGACGTCTTAGCCTTGGTGAGCCATTACCTCACCAACTAGCTGATATCGCATGAACCGCTCTCTAAACGCAAGGTCTGTTTCCAGATCCCCTGCTTTAATGAATAGAAGTTGTCTTCTTATCATCACATTCGGCATTAGCAGTCGTTTCCAACTGTTATTCCCAATTTAGAGGTGCGTTATTCATGTATTACTAACCCTTTCGCCACTAAAAGGAAATTGCTTCCCTTTCCGTTCGACTCGCATGCCTCACCCACGCCGACAGCGTTCAACCTGAACCAAGATCAAATTCTCAATAAAAAATTTAATCTATTTGTGAACTTACTGTTGATTGATGTCTTAACATCAATCGAGTTCATTAAAAAAACGGGTATACTCATTAAGAATTATAATTTATATTTCTTAATGATACTCGTCACATTTACTAATACTGTCAAAAACCTACGAGCCAATCGATGTTGTCTCTTTTCTTTAACTTAGCTTATCGCGTTGTTAAGAAAGCAAAACTATACAACAGACCCCTATTTATTGGAAAGCATTTTGTGAAAAAAAAGTGAAAAAACTTTCTGATTTTTTTTTGTAACCGCTGAAACTCAATACAGACAAGGGTTTGCGAGAAATGTTTTTTTTTGCTTTTTTTGCTTTTTTTTTCAATAGGCCAAAAAATAGCTCTGTTTTTTCTCAAAATTGACACAAAAAACGTCACATATGAGGTACTTAAGAGTTTCTTATGAAAACCCTTGGTTTATGACCAATATCTATCTATTGCAGAAAGCGAGGGTTTTGTTTCCAAGGACACCCTCCTTAGGGTCGCTTTGTTAGAAAAACACATACAGCTTAATAAGACCTTTTCTTTTACTGTATACTTAATGTGAGCATGACGCTTTTATAATTTTTTTTATCTATTAAAATATGCTTTTGCTGTATTAAGACATAGATTGGGTGATGATGCTGTTTTTTATAAAGTCTCCTTGTTTTTATTTTTTCAGTTCACAATAGAAATTTTTTCATCAACTGCCTATTATTTTTTTAATTCACTTATCGCACTTCAGTTTTGAAAAGGCGAAGTGCAGTTGCTATAGGTATTGCAACAATTATTTTCGGGTGTCTTGCATACCCAGTTATATCCATTGCTTTTGTTGTTATTGGATCACTAGCTCTGCTGCTTGGTTCGATAAACATAATGATCGGTGCTGTAAATTGGAAAAAATTAAGGAATAGATATTGCCTATTGTTTTTTTAAAAAGTAGGCAGGTTTCTTCCCTTTTTAAAAAAATGTATATAATACAATAGAAGCCGCTTAAATAGCCTATAAGCGCTGAGATTATTTCTTTTTTAAAAAAATACAATATAACCAGAGGATTATTCTTTCTTGATTCATTTTTTTTATTTTTAAAAAAATTTTATCAACCCTTTTCTCTTTCTTTAAATTTTAAGAAACGATATAATTATTTTTGTCATAATAAACGAGACTTTAAGGAGGTAAAAATATGAAAATGGACCCAGAAGGAAATTTAGCCATTGAAGTAATTGCAGTTGTTATAGGTATTACAACAATTATTTTCGGGTGCCTTGCATTCCCAGTTATATCCATTGCTTTAGTTGTTATTGGATCACTAGCTCTGCTGCTTGGTTCGATAAACATAATCATCGGTGCTGTAAATTGGGAAAAAACTTAAGGAATAGATATTGCCTATTGTTTTTTTAAAAAGTAGGCAGGTTTCTTCCCTTTTTTAAAAAAATACAATGCACTTTTTTTAGAGTTAAAGTTTTCATCAGTAGAAATTCAAAGAATATTTTTTAAAAGACTAAAAATGTTCCATTTCTTTACTCTTTTTTAATTCTTAGGAACCTATATAATTACTATTAGTATAATAAAAAACATATAAAAATGGAGACAATATGACAGTCAAAGCAGAAACTCTTTTAGTTGGAGGACCCGTTTCAACGATTATAGGCGTTACAATTGTAATTGTTGCTTGCCTTGCATTCCCAGTTATATCTATTGCCTTAGTTGTTTTAGGAGCTTTATTTATTTGGGTCGGATTGATTGCATCAATATACGGTATAATAGAATATAGAAAGGGTTCTAACCAATAAAAACGATCTATCCATATTTTTTGTCTGTCATTGTGTTCAATGATAGACACATGCCCTCTTTTAGTGAATCAACCTAAAATAATACACACCCATTAAATAGCCTATAAGCGCTGGGAGGGTTGCTTTTCTCATATAAGAAATAAAGTCCACTTTTTCGATACCCATTAATGCAACTCCTGCAGCAGATCCTATACTTAAAAGACTTCCTCCAGTACCTGCTGTATAGGCAATCATCATCCAAAATGGGTGATCTAAACCATAGGAAGATAAATCATACATCCCCATTGTAGCTGCTACAAGGGGAATATTGTCTATAATTGCCGAAGCAAGCCCAATAGATGTCGCAATAGCTAAACCACTTGATGTAACACTATCGAGCCAAACAGCTACACCTTTTAAAACACCCACCATTTCAAGGGCATTTATACTTAATAAGATCCCCATAAAAAACAAGACACTAGAAATATCTATTTTTGTAAGGACATGGGGCACAAGAAGGTGTTTTCTCCCCTCCTCCTTATGGTGAAGGATATCTGTAACAAGCCATAAAAAGGCAAGCCCTATCAACATCCCCATATAAGGAGGAATTCCAGTAGCCCATTTTAAAAATGGCACTGCTAAAAAAGAGAGTATCCCTAAGGTAAAAACAATTGTTGCGTGAGGTTCGCTCCCTTCAATAAAAAGATCGTTTTGATCGCTTGTATACTCTCCTTTTGTAAAAAAGGAAAAAATCCCAAGGGGGACAATCATTGCAATCAAACTTGGTAAAAACACTTGCGTGATCACTGCAAATGTAGAAACTCTGTGATTGATCCAAAGCATTGTGGTTGTTACATCCCCAATAGGGGTCCAAGCTCCCCCTGCATTTGCAGCAATCACCACCATGCAATTTAATGTCAGTCTTTCCTTTTTTTCCGGAACAAGCTTTCTTAACACCGATATCATCAATATTGTTGTTGTCAAATTATCTAGTACTGAGGAGAGAAAAAAGGTGAAAATTGAAATAATGCACAACATTTTTCTTTTCGATGTCGTATGAATCATCCGTATTACTGTATTAAACCCTCTATGAGAATCAATAAGCTCTACAAGGGTCATTGCCCCTAATAAGAAAAAAATCACTTGCGACACTTCCGATAAATGATGGGATAAATTCGCTGAGGGGTCTAAATCCCCACCCATTAAAAAATACATCATCCATAATAGCCCTGCTAAGGCAATACCCACTGCTGTTTTATTAACCCTCACATAAAACTCAAAAATGATCGCTAAATACCCTAGAATGAATAATCCTATGAGGATAGAAAGTCCGAGATTTGACATTTGCACTCCCTAGTAAGCGAAAAACCATAACAAATAGAATCTTAATTTTCTATTAAAATAATGGGTTTTTTTTGTCTACCTATAAGTAAAAATCCCTTTTGACGAAAGAATATGGTGCATATGAAGACACCCGACCACTTTTCCTTTTTCTACAACAGGTAAAAAGCAAATTTTTCTTTCCTCCATTTCCATAATTTCTAACGCTTTTGAGGTAAGCTCTTGCCTTTCTATCGAAATAAATTCTTTTGTCATCACATTGTTAATAGGCTCGTCCAAAGCCGTTGATCCTTTATTTTCAATCAATCGACGCAAATCCCCATCTGTAAACAACCCTACAAGCTCCCCTTCTTGATTATTAATGCAGACAGCCCCTAACTTTTTTGCTGATAAAATGTACAACGCTTCTTTAACTAATAGATCTTCTTTACAAATAGGGATATCCTCTCCAAAAACCATCACATCACAAACCCTTTCAGCAATCAATTTTCCAATAGCACCCCCCGGATGATTCAAAGCATATTGATCTAAGCTAAATTTAGACAGCTGCATCAGTGCCACAGCAAGACAATCGCCAAAAATAAGTTGTAGTGCTGTAGAGGTTGTTGGAGCCAAACCAAATGGACAAATCTCCCCCTGAAGGGGCAAATGCATTGTATAATCCACTACATATTCTAAATCTGAGTCACTATCTGAAATCCAAGCAATTGTATGAAAGCCCCTTTTCTTGCACGTCTTTGCAAGGGTTAAAATTTCACTCCCTTTCCCACTTTTGCTCAACAATATGATTAAATCCTCTTTAGATGCGATCCCAATATCCCCATGAAGTGCTTCTTGTGCAGAAAGATACATCGACCGCGTCCCTGTAGAAATCATTGTTTTTGATAGCTTTTCAGCAATAATCCCACTTTTTCCTACTCCAGAAAAAATCACCATCCCTTTGCATTTAAGGATCAAAGCAAGAACATGTTCCGCCTCAGCCTCATTTAAATGATCAAAAAAGTAGTTTAAAAACTGTCTCTCTCTTGTAAAAATTTCTCTCAGCATATAGTTTTAAGTATATATAAGGGGGATGCTTTGGGCAAGATAAAAGTCTTAACACCGATTGTCGAAATGCAAGGGGATGAAATGGCGGCAATTATTTGGAACCAAATTAAAGAGACCCTCATCCTTCCACACCTTAACATTGACCTAAAGGTCTTTGATTTAAGTATTCACAACCGAGATAAAACAGATGATAAAGTCACAGTCGATGCAGCTTTAGCCCTTACTCACCATAAAGTGGGGATAAAATGTGCGACAATTACCCCCGATGAAGCTCGAGTGGCAGAATTTAAACTAAAAAGAATGTACCCATCCCCTAATGGAACTTTACGAAATATCCTTGGGGGGACTGTTTTTAGAGAACCTATTCTCTGTAAAAATATTCCACGACTTGTCACAAGCTGGAAAGAGCCTATTGTTATTGGAAGACATGCTTTTGGTGATCAGTATAAAGCCACAGAGATGATTGTTCCTGAAAAGGGTATTTTATCTCTTGTTTTTACTGGTGAAAGTGGAAAAACTATTGAAAAAGAAGTGTTTACTTTCAAGGAACCTGGAGTTGCTTTAAGTATGTTTAACTTAGACTCCTCTATTTATCATTTTGCCCATGCATCGATGAATTTTGCTTTAAGTAGAAAGTACCCTCTTTTTTTATCGACAAAAAATACTATCCTTAAAGTCTATGATGGCCGTTTTAAAGATATTTTCCATAATGTCTATGTGAATCATTTTGAGGATAAATTTAAAGAGGCTCACATCACGTACGAGCACAGACTCATTGATGATATGGTCGCCTACGCTTTAAAAAATAAGGGAGGCTTTGTTTGGGCATGCAAAAATTACGATGGCGATGTTCAATCTGACACATTAGCTCAAGGATTTGGCTCCTTAGGGATGATGTCCTCCATTTTAATCTCCCCTGATGGGAAGATTGTTGAATCTGAAGCGGCTCATGGAACCATTACCCGTCATTTTAGAATGCATCAAAAAGGGGAAAAAACCTCCACAAACCCCATAGCCTCAATATTTGCTTGGACAAAAGGCCTTGAATACAGAGGTAAATTTGACCAAAATAACAATTTAATTCATTTTGCAAAAGCCCTTGAGCAAAGCTGTATTGAAACGGTGGAAAGTGGAAAAATGACTAAGGATCTAGCCCTTCTTGCTGGAAAAAAGGATTTTTTAGACACAGCGACCTTTTTATCACAGGTTGCTACACAGTTAGACAGAAACAAACACCTTTTTTCTTAAATACCTTTCTTCGGCTTTAGCTACATATACTGCAGCTAACCCATCCCCCACAATATTTACAACTGTTGAAAGCATTTCTCGAATTCTATCCACCCCTGCCACTAAAAGGATCCCTTCAAGGGGAAGGCCCACAGATGTTAAAACAACTGATAACATCAAAATGCCAGTTCCTGGAATTCCAGCAGCTCCAATTGAGGTAAAGATAGAGGTAAAAATCAAGACTCCAATATTTAACCAAGAGAGTTCTATCCCATAGGCTTGCGCGATAAACATCGCAGAGACTGCTTGACCAATTGATGCCCCATTCATATTCACAGTTGACCCCAAAGCAAGGACAAAGCTTGATATCTCTTTTGAAACCCTTAATTCTTTTGTGGTACATTCCATTGTGATCGGAAGGGTTGCTGAACTGCTGCATGTAGTAAAAGCTACGATCATTGCGTCTTTAAGCCCCTTAAAAAAGGGGATCACTGGGGTTTTGATAACACACTTTAAAATAAACGAAAAGACCACAAAAAGTTGAATAAGACAACCTAAATAGCAACAGGCTAAAAATTGAAGCAAAGGAAGGATCAACTTCACCCCCATCGCCCCTACTGAGGATGCAATCAATGCAAAGACCCCATAGGGGGTAAATTTCATTATGATTTGAGTTAATCCATGCAAAACTTCAGAAAGGGATTCAAAAAGGAGAATTAAAGGTTTCCCTTTTTCTCCCGAAACAATAATCCCTAAGGAGAATAATATTGCAAAGACGATCACTTGAAGGATATTGCCTTCAACAAATGAAACAAAAGGATTGGCAGGAATTAAAGATGCACAAAACTCAAAAATTCCTACAGAGGGCAAAGAGTTTTTCTTTGCAACGTCAGCGACACAATGAAGATCTACCCCCGGTTGCAACAGTTGGGCTAAACAAATACCAATAATAATAGAAATAAGGGTTGTAACAAAAAAAAAGCTTATGGCTCGTATCCCTATTCTACCGAGCTTTTTCGGGTCGTTTACATGGCAGATCCCTGTAACAATAGAAGAAAAAACTAAAATGCCCACAAGCATCTTTAATAAATCAATAAACATCTTTCCAACAACTGTTAGAAGTTGAAATTCCTGCTGAGTGATAAGACCAAAAAGGACTCCTGAGCAAAGAGCCACTGTTATCTTTATCCATCCCTTCATCCTTTCCCCTCCCCATCCCTTTCTATCATACGGTTCACTGCCCCTTTTAATGATAGATAGTTTTCTTTTTCATAAGTAACTTCCATTGAAACTTTCATTAAAATCACTAATTTCTTTTCTTCTTCACTTAATTTTACATAATCTTTTTCTGTGCACAAAACCCCATCTGCCCCCATCTGTTTACACACCTTCACAAATTCCTCAAGACGTGAGACTTTTTCATGGTCTTTTAGGATCCTCATTTTTACAATAATAAGATCTAAGTCCTTTAATCCTTGAATAAAGAGCTCTGGATTTCCGATCCCACAAAAGACCCCCACTTTATTGCCTGTGGGGAGGCATGTTTTATCTAAAAGATAGGTCGTTCCCAAGAATTGAGCAGAAGTATACACAGAGATAGATTTTTTTACCACTTCATAGCCGGTTTTATCGTTTGCCCCATGAATGACTATATAATCGGCTTTTTTTAATGCTGACAGCCTCTCTCGCCTTAATCCAAAGGGAAGATATCCCCTACTAAAAGGGTCTTTAGCTCCAATCATGACAATCTGTAGTTCCTTTTTAAGTCTGATATACTGGAGCCCATCATCTAAAATGCAGATCTTTGCCCCAAGTTTTTCAGCTATTTTCACAGATATTTCACGCCTCACTCCTCGAATAACAAAGGCATTTTTTAGCCTTTTTGAAAGTAGATAGGGCTCATCCCCATCTTCAATATCTTGAACAAGGGCATTGCCGCTTTTTTTTGATCCATAGCCTCGTGTTAAAACAGCCACACCGTTAATTCCTAAATCGCTCACAAGTTTTAAGACAAATTCAGTTTTCCCAGTCCCACCACAGACAATGTTACCCACAGAAATGATAGGAAGACTCCCCTTCACCCTTTTTATAATACCCAATTGATACAATAAATGGCGGAGCAACACCCCCATTGCGAAAAAAAGGCTTCCAACGAATAAAAAAAACTGAATAAGGTTAAACCCTTTTTCCTTTTGCTTTTTTAGCACCCATTTTTCAACTCTTGTCATAAGCAAAAGATCATACCCATTGACTTGTTAAAACTCCAGAGCTATAGTCAAGCTATCCTAAGTTCACACTTATAAAAAACACCTACGACTTTTGGATCGTAGGTGATCAGTTGTTAAGGGCGCAGCTTTAAATCCTTTTAAAGCCTATAACTCTTTTTTGTTCTTTATTCTCTTTGAAAAATAGCTAAGCCATTACAATAATCATGTAAAAAGACCTTTCTTTTTTTAGAAAGATGTAAAACTCCTGCAAGCAATTCTGGATAATTTCTATCAAAAATAGGGATAATCTTATGTTGGTAGCCCTCTTCATACATTTGAAGTTCTGAAATCAGCCAGTGCAGAGTTTCCTCTTGTCCAACAACAGAGGTTGTAGGAAAATATGAAGTTTTCATATCTATATTATCCCCGACCCACTCCACTGCTCTAAAGACCGTTGAATAAGAATACATCCTTTCAGAGTAAGGTCTGCTTAATGCAAAAGTTGTAAACTCTCCTAATGTCATCTTCTTTTTATTGATGATCCCTAATGGATAAAATGTATAGGGAACTGTATAGGTATCGTATGCATAATTATCATAAGAGGTTGTATGAGTATAAAATCCATACATATCATAATGATCTGTATAGACAGTATCGACATATCGACTGACTGTATAATAATGATAGTAAGTCCACTGATTCGTACCATAGAAAGCATGTGTGTCTACATCAATTATTGAGCCCACATAAAGATCCTCAATCACATCTGAAGACTGAATAACAAACTTGTTTTCAAGGATGTAGATCTTATGGTCTTTGATAATCTCTGTAACTTTTAGATTCACCCCAAAGCACTGGGCTAGAAAAGCACAACTTAGCAATAAAAAATATTTCATAAAACTCCTTTTAAAAATGGTTAAAGTCTATATAAAAAGGGGTTTACTGTCTATAACTAAAAGGTTTTTTGTGATCGGGTGGGGAAATGAAAGGGTTGTATGGTGCAAATGAATGGCTTTAGACTCCCTTTTTGGGGCCCCATACTTTTGATCCCCTACAATAGGGCACTTCATAAAACTCATTTGCCCTCGAATTTGATGGTACCTTCCTGTATCTAACTCGATGTGATAGAAGTGATCACAGATATGGGAAAATTTTAATAGGGCTTGTTTAGAGTGGGGGACTTTTTTATCAAAAACTTCAGCTAAAAACTGCCGTTTGCGAATGTAATGGGTAAGGATCCCTTTGTCGGTGGGGAGCTTTTTAACAAGTTCAGCAATATAGATCTTTTTCCAAAGCTTTTCCCTGATTTGTTCATTGAGTCGTGAAAGGGCTTTGCTTGTTTTTGCAAACACTACAATCCCACTTACCCATCGATCAATTCGATGGACAGGGTGTAAAAAGACCCCCCCCTCTTTTTGATCCCTTTTTTTTAAAAAATCTTTGGAAATTGTCAAAAGATCCAACATCCCCTCATTGGGAAGGACCGATACTCCTGAAGGTTTATTTAAAATAAAGAGGTGATTATCCTCAAATAGGAGACACTCTTTAAGATTCATCTTGCCTTAACCTTTCATACAAAACAATCCCAGCAGCTACCGATACATTTAGGGAATCGCACACCCCCTTCATAGGGATAAAGACCTTTGCCCCTTTCATCCAATCGTTATTTAATCCTTTATCCTCTTGACCAAAAGCAATCACCACCTTTCCTTGTAAAGATCTTGTACAATAGTTATCCTTGGCCTCTGGAGAGGTGACAATTAACTCAAGATTCTTTTCATCGATAAATGCAAAAGCCTCTTTAGTTGAACAAGAAACAATATTTAATGAAAAACTTGCCCCTAAACTTGCTCGAATAGCATGTGGATGATAATGATCGGATAGGGAATCGACAAGCAAGACTCCATCAACACCGCAGCCATCACATGTTCGAAGAATCGCTCCAATGTTGCCCGCCTTTTCTATTCCCACAAGAGCGACAAAAAAACTCCCTTTTAAAGAGGAAAGCCCCTTTTTTTCTTGCCTTCCGACAGCCAAAACCTCCCCTCTTAGAGTCATTTTTTCCAATAACCCTTTTGAGACGTGGATAAGTTCCCCCCCTTTTTTTTCTATTTCTTCAATAAGGGGGCTTTTTTCATGGTAGACCACTGTAACAATCCCCTTTGCTCGAGAAATTTCGCGCTCGCCTTCAACAAGAAAGAGCTCTGTAGCCTTTCTCTCTTTACTGTTGCGCAACCCTTCAATAAATTTAATTTTTGGATTAGAACGACTTGTTAGCAAAAGGTGCCTCCCCATCTTTAATAAAACCAACCATCTGGGAAAGTAAAAACTGAGCTGATTGATATTGTATTTCTTCCCGACAAAGGCCCTCTAAACAAGGGATTATTCCCCCAAAGACCTCCTTTTTAGAAGCAATTGCCCCAAAAACTGTCCCCACTTTTTTTCCAAAAGGGCCAGCTTCTCCTGTAACAGCGATTGCAAAATCACTTTTTGTCCTTTTTTGAATCCCTAAACACATTTCAATAGCCACATTTTTGCTGACAGCAGTTTCCTCCTCAAGGAGTCTGTGACTTACCCCTAAAAGATCGATCTTTACTTGATCAGAGTATGCGACAACCCCCCCTAAAAAATAGTTCGAGGCCCCTTCTTTTTTTGTTAAAATTGAGGCAATCAATCCCCCCGTGCAACTTTCTGCAAGAGAAAGGGTTATTTTTCTTTCGATAAAAACTTTTTGAAGCTCTAACATTCTTTTAATTCTAACCCTTTAATTGGTTTAATTTTTTCAATAGCCATCACTTTTGCCTCATTTCCTATTCTAAATGACCCTTTTAAAACCTTCCCACCTAGATTAAATTGGGCAAACTTTGAATGTTTTCGAATCCAACCCCTCATCTGATGAAAAAAGAGGGCTTCGGCAAACAAATGGGTCCTTTGGACATTGCCTTCGATAGAAAAAAGCATCGGATAAGAAAGACACACTCCAAAATCTATCGAATCTTTCCCCCGTTGCTCTAAAAGTTCACCATCTGAACTCAACCTAAAAGCAAACAAAGATATTTCTATAACTGGGAGCACTACTTTTGCAAGCAATCCTTTTTCATTCATATCTAAAAAAGCAAAATGTTCTTTTTTAAAAGCAAATCCACACTTTCCCACATTTCCTTCAAGAGCCATTTTAATACACCTGTCTCTAGAAATCAAAGGGTCTTTAACAACTCTTCCTAACTGAACGTAAATTCCTTGAGGGAGAAGCTCTTCATATTCCTTTTTTGATAAAAGAAGACAATAGGAGACATATTGAGACGTTTCACATTTATTGCTTGCCAATATGTGCCCCTTCTTTTTTGCACAAGATGAAAAGAGCCCCAA
The DNA here is from genome assembly GCA_044359535.1 of Chlamydiia bacterium. GTDB lineage: Bacteria > Chlamydiota > Chlamydiia > Chlamydiales > 2-12-FULL-49-11 > JAJACQ01. Next base: position 29,380 of record JBIKLZ010000006.1, read on the forward strand.
AAAATATCATCGCATCGGCTATATTGAAAATTCCATAGGATCTTCCAAAAAATATAAAATTGAGCATATCTACGACATGTCCATACAAAAAAGTATCCAATACATTGGCAAAAGCTCCAAAAAGGATCAAAAGAAAAGGAAAAAACATCTTTTGCATAGTAGCACTCATTAATAATCCTATTGCAATAGCCATAATCACTAAGATTCGAATGAGTAAAATGCTATTTTGAAAGGATGAAAAAAGGCCCCATGCCATCCCCGTATTTTCAACATAGGTGAGTTCAAAAGTTAGAAACGGAAATATCTGAATATTAAAGTGAGTCTTTCCTGACAATAACATCTCTTGATGGTCTATTACAAACCTTTTTAAAGAAAAATCGATAAAAAAAAGAAAAAGAGCACAAGCGATAAATACATTTTTTTTCACTCGGCAACATCCACAAGAGCATTCATCAATTCATCTTTATCTTTGAAACGCTTGTAAACACAAGCAAAGCGGACGTAGGCAATGGCATCTAAATTTGAAAGTCTTTTCATCACTATTTCCCCAATTTTTAATGTATCAATTTCACGAACCCCACTTGCCATAATTTCCATTGCCACATCTGAAGCAATGGCTCTTACTTGATCATGACTGATGCGCGTATGTCTACAAGCGCTATCTAAACCATGTATAAGTTTTTCTAACTTAAACTCCTGAAAACTTCCATCCCGTTTTCTTACTTGAATGGTTAAATCGACAGACTCAAAAGTTGTAAAGCGCTTTTCACAGTGTAAACATTCTCTTCTACGACGGACAGAATTTGAATCGTTTTGATTTCTAGAATCGGTCACTTTAGTCTCTTCATAGCCACAATAAGGACACTTCACACTTGCCTCCAAAAGATTTTTACAAGTCTATCAAATAGCCCTTTAACCATCAATAGCTCTTTAGATTCTTTCTAAAGAGTCAAAGCTTTCTTATTACAAACCCTCTCCAACTAATGTTTCAAGGGCACTGTCTAAAAGATCCTCCAGGGTTTGACTATCTAATACCAAGTCCGCTGAAGGGGGAACCTTGTTGCAATTTAAAAGTAAATTATATCCTTCACCCCCCTTAATAACTGACGGGAAAGAAATAGGGATATATTTTGCTTCTACTCTTTCGCCTTTAATTATAAATACTTTGATCGAAAGTTTCCCTATTTTTTCAAGATCCACTAAAAAATCTGAGATCAAAAATGCAGGCCAATACCCCTCAAGAGAGGTGATTGTAAAGCTTTTGTGACAAAATTGTAAAATACCTTGTTGGGTCTTTTTTCTAAAATCTGTGATGTAGGCTCCTTTTTCAGGAATATCAATCTCTACTGGATAGTAAGGGGGGGTGGTGAATCTAACATTAAAACGAACATAGCTACTTGTTGGACCTTCCATAGTCTCCTTTATAAAAAATTTATTGTATTTTTCAAAAAACTATAAAAAGAACATTACATTTTTTCAAGAAAAAAAAGCCACAGGGTCAAAAGATGGACTTTTTGTGTTCAAGATATTCCCTTTTTGCTATTGTTTTTTATTAAAAGCAACAATCTAAGGATAATGATGAAAAAGGCCCTATTGTTATTGATCGTTTTATGTTCGGCATGTAGCTTTTTTACTCAAAAACCCCTTCCCCCCTCAAAACCCCTTGTGATTGTAAGCGCTGCCCCCTATATCGAAATTGTTAAACAAATTGCAGGGGAAAAAGTTTTTGTTCAATCCATTATCCCCCCCGATGTGGATCCACATAATTTTGAACCCTCTCCAAGGGATATGGGCCCATTATTGCATACAGCTCTTTGGATTCAAGTTGGAGAAGGTTTTGAACCTCTTTTAGAGAATCGTTTAAAAGAGACCACTCCAAGTATACACATTTTGAACTTGCCCTCAGTGACTAAAACATTAAAAGGAGCCTGTCATTGCCACCATCACAACCATCATGAGGGCCACGATGTAGACACCCATTATTGGCTTGATCCCATTACAGTGGCTCACCAAGCAAAGTCTATTGCTGCTTTTCTTACCTTAGTGTTACCTCAAGAGGAAAAATACTTTCAAGAAAGGACCCTACAATTAAAAAGTAAGCTCTATGCACTTAATAAAAAGCTCACTGAAGAACTGGCCCCTTTTAAGGGGGGCGTCTTTTTGACAACACATAAGGCTTATGGCTACTTTTGCAACCGCTACCACCTCATTCAAATAGGTATAGAACCCGAAGATGGTAAAGAGATGCGGTCAAAAGAGATTCAACATGTGATGGAAGAGGCAAAGGAGCATAAAAATGAACTTATTGGGGTTTTGATGCAACCTCAACATGTCAATAGAGCTGCTGAAACCATTGCCGCAACCTTTAAGTTACCTCTTTTTATGGTAAATCCATACGAAGAAGATTATATTGCAACAATCAATGAACTTGCAACCATCACAAAAGAGTATGCCCCTACAAAAGAATCTTCTTTGCCTTGATAAAAAAAATACATTGTAGTGGTACATTTTTTACATAGACCCCTTTTCAATAGTGAGTTAGGAAACACTCAATTCTTCAACAAGTGTTTCTAACGAATCGATATTATCATTTTTCATTTGGGTCAACAATGGGTCTAGTTTCTCTTTCAATATCCCATAAAGTGTTGTTGTAAACCCCATTAAACGTTCTTCATCTACAATTAAGGGTGTAGAGCCTCTTACTGCCAAAAGATCGGCTATCCAATCATATTTAATTTTTGATTGATATCTTTCCTTAAAATCTTCTGTAGGGCTACCATTAAAGTAATCCAACCAACTCTGAAAATCTTTAAAGGCAAGCTCTTCATAGAGTCTTTTTAATTCATCATCTGTCAATAAAGTAAGTTTTTCTGTATCTTGGATAGACAACATCTCTAAAGGGGTATCTTTATGAATACCTAAGATTAAAAGCAGTTGTCTCATTTGGTTTTCTTCAATCTTTAGACCCTCTTCTTCTCCAATAAATTGAATCACAGTCAATACATTTGCAAGAGGGTGATCAAAAGGAGTAGGGTGTTTTTCAAAATAACATTTCCAACTGTCCTCTCTTAAAGAAGAAAGATCCATTTTAAGACTAAAATTTCTAAGCCTGTCTACTTTAGGTGGCAAAACTACTTTTAAATCTACCCATTTATAGATCTCACCATCGGGAACATAGACTTGAAGTTTCATCTTAGAAAAACCCCTTCTGTCTGTAACAAGTGTGGTTGTTTCAATGGCTTGACCTGTTGGATCGTTGTCTTTGCGAGAAAAAAGTATCTTCTGATCACTTTTTCTACCATAAAATAGCCCTGTAGGTAAAGTGACTTGAACATTACTTATAGATTGAAATGGAAAAGGATCCACTGTAAACCAGATAATATCTCCATTTGGTCCAAGTTTGGTAGCCATAATTCTTTATCCTTTAATTTTTTAAGCAGAGAAACCATATACAGTGGATGAATAAAAGTAAAGGCTAAGGGACTTTATACACCGACAATAGCTCCATCTATCGGTCCAAAATCCCCTTCTAAATAAGATTGGAATATAAAGATTTTTAAGATATAGAAAGCAGCTATGGGCCCCTTTAAACCATTTCTTTTTCCTCTACTTTTAGCTCTTTTTTCCGGGTGCTCATTGTACACAACACCTGAAGTCACACCCTCTCACCCTGCAAGCATCGTTTTTTCTTTAAAGAATAAGGAGATGGACTGTGAAAAATAAATGGATACCCCTTTTTTTTCTTTGTGCATTAGTAGGATGCTACCCACAAGCAGATAAAAAAAGCGATGCCATTTTTACTCAGATTAAGGATCAAATTTCCCCTTTATCAGAAGGGGAAATCTATTGGAATTCTGATTCTAAGGTGATCGAAGAGGTCTCTTTAGAAGAACTTCTTAAAGAAGATTTAACGGTAGAAAAGGCTGTTCAAATAGCTTTATTAAACAACCCTTCTTTGCAAGCTGAATATGAAAAAATTGGTATTGCTTCAGCAAAATATCGACAAGCTGGACTGCTTCAAAATCCATTTTTTATGTTTAACTATCAATTTGCTTCTTCTTCAGCTTCTACCGATCAAATAAATCTTAATATTATTCAAAACTTCTTAGAGATCTTCCTCCTCCCTTTGAAAAAGAAGGTGGCTTCTCAAGAAATTCTCCTTTTAAAAAATGACATTTTAGAAAAAATTGTCGACCTTATCGCTCAAACAAAAATCGCCTTTCATACCGTTCAAATCGATCACTCTATCCTTGATCTTCGGAAAAAAATTGCAGAACTAAAACACCTTTCATATGAAGCAGCCCTTCTTTTACGCTGTGCAGGAAACACCTCGCCCCTGTTTATCGCTGAAAAAAAAATGGAGTTTGAACGAGCAAAGCTTGCCCTGACCACTGCTGAAAATGCCTTTTTTAATTCCAAAGAGGATCTAAATGTATTAATGGGGGTTTGGGGAAAAGACATTCATTGGTCCTTTGATCCCCATATTGAACCCTTAAGCACCCCATCTACTCTTATTTCTGAATGTGAGAAACATTCGATCCAAAACAATTTTCAGCTTAAAAATCGATTTGAACGGATGAAACAACGGGCCGCAGAACTATCGATTGATACAACCTCTCTTTTGTTTCCCGAAATTTCTTTTGGCTATAGTAGTAATTACCAAGATTACGTCTGGTGTATTGGTCCACAAGTAAGCATTAATCTTCCCATATTTGACATTGGAAAAGTTCAATCAATGAAGGCAAAAGCTGAGATTGCTTACCTATGGAAACAATTTACCTCCGAAGCTGTGACCCTTCGATCCATTGTTCGAAGAGCCACAGATAACTTTTATTATTGCCATAATCAAGCCCTTCTCATTGAAGAACAGATCCTTCCTACTGTACAAAAGGTTTTTAATGAAACTATAATTCAACATAATGATTTGAATCTTTCACTATTTGATCTATTACAAGCAAAAGAAGAGGTGTTTGAAAAGCAGATTACTCTCCTTGAAAAACAATCTCAATTGTATAGAAAAACCCTCTTTCTTCAAGCCCTTTCTCGTGGGGTTGTCCTTTCGGAGAATTTTTAAATGAAAAAAAGGGCTTTTTTCTCTTTTGCAACCCTTTTTGCCTCCCAATGTTTTTTATCTCTGCCTACAATTGATTACTTGCCTGTCCTTGTCCCAAATGGGGTGACAGCTCCTTATAGTCTTGTGGGCCAATATAAAGTTTTTCACCTTATTGCTGAAGAAATTTCTTGGGAAATTGCCCCCACTATTACCGTTAGCACTTGGGGTTTTAATAAAAGGACCCCTGGCCCTTTAATTGAACTTTGTGAACTAGATAAAGTACGCATTTACGTAACCAATAACCTCCCTTCCCCTATTACTCTTCATTTCGAAGGGTCAAACTCTTTGTGTAAAGAAAATGAAACGGTTATTCCTCAAGGAGAAACCTATATTTATGAACCCATTTTTAAAGATGCCGGAACCTTCATTTATTCTTCCCAAAATGACAAAGAGTTTGAACACAGCACTCATTTAAACGGGATGATCGTTGTTCATAAAAGAGAATTGGATAAAAAAAAGTGGGCTGATCGAGATTTTGCACTCCTTCTTCAAGAATTTTCATCCTCAAAAGAGGGACAAACTCCAAGAAATCTGATCACATTAAATGGAAAAATAGCCCCTTTCTTTGAGCCCTTAGTCGCTGATGTCGGAGATAGAATCTGGATTCGAGTGGCTAATTCTAGCCCTACCCATTCTTTTTCTCTTGATCTTCAAGGGGAAAATTTTACAATCATTGACTCTGATTCCCTGTGTACAAACAAGAAAAACCCTCCTTTTCCAGAAACCTCCCT
>JBIKLZ010000056.1:0-3029 GCA_044359535.1 Chlamydiia bacterium
CCTCGGAACCCATTTTAACATTGTTAATGCTTTAACAACTTTAGAACAAACATCTAATGTAGTAGAGTTGAAAAAAAATTCATATAAGGAGAAAAGGGTCACTATTATATTTGAAAATGGTTTTAAGTTTGGCCCTCATTTAATTAAGTAAAAAAGTTTTCAAAAAAGAAAATAGTTTGCACCATAAGGGAGGATCCCTTATGGTGTTTCTATGAAAACTTCCACCTCTAAAGATACCGCTTCCATCAGCAACATTTTTAATTCTATAGCTAAAACATATGATCTTTTAAATACCATTTTTTCTTTTGGATTAGATAGATATTGGCGATCTAAACCTTTACAGTTTATTCCCGAAAAAACCGAGCTAAAAGTATTGGATCTTGCCTGTGGATCATGTAAGCAAATTTTAACCCTTGCAAAAAAGCGCCCCTATTGCACTTTTACTGGGGTGGATATTTCTTTAAATCTCCTAGAGATTGGGAGAAAAAATCTTCTGAAAAACAATATTTCTTTTGATACCCTTTTACACAGATCTGCTTTAGACCTTCCTTTTCAGTCCCCATCTTTTGATCTAATCACCCTCTCTTTTGGGATCCGAAACATGGATAATATTGACAAGGCTTTAAAAGAAGCTTTTCGTGTTTTAAAAAAAGAGGGAAAAATATTTATCCTCGAATTTTCTACACCCACGGGGTTTTTTCAAAAAAAACTCTCCTTTTTCTATTTAAAAATGATCCTTCCTAAAATCGGAAACTTGATTTCAAATCATTCTTATGCATATACTTACCTAAATCAAACGATTCAAGAATTTCCTTTTGGGGAGGGGTTTTTAAAATATATGAAAGAAGCTGGATTTGAAAACACCCATTTTTACCCTATGACGTTTGGAATAGTAACGCTCTACGTAGGGGAAAAACCTTGAAGGAAATTGTTTTTCCTCTAACTGTATGCCAAGGGTTTTGTGGCGTTGGAAAAGCCTCATTTTTAGTAAAAGGGGCCCCCTTTTTTTATGGTGAAATGTTTAGTTCAACTACCGATCCTTTATGGAGTACATTTTCAAAAAAAATCCATTTTCAACCCGCCCATATTTTTCCTTCCGATCAATTCCCTTTCTATGAAAAGCCCCTTGTCCCCCTTTTTTTTAAAGACTCAACCATTGATCTTAATCAATCAATCCAAGCCTTTCATCAGATTGAAGATCTTCAAAAAGTGGTTTTAGCCGCAAAAAGAACCTATAGTTTTGATAAACCTATTGACCTTCTTGCAATTCTTTCCCTTGTTATTCGATCTTTTCCTAAAGAAAGGGTCTTTGCCTACATGCCTAACTCTCAATCCCTTTTTTTCGGAGTCACCCCTGAAAATCTTTTTCATCGATCCAAAAAAAATCTTATTGTTGATTGCATTGCTGGAACTGTTTTAAAGGAAAAAGAACGTTTTTTGTTAACCCCTAAATTGATGAAAGAACATCAATTTGTTGTCGATTTTGTCGAAAAAAAGCTCTCTTGTTTGATTACCTCAAAAAACACCTCCCCTCTTGGGATAAAAGATGCAGCTCATCTTTCCCATCTTTATCAAACCATTTCAGGAACTTTACTTCCAGATGTTACCGATCAAGTTCTAATTAGAGCCCTTCACCCAACACCAGCAACCCTTGGCTTTCCCTCTTGTCTTGCACAAGCATTTTTAAAAAAACACGAACCTTTTGAAAGGGGCTACTATTGTGGGATCATGGGTTGGATGACAGAAGAAGAGACGACAGTTAAAGTCTGCCTTAGATCGGCTTTAGCTTATAAAAACACCTTAACTCTATTTGCAGGGGCTGGAATCACTAGTCAATCTCTTGCCGAGGAAGAAACATCTGAAATACACAGTAAATTTAACACCTTAGAGGAGGTCCTTTTTGAAAGAACCATGTCGCACAAATAATGACTTTGCTGCTCTTATTATCTCATCCCTTACACACCTTGGGGTCACTAGTTTTTGTATCGGAAGTGGAAGCAGATCAGCCCCAATTGCAAAAGCTTTAAAGGAAAATTCTGTTGCCCAGACTTTTCTTCACTATGATGAGCGCTCATTGGGGTTTTTTGCCTTAGGGATAGCTAAAGCTTCATTAAAACCCACATGCATTGTTACAACCTCTGGATCAGCTGTTGCAAACTTATTTCCTGCAGTGATGGAGGCTTACATGGATGGAGTGCCCCTTATTATCCTTTCTTGTGATCGCCCTTTTGAGGATCTTGATCGAGGAATGAATCAAACTTGCAAACAAGAGCACTTTTTTGGTGAATATGTAAGCTACTATAAAAACTTCCCCCCCCTTTCTCATCGCTTTGACCCTTTTGTAATCACCTCTTCCTTATCGTATCTTGTTGAAATATGCACAAGGACAAAAACCCCAGTGCACATAAACATCCCTTTTAGTGAGCCTTTAATCAGTTTAGATAAGTCTTCCAAAGAGATCTATCCCATCACAAAATATCTCCCAATAGAAAAAACCCCTTCAAAAGAATCTTTATATCATGTCGCTGACACCCTTTTAACCTATGAAAAAGGGGTGATCATCGTTGGGGGAAATTACTCAGTAGAAAGTGCTTCGCTAATTTTTTCTCTTGGAGAAAAAATTCATTACCCTATCCTTGCTGACCCCCTTTCTAACATTCGCGAACTAGGATCCTCCCCTGTTTCTATAGAGTATTACAACCAAATTATCCACCACTCAAAGAAATTAAACCTCCTTAAACCTGATGTGATCCTTTTCATTGGAGGGCATATTGTCTCTAAAAACATTCTCCTTTGGACAAAATCGCTGAAAACAACCCATCAGATTCTTGTCCATAGTAAAGATAGACACATTGATCCAACCCTTAACATCACAACAGCGATCACCTCTGAGATTAAACCTTTTGTTCAAGAATTAATTCCTTTGATCGCTAAAAAGGAACCTACACTCTATCTTTCCCTCTGGAAACAATCTTCTCTTTCTGTAAAAGAAAGTGTCACTACATTTTTTGAAGAAAAGGAAAAACTTT
>JBIKLZ010000034.1:0-10391 GCA_044359535.1 Chlamydiia bacterium
AACCACTTCCTTTTTTCTACAAGGGAGTTTTTTTTCTTCTCTATCAACGGTATAGAGACATTTATCAAAGTAAGTAGGGTGACAAATCCGAATTTCTTCTGGTGTATACATAAGATAACTTCCTTTCTAAATTTCTACATACAAAAAAATGAAATAAGAAGCAAACCCTATTGTAAGAAAAGCTCTTCTACATATAATGAGGGTATGAAGAAAAAGATAGACTTTAAACCATTATTAAAAAGTCCCTACTATCAAACTGTGATAGCCAACTATTTTGATTTTGCAAAAGAACCTCCATCGACAACTCATTATGTCCAATTAGATGATGGGGATGTTCTCCCTTTAGAAGTTTCTACACCCAAAAATTGGACCCCTGAAAAGGGAAGTGTTGCCCTTTTGCATGGGCTATGTGGAAGTAGTAAATCCACCTATGTGAAAAGGGTTGCCACAAGAGCTTATAATAAAGGACGGCAAACGATTCGATTGAATATGAGGGGATGTGGAATAGGAAAAAGTTTGGCTCAAAATATTTACCATGCAGGCAGCAGCAGTGATATGGAAAAAGCTTTATTAGATATAAAAAAACATTTTCCAAAGACAAAAATCGTTTTAGTAGGCTTTTCTCTTGGGGCTCATCAAACGGTGAAGTTAGCTGGTGAACTGGGAAAGAAAAATTCAAATCTTTTGGTCGGCGCCTATGCAGTTTCCCCTCCAATTAATCTATTAACAAGTGCGCACCGCTTTTCTTTACCAAAAAATAGGGTCTATTCAGACTATTTTTCTAAAAAACTTTATGATCATATCGACTCTTTACATAAGCTATTTCCAGATCTCCCTCCCCATAACATTTCACCAAACACCTCTATTAACGATATTGACGAGCTCTATATTGCAAAAAGGGCCAATTTTTCTTCAGCAATTGATTATTACAAAGAGTGCAGCAGTAAAAAGCTTGTTCAGGATATAAAAATCCCCATGAAAATTTTACTTGCTGAAGATGATCCCATTATCGCCCCAGATGAATTTGATGATTTAGAACTCCCTGATAATGTTGATGTTTTAAAAACAGTGTATGGAGGGCATATTGGCTTTATAGGAAAAAATATTTTTAAAGATTTTAGATGGATGGACAATCTTATTGAGGAATGGATTGAAAATATATTTAATAATTGATACGTTTTATTTTTACATTGAATAGGTACGATGTGCGATTTTTTCTTTTACTAGCTCTTCCATTAGCCTTCTTTGCCGATACAGGGGTAGATTCAGATTTAAAAAAAATAAAAGCTCAGGAACGAAAAAGGGGGGATAAATATATCCCGAAAGGGCCATGGCTTACAGGTCCACTTCTTACAACTTCAGCGCACACAGTACCTAAGGGGCACTTTAACTTTGAACCTTATGTCTATTTTATTGAAGATTTAGGCTATTTTGGATCTAGGGGACATTTTCATCGAGCAGAGGCCACTCATGACGCCATTAACTCTGTTGAAATCTGTCAATTAGGATTAACAGATCGGGTCGATATAAATATTTACCCTCAATTTACCTATAGTTACGGAACGGGAAAAAGTTATATAGGGATGGGGGATATTATCATTGGACCCAGCTTTCAAATTATTAGAGATGATGAAAGGTGGTATGGAACTACTTTTAAAGTGGGTTTAAATCAAGTCTTTCCTTCAGCAAGCTATGATAACTTAGACCCTTCTTTTTCTGGAAATGATGGCATCGGAAATGGGGGCTACAGCACAAAAGTCTATGCTGTTGGATCAAAACTATTTCACATCTATAAAGAAAATTTTTTTGCAACACGTGTTGCTTACTCAATGATATTTTTTCAACCTTTTAAAGTTCATGGAATCAACTATTTTGGGGGGGCTGAGGATACACGGGGAACTTTATTTCGAGGGGCCTCATTTATTTTAGATATTGGTCTAGAGCTTACTTTAAACCTAAATTGGGCATTGGCACTAGATATAGAAAATTTATACATGACAGGCTCAACTTTTAAAGGGACCTCTTCACAAGTTGTAGGAAATTCTAAACCCAGCTATATGCTTTCATTTGCCCCCGCTATTGAATACAACTTTAGTAAAAATGTGGGATTTATTTTTGGTGCATGGGTCAGTGCTTATGGATCAAACGCCAATGGGATATATAACCTTGTAATGGCATTAAACTGGTATATTTAATCTTTTATACATTTAAAAACCGAGTTTTAAATGTATAGGGCTTTTAAGCCGCTTTAAGCTTCATGATACTTTTTGAAAATCTTTTCCACTCTTTCCAATCTTTGCGGAAGGATTTCTTTAATTCTTTAAGCTCCATGGATAACTTTTTAACCGATTCAGGCATTTTTAACGCATCATTTTTAGCTTCTTTCAACTCTTTAATAAGAGATTGAAGATGTGAAAGCTTTTCTGATAAAGAATCAGTAAATTTATGAACCTTTTCTTCTACAACTTCTTTTTTATCGATAATAGAGTGTTTAATTTTGTCGATAAGGGCCTCTTTATGCTCTTTAAGCATGAGAGATAAAATTCTTGTTTCTTGGGATCTTCTAAGATTTCTAGCAAGACCTAATTTACTAAGGGTCCAAATTAGCCATTTTGTTGGATCAAAATGGTACCACTTGATCCCATTTCTATAGTCATTGGCAAAGGTGTGATGGTAGTTATGGTAGCCCTCACCAAAGGTTAGAAAGCATAAAATATAGTTATCCACAGCAGTGTGTTCTGTAGAGTAATTTTGATGACCCCAATAGTGAGCTAAAGAGTTGATGAACCATGTTGTATGATGAGATAAAAACTGTCTAAAGACCCAACTTAATATAAAGGCTCCAAATAAATCCCCTGTTGCAAGCCATACAAGAGCTGTGGTAAATAGATTTACCCCAACCATTAACCATACGTAGTATTTATGCTGAAAGGCAATAAGTGGGTTTCTCCTTAAATCTGCTGTGATTTGGGTCTTGTCCATTGGACTTTCATTTTTAAACATCCATAAAATATGCGCATGCCAAAAACCTTTCGTCACAGAGTAGGGGTCGTTTTCTGTATCAATGTGGGCATGGTGAATCCGATGGTCATGAGACCAACGAAGGGCGCTTCCTTGCGTTGCAAGGGTCCCGAAAAAGAGCATGATAGCCTCTATAAAACGATTTGTTTTATAGGTGGAGTGAGAAAATAAGCGATGGTAACCCGCTGTTATAGCAAGCCCTGAAGCTATAAATAAACCTACTGTCAACCCTATAAGGAGCTTAGATGGGCTAAAGTAAATGAAATAAAGGGGCAAGAGGGTTAGAAGGAGAATATGGTAGCCTAGGATGAAAAGAAAACTTGGCCAATTAATATTTTTAAGTTTTTTCATAGAAACTCCTTTTTTGTATAAAAGTATAGTTTAACATTAATAAAGATTTAAAAGCTAGCCTAACGGTCTATTTTACTCCAGAAAGGAGTCGGTAGCCCCTTTTTCTATGCAAGGGCTTGATTAGGGTTTGTTGTTTTCTTAGAAAACTCTTTGCTTAAGTGATTTACTGAATAAATCCAAGCAACTGTTGTAAGAACAACTATTGGAACAAGGAGATTTGAAATCGACAGAATTGAGCCTGATCCAAAAAGATCTAAAAATATAATTTGAATCCAAGAGGCTCCTGATTTGCCTAACCTTGATCCCACAACCTCTATAGCTGCTTTTCCCCCTACTTTCTGCTCCGGAGAAAGGGGGATATAGGCCATTTCTTTTGTAGGGTCAAAAAAGGCATATTTTGCCACTTTACTAGAAATATTTTGAAAAGCACCCAAAAACACAATAAGTGCTAGGGGTGTTAATCCTAAAAGGGAGGTAAAACCTGAAAGATGATCTTTAAACATTAAGGCTAAAAAGAATAAAATTCCTGTTCCCCCTACAAGGGTAGGGGAGATTAGCGCGCTAAACCTCCAACCACATCTTCGAATAATATTTGTCCCAAAAAACATTGATATGAAAAAGGCAATAAATCCAACTGAAGAGGTCACTTTACTTGTAAACACTTGAAAATCTGCAGCGCTTGGATAAAGAAGTTTTACGTTTGCTTTCCAACTCACCTCAATTAAAGTCATGCATAGGCCATAACCTATCACTAAAATGGTAATAGACAGAAGGTATGGCGACTTTGCGATTAATTTAAAACCCTCTAAAAGGCTTACTTTCTTTTTAATTTTTGATTCTGATTTTTTATTTTGTATAGGAAGGTGATCAATCACATTTTTATTGACCCACCAATAGATCCACATAATAAGAAGTCCAATACAAATTGTTATACTTAAAAGGGTTTGTACTGTGAAAATATAGGGAAAAACATTCAATTTTTTTATAAGAAAGCAGACAATAGGTCCAGTAGAAAAGGCAGCGACATCGCCTGCTGCAATGTAGATGTTATACGATCTTTTTGCCTCAGAAACAGTAGTGACGTCGTTTGCAAAACTCCAAAACATCAATAGAATAACAACAGCTCCCCAAAGCTCTGCTGTAAGGAAAAGGAGGGAGTGGATCCAATTTCTATAAATAGCAATCCAATGGCTGTATTTACTTCCAAGCATTTTTAAAAGCCAATCTGAAGAGGCAGTTGGGGTAAAAAATTGCTCGTTTGGATATAAAATAAATCCGTATAAAAAAATAGCGGCTAAAAAGCCGCTAAGAACGGTGTAAAATAGGGTCTTTTTCTTAAGGACGTGACTTAATTTAGAGTATACAATGGCCATAATAAAGGCCGCAGGAAGGACAATCCATCCTTTAAGAACAGGGATAACCTCTGCTCCAGAGCCATTTGCAGTAACTACTAATCCCTCTTTAAGATTGGTAAGGATACAATATGCAAGAGATATTAAAAACTTTATTAATACAAGTGGAAGGAGTTTTTTAATTTCAGATCGATGAAAGGGCCAAAGGCGTCTGCGCCACTTACTAAAATCTTGTGTTACATCCACTTCTTCCATGTTTCCTTATTGTTAAAGATTCATCCGCTCAAAATTCTTTAAATTGTACCCATTTATAGAGTTTTTAGCAAACATTTTAATGAATAAGGATCTTTTTCATCGAATCAAATATTTCTTCTATTGTTTTAGTGCTTCCTGAGTCTAAATTATAAAGAACTCCTTGTAATTTATAATAATTAATTACAGGAGTGGTGAATTTATGATAGGTCTCTAAACGTTTTTTTATCACCTCTTCTGAATCATCATTTCGGTGTATTAAATCCCCCTGGCAACTATCACAGCGCAGCTCTTTTAAAGGAGCTTTGTTTTTTTTGTGATAGACCTCTCCACAGGAAGAACAAGTAAGTCTTCCTGTAATGCGATCAACGAGTTCCTTTTCATCAATATGGAAGTAAATCACCTTAAAACTATGGGGGGGTAAAATAGAAGAGAGGTTTTCAGCTTGTTCAATAGTTCTAGGATAGCCATCTAAAATCCATCCATTTTCTCCACACATCTCTAACTTTGATTTAACAATTTCTAGCATCATTGCATCTGGAATTAATTTTCCTGAATTGATGATCTCTTTTTGCTCTTGAGTTAAATGCGGGTTGTGTCTTAAAAGATCCCCAGTGCTAATGTGATCAAGAGCAAACTCTTTAGCAAATTTGATGGCTTGAGTCCCTTTTCCAGAGCCTGGAGGGCCGATTAAAATGATACGCATAGTTTCTCCCATATAAAGTTAAAGATTTTACCCTCTGAATCTTTGTTATGCAAGACTAAATAGCATGGCTGAAGCCACAGCCTGTTTCCAACTTTTAATCATCGCAATTTTATCCTTTTCTTCCATTGCTGGTGTAAATTCTCTTTCAAAAGAAAAAAGCCCTTCAAGCTCTGTTTCATCTTTCCATACTCCCAAAGTAAGTCCAGCAAGATATGCAGCACCGAGAATAGAAAGATGGGGGTCTTGTACTTTTACAAATGTTGAGCCACTAATGTTTGAAAGAATTTGAAGAAAAAAAACATTTTCTGTCATCCCTCCAGAACAAGAGATTTTTGTCTCTTGCGAAAGAAACGATCTTTGAAAGAGTTCAAGGAGGTCATTTATTAAGAAGGCAAGCCCTTCCAAAGTGGCTCGACAAATATGACCAATATTGGTGTCAGGGGATAAACCTAAAAGAGTCCCTTTTATTTTTTCAATGGGGTGAGGTGAAGTAAAACCTGTAATAGCAGGGACAAAATAAACCCCCCCAGAATCGTTTACACTATAAGCCAATCCTTCAATCTCTAGAGGGGATCGAAGGATCCCTAAGTGTGTTTCTAACCACTTGATAACAGAGCCTGTCGATGGAATCATCCCCTCTAAGATATAGGTGGGTTCTTTATCTTTTAAATAGAGACCTAGTGTGTTTGTCAAAAAAGGGCTCTTTTTTATAGGGGAGTTTCCATTGTTCAAAAGAAGATAGGCTGAAGATCCAGCAAGAAGGTGACAATCCCCTTTTTTAGTACAAGAGGCTGCAAACATCGCCGCAGTTGTATCACTTACCATCGAACAAATGGGGATTTTCACCCCAAAATACTCAGAGTCAACAGTTCCATAAATGTGGTTAGAGCTATAAATCTTGGGAAGCATAGATCTATTTAACCCAAAAAGAGAAATCAGTTCATCATCCCATCTTTTTTCATGAATGTTAAAAAGAAGAGATTTAGAAACTAAAGACATATCTGAAGCAAACAATTGCCCCTTGGTAAGGTTCCATAAAATCCAAGTGCTTAAACCTCCAAAAAGACAATCCTCATAAATCACATTGGGGGCATGATCTAATATCCAGCGAACCTTTGTGGCAGGTCCATAACAAGATAGCTCGACCCCTGTTTTTTCATAAATAACAGACTCATAGCCTTTTAATCGATCACAAATAGATTGAGTGCGACTATCGTTTTTGACTATTGCGTTCCAAAGGGGTTTTTTTGTTATTTTATCCCAAACCACCACAGTATCTCTTGCCCCGCAAACCCCTAAGCATAGAAGCTTTTTTTTATCAATTTCAGAATCGCTAAGAATGTCTTCAATAAGCTGTTGTGTTGCTTCAAAAACTTTACAAGGATTTAATTCAATCTCATTGTGATGAGGATAAATCAGTTCCAGTGCTTTTTGAGAGCTATATATAACCCTTCCTTCTGTATCAATAAGGGCCCCTTTCAGATTAAAGTCACTAATTTCCAAAGATAATATATATTTCATAAATCCGCCTATTCATTTTTAATAAATAAGAATTCATGATAAAATAAAAGGGCGTTTTAAAAGAGGGCTCTTTTGGATTTAAATTTCGTTGTTTATAGGTTCTTCTGGAATAATATAGGAAGCAATCGCATACACAATTATTGAAGCAAAAAAGGTCATAAATGTAATTACCACTAGAATCAAACGTATGATGTTAGAATCCATATTTAGGTATCGACCAAAACCTCCGCAAACCCCTGAAATCCGTCTATCTCTTCTTGATCGGAACAATTTTTTATAATGTGCAACAATATAAGATTTAGGGCCCAAAGGAAAAAAGAGCCAACATAAAAGATAAATAAGGATAAAAATCCCTCCAGAAAAAAAGGTAAGGAGGATCCAGATTAAACGGATAATAGAAGCATCGAGAGAAAAATATTGAGCAAGACCTCCGCACACTCCAGCTACTTTTTTATCAAATCTATCTCTATAAATTCTGCTCATAACAAAAAAACCTCGATTAATTCATAATGTTAAAAAATTCTTTAGGAATAGGGGAAATAAAGCTCATCGTCTTTCCAGATCTTGGGTGGGTAAACTTTAAGGTATGTGCGTGAAGAAATAATGTCGAACCTTTTTTATCACTTCCATAACGGCTATCCCCAAGAAGGGGGTGGCCAGCAGCTGAGGCATGAATCCGTATTTGATTTTTTCTTCCCGTCTCTAGTTGACATTTAACATAACTATAACGCCCTTTAATCCCTTTTTTAACAGAAAAATGGGTGATTGCTTCTACACCCTCATCGTCAACAACCATTTTCATATCAAAACTTTCTTTAATATGGGATCTCCATACTCCTGACTTTTCTTTAGGGATATCGTGAAGAATAGCAACGTACTGTCTTTCTACTGTTTTTGACTCAAATTGCTTTCTAAAGGACTCTTTTGCTTCTCTAGACAGGGCAAAAGCCATAACTCCGGTTGTTTCTCTGTCTAACCTATGAACAGGAAAAACAGCGCCGTACCTTTTTTTTAAGGTTGCATGAACCGAAGATCCGGGGTTATGATCTGCATCCACAGATAGAATAAATGGGGGTTTTTCTAGGACAATAAGATCAGCATCCTCATAATATATAAGAAGATCCATCACAAAATTAGGCTTTTTTAATAAAGAAATTTTTTCGTTTTTCTCAAGCTCTACATCCTCAGTTTCTAAAAATGTATTTCTCATTACACGTCGTTGGTTTAAAATTTTCTTTAATTTACTTTTTGAAAAATCAGGGTAAAATTTCTTTAAAACTTCGTATAAACGAATCTTTTCATTTATAAGGGTATGTGTTTCTATCATAGTACAAATAGTATATCTCTTTTTCATATAACTTGACAAGAGATTGAAATCGAGCTAACTGTCAATTCTATGAATAAAGCCATTAAATACCTTTCAAATTTTGCCTACAGCATAGGTTGTGCAGCCCTTTATTTAACATCCCTTTGGATCATCATTGCTGCTATTATTGGAGTTGTGTTTGATTTAAAAAACTCAGCATTTACCCTCTATAAACTTTTAGATGATGTGGCGTTAATTGTCTTTTCTATCGCTGTGATTGATGTGTCCAAATATCTAATGATCGAAGAGGTCTTAAAAGAGCATGATCGATCCCCAAAAGAGGCTAGACATGCCTTTACAAAATTTGTTTTGATTATTATAACAGCGTTATCTTTAGAAGCTTTAGTTATTACCATAGAGTCAGTAAAAACCGATATAAGTAAGCTGATCTATCCAATTTTCATGTTTTTGACAGCCACTTTACTCATTATTGGTTTGGGTATCTACCAAAAATTAAATGCCTCCTCTGAGGAATCTAGTTCACATCGAAAGAATTAATAAAGTTACTTGCGCTATGTAATTCATCATCGGAAAGATCCTTTTTAGACATGACCTCTAATTTATAAATGGTTGTTTTTACAAGGATTAGGATCCCTTTAGTTTGTCCGCTCCCTTTATTTTTTACTAAATAAGTCATTGCAGGGTGTTTGCCATGTTTAATGAATTTTTTAGAAACAATCATCCCTTGATGTTCCTCAATGGGTTTAGAAAGGGCTTTAAAAAGATAGTTGCTCCCAAGCAGTGTCCATGATGAGGGGATTTTTGTAGAAACAAGAGAATAGGAGACTTTTGCATCATGTAGATACTCTTTTACATCAAGTTTTGTATCCTTTTCTTCTACATGAATTTCTTTTTCTATAAAAGTCGGTGTTTCAGGAAAATAAATAGAAAATTTTAAATGTGAATCTTTAATTTCTACCCAATCGGTTAGGGTTATTTCACTTTTTGAAAACAAAATAAGGTGATTTTTCCAAGAAGAGGGGGTGTAGATAAAAAAGAGAAGGGAAAACAGGGTTATCAAAATAACATGTTTAAACAGTTTTTTCCGTTGAACAATAACCACTTGAGCCCCTTGAAATAGATCCCAACGTTTAGATTGGCTTTCTTTAGATTCTTTTAGATAATAGCGTAAAAGAAAAATATTTAAAGGAGAGTAAAGAAGGGGGAGGACAAAAAATGCTTTTTTGAAAGCCAATTTTAAAGAGGATTGTAAAGGTAGTTTTTTAGAAAGTTTAATACCAAAAATCGATTTTCCTGGGGTGGTTTGAAAAAAGTAATAAAAAAGTCCTTCCAGTGGAGCATAAAGGGGGGGGATCAAAAAAAATATAATCGTTTTTATTAAAAAAGTAGGTTCAAAAGGGATGAATATCGCGTAAAATAAAAAATAATCAATTGTTCGAGCAAAAAGTCTTGTCCATTTCATGCCCTTATTCTCTCAAAACATCAGGTTTTTTTCAATCTTAAGAAAGTCTTATCATAGGGATCTTTTAATTAAAGCTCCACCGAGACAAAGGTCATTTAAATAAAAAACAATCGATTGATCAGGGGTAACAGCTCTTTGAGGTTCATCAAAGCGTATTTTTAACCCTCCGGAAACCTCTTCAACCATGCAGGGCACATCCTTTGATCGGTAGCGGATTTTTGCAGTGCACCTTAAAGGGAATAAAGGTGGGGTTTTAACCCAACTCTCTTGTGTAGCAAAAACAGTTGTTTTAAAGAGTTCTTTACTATTTTCGCCCTGACATACATAGACTATATGATGAGTGATATCCTTTTCATAAACATACCACGCATCTCCCTTTCCCCCAATACCAAGACCTTT
>JBIKLZ010000002.1:0-106478 GCA_044359535.1 Chlamydiia bacterium
AATGCCTTTAAAGAATTTTTAAAAAATCCCTTTTTGATAGAAGTGGATCCAAGTAAAGAACTCACATTTGGGGACTTTCAGTGCAGCTTAGCTTTAAAACTTTCTAAGCAGTTGGGTAAAAAGCCTCAAGAGATCGCTGCTGTTGCTGCACATCATTTAAAAAACTCTCCCTTATTTGAAAAGGTAGACGTTGCCGGCCCTGGATTTTTGAATATGACCCTTTCCCATCAATGTATTGAAACATGGGCAAATCAATGTCTAAAAGATCCCGATTTACTTGTCCCAAAAGAAAAAAGTGAAAGGGTGATAGTTGAATTTTCTTCACCAAATATTGCAAAAATGATGCATGTAGGCCATTTGCGTTCGACAATTATTGGAGAGTGCATTGCGCGGTTAATGGAATTTTTAGGTTTTGATGTGTTGAGATTAAACCATGTGGGGGATTTTGGTACCCAGTTTGGGATGTTAATTGCCTACCTAAAGAAATATCAGCCGCAGGCTTTAAAAGGGGGGACAAGCACCTTAGAAGATTTGGTAGGGTGGTATAAAGAGTCTAAAAGAAAATTTGATGAGGATGATGAGTTCAAAACAGAGGCGCATGAAGAGGTTGTTGCATTGCAAGGGGGGCAAATACAGTCAGTTGAAGTGTGGAAAAGAATTTGTGACATCTCAAGAATTGGTTTTTCTGAAATTTATGAACTCCTTGATGTCCATATTGAGGAGAGGGGAGAATCCTTTTATAGCCCCCTATTAAAAAGGGTTGTTGATGATTTTAAGGACAAAGGGCTTGCTGTTGAAAATGAGGGGGCAATCTGTGTGTTTATGGAGGGCTTTAAAAATAAAGAAGGGGAGCCTCTCCCCCTTATTATTGAAAAAAGGGATGGGGGGTATAACTACGCAACAACAGATCTTGCCGCCTTTCACTACAGAGTAGAACATGATGGGGCAAAACGGATCATTGTTGTGACAGATTTAGGACAAAAAATGCATTTTAATATGGTCCATGAAGCAGCAAAACGTGTCGGGTATATCGATGATAGACAAGTTACTTTTGATCACGTCCCCTTTGGATTAGTCCTATCTCCTGATGGAAAAAAATATAAGACCCGTTCTGGAGAAACTGAAAAATTGTCAGATCTTTTAGAAGAGGCTGTGATTCAAGCAAAACAGTTGTTAGAGGATAGGGGTATAGAAAATAATGAAGAAATTGCCAAAATTTTAGGGATTTCAGCGGTAAAATATGCCGATCTATCGTCTAATAGGATCAAGGATTATACCTTTAGTTACGAAAGGATGCTCCGTTTTGAAGGTAATACAGCCGCCTTTATTCTCTATGCATTTGTCCGTATTCAAAGTATTAAAAGAAAGGTGGGGGTAGACCTTGAGGGGCTAAAAGAGGGGATTAAAATAGGACACCCTTCTGAAAGAGCCTTACTTCTTCACCTAATGCAATTTGGTGAAATAGTACACAAAATCAAAAAGGACCTTCTCCCCAATCACCTTACAGAGTATTTGTATCAACTCGCAGAAAAGTTTAATATTTTTTTTAGAGATTGCCAGGTAATGGGCAATGATCAAACACACTCCCGTTTGTTGCTTGCGGAATTATGTGGAAGGCATATTGAAAAAGGGCTCTTTATACTAGGAATAAAGACTGTCGATAGGATGTAATCGATAAATAGTCGAGCTCTATTGCTCTTTTCCCCTTTTCTCTTTGATTTTTTTTTCTAATTGTGTCGCCCATGGGTACTTTTTTATCAAAGAGCTCATAAATGCTCCATCGTTTAATAATTTTTCCTGAAGATCTGAACCTGCTGAAAGCAGCATCCATGGATTAATGACGATGGCTTCTCTAACTGTAGGCTCATGATATCTAAATGCCTCTTGAAGTTCTACACTAGCATAGTTAATAGCGTTTAAGTCTTTAGCGATAAGACTCATAAACAACGGTTTATCCTTGCTTAGTTTAGCTTTAACACTATCAGTTACAAAGGCAAATGCCACTGGATCTTTAAGGAGGGCAGAGCGGATAAGGGGCACATCTTCTTTAAGACTCTTTGACATATAATTGATAGCATAAGCACTTATTGGTATAGCCACATCTAAAATAAAGTCCCTACTTCCTTTTAGCGTTTCATCTGCATATTGCAAAGCCCCTATAGCATGATCAAGAGCGGTTTTTACAATTTTTCTATCCAATTTATGACAAGGTTTAACATATTGAAGGAGAAAGGGGGTTTCCTTAACTAGTGATAAAATAAATCTAGGATCCTCTTGCAACGTATTTGATACTATGGATAATAAATGTGGATGGAATTTAACCATAACATAAGCAACATCGGGATCAGCTCTTAAGGGCAAAGAGAGGTAGCTAGATAATGTACGAGGATGAACCGCAGGCAACGCTTTCATCATTATTTCTTTATCAGAATCAAAATTCCTAGTTAGAGTAAAAATAGGGTCAGCTGCCTCTATATTTGCAGTTATAGCAGCAAGAGCAAATTCACGATTTCCGATTAAATCCCTATCTAAATAGCCTATGACTTCTCCATTTACTTCTATCGCAGAAAAAATAAAATCTCTATTTTCTGTAAGTGTTTCATCTGCATATTCAAAGGCAATAGCATCCCTTTTTATTGCAGCAAGAACCACCTCAGGATCTTTTTTTAAGGAAGGATGCGCTTTGAACAATAGTTGTCCATTTTTTTTGACTGCTTCTAAGACAAATTCTTTCTTATTCCATAATTCTGGATTTATATGATCAAGTCCACACCCTTTGGTCAAAATTCTATTCTCAGCTAGGATGCCAATAATTCCTTGGGGACCAGCATAGGCAAGGGCTTGTATATTTTGTGAAAATGCCTTTTCAACTACATCAGAATCATTTTTTAATTTTCGAGAAAGGTGTTGAATCAAAAGGCCGTCTTTTGTAACTGCTTCAAGAGCTGTCGGCTTATCAGCTTGATGTAAATGGTTTATACTAAAATCCATAAGCTGCTTTGTTTTAATTTGAACTAAGATATAGCATGGGCCTTTGCCAAAGTCAATTTAAAAATGTAAGGAAAAAAGCATGTGCATATGTATGTGACTTTTCTTGAGAAATATGCCCTTTGAACCAATTTTTTTTTAAGGGGCCGATAGATCTTTTTTTCCGATCACAGAAAAGGTGACCACTTCATGGGAGATCCCTTTAAATTGGTGAGGGGGATTTTCTTTTACAACAATGTGATCTTTAATCCCCTCAAGAGTTTGGGAAGTGATTAAAATTTCATTAGCTTTAGCAAAATCACAGAGTCTTGCAGAAAGATTGACAATATGGCCTAAAACAGTATAAGAAAGGTGGTTTTCTGCCCCCACATTTCCAGCAACAGCTTCCCCTGAGTGAATTCCAATCCCAACCTCTAATTTTGGTAAATGATGACTTTCTCGGATAGAATTCCAGATAGATAATTTTCTTTGCATCTCCAAAGCACATAAAACGGCTTTAAGAGGGTGGTTAGGGGTTTCTAAGGGCGCTCCAAATAGGGTCATAATTTTATCCCCTTCATATTTATCAATGACCCCTTCAAAATCATCAATAACCCCACTTAAAAGGGTAAGGCAATCATTTAGCATCACAAGGAGTTTTTCTGGATCCATGTTTTCTGCAATACTTGTAAAATTACGTATATCGCAAAACATTACTGAGATGATTTTTTTCTCTCCCCCTAATTTGATCCCTTCTTTAACAATTTTTGCCGCCACTTGTTTAGAAACTACTTTATCAAGCAACCCTCGAACTTTATGCCCCTCTTTCATCGATTGGATCATTTCCGTAAAGGCTTTATAAAGGGCCCCTACCTCATCTTTACGAAAGGACTGCTTTTTATCTAAGCGCACATTATCAAGGGTCCTATCTGTGACATGGCTTACTGCCTCAGCAAGTTCATTGATGGGTTTTGTAATCGCTCCTATAATTCTTGATAAAATAATCATGATCAGGATGAGAGAAAAAATGATTAAAACAGAGGCATTGATAATCACGTGATGAATCAGTTTTTTAATATGGGCATTGATTGTATCGATAAGGGTAATTCGACTTTCTTGCTTTTCAATAAGGACAATTTTTCCGTCATTGTCTGTGATATTTGTGACAAAAGCAAAATAGAGTTTTTTTCCTGAAGGGTCAATTAATGAGCCTTCAGTTTCGGTAAGAAGCTTTAGACGATTAGTGTCATTTGGATCCTTTGGGATGTTTTTTATCTCTCCATTAGATTTATAAAGGCGAATGCTCCCATCTTTAAAGACACAGGCAATTTCATCAGGGGAAACAAGAGCAAGCTCAAACAAAATCGGATCTAAGGAAATCCCTAAGGTAATGGCTGTAATGCTTGGTTCTTTCATTGGAGGTTTAAAATAGCTAATATAATTTGTGTTTGTAAGAAACGGCTCTTTTAAATCCTCATCAAAGAGAATTTCTAATTGAGCATTTTTGCACGATTTTGCCTCCCCTGAAGGATCGTCTTTAAAAATCACTTTTCGATCATAGGCGCTATTTCCTACCGCCAGTGTGCACGTTTTTTCAATATTGATTTTTTTATTTAAAAAGACATCATGAATGAAAAATCCTTCAAGAACATTATCAAAAAAATCTTCATGCCCCCCTTCAGTTTTAGCTAAAGAGGTAACAACTCCCATCGGAGAGCCTTTATTAAAGGGGGAAAAGTCCCATGCCCCCGTCCTTGTGAGCATGCATAGCTCCCAAATCAATTGCTTTTGGGTGATTTTATGTTGAAAATCCCTTCTTGTTGCCCATGTTGGATCCATGTAAAGGGTATCTACTTCACATAAAGGCCCTTTACAATAGGTCCTTTGATACTTTATATCAGGGTGGATTTCTTTAATTTTTTTATCAATGTACTGTTCTTTAGAGGTGGGATCAGACAAGATCTTTAAAAGCCCTTTTTGTTTGAGTAGATTTTCTTGGGTCTTTTCAATCATGATTTTTAAGGAATTAAATAAAAAATCTATTTCCTCCTGACTGTGAAGGGTGATTGCTTCATCAAAAAGGTGCTTATAGAGCTGGTTTTTTTTGCTGGTGAGCCCTTTTGGGTCGATCGCTAATAACTCTCCGATGTCATAAAGGAGCCATTGGTCAAGGGTGTTAGCTAAAAAAAAGTCAGGAAAGGCTGAATCATCAAGATATTTTCTAATGACTTGATTTGACCAAAAGGGAACCCCAACGTAAAGATCAAAATGGCCTTGTTTATTCATGGTTACAAATAAGGATAGATCCTCAGCAACCGCTAGTTTGATAAATTTTCTTAAAAATGGGGCCGCTTCATAAATATAGGCTGTCTCTTTCCCATCAATTTCTATATTAATGAGATCTAGCCAAGGAAAGGTCGCTAAAACAGCGGCGCTTGGTCCCCAGCTAGCATTTATAAGGGTCTCTTGATCCGGTAAAAAGCGAAGCCTCCACTGAGAGCTTGTCCTCATCGATTCAAATACAGAGTTGATCTTTTGTATAGCGTTATTAAAATTGATGTCTAAATACTTTTCAATATTTACAAAATTTTCCTTCCCCACCTCTTTTACTTTCGATACAAGGGCCGTTTCTTCCTTTTTAAGGCTTGAGTTTATTTCAAGGGTGGAGATCACAAAAATGCTGAGTAAGGTAGCAATAAAAAGGATAAAGACCCAAAGCAAAATGCGAATTTTTAATGGCATACTTTTACTCATAACCTAACCCTTTTAATTTGTCGAAAAAAACATGTATTGAATTCATAAAATTTCGTACTATAGAACAATGAATGTAGATTATTTGGAAATTACAGGCGGAGTCCCTTTATTTGGAGAGGTTGCTGTCTCAGGGGCAAAAAATGCGGTAACAAAGTTGATTGTGGCATCCATTCTTACCGATAAACAGTGTCTTTTAAAAAATGTTCCAAATATTACTGAGGTTGATGTCACTTTAGATTTATGTCGAGCCATCGGAATGAAAGCCATATGGAATAAACAAACCCATGAGTTGATTCTCCATACTCATGAGTTAAAGACGACACGAATTCCTCAAAGGTTTACCGGAGCTAATCGAATACCCATCCTTTTAATTGGGGCTTTATTAGGACGGACACATGAAAAAATTGTTGTCCCCACTGTCGGCGGCTGCCACATTGGGAAAAGACCTATTGATTTTCATATGCACTCTTTACAGGCTTTAGGGGCAATTATTGAGTACCAAAAAATTGGGGAACATAGTGTTTACGTTGCCTCTGCTAAAGAAGGGTTAATGGGGGCTGTTATAGAACTAGAATACCCTTCTGTAGGGGCTACAGAAAATACCATTTTAGCTGCTTGTCGAGCTAAGGGGCGCACTGTAATTAAAAACGCTGCTATGGAATGTGAAATTCTAGATTTGATCCTTTTTCTCCAAAAACTTGGGGTCTTTATCTACATTGATGTGGATCGAACCATCCATATTGAAGGGACAAAAACCCTTTGTGGCTGTGAACATTTTGTTATTACAGATCGCATTGTTGCTGCGTCTTTTGCAATGGCAGCTATTGCAACCAAGGGGAGGGTCTTTGTTAAAGGGGCTGTTCAAGAGCATATGGTCACATTTTTAAATCATTTAAGAGAAATAGGGGGCAATTTCACGGTTGATAGAGAAGGTATAGAGTTTTTTTACGAAAAGCCTTTAAAGGGGGGGGCTCTTATTGAAACAGATGTCCACCCAGGATTTATGACCGATTGGCAACAGCCCTTTACAGTGTTACTTACCCAAGCAAACGGCTCGTCTGTGGTTCATGAAACTGTCTATGAGTCTAGATTTGGGTACGTCCATACCCTCATTGATATGGGGGCAGAAATTGACTTTTTTACAAAATGTCTAGGGAGCAAGCCTTGTCGATTTGCTTTAAGAAACCATGAACACTCTATTGTGATTAAAGGGGGGGCAACCCTTAAGGCAAAAGATATTGCTATCCCAGATCTTCGGGCTGGGTTTGCCTATGTGATGGCTGCTCTTTTAGCAGAGGGGACATCAAAAATTTCAAATTTATACTACCTTGATCGCGGATATGAGGATTTAGCCCCAAAATTGTGCGCGCTAGGGGCTAAAGCCGTTCGAAAAAGCTCTGAGATGATTTTACTCTAATTCCATTTGAGTATAATTTATAAAGCTTGATACACTCTTTTCATGGAAATATGGCGTATAAGGCAAAAAGAAGGGTTTAACTCTATTAAGGCAATAGCCGAGTTTTTAAATATTGATCCTGTCCATCTTTTGAATAAAAAGGAATTTCCCCTTCATGTTCCAAAAAGACTTGCTGAAAAAATGCCCAAAGGGTGTTTAGATAACCCTCTAGCGAGACAATTTTTGCCTTTATTGGAAGAATTAGAAGAGGGGGGGGTAAAAGATCCTGTTGGCGATCAAGCTGCGATGAAGGGATCTGCACTGTTACACAAATATGAGGGTAGGGCCTTATTGCTTGCAACAGGGGCCTGTGCAATGCACTGCAGGTATTGTTTTCGTCAAAATTTTGCCTATAAATCAGAGGTCGATAAAGCTCTTTTTAAAATAGGGCAAGACCCTTCTATAGAAGAGGTGATTTTAAGTGGAGGAGATCCTTTATCGTTATCAGATATGGCTTTAAAAGAGATATTTGATAGACTTGAAGCAATTCCTCATGTAAAGATGATCCGTTTTCATACTCGATTTATTATTGGGATCCCTGAAAGGGTGACAGAGCGCTTTTTAGAATTGTTGAAAAATTGTTCAAAACAAATTGTTTTTGTCGTCCATATCAATTGTATTGAGGAGTTAGACGAAGAGATCTTTAGTGCAATAGGGGCGATTCAACAATTAAAAATTCCAGTGTTGACGCAGTCTGTCCTCCTCAAAGGGGTAAATGACTCTGTAGATGCTTTAAAAAAATTGTTTATGGCCCTTGTCCAAAGGGGAGTCATCCCTTACTATCTGCATCAGTTAGATCGGGTGAAAGGGGCTTTACATTTTGAAGTCCCGATTCAAGAAGGGAAAAACCTCATGGTTGCCTTAAGAAATTGCATGCCTGGATATGCAGTCCCAAGGTATGTTCAGGAAATTGCTGGAGAAAAGTCCAAGACAATTATATAAAGAATGGGTATATTCTTTAAAATATGTGGTTAAAGAAACAAAAAATTTTAGAAAAGATTGCGCCCCATCTTGATGAGGGGCTCTTTCTTATTGATAGAAAGGGAAATGTAAAGATTCTGAGCACTGCTGCAGAAGAGTTTCTACACAGCCCTAAAGGGGTTAAAAAGATCTCATTTTATGACCAAAAAGTGACCCCCCTTATTCAAAAAGTTCACCAGATGATGAACACAGGGAGTTATCAAGAAGAGTTTTCCTATCTAGAAATGACGGTTTTGATTCAAATCATTGAAATGGGAAAAAGGGGTTTAAAGCTTGTTGTTTTAAAAGATGTTTCAAACCATGCAAAAATGATCCATATGGGAAGAGAGTTTGTAGGCAATGCCTCCCATGAATTAAGAACGCCAATTACAATTATCAAAGGATTTACAGAGCTGCTTTTAGAGGGGGAAGGGATTGATCAGGAGTTGCAAAAGGAAATTTTAGAAAAAATGGCAGCGAGTTGTCTTCGTATGGAGCATCTTGTGAAACATCTTTTGCGTCTTACCGATTTAGAAAATTGTGATTTTGAAGGGATAGGGAAGGTGGATATTCATCGGCTTATTGAGGATGTAAGCTATCAAGTGATTTCTATATACCCAGAATTTACTATTGAGCATCTACGGACAGAAGAGGAAGCTATCGGGTGGGTTGATGGCAATTTAATTGAACTTGTCTTTACAAATCTATTTAAAAATTCTGTAAAATATTCCCGTGAAGAAAAAGTTATTATTGTAAAAGTAGATACTTCAGGAGAACAAATATACATTCAAATACATGATAAAGGGATTGGGATTCCAGAAGGAGACCTTTCTAAAATATTTGATCGATTTTTTACTGTCGATAAAGCGCACTGCAGAAAATTAGGTGGGGCAGGGTTAGGGTTATCCATTGTTAAATTAATTGTTGAAAAGCATGGGGGGAAAATTTATGCAACATCAAAATTTGGACAGAGTACAACAATGCATATGTTCTTACCAAAGGCTGTCATAAAACAGGGGGCCCTTTTATAATAAGGGTCCCTTTTGCCCCTTTAGTGTGACTTTGTACTTTTTCAAAGCTGTAGTGAGAATAGGTTAAAAGGGATTTATGGGTAGTGTGGTGGGTACCAGTTAACACCTTTTCAACCCCTTCTTTATTGAGTCTTGAGATGCTTTTTCCATTGAAATAAAGGGTCTCTTCCTCTTTGAATATTTTTTGCGCTAAGGCCTCTCCAACAAAGGCTGTTAATACTTCAGCAGAAAGATGAGGGAAGACAAGGGGGGGCTCTTTTTGTACATTTTGAAGGGTAATATATTTAAGCAGGATTATGGCAGTCCCCTTTGAAGGGTAGGCCCCTTTGCACATCATAAGGTAGAACTCCCGATTTTTTTGCGAAGAAAAGGTTATATTTGCTAGTGATTTTGTTTTTTTTAGTGAGGTAATGCACTCTTTAACAAAAGAATCTAAAAATTCTGGATCTAATTTTTCTCTTTTTTTATAAAAGCTCTCTTTGGAATAAAGATTTTTTATAAGCTGAGTAAATGTATTGGTGATAAGGGTTTTTTGTCCACTTGTGTAGGCTGGATCAATTAAAGGATAAAGGTTTAACTTACTATTTTCAGAAAAAGCTCCTTTTCTGGGGGTGTAACGTTTCCCTTTTCTTTTTAAAGCTCTTGCTGTATCGCTTTTTGGATCCTCTCTTTTTTTTGATTGGTTATATAAGTCTTTTTCAAGTTGATTATTAAAACTATAGAGGTGATCCATCTGATTTTTTTGGGATGCAGCAAACAAGGCAGTGGTTTTAAGGGTGGCTGTCATAGAACTGGATACTAAAGAGAACATAAGGATAATCATTGTGATAAGGAATATAAAGTTCATTTTCCCCCTTTTGAGGGTTGTTTTGAAAGGATAAATGTATAGGAGCTCTCTAAAGATTCTTTGTTGCCCATCGTAAGGGTTAGGATGCTTTCCTCATAATGGGGCGAAAAAAAAGGAATGTCTTCAAGGAGGGTTCTAGTAAGGGTTTCCCCTTTACTATTTGTAAGTGTGTATTTTAATTCTCCATCCATTGTTTTAAAAAGGATGCAGTGATTTTTTCCTGAAAAGTTAGGGTCATCTTTAAAACCATTATCAAAAACAAAAGAAAGGGATTGTTCATGATCATAAGAATGGGTTTTGATCGTTGATGGATCCATAGTTTGAGAGAATTCTGTCATTTTTTCAAAAAAAAGAGCCCTTTGAAAGACCTTAGGTCGGATAGAGGCAATTTTTGTCGACAGTTTGTGGTATGTAAAAAAAAGGGAGGTGGTAGAAAAGAGTAAAACAGCAAATAAAGAGGTGGCAATGATCACTTCAAGCAACGAAAAGTAACGGGTTTTTTTTTTCATTGGGTCGATAAAGAGGGGGTGTATCCCACAATAATTTTTTTAATGGGGGAATTTTTTGTCATTTGAATTGTCTCTAAATTGTCAAAGGAGGATTGTTTTGACCCAATTTCATCAGGGTCAATATAGACAAATTTAAAGGCACCCTTTTCTAAATCGACGAGTAAGTGAGGTTTAAACTTCATTTTCATCCTCCAATAAAGGGGCATAGATCATTTTTTGACGGGTTAGATGAGCCCTTTTTCCATCGATAGTTAGATCAATAGTTAATAACGTCCCCTTTTTACTTGGGTCCGTTGTTTTTGTAATATGCACATGACGCTTTAAAAGAAGGGACTGATTTTTTCCAAAAGGGATGAGTTTGTCCTCAAGATCAAAATCTAAGAGGGGAAGGCGATCTAGCGCTTGTAAAAAACTTTCATTAAAGTAGGGTTCAATTTCCATTTGTTCAAGGAGGGTGAGCTCTTTAGAAAAACTTTTATAGGGAGTGGAAGAAAAAGGGAGGAGGGTCATCGTTATAAGAAAAAAAGCGATCAAAACTTCAACGATGAGAAAGGGGGGTGTTCTTTTTTTTATCATAATATAACCATTTTTTCAAACTGTATTATAGGTGAAAATGGGATTGAAGAAAATGGGTAAATCTTATTAGAGCTCTAATAATAAAAGGGGGGTAAAATTTAAGTAGTCGCAGGCTGTGCAATAGTAGCAGACCCCATCTTTCACAAAGTTTACAGGGGCATCAGGATAGAGGTTATGAAGGTGTCCATAAATACAGATGTTAATCCCTGCATCTTTAATAAGACGGGAAAATTCATTATCAGAACGATCAGGGGGGATGGGAGGGTAGTGGATCATCAATATTTTATACTTAGCCCCTTTATCCATCGCATCTATACTCCAGGCAAGTCGATCCAATTCATTTTTAAAAATTTTAGAGTCTTGTAAAACGGTCCTTTCGTTGTATTCCTTTTTTTTGATTTTGACACCAAGAGATTCCTTGATTTCGATATATTTATAATAGTTTAGATCTGGATGGTCCCAAAGTCTTGTCCCCCCAATAGTGACGTTATTGATTGTAAAAGCATCATTATGAATGATGTGAATAGAAGGGGGGAGACATTTGCGAATTTTTGAAGGGGATTTCCACCATAAATCATGGTTTCCTTTACTCATCACTTTTATCCCAGGGAGGGAGTGAATCCAGACAAGATCCGGAAGGACCTCTTCCTCCTTTAATCCCCAGCTAATATCGCCAGCAATTAAGACAAGATCTTCAGCACCAATCCTTTTTTCCCAATTTTCCTTAATTTTTGCGGCATGATTTTTCCATTTTTCGCCAAAAACATCCATTTCTTTATGGGGAGTGCCAAAAGAAAGGTGCAAATCCGAGAGGGTCCATACTTTCATAAGACTAAAGATACCCTTATTTTTGATTAATTCAAAGGATTTATTTTACGCAGTAAGGCGTTCTCTTTCTTCTCTTAAAGAAAAATTTTTAGGGATTAAGGCCCCTTTTTTTATGACGATAATCCCATCGACAATGGTTAGGGGGCCAAAATCTAGATTAGGGTACTCTTCCCCATGAAGAGATAGATGGACCCCATCTTCAATCACAGCATTTTCATCGATCAGCACTTTTTCTAAAAAACAATTACTTCCAATGAGAGTTTTTTGGTCTTTTTTTAAAGAGCCAAGGGAAACAACGCCATACAACACAGACCCTTCCCCAATTTCGGTATTTAAACCGATCAAAGAGAGTCTGATTTCTTTTGCTTTGATAAGACATCCATCAGCAATGATTGTCTTTTCAAGGGTACAATCCTCAATTCTTGCAGGGGGAAGGTACAAAGCGGTTGTTAAAAGGGTGGAATCTTTACTATAAAAAATAGAAAACAAAGAAGTGCTTTCTAAAAGTTTTAAGTTAGCGGCATAGTAGGATTTGATCGTTCCAATATCCTCCCAGTAGCCATCAAAAATATAGGCAAAGGTGTTTCCGATTTTTAGCTGTTTAGGGATAATATGCATTCCAAAATCTACCCCATCCCCTTCTTTTAAAAGGGAAACAAGAGCCTTTCTTTTAAAAATGTAAATACCCATTGAGCCTAAAAAAATGTGCTCATTAAGGGGGTGGATTTTTGTGTACTCTTTACGAGAAAGGGAAAACTTTTTTAAAAGCGCTTCGCTTTGAGGTTTTTCTATAAAGTCAATGATCCTTTTTTCCTGGTTGATCTTCATCACCCCCATTCTTTGAGCCTCTTGCTCATTAATAGGTAAAGCAGCAATGGTTAAGTCGGCACCACTTAATTGTGCACTCATCAACATCTCTTCTAAGTCCATGGAATAGAGTTGATCTCCAGATAAAATCACAACGTGTTCAGAGGCAGATTCTTCAAGGATGGAAAGATGTGCAGCAATACAATCGGCAGTCCCTTTATAGAGTTTATCTTTTGGGGATAAAATCGATACGGTGCTTCCATAAGTTTCAGAAATGTATTGATTTAAGGATGGAGCTAAAAATTGAGTGATAGCAAAAACCCTATCCCATTTAGGTTTTAGGGCATTAGAAATAGCGACATCTATTAAGCGGTAGCGCCCTCCAAAAGGGACTGCAGGTTTTGACCGATGTTCTGTTAAAGGTCTAAGGCGAACACCTTCTCCACCAGCTAAGATAAACACAAGGGGGTCTTTCATGGTCTTTTTTATACTTTGTTATCTAAATATACCATTGACCTATCAAAATAGATTAGGAATTACAAGGGGAATTTTTCCAAAAGGAGGCAATAAGAGCCATTTCAGAGGAGATATCTTTGCTTAATTGATCATTTTTAGACAGTTCAATAAATATTTTCCGGTCACTGTCGGCCTCTAATCCCTCGCAAATACAGATTAAATAGGAAAAGTAAGCGCTGTGGGGAATGCTTTCCTTTAAAGAAATAAGGGATAAAGCAAGTTTTGCGGTCTCAGGGCTTGTAGGAAAAGAGGATAAAGCCATAGCAGCAAAATAGTTATCCTTTGTGTATGGGGTTGCCGCTAACCTTGCCCTTAAAAAGTCTTCTCCTTTGTGGCCAAAGGAGATAAGAGTTTGAATAAGAATTTCATCAATAGAAAAACTTTTTCCTAAGGCTTGAAAAAGATAGGGGATGGCTTCATGAGATCCAATTTTTTTTAAGGTAAGGGCGATGTTGATAGGAGCCCTTCCATATCCAGGGTTGAGGGGGTTATAAAAGTGATCTTGGGTCAATATTTCAACTAAGGGCTTAATGGCACGCTCATTAAATGCGGCTAAGGCATCTATTTCTTCTTTTGGGTCCCACGATTCAGTTAAAATAAGATCTGCAAGTTTTTTTAATAAAAGGTCGTCCCCTTCATAGCAATGACGAAATTTTTTATAGAGTTCTTTGGAAAAAAGAACATCATTTATTGCAAGCTCAGGGAGAACTTCTGCAGATAAATGGGAAGTGTTATCAAAAGAAGCAAGCTCTTGGATCCGTTCAATATCAAAATCTTCTTGAACTCCAATGCCATCGGATTGGTAATATTCAATCATCACATCAAAAGAGCCCCCAAAATGAGCATCTTTATGCATTAAAATTTCTAGATCGATCGTATTGAGAAATGGGATGTCGTTCACGGGTATCCCCCTTAAAAGGATATAGATTTTAGGTTTTTTTGGGAAATAAAGCTACCAAAAACTTTATTTCAAAAAAATTGCATCTAAGGGTGAGTATTTATCTTTTTTAAAGTATCAAAAACATCACTTGCATTATAAGAGGAGCGTATATAGGGGCCTGCATAGACAAAGGGAATACCTAAAGCCTCTCCTTGGATTTTCCATTGAGTAAATTCTTCAGGGGGGATATAGGATTTTACCCGAAGCTTTTTCTTTGAGGGCTGCAAATATTGACCTATGGTGACAATATCCACCGATGCTTGATGAAGATCCTTAAGAGTGCTTAAGATTTCGTAAGAGGCTTCACCAAGGCCAAGCATGAGCCCAGATTTAATAAAACTTTTTGGGAGCGATCTTTTCGCCCTGTTTAATACTTCAAGGGTCCTTTCGTAGGTGGCTTTATGCCGCACTTTTGGGGTGAGTCTGTGTACTGTTTCAATATTATAATTAAAAATTTCTGGGTTTTCTTCAAAAATAAGGTCAAGGGCTGAAAGGTTTCCATTAAAATCAGAGGTAAGGACTTCAACGGTGCACTCTTTATTTTGTCTTCGTATTTCTTTGATCACATCAACCACTGCTTTTGCCCCTCCATCGGCTAAATCATCTCGGGCAACTTGGGTGAGGACAACATGTTTTAAACCAAGAATGTGTACCGATTCAGCTACTTTTCTAGGTTCTTCAGGGTCTAAAGGAGGGGGAGTTTTAGAAAATCCAATGTCACAAAATCCACAAGCGCGGGTGCAGGTCTTTCCAAGGAGGAGAAATGTAGCTGTTTTTTTGCTATAACACTCAAAGCGATTAGGACATTTTGCCTCTTCACAGACAGTAGCAAGCATTTTTTCATTGATTAAGTTGTCCGTAATGCAGTAGTGGGATTTATTAGGGAGCTTTCTATGTAACCAAGAGGGGAGTTGTTCTTTTTCAGTCAGGATATGAAGGGGGTGAGATTTCATGTGCCTCTTCTTGGTAAATGGATGGGTTGGTTAAGTCCCACTTCTGCCGCTTCAGCAATGCTTTCAGGCATCGTGGGGTGGGCATGTATTGTGTCTATGATGGCTTCTAAAGTGAGTTCATTTTTTTGTGCAAGGGCAATTTCGGCAATAAGAATTGAAGCCCCGTAACCCACAACAGTCCCTCCAAGGACCTCATGGTGCTTTTCTCCATAGACAATTTCAACAAAACCCTCATCTTCTTGCATCGCCTTAGCCTTTCCAAGGGCGGCAAAAGGAAAGGTCGCGCCTTTTGCCGTAATCCCTTGTTCTAATGCCTTTTCTAAGGTAAGACCGACAGTGGCAATTTCTGGATCGGTAAAGATCACAGCGGGGATACAACTATAATCGGCCTTTTTGCCCTTGCCTGCAATATTTTCTGCAGCTAAAATCCCTTGATAGGATGCTGCATGAGCAAGCATTGATTTTCCTGTAACATCCCCTATTGCATAAATATTAGGGATCGAGGTTTGAAGAAATTCATTTACTTCGATATACCCATATTTATTGGTTCCAAGACCTACAGCATCAAGATGAAGTCGGTCGGTAAAAGGTTTTCTTCCCGTAGAAATTAAGACACTATCCCCATGGATTTTTGTCCCATCAGAAAGGGTGCAGCAAAGAGTGTCAAAAGAGGGCTCTATTGAAGTTAGCCCCTTCCCTAAAAAAAGATCTATCCCCCTTTCCTCGAATTTTTTTGTTAAAGAGGTGGCAATTTTTTCTCCTTGGGAAAGGACAAGCTTTTTAAACACTTCAACAATGGTTACTTTTGATCCCAGTTCTTTAAATAAAGAGGCAAATTCACACCCGATGTAGCCACCCCCAATAACAATAAGGTGGTTGGGTATTGTTGTGATTTCTAAAATGGAGGTGGAATCATGAATGTTTTGTTTATTAATAGGGGCAATAGGAAGGGTGGAGGGGATACTTCCTGTTGCAATAATAGTGTGTTTAGAAGTGATGACCGTGGTTGTATGAGATTTAATTTTAATAGAAGTTGGAGAGATAAAACTTCCAATCCCTTCAAAAATATCGACCCTTGCAGCATGCAATAAACTTTTTATCCCCCCACATAATTCTTGAACAACAGCATCTTTTCTTTCCTTCATCTTTGGGTAATGGAGGGTAAACCCTTCAATTTCGATACCAAAAAAGGAGGCCTCTTTAATCGTTTTTAAAACTTTAGCATGGGCTAAAAGGGTTTTTGTTGGGATACACCCCCGTGCAAGACAGGTTCCACCTAAGATATCTCGTTCAATAATAGCTGTTTTTAATCCCAGATGGGATGCTTTAATGGCACTTACATAGCCAGCTGGCCCCCCACCAATCACAACAACATCATAATCCATTAAAAACGCCCTTTTTTTGAGAGTATACAAAAAAAAGGTTTATATCAAAATAGATTCATTCCTCGACTCTTTCTTTAAGATGTGCTTGAGCAAGTAAAATTATCTTTGATTCTAATGAGTAAAGAGCTCTTATGGTTTTTGAAATCTCAGCTTTTGGGGTTTCAACACTGGCTTTTATATTTTCATACATTAAAAAGGCTTTGGTTAAAAGGGTTTCAATCTCCTCTGGAATGTTTTCCTTTTGCGTTTCAAAATGCCCCTTATAGAAATCAATCGTAGAACCAAATTCTTTCATAAGGTCTCTGACACTACTATAACCATTTGCGAATACAGCTAAAAAATTAGCAAGAGAGGATCGGCTTTTTTGTATTAAGGATGGGAGTAGAAAAGCTTGGTTAAGGGCACTTGTAATTCTAGAATATTGTTTCATTAATTGAGGGGATTGTCCAAATTAATTCCTAGATAACTTGTCGCTTCGTCTTTATTTAATGAATGTACTAGTGGGTCCAAAGTGCCTCCTTTAATAGTAAACCTCGACATTTAAATTTTTTTTACTATTATTCAATAAAAAATTGAATTTAAATTTTATGAGAGAAATAGCTGTTAACGATAAGATTCTTATAGCTCACAAAGCAGCCAATAGTTGGATGCCCGAAAATACCTTTGAATCGATGAAAAGGATGGAAGAAAAGGGGGCAAGGTGGTTTGAGATCGATTGCTTTCTTTTAA
The DNA here is from genome assembly GCA_044359535.1 of Chlamydiia bacterium. Lineage (GTDB taxonomy): Bacteria > Chlamydiota > Chlamydiia > Chlamydiales > 2-12-FULL-49-11 > JAJACQ01. The sequence continues at coordinate 17,259 of JBIKLZ010000002.1, forward strand.
AAGATGGAAATATCGCAGTGTTTCATGACCTTACGCTAGATACGTTGACAACTGGAAGGGGCAAGATTACTGAAAAGAGGGCGTCGGATCTATTAAACGTCTTTGTTTACCCTACAAAAATTGAAAGGATTCCCCTACTTTCCCCCCTTTTAGCCTATGCCTATGAAAGAAATCTTCATATAATGATTGAGGTTAAGGATAAAAACCCTAAAATTGTAAAAAAAATAGATCAATTAATCAGTGCATATAACTCTGATCTTTTTGTAATATATTCTTTTCATAAGGAGATACTATTGGCATTTAAACAGCTCCAGCCAAAGTATTCATTGAGGTGGAATATTGAAAAGTTAACACAAAACAAACTTGGTTACGCAAAAAAATTAGGGTTAGGGATAAATTTAAATAGACGTTTTCTCTTTAAATCGGATATAGAGAGGATAACAGCTGCTGGGTTAGATCTGCACGTCTATACGGTAAATAGTCGAAAAGAGGCAAACAAGCTATTTGCCCTTGGGGTTAAAGCAATTATTACCGATAGGCTGATAGAGGAGAAAGATGAAAACTAATCAAAAGGTTCGATTGTGCCCTTATTGCGAAGGGTCAGTAGATATAGAATCGACCCATTGTCGATTTTGTGGAGCCTCATTTGAAGAGCCTTTACCCAAAATAAGAGGGGGCTTTGAAGAGACAATCCATTCTTCCCAATATAAACCCCCTTATATTCCTCCAACTGAGCTTTTGCAGGAAAGTGTCTTTTTCCCAGAAAATAAAGAGACAATAAAAAAGGGTTTTGCTCAAGAAGAGGATAAGGAAGAGGAAGAAAAGGGGCATATTATTGCCCTAACCCTTCTTTCTTCTGGGGGGATGCTTTTAACCCTCTCGTTACTTTTATTTTTCTTTGGAGAGCATGGAAGAGTTGTCCTTGAATGGAAAAGTAGATATTGGAGTCTATACATGATTTTAGGAGCCCCAATGCTTTATTATGGATCTAAAAAGCTCAAAGAGCTATAAATTTATAGATCGATCTTATCCATTATTTCAGCAAATTCCTTTCCCTGTCCTAACAGCTCGAATTGGGACAATCGTAATTTTACCTGCTCTTCATCGGGCACCCTGATTGAAAATCCAAAAAGTTTATGAGTGATGTCTTTTTTCACATCGACTGCAAAGTCATGAAATAAATGGAACGCTTCGTGCTTAAACTCTTGAAGGGGATCTTTTTGAGCGATCGATTGCATAGAGACTTCTGTCCTTAAATGATCAATAGCAAGAAGATGTCTTTGCCATTTTGAATCAATAGATCGAAGTAAAATAGATCTTATAATATCTGTTAGGACCGAAAGGGGATCAAGGGGTTTGTTCCCTAGGCGTTGTAAGACAGCAATAGGTCCAGCTTCAAAACGCAACTTTGCCTTAAAGGCGGAAAGGACTTTGCTATTGATGAGGTTAAACCCTTCTGTGGTCAGCGGAAGGGAAATCTCATTATCCAGTGAAATAGGGACATCGCGAAGTAAAAGCTCGTTTAAATGTTCTTCTTTAAGGGTTTTGTTTGCAAGGTACTCTTCATGAAATTTTCTACACACAGTTTCGGTATACTCTGTTAAAACTCTTGCAGCAATGGGGAGGATATTTTCTTCCATAAGGATAGAGTCTCTATAGGAGTAGACCTCTGATCGATGCTTATTCATCACATCATCATATTCAAGAGTATGCTTTCTTATCTGAAAGTTCTTTATTTCAACCCGCTTTTGAGCCGTTTCAATAGATTTATTTAAGATCGGAGCAGAGATCGCTTCTCCTTCTGGGGGTCTAAATTTTAAAAGCATTGTGGCCACTCTTGGAGAGGAAAACATACGCATCAAAGGATCTTCAAAAGAAACATAAAACTTTGAAACCCCCCTATCCCCTTGACGGGCGCAACGACCGCGCAGCTGTCTATCAATTCTTCGTGAATTATGGCGTGTTGTCCCAATGACGTATAACCCGCCAAGATCATTGACCCCTTCTTCAAGTTTAATATCTGTCCCACGACCTGCCATATTTGTGGCTACAGTTATAGCCCATTTTTTACCGGCATTTGCAATGATCTCAGCCTCTTTTGCATGGTTTTTAGCATTTAAAACAGTGTGAGGGAGACTTTCATTGCGAAGGATGCGAGAAAGCTTTTCAGAAATTTCTACCGATTCTGTACCAATAAGGATGGGCTGACCTTTAGAATGGATCAAGTGAACTTCTTTAATAATTGCCGCATATTTTTCCCTCTCGGTCATAAAGACTTCATCGTGGATGTCTTTGCGGATACACTTTTTGTGTGTAGGGATGGCAAGAACTAAAAGTCCATAAATATCTTTAAACTCTTTTGATTCAGTGATGGCAGTCCCTGACATCCCTGCAATTTTTTTATATTGACGGAAGTAATTTTGCAGGGTAATGGTTGCAAAGGTTTGAGTCTCTTTTTGTACAGAAAGGTGTTCTTTAGCTTCAATAGCTTGATGCAATCCATCAGAAAAGCGGCGCCCAGGTTGAGGACGCCCTGTATTTTCATCGATGATCACGATCTTTCTATCTGCTACAATGTAATCCACATCTTTTTCCATGAGCAAATGGGCTCTAAAAAGTTGTCGGATATTATGGGACATCTCTTTTCTTCGACTATCTTCCTCTCGTAGGGCAATTTTCTTTGCAAGGGCCTGTTTTTCTGAAAGATCCTCTTTATCAATTAAAGAGTGTTCAAAACCAAGATCAAGCATCATAAAGGCAGAAGGGTCCCCCTTCCAATGTTTTATCCCACGATCGGTAAGTTCATAATCTTGATTTTTTTCATCTATAATCATGTATAGATCAATAAGTTTTTCGTTTCGAAGATCTTTATTAAGATCTGAAAAGTAAAAGGTGTCAATTTCTTCAAGTTCTTTGCGAATATCGGGATTTTCATTAAATCTTTTTAAGATCTTATTTGTTGGGGTCCCTTTAGAGACAAGCCATAAGGTTTCTAAAGCCTTTTTTTTCTTTTCCTTTTCTTCTTTAGAAAGCTTTAATTGTTGAAGATCCCTTGATTGGGTGATATTAAGGGATTCAAGATCCCTTCGAGCCTCTGCAGCAAGGCTATTGCAATAGTCTCTTTGTAGCCTAACCATCTCAGCAACAGTTTCTTTCAAATCATCATACATTTGAATCGATATTTCTGAGGGGCCTGAAATAATTAATGGGGTCCTTGCCTCATCAATTAAAATAGAATCAATCTCATCGACAATAGTAAAATAGTGGCCCCGTTGGACCTTCTGCTCTTTGCTTACAATCATTGAATTATCACGAAGGTAATCAAAACCAAATTCTGAAGCGGTACTATAGACAATATCGGCCTCATACACCTTTTTTCTCTCTTCAGATGGGGTTTTGTTTAAAAGGGGTTTAGCGACAATTCCTAAAAAAGAAAACAACACTCCCATCCACAAACAGTCTCTTTCCACAAGGTAGTCATTTACAGTGACAAGGTGAACCGGTTTTTTTGTCAGTGCATGAAGGTATAAAGGCATGGAACAAGTGAGAGTTTTTCCTTCCCCTGTCTGCATCTCTGCAATGGTTCCCTTATGCATTGCGATGGCGCCGATGATTTGGACATCATAGGGGACCATGTTCCACACTTGACTGTGGCCTAATAGATCAAAAGGTTTACCCAAAAGTCTTCTACACCCATTTTTAACAACGGCATAGGCATCGACTAAAAGATCATCCACAGTTTCCCCTTTTTCAAGGCGCTTTCTTAAAAGGGCTGTTTGCTCTTGGATTTGTCTATCAGAGAGTTTTTGTAACTCAAGCTCTTTTTTATTGATCTCTTTAACAATTTTTTTATATCGGGAAATGGTCCGGTCACCAGAGGTTCCAAAAATTTTTTTGAGCATGTCATCGACCTATACAGTATTTTTTTTCAAAGGTTATTTTAGTGAACCACTTATTAAAAATCCATAGATAAAGAAAGGGTATTAGAACCAAGATCGACTGTAAAATGGGGGTAGCCTTTTGAAACAGCGTTGCAAGCAACAAAAGCCATGACCCACCCTAAGGCTACTTGGGAGGGGTAGTGATCTTTATCATGGATTCTAGAAAGGCCGGTGAGGGTGGAGGTGAGGTAACAAAGCCCTTTTATAAAAGAATTTTCTGACATCTGAGCCAAAGTGATCCATAAAACGGCCCCAGTGAATGTGTGACCTGAAACCCCGTGTCTTCTAAAAAAAGGGCTCCATTTTGATCCATTAAGGGTATTAGAGGGTCTTGACCCCCCTATACAAGCACGAGCGATATGAAGGGGGATTGTCCCAATGATAAAGGCCTTTGCAGAGCGAGAAAGGAGCTCTTTGGAAAAATTTCCATAAGGGGTTTGTCCCATCAATCCAGCATATAGACCTATAAAAGAGTAAGGGACGATCGCTTGATGTTGACCCATGAGTTTCCAAATGGAGAAAAAGGGATCTAAAGTTGGGCTTTTTATTTTTGTTTGATAGAACTGAAAAAGGTCTTCGTCGATAAAGCTATGTGCAAGGGTATAAGCTACAGAAAAGCTAGGAAGAAGAATTTTAAGGGTTTCAAAACTGTAATACTCTTTCTGCTCTTTAGGAAGGATCATCGAGGGGAGTTCTCCGTAAAGGGAGACAAAAAAGAGGGCTAAAAAGAAAAACTGTTTCATAATCTATGACTAAGGGTTAAAGAATAGGGGGAAATATAAAGATGAACATGGGTTTTTTCTACAGCTTTACAAGAGGCGTATGCTAACATCCAACCTAAAAAAACCTGGGAGGGGTAGTGCATAGAGTCATTGATCCTTGAAATGCCTGTAAAGGTGGAGGCTAAAAAAAAGGCAATTTTTAAAGGGAGGTTAGAGGTTAAGTGTGCGGCTGTAATAAAGGGGATTGCCCCCATAAAGGCGTGGCCACTGATGGCTCGATCATTTTCAAAAGGTCTCCAATGTGACCCCTTGTGATCCTTGGGTCTATGAGCCCCTAAAAGATTTTGTCCAATAATAAGGGGAGAAACGCCGACTAAGATGGAGCAAAGGGCCTTATTTCCAAAATCAAAAAAAGGGGTCTTTACCTCTAATTGATCAAGAACAAAACCGGTAAGGGAGATGATTGCTAAAGAAGAAAGTAAAGGTCTTTTATTTCCAAAAGATTTTGCAAGGGCTGAAAACTTATCGGTATCTAAGGAACGGATCTTTTCTTGATAAAAATCAAAGATCTGTTGATCAAGGGGTAAGTGAGCTAAAATGCCCCCAGAAATGAGGGAAACAGATAAAAGGGTTAATGACTCTTTGGAATAAAACTGTTTTTGATCTTCAAAAAGGGGAGGGTAAGCTCTAAGCTGGAGAGTTAAAAAAAAGAAAAATAAAAGTCTAATCATGGTGAAGAATGGATGAGCCCATTTTTATCAGGACTTCTTTATTGTCATTGGTGAGTTCTACCCATCGCTTATTAAAAGTGACTCTGTTTTTTTCAAATAGAGTAATCACCATTGAGCCTCCAAAGGAGAAAAATCCAAGGACCTCTCCTTTCTTGTAGAATTTGCCCACCTCTTTTTCAATATGGATGGTTCCAACAGTTGTTGCTCCAATCACAACTTGAACAATATTGCCAAGGACTTTTGATTTCAAAGAAATAAGAAGGCGTTTATTCTCAGTAAGAAGATCCACATTGTGTCTTAAAGCAATTGGGTTGACAGAAAAAAGGGGGCCATTGATTAAGGTGGAACTGATAAATTCGACATCTGTCGGAAAATGAAATCCATGATAATCGACAGGAGCAAGTCTAGAAATCATCATAGAGCCATCGGCAAAAAGGTCAGAAAGAACGGGATTTTTCAAAAGAGCGGTAAGAGATAGGGTCTGTCCTTTAACATAAAAGGAGGGGATTAAAGAAAGATCCTGATAAAAAAGGGTCCTTGCATCACAAGGGGAAATGACTCCATCCTCTGAAAGGGCTCTTTTTAAGGGATCAATTCTCCGCATAAAAAAATCATTAAAACTTAGATAGCTCTTATTTTCAAAATCATCCATTTTAATGTTGTGATCTTTAATAAAGGGGTCGATATATTTTTTTGTCCAACCCATTTTTGCAATTTTTCCAAATAGGATTGAAGCTATTTTTATTCTAGATAATCCATTTTTAAGAAATTTAGAAGAATAAGAAGAATCGCTGTAAAGAAATCTAAGGATTTCCTCAGAAGGGATCTTTTCTTCAAAAAAGGTGCTTTTTTCTACGTCGAACACCTCAACGCTCATTGGATTTTTCACGATGAAGAAAATACACCAAAGTTCTAATAATACACAAGGGTTTGTACCATTACACTGTAGAATTTTTAAAAGTGAAAGGGAAAATAGACTGTTAAGAAATAAAACGACCAGTTAAACTATAAACCGTCTATTAAGATAAACAATAAAATTCACAATAAGGAGTGTTTTTATGACAATTGCTTCAATAAATTCAAACTGTAGAGATCTAGCTCCAATAGAAACTCAAGGAGGGGGAGGGGGAAAAAAAAGTGATAATGATCAAAGTAAAACTGAGAAACTATCTATGTTTTATGAAAAGCTTATCAAAGCTATTGGATCTTGGGGAAAAGTTCTAGCTATTTTAATGGCTGATTATGGATTCAACCATACGGTGATTGTTCAATTTAACCAGCCTATTACATTTTCTAAAAAAAGTAAACTGATGCTAATGACAAACGGTGGTTCTGGCATCCTTGGCACCCCATTTTTCGTAAGAGGAATGCATTCTAAGGACGGCTCTGATAGACTGATTTTGTCAGAAAATATGATGGCATTTGATATCCAAGGCTACTTAAAAGGATTTTTAGAACCACCGGGATCTATCAGATTTCATGGATTAGTGGATAATCAAAGGATAAAATTGATTGAATTTGACGAAAAAAGTTTCTTTGATTGGATAAGAGAGTCGGGTGATGCAATTCTTTCTCAAGGTATACAAAAATCAGGGGAGGATAATGGAGAATATTCTGTGCAAGAAATTATTGATTGCTATAAACAACCTGCAGGGGGTTCATGGCAAGTAATGAGAAGATATGACGAAACAAATTCTTAAGTAAGGAGAGAACAGACTTTGCAAATGGGGCATTTTTCAACAATGTGTCCCTTTGCAGGGCAAAAAGAGCGGGCATAATAAATGATTTGTAGATGAAGTTTTGCCCAAAGGTTTTTATGAAAATGTCGTTTTAAATCCCTTTCTGTCTGTTCAACATTTTTTCCGTTGGATAAACCCCATCGCTTTGCAAGTCTATGAATGTGCGTGTCTACAGGAAATGCTGGGGTATTAAAGGCTTGAATTAATACAACTGAAGCGGTCTTATGACCTACTCCTGGAAGCTGTTTTAACTCCTCTAATGAAGAGGGGACCTCTCCATTGTATTTTTCTATCAAAAGCGATGAAAGTTCAAAGATAGCCTTTGCTTTAGTTCTAAAAAGACCGCACGATTGAATAGACTTTTCGATCTCTTGAAGAGAAAGTTGTCTCATTTCATAAGGAGTTGTTGCCTTTTTAAAAAGCATTTCTGTGACTGTATTTACTCTAGCATCGGTACACTGAGCAGAGAGAAGGACCGCAATAAGGAGGGTATAAGGATCGCTATGATTAAGTGGGATCGAAGGGTTTGGGAAAAGCTCGTTAAGAGTTTTTACGATATAATCTATTTTCCTACGCAAAATTTAGAGAAGATCCCCCCTAAAATTTCTTCGGTGATATTTATCCCAATAATTTCAGAAAGGGAAAAAAGTCCCATTCTAAGTTCAAAGGAGATTAAGTCTATCGAAACATGGGAGAATAGCCCTGATAAAGCCTTTTCTAAAGAGGTTAAAGCCTCATTAAGCTTTATGAAGTGACGCTCTTTTGTAAGGATAGGGACATCTTGATTTGATTCTAAAGAAAGTGTCCCTATAAGAGCCTGTTTTAAGATCTTTAAACCTGTTTTATGTTTTGCAGAAATATAAATTGGATTGTTTACATTCAAAGGGTTAATCTTTTCTGAAAGATCCTCTTTGTTGTATACAACAAGGGGATTTTTAAGGGTTAAATAAAGGGTATGAATGTCCTCACTTATTGGGGCAGAAAGATCAATTAAAAGGATGGGAATATCACAATGTTCTACTGCTTTTAAACTCCTTGAAATCCCCATTTTTTCAAGGGGGTCAAAGGCTTCATGAATTCCAGCTGTATCAATAAATTTAAAAATGTATCCATCAATAGTAAGCTCTTCTTCAATGGTGTCTCGTGTTGTTCCGGCAATGGTTGAAACAATTGACCGATCCTCATCTAAAAGAGCATTGAGAAGGGAAGATTTTCCTGCATTTGGAGCTCCGATAATTGCTACTGTTTGTCCCGAAAAGAGCTTTTTTCCATCATGGAAAGTGCTTGTTACTGATCTAATTTTTTCTTGAGCTTCTTGAATCAAAGAAATAAGCTCTTTTTGAGCCGTCGGTTCAATCCCCTCCTCGGGGTAGTCAATATGGACTTCCACAATAGCTAAAAGATCAATAAACCGAGTTTGTAGATCCTTAACATAAAGAGATAAAGACCCTCCAAGTTGCAAAGACGCCTCTTTTAAAGATCTTTCACTTTTTGCATGGATCATCTCTTTAATAGCTTCTGCCTGCAATAGATCTAATTTTCCATTTGAAAAGGCCCTTTGTGAAAACTCCCCCCCCATTGCAACCCTTGCTCCACAAGAAAGGGCCCTGCGTACGATCTTTTGGGCAATTAAAGGGTTGCCATGACAGATAATTTCGACACTATTTTCCCCTGTAAAAGATGTTTTGCCTTTCATAATTAAAAGAACCACTTCATCAATAGTGCTTTTATCCTCATCTAAAATTTTTCCAAAATGGGCTGTATGGCTCTCTACCTGTAGAATATTTTTTGAAAAAAAAGAGTTTACTATGTCGATCGATTCTTTTCCAGAGAGACGAATAATCGATAAGGCGCCAATCCCAGGAGGGGTGGCTATTGCAACAATTGTATCAAACATACTGAAAGTATAAGGGAAAAAGGGTTATTTTACTAGTGCTAGAGATATAAGCTCTGCAAGGGTAGGGGGGGATGTAACCCCTTTTAAAGCTTCTTGTACACTTTTTGTAGCTTGTTTTTCTTTATATCCAAGGGAGATGAGGGCAGAAATGGCATCAAGGGCGATAGGCTCATTTTTTGTGTTTGGTAAAGTGTCTAGTTTGTCACAAAGGTCGATAAGGATCCTTTGAGCGGTTTTTTTCCCAATGCCGGGAATTTTTATCAAAGTATCGATATCCTTTTCAGCAATAATTTTTACAAAATCGAGGCTATGGCTGTGGGAAATAATAGAGAGGGCAAGTTTTGGTCCAAGGCCAGAAATAGTAAGACATTTTTCAAAAAGGGTCTTTTCTCCTTTTTTTAAAAAACCAAATAAGCGCATGCTATCTTGAGAAACAATAAAACTTGTGTGGATGAGGAGCTCTTTTCCCCTAGAAGGGGCCTCACTGTAAAAGTGAAGCGGGGTATGAATAAAAAAACCTTGTCCTTGGACATCAAGAACCACGTGGTCTTTTTCCATCTCAACTAAAATGCCTTTTAAGTATGCATACATATGCACAGTGTACGGTGTAAAGAATTAAAATGGAAGAGGAGCTTTTGATCTTGCACAATGGGCGTGAGTGATAGCAAGAGCAAGTGCATCGGATGCATCAAAAGGGATATTTTGATCTGTATTTAGCAACACAGCGATCATTTTTTGCACTTGTTCCTTAGAAGCTTTGCTAGAACCTGTAACCGCTTGCTTTGCTTTTAAAGGGGCATATTCAAAAATCGGAAGGTTTCTTTTTGCCCCCGGTAAAACTGCTACAATTCTTGCCATTGAAAGGGTAAGGGTGCTTTTTGGGTTCTTATCTACAAATTGAGTTTCTACAGCAATACAATCGGGTTGATACTTTTCAATAACACCCTCCACCTCATCAAAAATGGTTACATATTTTTGCGACAACAACCCATTTTTAGGGGAAATTGTTCCAAAGGAAAGGAGGGTATAACTATGTTTGACATAATCAATTACACCCCAACCTGTACACACACTTCCTGGGTCTATACCTAAAATTTTCATTGATTAAAATTATATGTAAAAACCAATTTTTTATGTAATAAAAATCTCTTCTGTTCCATACTACCCCTATGTCAGAAAATAAACCACAGAAGATCATCGTTCAATTGCCCGGAACCCCAAGGGATATGGTTGAATCTCTTCCAATGATTGATGCTTTAAAAGGGTATTTCCCGCACATAGAACTTTCTGTCCTTGTTCGACAAAATATGGAGGGATTTTTAAGAGGCAAAAATATAGATCACTGTATTGTTTTTAAAAAATGGCCCCGTTTTGCCCCATTATTAAATAATGGAGAAGATGTCATTACGTTTATTCAGAAAAATGAGTACGATGTGGGGATCACTATTCCAGAATCCTTTTCCTCAGCCTATCTTTTTTTTCAAGGGATGGTAAAACAACGGATAGGGTTTAATCGATTAGGGGGCTCGTTTTTGCTCACTCAAGCAGTTCCAAAAGGGCCCTATAGAGATCTATTAAAACCTTTGGGGATAGAGCGTCCTCAATGGAAACCTTCTTTAGAAAGTGGATCAAAAAAACTTCCTTATCTTCATATTGGGATAAAATGTGCTTTTGACCATTTTAATAAAGCAAAGAAATGGTTAAAGGAAATGACCCCTTTTTTATTAGGGGAAATTCCTGATCTCAAAATTTCGATTCTTGGTAAGAAGGAAAATTTTAAAGAGATGGATGAAGTGATAGGGGATAAAACTCAATCCATTCAAAGGATCTGTTTAGAATCCGATTATGCGGTAATTATTGATTTAGTACATACGTTAGATGTCCTTGTTACAGATGATCCTCATCTAATGGCGATAGCTAAAGGTGTCGATACATCGGTTGTCGATATTACTGGCCTAGTGGGAAACCCCCAACTTTTTCCTGAAGATTTCTTTTTTCGGATCAAAGATGCACTGTTACACCCATTAAAACAAAGGGTTATACCCCCTTATTTTTCTGAACTTATCCCCATTACCTCGGGATTTTCTCTACATAACAGATCGATTGTGATCAAAAAAAGGGTAGGGGTGATTATTTTAGCAGGGGGAGTTGGACGAAGACTAGGGCTAGATAAGCCAAAAGGGTTTTTAGAGTTAGGATCAAAAAATCTTTTCGATATTTTATTAGAAAAAACAACTGGAGCTGAAAAAATTGGGATCCTTACCTCTCCAATCACTTATAAAGAGACAGCAACCTATTGTGAAGGGAAAAAGATCGATTTGTTTAACAAAAAGGTCTATCCAACAGAAGGGGGGGATGGGGTAAGCCCTGAGGGCAATGGGGCCCTTTTTGACGCTCTTGTCCATTCCCCATATTGGGAACAATGGAAAGATTTAGATATCATTTCAGTGATTCCCATTGATAATCCCCTTGCCGATCCACTGGATGTTGAATTGATTTCTACAGAAAAGCAATTAGCTGTAATTGGTGTGTTTAGAGATAAAAAGGAAGAGCGTATGGGGGTCCTTTGTCTTGATAAGGGGGCACTTGTGGTTAGAGAGTATTTTACTTTAGGGACAAGTGGGATGGAAGGTCTTGGCTATAGCGGAATTTTTGCTGCCACTCCTTCATTTTTTAAAAGTGTAGCCCTTGAAACACTCCCTTTTTACCGAATCAAGAAACAAAATCAAATATTTTATGAACGCCTTTTAATCGATGGATTTAAGTATGCAAAGGATTTTGAGGTGATTGAAAAGGAACGTAAAAAATGCTTTTTTCCTATCAAAGAAAAAAGAGATTTATTTACCTATTGTAATCAGATGAGTAGTGGAGGAAAAGAAGGATGAAAGTGGGATTTTTAGGAAGTGGAATTTGGGCGATGGCACTTATCAAGCTTTTAACAAAAAATAAACATGATGTTTTACTCTGGTCTTTAGAGGAGCACGTCTTAGATTCATTGGAAAAAACCGGTAGCCATCCAACGTTTAAAACCGCAGTCTTTCATCATCATTTAGAGGTGACAAGAAATATAGAAGATCTTCTTGATCAAGAGGTCATTATTGAGTGTGTTACAGCAAAAGGGGTTCGAGAGGTTTTGAAAAAACTTACCCAAAGGGGAAAGTTTAAAATCCCTTTTATCCTCTCTTCAAAAGGGATAGAGACCCATACAGGGGAAATTTTATCTGAAATTGCAGAAGAAATCTTAGGAAAAGGGGAAAAAATTGGCTACATTAGTGGTCCAACACTTGCAGATGAAGTTCTCCTTGATCATCCCACCTGTGCAGTTGCTGGATCAAAGCATAGAGATGTTCAAAACCTAATCATAGAGCTTTTTCAAGGGGAGCATTTTCAAATTTCGGGATCTTTTGATCTTCATGGGGTCGCTCTTGGGGGGGCGATGAAAAATGTGATTGCTATTGCTGCTGGAATGGCTACTGGCCTTGGCTATGGCTTTAATACAAAAGCGATGCTTTTAACAAAAGGGCTTGAAGAATTAAAGAAAATGGCTGTGATTAAAGGGTGTCTTGAAGAAACGATGGACACATTATCAGGGATTGGGGATCTTATTGTAACAGGGGTGACCCCCCTTTCTAGAAACTACCGCTTTGGAAAATTTATTGGAGAAGGGCTTTCTGCTCAAATGGCAAAAGAGGAAATTAAAATGGTAGTGGAAGGGGAGTACACAGTAAAGGCAGCCTATGAGCTGATGATTAAGTCAAAAGTACCCCTTCCAATCACAGAAAGTGTCTATAAAGTCTTAAATGAGGGACTTTTACCCCGAACCGCAATTTTAAACATTTTGCATCATAAATCCAGTTGAAATAAACCTTTCTTTCTGCAATCTGAGAGAAAAAAGGTGTTTTTTTGAAACATGTCGATCGAAACATTTCTCTTTATGGGGAAAAGATTGTCTCAGCTCAAGCAATGGCTCATTTTGAAAAAGATCTCATAATGAAAGAGCCTTTTTTAGAAGAACTATTTATGGACAATGTAGCAGAGGGCTGCTTGAAAATTTTGGAGGAAAAAGTTTTTCCATTTAAAAAGTTTGAAAAAGTAGTCCTTTTAGTGGGGAAAGGAAATAATGGTGCCGATGCCTATACTATAGGCGCTTTACTTGCTGAACAAGGGGTGTGTGTTGAGGCGTTTGCCCTGTATAAAGATACAACGCCTCTTTCTAAAAAAAAGGAAAAACTATTTTATGAAATGGGGGGAAGGGTCTATTCTGATAAAGAACTCACTCTTTCTCAAGAAGACTTGGTGATTGATGGATTATTAGGGACTGGATATAAAGGAAAAATTGAGTCTCCTCTTAAGGAAGTGATCGATAGAGTAAATGGGTTTCAAGCCTTTGTCTTTTCAATAGATATCCCTTCGGGGGTAGATGGAGATAGTGGGAGGGTCTATTCAAATGCACTGTATGCCGATATGACGGCCTATTTAGGGACTTTAAAAAAGGGTCATTTGTTTGAAAAGGGATTGCTTTATTCAGGAGTTCTGCACTACGTTGATTTTGGCCTTGATTGCAGCCTCCTTGAAACAGATCTCTACCTTTTTAATGCCCACTGCCTTAAACAAAATCTACCAAAACGATCAAAAATTGGAAATAAGTATGATGTGGGGCAATGTATTGCTGTGTGTGGAAATACCGGAATGAGGGGAGCTGCCGAGCTTTCTTGCAAAGCTGCATATAGATCAGGCTGTGGTCTTGTAAGACATTTTTATCTTGGAGAGGGGTTTTGCTCGATGAGTGAGGTGATTTCTTTAAAAATGGATCATCAAAAATTCGATCAAGAACTTTATCGAACAAAAGCACTCCTTATCGGTCCGGGTTTAGGGAGGGAGGAAGAGGCAAAAGCCCTTGTTGATAGAATTGTTCAGATTCAACATATCCCAATGGTGATTGATGGGGATGCCCTTTTTTTCCTCAAAAGTCCCCCTAAGGGAGCCATTTTAACCCCCCACAGGGGAGAACTTTTACATCTACTTGGGGTGGGTAAAGACAGTAGTGAAGAAACCTTAATTAAAAAAGCTCAAGAGTATTGCAATCTTTTCGATGTGATTGTGGTTTATAAAGGGGTACCTACAGTTATTTTTTCTCCAAACAAACCAAAACTTGTGATTGTTTCTGGCAATCCAGGGATGAGTTCAGGGGGTGTGGGGGATGTCCTTTCCGGGATTATAGGGTCTTTTTTGGCTCAAGGGGCAAGAGCAATTGATGCTGCCACTTTAGGTGTAACAGTACACGGAAAAGCTGCCGATAGTGCTGCAAATCATTTATCAGAGCCCTTCATGTGTGCTTCAGATATTATTGATCACCTTTCTTCTGTTTTTTTATCTCTTTAGTCCCTCTTCTTCTAGAATTTTTTGCCATTCATGGATGACAGAAGCGGCAAGGGGAGCAGCTTCTTTACCGTGGTTACCAAAACGCAATTGGACAACGACCACTAAATCGGCATTAGAAAAGATGGTTGTATCCTCAAAAGAAATGGCAGTAAACCAGATATTTTTTACTATGGTAGCTTCTTGTTCCCTATCAAGGGTGGGTTTATAGGCAATTTCTGCAGTAGAAGTTTTCCCCCCCATATTTTTCATAACACTTTTATATACAGCTCGTTTATAAGGATTTGTAAGCAAAGAGGAAATCACTTCAGGACGGGCTGTCCCTTTTGATGAATTGACAACTTTGTACAGACTCATCATCAATGTTTTATGGACAAGATCGGGGATTTCAAAGGATCGGACCACTTCTTTTTTAAAGGGTTGTAAGTAAGGGATTTTTGTTGCTTCCTCCCCTTGAGGAAAGAGGGGAAAAAAGATGCCAATATTTTCGTATTGTTTTTCGTAGTGAGAGGGTTTAGTAAAAAGAAGTTTTATTGGATCTTTTTCACTTTCTATATTGGCGATGGCTTTGACAATTTGAGGTTTAAGGACCTTGCCATTATTTACAATTGCCGAAAGGGCGACAGCGGTTTGTAAAGGGGTGACAATTAGGGAGTGCTGGCCAATAGCAAAGGAGTAGAGGGAGGTTTTATTGGTTAAGATATCTGTAGGGATAGATCCACACGATTCATAAGGGAGGTCAACCCCTGTTTTAGAGCCAAAACCTAGAGTTTTAGCTGTTGCAATAAGGTGGTTGGGGTCTTTAATGACATTTGAGGCAAGAAGAGCGTAATAAAGGTTTGAAGATTTTTCCATCGCTTCAGAAAAGTTGACCTTTCCGATGTTTTGATGCCCTCTTGGAAGGCGTCCCCCTTTGTACATTCTTGTAATGGGGTTGTAGTTAAGATCGTAACCTAAAACAGAGTTTTTAGTAAGCTTTGCTGAATAGGGGGGGGAGTTATCGATAATAGTCATTGGATTTAATGGGAAGGAGGGGTTTTGTAAGGAGGCGTAGTATTCCATTAATGCTTGATAGCCAACAAAAACCTTAAAACTTGAGCCTAAGGGGGTGTTTTCAGCAAAGGCATGAGACTTAGAAAATCCAAACCCTTTACCTGGATAAAAGGATCGAGCTAAATCTTTTTCTGTAAGGGTATTTCCAGATTTAAAGGGGAAATAGTATTTTCCATATAAAGGTCTATGAAGTTCGTCAAAAGAGCGCATCGTTTTTATGTAGGGAATGATCTGTGATTCAGATAGAAGTTTTAAATGATCACGGAGTTTAATGTAGGAGGGGTTTTTATTTTCTAAACCTTTTTCAATAAGGGCTTGAAAATAGGGGATTCTTAGGTCTTTTGGATGGATGGGAGCTCCAACAGTTAAATATGCCGAAATAAATTCCCATTTATTGATCTCAAAGAATTGATGATACAAGGTTTTTTCAATCTCTTCTAAATAGGTGATGTAGGGTTTTGCGGGGGTTTTATTTTTCTGTTCCTCAAGACGTTTACTTGCCAAAAATTCTTTGAAATAGGTGCTTTTCCACTCTTTAAATTCGGTGGTATGGAAAATTTTTTTTGTGATGTGAGAAACCTCTTTTTCAACAGAAATTTTTGCATTTCCAAATTCTTTATAGGTAGAAAGGGATTCATCCCCAGTTTCTGCAAGGAGAGTGTCATCAAAAAGGTGATTAGGGCAAAATAGGCGTAAGATATCAAGAAAAAGAATTTTATCATCATTTTTTTTAATAAGAGAAAAATAGGGATCGATTTCCCTATGAATTTCCCCTAAAAGGGAGGTGTTTGCCTCAATTGTAGAAAGGACTTCATCTATTTTTTCTTTACCTGTTCGATGAAAGGTGGGGGTGTGGGAC
This sequence comes from Chlamydiia bacterium, assembly GCA_044359535.1. Taxonomy (GTDB): domain Bacteria; phylum Chlamydiota; class Chlamydiia; order Chlamydiales; family 2-12-FULL-49-11; genus JAJACQ01. Next base: position 33,580 of record JBIKLZ010000002.1, read on the forward strand.
AAAGGATGTGAGTAAAGAGCATCGATTAAAGAGTGTATAGAGTTTTGTTTGGAAAGGGAAAGTAGGGTTTCGATACAATTTTGAATAAAGTTTGCCCCATGAATGGTTTTAACCTTTTCTAGGGCTTTTTTTACCCCTGAATTTTTTGATACAATGGAAGAGACAAAAAAGTTGAAATCCACTTCTTGAGTTTCTTGGACCCATGTATCTGTGTTAATATTATAGGTTTCTTTAAAAAGAGATTTTTCCCCATCAAAGATTTTTGCAATGTGAGAAGGGGTTTCAAGCCATTGGAGAGCATTGTCCTTATTTTCTGAAGAAAAGTCATTGGGGTCAAAGGTGGGATAGGAAGCCATGGCTACAATTTCACCAGTAGAAGGGATCATAGCAACAATAGAGCCTCCTTTTATCCAAGGGGGGGGGATTTGGTGGTGATCTTTTCCTGCTCGATGAAAATCATCACTTCGAATTTTTTCACTATCGGCAAGGAGCTTTTCGCAGTGATCTTGGAGTTTTGAGGAGATAGTAAGGAGAATTCTTCGTCCTGGGGTTTCTTCATAGGATTCAGGAAGTGAGCACCTCTTATTTCCTTTGTGATCGACAAGGAAAAAATCTTTCCCAATAGAGCCTTTAAGTTCATTATCAAAGATTTTTTCTATGCCACTTTTTCCAACATAGGAGTGAAGGGTATAGGATTTTTCAGTGAGGGCTTTTAGGGCTTGTTTACACTCTTTTATTGAATGGTACCCTTTTGGAAGGGGGGTAATTTGATCATTACTTTGATCGTCAAGGTACTGCTTTAGAGTCTGCATAGAGTTTTTTATCTTTAGATGCTCTTTTTCATCAATAGCTCCCATATACCCAAGAAGGTGGGAGGCTACTTTTCCTTGAGGATAGGTTCTTTTTTTGCATATTCTCATGTGGAGACCTGGAAATGTTGATTCCTTTTGTTTGAGTTGATAAAAAAGCTCTTCGGAGATCTCCTTTGCTAAATCAAAGGGGGTGCTAGGAAATAAAGAAGCTTTGCTATAAATAAGGTCTTCAATTGCTTGCGCCTCTTTATCACAAAATTTTTCTACGTAGGCGCTGAGTTTAGTGATGGCTTCTTTTCGAGGGAAGGAGATTTTTTTTTGTCCATTTTCATAAGAATAGGCCCTTTGTGGGAGGCTCTTGATTGGATCATATAGAATAGAGAGGGTGTAGGAGATCGTATTGATGGCAAGGGGGGTATTGAACCTGTCTCGGATTGTCCCTCTATTGGGGGTTTTGATGATCGATCTTAAAGCGGGTTTTGCAGCTAGAGAAAGATGATACTCATGTTTAAGGATAGAAAGATAGAAAATGCGTCCTGTAAATAGGATAAAAATCCCTCCTATAAGAAAGAGGATGCGTTGGATATGATAGGATATTTCTCTCATAAGGATCACTATAACAATTCAAAAACTTTTTGACTTGGTTTTTTTATCCCATTTTTTCTAAAGACAGGATGTATAAATTTTTTTTTAAAAAAGGATATTTCTCCCTGGTTTTTCTTTAAACCATTCATAATTAAGAAGTTTAGGTTCTCATATAAAAACCGAAAGAGTGGGATTTCAAACAGCGTATGAAGCGCCTTTTAAAATATTATTTATTTAATCCTTTAAAAAACTATGATAGTGCATAAACAAGAGGTTTTATTATGGGAAATTTAGAAGTAATGGGGGCAAAGCCACCTTTTCAGCGAGAAGCAACTGAAAGGGGAAAAAAGGGGGCTGATTTCACATTTTTAGTTGGCGCGACTCTAACTGTTGTGCCAGCCCTAGCCGCTGTTTTTCTTTCATTTGGTCTTGAAACAGCACTTATTGCGATAGTTCTTGGTGGATTTTTAGGAGCTTTTGCAATAAAAAAAATGGTAGTGCCTATTGTGGGTAAAGAAAACTATCAAATCATCCCAGTTGGACAACATTCCTATACAATTTCAGGAATTCCACAAAAAATTCATGATTTTTTTAATTTGTTTCTAACCACGATAGATGGGGATGAGCCGATTTATACATTTGGTTCTCTTGAATATGATATAAAAAATAAAAAAATTTTGAGATACTATGGTGAAAAAGCCTTCTTTGATATAGAAAATAATGAAACCTTACTAGGTTCAATGAAGGAAGTGGCCCCTCTTTTTTTTCACTATTTTTCTCAAACAGTATTAAAAGACCGACTAGATGCGGGAGATAACTGTGCAATTATTCATTTTACTATAGTCCCCTTTCGAACAAATTTAACTTTAGTTCACCAAGATGGGGTTTCTTCAACAGATTTACGTCAGATGATCAATAATCAAGGGGATGAAAGAAACAGCAGATGGGAAGAAGGGAAAGATAGGGCTCTTTTAATGGATGATGCCTTACTTTTTGTATACAAAAAACCTAGAAATCCTCAATTACCGATTATTCCTACGCTCTGTGTCGAATTTCCAAAAGGGTCTACCCTTTCTCATGAAATAAAGGCATTTAGGGAAAATTTTGAAATCAATGGAGACTACCCTCAAAAACTTATAGAAGAGAATAAGAATTTATTCAAGTTGCCGAGAATAGATGAAAATATGGCGTGGCTGTTTAATAATAATCAGACTGTTCATGCAACTCCGCATAAAAATGTTGTTGAACATTTTTATGGGAAAATGGTGGCAGAAAGATTGCTCGATCGAGCCTCTTTTGAGCTTTCTGAAGACCATAGATCGACCCCATTTCTTAGAGTTTCTGTCTCAACATATCGTAAAACAAAATAAAATGAGGTTGACTCTAACACCTAAAAAACACTGTATAAAATGCAAAAACATTTCTTTAAATGTCTTATTATTGCAAATATCCCTCTAAATAAAAAAAGGCTTGCAACCAATCCACTGTTTTGTGTAGAATGTTCTACATTATTTGCGCCCGTAGTTCAATGGTAGAACAATAGCCTTCCAAGCTATGAGTGTCAGTTCGATTCTGATCGGGCGCTATCTTCCCTCATGGGTAGGGAGATTTTTTGTAGCATCTTTTAAAGATGTAGAACCGTAGAAACACACAAGTGAGGTATTTTTGTCAGCGTTAAAAGAAAGAACAATCAATGTTTCCATAAAAGATTTATTAGATGCAGGGGTCCATTTTGGCCATCAAACCTACCGTTGGAATCCAAAAATGAAGCGATTCATTTATGAAGAGAGAAATGGGATCCATATTATTGATCTTTCAAAAACAATGTATCACTTAAAAAAAGCTTGTGATGTGATTTCTAAGGAAGTGGCTAGGGGTAAAAGTGTTTTGTTTGTTGGAACAAAAAAACAAGCAAAGTTAGTTGTTGAAGATTGTGCAGAAGAGTGCGGGGAGTTCTACGTAGCTGAAAGATGGCTAGGGGGAATGCTTACAAATCTTGCCACCATTCGTGAGTCTATAAAAAAATTAGAGCGCATCGAAAAAACCCTAGCTTTAGGAGCTGAAGGGCTGACTAAAAAAGAAGTCTCTCTTCTTATGAAAAAGCAAGTTAAATTAGACAAGAACCTTTGTGGAATTAGAGCAATGAGAAAAGTCCCTGGGGTTTTAGTGGTTGTCGATCCCATTACTGAGCATTTAGCTGTAGCTGAGGCAAAAAAATTGGGAATCCCAATTCTTGCTATTGTCGATACAAACGGAGACCCAGATTCTGTAGATTATGTTATTCCTGCCAATGACGATGCTTTAAAAAGCAATAAAGTCATTCTTAAAGCGTTGCAAGAGGCTATTGTTCAAGCTAAGGAGGAAAATGGTCTTCCTTTGAAAGGGGGAGAGGATGAAGAGAAACATTTTGTTTCTAAGAAATCTCACCATAGAGAGGACATTTCAAAATCTGCAAAAACTGCGGCAATATTAGAAGAAAAGGGAGTGTAAACAATGGCTATAGTCACAGCAGAAATGATTAAAAATATTAGAGAGAGAACCGGTGTCGGTTTGATCAAATGTAAAAATGCCCTTGAAGAAAGTGGCGGGGATGTTGAGCTTGCTATTTCAATTTTAAGAAAGGCAGGGATTGCATCAGCGGTAAAAAAAGAGTCTAGAGAAGCTAAAGAAGGGGCTATTGATTTTTCAGAGACAGCCCATGCAATTGGCTTTGTACAGATGAATGCTGAAACAGACTTTGTGGTAAATAATGAAAAATTTAGAAGCTTTTTACATGATTTAGCTAAAGAAATGGCAGCAGGGGGGGCATCCAATGTCCATGAGCTTGTTGAAAAAGTCTATTCTAAAGATGGCGATAAGACAATTGATGAGAAGAGAAAAGAGTTAGTCTCTGTCCTTGGAGAAAATATTGTCATCTCTAAAGCCTTTTCATTAAAAAAACATAGCAATGTTTCCTATGGAATCTACTCTCACATGAATGGAAAGATTTTTTGTTTAGTAGAAATTGAGGGAAGCGCTTCTCAAACCGATTTAGCTAAAGAAATTGCGATGCATGTAGCTGCTGAAGCTCCAGACTATTTATCTCACGATCAAGTCCCTGCAGATATCAAAGCGGCAGAAGAAGAGATTGCAAAATCTTTAGTTCCTAAAGGAAAACCTGCTGAAATTGTTGAGAAAATTGTAAGTGGCAAAATGCAAGCGTTTTATAATGATGTCTGCTTAGTCAATCAGAAGTATATTAAAGATCCTTCAATGTCAGTAGAAGATCTTGTAAAAGCAAAAGGTAAAGAGAAGGGAGAACATCTCAAGCTCAAAGGGTTCTACAGACTTCAAATCGGTATGTAGAAATTTTTTTCAGCGTCATTTCTTTGGCGCTGAAAGCATTTAGTATAGGGTGGGTTGAATATGTCAAAAAAAGTGTCCTATAACAGAGTTATTTTAAAATTATCTGGTGAAGTCTTAGCCGGTAAATACCCCTATGGAATCGATTATGCTGTTGCAGAAACGATTGCCGATACAATCATTGCCATTCAGGATTTGGGTGTTGAAGTCGGAATTGTTATTGGCGGTGGAAACATTTTTCGCGGCTCGACAGCAAAAAATCTAGGTTTTGAAAGGACCCCTGCCGATACAATCGGCATTTTAGCAACGTGTATCAATGGACTTGCGCTTCATCAAGTCCTTCTTTCAAAGAAAAGGAAGGCCCGAGTGATGAGTTCGAGAAATTTTGATGGGATCATTGAGCCCTTCAATTGGATGCAGGCAAATTTATACATGTTGGATAAGGTGGCTTTAATTTTTGTTGGGGGAACTGGAAACCCTTATTTTACTACCGATTCAGCTGCCGCTCTCCGTGCTTGTGAGGTGGGTGCAGATGTCTTAATCAAAGCGACAAAATTTGGCGGGGTTTTTGATAAAGATCCAGCCCTTCATCAAGATGCCACTGTTTTAAAAAATCTTACCTTTTCAAAGGCTTTAGAAATGCATTTAAATTTTATGGACGCAAGTGCTATCGCTCTATGTAGGGACAATTTGATTCCAATTCAAGTTTGTGATATTTTTGATAAAAACACTCTGCTGGAAATCATCAAAACCGGTCAAGGTGGCTCATTAATAACCAAAGGATAGAAAATGAATATAGATAAAGAAACTGAGCAGTTAATGAAAAAGGCTGTTGAGCATCTTTCTGATGATTATAAAACACTTCGTACAAATAGGGTAAATGGCTCTCTTTTAGATTCATTAAAGGTTTCTGTCTATGGATCAGATGTCTTATTAAAAACGGTGGCTACAGTCCTTGTCCAAGAAAGAAACTTAATAATTACCCCTTTTGATCCAAGTATCACTGGAGAGATTGTCAAGGCTATTAATACCTCTCAGCTCAACCTAAATGCCATCAATGATGGTAAATCTGTAAGGGTTCCTGTTCCCCCACTTAACGAAGAACTTAGAAAAGATATTGCTCGCCAAGCAAAACAAAAGCTTGAACAAGCTAAAATTGCTGTCAGAGAAATCAGAAGAAAAGCTAAAGATCATGCTAAAAAGAAAAAAACAGATGGGGAAATCACTGAAGATGATATTAAAAGTCTTGATAAAAAGCTTCAGACCCTCACAGATGATATGTGTGCAAAATTAGATCAGATGTTTTCTGCTAAAGAAAAAGAAATCATGACAATTTAATAGAAGGGGTTTTAGCAAAATTTTCTGAAAAAGATATTGTGGTAAATGAGCTGATTTACTATAATTATTCGCAAATCTGGCCCCATCGTCTAGCCCGGCCTAGGACACCAGGTTTTCATCCTGGCAACAGGGGTTCGAATCCCCTTGGGGTCAAATGGGGCTTTAGCTCAGTTGGTTAGAGCATCTCCCTTTTAAGGAGAGGGTCGTAAGTTCGAGTCTTACAAGCCTCATTAAGCCAGATTAAAAAACTCGTAGTGAAAACTACGGGTTTTTTTTATCCCCAAATTCTTTTTCCAGGCAGTAGTCGATGGCTTTAAGAATAAGCCGTTCCATTTCTTTAGTTGTTGTGACCTCATGAAGAATATTCTCTTCAAAAATCGCAGCCACCTTTACTAAAAAATCTTCTTCAGTGCTTTTTTTTTCCATGCAACACACTCCTTTAAAGGTACTGTCATTATAGCATCTTTAGGCAAAATGTTCTCATCTACTTAAGGGTGAATCAATCAATTAGTTTTAAAAACAGCGAGCTGTTCTTTAATAAGGGAAAGTAAGCAGAGGGCTGTAAAAAATCCTAATGGAAAGATCAAAAAGGCGATGTTAAACCCTTCTGTGGAAAAAGAGGTCACCCCATCTATTGTTAAAGAAAACCTATCCATAATTGTCCCTACAAGGGGGCCAAAAAACATCGGAAGTCCCATTATAATGACAGCTCCAACACTTGTAGATGTTCCCATTAACTCTTTGTCTGCATGAGCTGTAATAAGTGGGTATCCAAGAACTTGCGAGCTTGTGAAAACCCCTAATAGAAGAAATAAAGTGATAAGAGAGAAAAGATTCATAGACTCTGTATACAAAATGACTAAAAAGATAAGGGTTGAAAAAAGGCTCCCGATAGCCATCCATTGTTTTTTACTTGAAATATTTCCAAGATACCCAAAAAGAGGGGAGCCCAAAATTGTCCCCACACAAATCATTGAAATAACAAATGAACTTTGGGTAAGAGAAATGTGATGAACTTGGGTTAAAAATAAAGAACCATAGACAGCGCCAATAATCATTAAGGGCATATTCATAAGAGAGATATAAAGGCCACAAGCAATATTTTGTTGGTTTAAAAAACTCTTTTTTAATCCTTGAAGAAGGGGAATAGAGGGAGATGAATCGCTATTTACAGCCTGATTGTCATGGACAAAGAGGGCAACAAGAAAAAGGACGAAAATACCAATAAAGCCATCAACAAATAGGGCACTTCTCCATGATAACGCTTGAGCAAGGGCAGAAAATGGGGATTGAGCGATAAAGCCTCCAAACATACCAATAGTAATTACACACCCAACGATTAAAGACTGCTTTGAAGGGCTAAACCAACGTGCAATAAGGATAATGCAACTTAAAAAACAAAAGGCATTTCCAATTCCAGAGATAAAATGGGCAAAGCACGCACATCCAAAATTTGGGGCTACTGCAAAGCCAAAAGTGCCAAGAATACAAAGGATCATTGCCACAAGGATCACTTTTCTTGTCGATACCTTATCAAGGATGATCCCTGCAGGGATTAAAAAAAAGACATCGGCTAAAAGATAGGTAGAACCTAAAAGACCTACTTGCGCAGCATTTAAATTTAAGTCATCCATCAACATGGGAGCGATCGCATTTAACATGTGAAGCTGCATAAGTTCATAGGCAAAAAATAGGGCTGCAGTAAAGCATACAATGTACGGGGCCAGTTTAGGAAATGTTTTTATAATTGCGTTCATCGATCTCTCCTTAATGTTGTTCTACCATCTCACCCCTTCTCATTAAAGGGATGCTTTCTTTAAAGCATTTCATACATTTTGATATATAAGACTCATTACCCCCAATTTGAACTTGGTTCCCTTCAGTAATCGCTTCTCCTTGTGCATTTGTCCTTAAATTCATGGTGGCCTTTTTCCCACAGCTGCAAATGGTTTTAATTTCAATCAGCTCTTCAGCATACCCTAAAAGATATTTACTTCCTTCAAATAACTCCCCAAGAAAATCTGTCCTTAGACCATAACAAAGAACCGGGATATTTAGTTCTGTAGCAATATCTGTTAATTCTATCACTTGGGACTTTGTTAAAAATTGACATTCATCAATGAGTATACAGCGCAAAGCATCAAGCTGTTTCTTTTTCTCTTCAACAAAAGGGAAAAATTGAAATTCTTTATCAAAAGAAACCGCCTCTTTAACAAGGCCCAATCTTGAATAAATCACTGAAGCCCCCCCCCTATCATCGATCTTTGCCGTAAATAATAGGGTTTGCATTCCCCTTTCTAAATAATTGTAACTGGATTGAAGAAGGGTTGTGCTTTTCCCAGCATTCATAGCAGAGTAGTAAAAGTATAATTTTGCCATTTTTTTCCTAAAGATAAACAACGATATCATAAAGAAAAGGAAGGTCATTTGCAAGGAAAAGAGAAAAAATGGGTAGCTACTTCAAGATCATAAGGGGTGGTGATTTTTAGATTCTTTTCACTTCCAAAGACATAATCCACGGGAAACCCTAACTCTAAAAGAAGGGAGCAATCGTCAGTTGCCTCTTTTGTATTTATTTCATGTCCCTTTTGTAGAAGAGGTATTGAAAAGCTTTGTGGCGTTTGACCACGAAAAAATTGCTTTCTATCTGGAATGTCCTTGATCAACCCATCTTTATGAATATTAATGGTGTCGGTACAAGGGATACAGGTATTTACAGCCACAGATCCTAAAGAAAGTTTTTTAATATGGTCTTGTAAAAGTTGCAGAGTTAAAAAAGGGCGAACCCCTTCACAAATGATCACAAAATCTCCCTTGAGATTAAAAAGACCAAGACGTACTGAATCTTGACGACAGTTTCCCCCCTCAACAAACACACAGGATGGATGAGGGTCAAAATAGGGGAGATGTTTTTTTTGACCCACAATCCGTATTTCAGAAAACAATTGTGATTCAATTAGGGTATCTAGTGGATGCCTATAGAGTTTTTTTTCACCAAGGAAGTGAAACTGTTTTGGAAGGGAAGAACCAAAACGGCTTCCATCGCCCGCACAAAGTAAAATAGCAGCTATTTTCATAGAATAAAAGATATCAGATCAAAAGCTTTAAATCTTCAGATTTTTCCTTAAAAAGGGCTGCTCTTTTTTCCTCAATAGAAAAACTGTGATGTGGAGAGAACGCTTCTAAGTGGGCCCTTCTAACGGGGAAAAAGAGATCAAAATAATAGGTGTTTGTTTTTGATTGGATCCACCCGAGGCAAATAGCTAAATCAATTGAACTTGCAATATCAAGAGCCTCATGAAATTCAAGACTCTTGCAAAAAAGAATCTGTCCATAGTGTTTTGATACAGTGTTTAAAAGCTCCTTTGGGGGATTTTTTTTAAGGGCCTCATGTGCAGAAATTTCACTTTCAACTAGGGTTTTAGCAATGCTTTGAACATTTGAGCAAATATGCTTTTCGCTGACCCCTAAACAGTATTTATTTGTAGTGATGATTAAATTATGAAGGGCTTTTTTTTCTGCATTTAAGCCATGTATAAGGGTATGATCACTTTCTTCTATGGTCTTATCTAATACATTGATTGCCGGCAGATGAAGGATCGCTTCTTTTGATAAGCCAGTTCCAAGTGTTGAAGACGATGAGGTTAAAAATCCAAATTTTTCAGAAAATGCAAAGGGGACCCTTTCTTCCATTTTTTCATTTAGGAAATGTAAAAAGGAGAGAATTTCTTCACTGCAATGTTTTTGATCATGAATAAAGAAGGTAAGGTGATCTTCTAAAAAGATAATGGCTACCACCTTGCTATTTGGATCTATAAAAATCCCCCCTTCAGGGTGCAAAACCTCTTGCTGTGATATAAAAAGGTGTTCAAAAAAAAGCTGAGAGCAGCCTTGCTCTAATTCACTGCTTTTAAAATACAGCCCCTCGGGAAAAAGTGAAAAAAGGAGATGTTTAAGTTTTTCTCCTACAAGTTTAGCATCATTTTTAGAAATTCTTTCTGAAAATGGAAATCCGGCAATATTTCTCCTTAAAACATACCTGTTTAAGGGGTAAATAGGGGATGCACTATTGATCCACGGCGTAAATCTTTCTAGAACCTCTTTAAAAGAGAGAGGGAATGTATCAGGTGCGTGCATTTGGATTCTCCAGATGAATTTTAATTTGATCACGAATGTCTGCGGCCTCTTCAAAATGCTCAGATCGAATGGCTTCATTTAATGCCGTGTGCAACGTTTCAATCGTTTTGGAAAATTCTTGATGGGAGTTTGTTTTTGGAATAGTACCAAAGTGAAAGGGAGAATCTGCAGATAAGGCAAGTCTTGTTGGGATAATTCCTTGAGTTTGAATTTCTTCTGAAAGAGTATCTTTAAACGTTTCAGCGCAGCAATCACAACCTAGTGTTAAAGTGATCATGAACTCTTCATGGGTTGTTGCACATACGGGACATTTTAATGCTATGTGGTTAAAAATAGGGAGGTTTAGACCTTCATCAGTTGTTGACTCGTAGAGCTTATCTTTCAATAAAGGGCAACTTTTACACATTTTTGAGCAGCGTACTTTTCCCTCTTTCATCTCTTTATAATGAACCTCAGCTTTTCTTATGCACTTATTGCATTCCATAGGTTTATCACTCATTGGCACCCTCCACATTTGCAGATACTAATTATTAAGATGTTTTTTGCAAGAAAAACACTTTATATTTGCAATAATTAAAAAAATGTTAATTATTACGTTTAACAATAATAAAGGAATTTTTATGAAAATAAAAGCAAAGAAGACGGTTTTTTATACTTTAGGATTAGGGGCTCTTTTTTTTGGGGCAACTCAACTTTATCCAAGTCAAAATGGAAATGTGCAAAACAATACTGAAGTAGAAGAGCCTTCTATGTCAGGATCTTCCTCTCAGAAAAAGGATCCGTCTATGACCCATATTTCGAAAAGAAAACAGGCAATTCGTTCTTTAAGTCCAAAAAATAAGGCGGTATTTCATACACTAAGTCAAAAGGATCAGCAGGTAGTTGTCGATTCTTATGTCAATGGGGATGGGGCACAAAGTGGATTGAATAAGGTTTTAAGTGAGGATGCAAACAAGTACAATTCAAAGGGTGAAATGATATCTCCTGCAGAAAATAAAGATTCACCTGCAAATAGATCGTTGAAACGAAATATGTAGAGGTCTATGAAGCGTCTTTGCCTCCTTTGCCTATATTTTGGAGCCCTTGTTTTTGCTGAACCTTTTAAAAAAGAGGGGGATGGGACTTTTTTAGAAGGGTTGCCCCCTGACCAAAAGGCTATGGTTGAAAGGCTTAGCCCTTTATATCAAAAAATTTATATATATGCATTGAGTTTCGATCAAAAAGAGGCTATTGTCGTTTTTTACAGAAGGGGTGAAAATCCCTACACAGCTATTGATAATGTCTTAAAAAGAGATAGAAAGACACATGATTCAACACTTAAAAAACAGCCCCCTGTAAGGGGAACCACTCAAAAGTCTTCATTAAAGAAAAGTTACTTTTTTTCTTTAAAAAATTAGGAAATGATAATCATTGAATTTGATATGTAATGTATCTATAATATAATTATTATGATTAATTTTAGAAATGACCATTATCCATCTAGGTATGGATATCTTAAAGGCCAACCTCAAGTTCCCCCCCTTGATGAACTTACCCAAAAGCTATATTTTATTTCAAAGGGTCAAAAAGGACAAACAGCAAGTGCTGTTGAAGCAATAGCTGTAAACATTCTTAGACATCTAAATCCAACAATTTTACAACTCAGCCGTGTATTTAATTCTTTAGCGGTTATAAAAAAAGATAAAGGTTATCAAAATCAAGCACTTATCCAATGGGGTCTTTCTTCCTTAGAAAAAAGAGGACTTCAAAATGTAACCGATGGAGGTAATTGTTTCCAAGCTTTAGCAAAATTAGGAGAAATAAAGGATGGGATGGAAGAAAGGTTTGTAGCTTTTTTTCAACACAATCTAGACAAGGCAGATGAAAAGGGTTTAAGTTATATCGCAAACGGACTCATACATTTAGGATCTGAACATAAGAATGAGGGGTTAATAAGAAAAATTGATGAAATAGTACAAAAAATCTATTTACGTATGGACCCTTCAAGGAAAGTTTTATTTTTAGCGCTATTTTCAAAGTCACCATTGTTAGGAAGATTAGAGTCTCCTTTACTCCTTATAAAAAGTTTGAAGGACAAAGTAGAGAATCTAGAGATAAGAAGTATTGAAATGTTAATTTTTGCTCTTCTAAAGATGGATCAAAAACAGGGAAAGCTTAATTCAATCATGAATAGAATCCTAAAGTATGCAATGAACAATCGTTCACCTAGCGTGTATGAAAAAAGATTTGTCTTTTTAGAGTTGGCGTTATTTTATTCAATTGGTGGTCTTGCAAAACAATATATTGAAAAGATTATAAGAGATTATCTTGCTAATAGCAAGAGTATGCCATTAGAAGATACTATTACTTTGACTCGAAAAATCGGCCTACTTGATACTCAAGAGGATGTAATTATAGAAAGGCTTGTTTCAGTCACCCTTGATAATATCGATGCATTTGAACCTGATTCTTTTTTAAAACAATATATGAACCTTTCTAGGGTTGGGATTTGTAATAAAGAACTTTTTAAAAAAGTCTCTAATCAGGAGTGTTTAAAAGCGTTTAAAAAATTAACCATGAATGAAAAAAGTGCTATTTTTTGGGAAATGGTCAAAAGTGTACCTAAAAAAAGATACCGCACATTGCTTCTTCCTTTTTTTAAGGCATTGGATCTTGAACAATGTTCTAATAGTTCGAGTAAAAATTGTATGGTGTTATCCTATCACACGTTAGAAGCTGTCTATAAGATTGATTTCCTACCTAAGGTAAAAGAGCAGATCGCTATATTTGAGAGAGAACTGATTCAATTACAAAAAAATGAAGTGCAAGCGAATAAAGCTCATCAGGACATTTCACAAACGCTAATAAAGATGGAAATAGAACATGAAAATGAAGCCTTTGTTTTAGGATTTTTTGTCGATATTTTAATTAAAGAACCAAAAATCATCATAGAGGTCGATGGAAAGTCTCATGATATGTATAGAAGAAGGTTATCTGATAAGGTAAAAAATGAAGTTTTAAGAGCAAATGGGTACCTTTTGCTCCGTCTTTCAGTGGATGCATTTTCAGACTTACCTGAGGATGAATTAAAGAGTATGATCAGAATAAAATTGAACGACTTGCTAAAAAGTGCAGAGGAAAAAGGGGCAACAGGATCTGCTCAAAAAAGAAAAATCTCTAATTATGAAAAGGGTATGAAAAGAAAAAGAAGTGGATGATATTGATGGTAAAGTGTGAGAAAATTGCACTTTCAACCGATCCTGAAAAGTGAAATATCGTTCCATAAAGAATTGAACCTATAAAGCAGGCGGCTAAGAAGGGGATATTTAGACTAAAAAAGAGTTGAGTAGATGTAAAAAGAAGAGAGACAACTAAAATAGCTAGAATGGGGGCTGCTTTATTTGATAGATTCTTTGTGATCTCATTTTGTAAAAAACCTCTATAAAATACCTCTTCTGGAATGACAACAAAAAAAAGATGTATGACAAGCCAATAAAGGGTTATAGAAGGAAATTTTACATCTAGTTCCACTAAATGACTAAATTTTGAAAAACCAAGGAGGATAAATGCGCTAAAAGCTATCCAGGGGATGCAGATAAGGAGGGTATGTTTCCACTGCTCTTTGGTTTTTAGAACCTGAATGTATAAACCAAGGATCAAAATAGCAAGAGAGGCTCTATCAAAATTAAGATAGATATTCATTGGAACAGAGGATGAGCCAAAAGTGATTTCTTTAAACAGCAAAAGATTATGAAAACCACCAATCATATGGGTCATCAATCCTACCCCAATAATAGCAATTGTCATTGAAGAAAAAAGATGGACAAACCTTTTTAAATTAAACTTTAAAAAAACAAGGGCAATGAGAAGAAGGGTAATAGGGAAAAGGGATGGATAGGTGACTATCCCTCCGTAGTATCCAAAGACGTAGCTTACTATGTATAAAGGGATGAAAAGGGCGTACTTAGGAACTACCCAGCAGCTTACTAGTGTGCATAAAAGAAAGAAGTATGAGGCAAAAGCAAGGGGGTTAGAAAAGAGTATAGATAGTGTGCTCATAATGTCAATATAGGGTTCTATCTTATTTCTGTAAAGGGTGTTCTAAATAATGTAATATTTCTTTAAGGATCCTTTGATTGTGATATTCCCAAGAAAAAAGCTGTACAGTTTCAGACTGATTAAAAGTAATAATCGCATCAATATAGGTCATGTAGGTTTTTTCATCCATTGTAGCAAGAAATGTGTGAAGCTCCTCTAAGGTACTAAAATTTCTTGCATCAATAAAGGTCTCTTTAGGAATAAGATCTGTGATTTTTGAGGAGCCTAAGTAAATAGGGACACATAGATTATTAAAAGATTCAAAAATTTTTTCAGAAATATAATAGTGATCATTTAACCAATTTTCATAGCAAATATTGAATTTATGCTCTTTAAAAACAGTGGTTTTATCCTCTGCCATCCCTTTAAATATTGGATCAAACCCCCTTTCCCAACCCCGTTTTCCATATAAAGAAAAACAGGAGGGGTGATATTTTCTATAGAATTTGCAAATTTTTTTTCTTGAAGAGTATAGTTCTTTGGGATGGCTTCTTGTTAAGTGTGAATTGACCATACAGAGAAGTTTTCTTTCCGAAAACGGGAGAAGATCAAAAGATGTAAAATCTGTTTTATGATCGCAAGGATAGTAAAATTTTTTTATTTTTTCACCCACAGATAGATCATGGTTCCATGTAAAAATAGATAAGTACTCTTTGTACTCATCAAAATATTCATGACTTTTTACTATCACAGGGGGTTCAAAGGTAGAAATAATTGTTTTGTATCTATAATCCTTTAAGAAGGGTTTTATGTTACAACTCACAAGTAGGTCATAGGCATCAAAATCGCCATCCTTCCAGATCAAATCCACTTTGTGACCAAGGGGAGTAAGGTGTGCTTCAAGGAAAGGTTTGATATAAGGGGCCTTATGGGTCCACCCTAAAACACCTACATTTGCTCCAAAAAGAGATAGGGAGGAAAAAAGATAAAGGATATATTTCATTTTCTTTTTTCCAAAAGACTTTCATTCACAACTTTAGAAACACTTTCAATGTAGTGTTCTAAACGGAAAAGTGCGCTTGCAGGAGATCTATCAAACGCTTCTATTGCTTTAATGTATTCCATCCATCTTTCTTCACTCATTGTGTCAATATAGGTATGAAGCTCTTCAATTGAATTAAAACTTCTAGCATCTATAAAGGTCTCTTTTGGGATGTAATCTGTGATTTTTGATGACCCGTAATAAATAGGGACACACCGATTTTGCAAACAGTGAAGGATTTTTTCAGAAATATAGTGGAAATCATTATCCCAATTTTCGTAACAATAACAGAATTTATGGTCTCTTAAAATAGCGTGTTTGTTATCACAGCGCCCCTTATAGATAGAAAGTTTGCATTTTTCCCACCCTCTACTTCCGTACAAGTTCAATTTTTCTGGAAAATTAGAAGTGTAAAACTCAGCAATGCGCCTTCTTTCAGTGTAAAGTTCTTTTGGATCTTTAAACACATCGGCAAGATACCCACTTATAAGACAGGCAAATGAACGGTCATTGAAAGGTTTATATTCGGGATATACCCCTTGATAATGGGGAAAAAAGCCTTTAAAAAATTTTTTACCATCATAGAGGTCGTGATTCCATGTAAATACTTTATAATAGGAAGCTAGGTAGGAAGGGTTTGAAAATCTTTTTATTACAGGGCGAGGTTCAGTTACAAAAAGGATTGTTTTTTGTTTAATTTTTGCCGAAAAATTAATATCTAAAATGGTAAGTAATAGATCGTAGGTGTCTAAGGTTTTGTTAGATGAGGGGTCAAAATAGACCATTTCTGCTTGATGACCCTGTTCTTGAAATCGTTTGATCAGTTCATTTGGGTGTTCAAAAGCAGTATTAAAAGGGGCCTGTTTTAAGCAAATTAAGCCGATTTTTCCAGAAAATAGAGATGAAAGGGGCAATAGGCAAATGAGTAAAAATTTAAATTTCATCTTAGTTCCTTGTAGAAAGAATGAAACAATACCAAAAATGGAGAATTTTTTTAAAGAAAAAAATGAGACCAGAGATCTTATATGAAAATAAAAAATTTTTTATTATATTCTTTATTTCATTTTTTTGTTAAAATAGTTTCATCATTAAAATAATATGAGGGGAATCATGAGCTTTAGTGTAAATAATAATGCAGGGGTTGTTGGAGCATTTCAAGTCGAAAAACAACCAGTTTATCCTACAGGATAAAGATGGTGATGGAACATTAAGTAGGGTACAAGCAATTGGACAAAAGATGTTGGCCCCTTCAGAAAATGATGAGGGTGCACAAGTTAAATATTTGAAATATTTGGCAAAGGGGGGATCGTTTGATCCCACTACAGTGGAAAAAAAAGATAGGGAAAACATATTTAAAGCTATTTTTATTAGCGGTTTAACCGCTATAATTGGTGATGCACAACTAAGTGACTATCAAAAGCACTCTTGTGTGCATGAGTATTTTCAACAGCAGTATGCAAAAGATAAAGAGATTTTTAAATGCCTTAGAGAAGGTGGAGAATTGTTGAAAGAGGTTGTTTCTCTATGTCACACTGAAAAGTGTGATGCTAACCTTTTTTTTAAAAATAGCAAGTCATGCTTGTCACTAATCTCTTTTCTTGATGAGCGGATTCAAAATTATAATAGGTCTTTATTCCCCAGTTTCATCTATTGTCCAGAATTTATAGAGGCCTTCCTCGCAAGTAGATTTGCAAGTCATATTTCTCATGCCTTTTTTACTCAAGCATCGATAGACTTTGTTTCACAAGTGATTAGAAAATGGAAGATAGAGGACGTTGTTGAAGTGGGTTGTGGATCTGGGTATTTAGGGTGGCAGATTGAATTTCTTATAAAGGAGATAAGTAAACAATCAAAGGGGATGTGTTATCCGTTTCCTTATGCAGGCTATGAACTGCAATCTTATAGAGGAAGTGTAATTAGTGATTATTTAGAGCGGAGCATTATAAAAAATAAGGATCCTAAAGATTTTTCATATTTAAAGCAATGGGTCAAATATGGGCCAACAACCCTTTTTCTCTCTTATGTTCAACCTGAGTCTTCCGAGTGCACAATGGGTGTGGATGCATTAACTACCTACTGTAGATTCTGTAAAGAATATGGGAAATTACCTACGTTATTCCTTATTTCAGATGGTGATTTGACCGATGGCCCGCAATTTAGAACAATTTTAGCCACATATTTTAAAAAGATATCTGGATGTTCCATGAAAGGGCACATCGGAGCAGAGAGCCCTGTCATTGAATTTTATGAGGGAAGAAAAGGCGCTTTTGATACAACTCATGGGTGTTTTTTATAAAGGGCCGTCTCTTTTAACAAAAAGCTTGGAAAAATTTAAGGAATTTGTATGGTTAGGCTTCTATGAAGAAGCCTTTTATTGATGAGCCTACCTATGTTGAAGATGAAAGGGGTTATTTTCATCAGGTGATTGAGAACAGTGTTATGGAAATTGCCCAAGTAAATCACTCATTTTCAGTCAAAGGGGTGTTACGGGGGATGCATTTTCAAAAAGGGCAAGAAAAGTATGTCTATTGCCCCATAGGGGAAATTTTCGACGTTATTGTTGATATAAACCCTGAATCTGAGACATTTATGCAGTGGACCGCAACCATTCTTTCCGGGAAAAATCGTAAAAAGCTTTTTATTCCGGAACATTACGCCCATGGATTTTATACCCTTTCTGACACAGCTCATGTAGTTTATGCAGTATCAACAAGGTATAATCCTAAAAAAGAGGGTTTGTTTAATGCCTTTGACGTGGATGTAAATATACAGTGGCCAGAAAAAAATGTTATCAGATCGTTTAAAGACAAAAAGGCCCCTTCATTTAAAGAGGGGATCTAAATGCTTGTCTGGGTTGTTGGGAAAAATGGCCTTGTTGGACAAAGTGTGATGAACGCTTTATTCGATGCTGTGGGCTCTTTAAGAAGTCAGGCAGATGTCACGGATCCTAAGGCTTTAGAGGAGTTTTATAAAGAGTATAAACCGACCCATATTATCAATTGCTCAGCAATTGTTCATGTCGATAAGGTAGAGCATGAATATGCCAACCTTGCTAAAAAGATCAATGTGGATGGGGTTGAAAATCTAGCAAAGGTAGCAAAAAAAAACCGCGCAAAACTCATTCACATCAGTACAGATTATGTCTTTGATGGGGAAAAAGAAGAGGCTTATAGTGAAGAGGATCAAAAAAAAGCGGTAAATGTCTATGGACAAACAAAGCTTCTTGGGGAGCAAAGGCTTTTTGATATCCTCCCTTCAGCTGTGTGTGTCCGCACTGCAAGTGTCTATGGATATGGAAAAGATGGCCTTATTGAGTCGATGAAACACTATTTGGAGGAAAACAAAAGGTGCCTATCTCCCATTGATCAAGTCTCTACTCCAACATGTAGTGAGGATCTTGCAACCGCTATTTTATCTCTTTTAGATAAAGAGGGGGTATTTCATTTTGTAAACAAAGGATTTTGTTCCCGTTTTGAACTGTTAACCTTTATAAAAGAGCTTATGGACACATATCAGCTCCCTTATGCCTGCACCCATATTGAACCTGTACTTCAAAAAGACCTAAAAAGGGCGGCCCTTCGACCTTGTCGCTCTGTGTTATCGACAAAAAAGATAGAAGAGGTTTTAAAGGGACCTATTCGATCATGGCAGGAGGGGGTAGAAGAGTATTTTGCCCGTCGATGGGGGAAGGGTACAAGAAAATGAAGATCTTAGTTACTGGGGGCTATGGCTTTATGGGCTCAGACTTTATTCGATGTCTTTTAGAAGGATCGGATTGGGAAATTGTTAACATAGACCTTTTAACCTACGCAGGGAATAAAAACAATCTTTTACAGAGCCCCCGTCTTCAATCCTATATTAGAGATATTTGTGATAAGGATTTTCTAGAAAGGTTGTTTGCCACCCACTCTTTTGATGCTGTGGTTCATTTTGCCGCTGAAACTCATGTAGATAGAAGTATTGAAAACCCACTCCCTTTTATCCATTCAAATATTTTGGGGACCATCCATTTACTTCAAATCCAACAAAAGTATCCAAAAACACATTTTCATTATATTTCAACCGATGAGGTTTATGGGGATCTTTCAGATTCAGAACCAAGCTTTACTTTAGATGCCCCTTTCCATCCAAGCTCCCCATATGCAGCCTCTAAAGCTTCTGCAGATCTGTTTTGTCAAGCCTATAGAAGAACCTATGGAGCAAGTGTGACTATTTCTAGATCCGGTAATAACTTTGGCCCCTATCAAAATCAGGAGAAATTAATCCCTTCGATGACGATTAAAGCGTTGGCAGGAGAAGATTTAACCCTTTATGGAGATGGAAAGAATAAAAGGGATTGGTTGTTTGTTAGGGATCACTCTATAGCTATTATGAAGATTCTTAAGAGAAGGGCATTTGGTGAGATCTATCATATTGGAAGTGGCTATGAAAGGACTAACATTGAAGTATGTGAAGCCATTTGTGAAGAAATCTTTAGGCAAACAGGGAAAAGGTCAGAAAGTAAGATCACTTTTATCCAAGATCGAAAGGGTCACGATCGTAGGTACAGTTTAGAGGTAAAAAAGACTCAAGAAATCCTTGATTTTTCTCCTAAAGTAGCATTTAATGAGGGAATCAAGTATGTTGTATCTTCACTTTTACACAAGAGCCAGCTGTGAAGATTGTTTGTATCATCCCTGCAAGAGTTAACTCCCAAAGATTTCATAAAAAGATCTTTGCTCAACTGGGGGACAAAACCCTCCTTGGAACCACAATTGAGGCTGCAAAAAAAGTCTCCCTTTTTGATGAGGTCATTGTGGCAGGATGCAGTCAAGAAGTGGTCGATCTTGCCCATGCCCATGGGGTTAAAGGGGTTATTACCGATCCTTTACTTCCAAATGGCACTTTAAGGATGATTGCAGCCATAGAAACCCTTGGGATAACAGCCGAGTATTTTGTCAATTGGCAGGCGGATGAACCCTTTATCAATGAAGAGGTGATAATGAGTTTGATGAGCGGGGTAGGCAACTGCGATATTTGGACTTTAAAAAAGGAAATTGATAAAAAAGAGGGGGAGGAGCCCTCTGTTGTAAAAGTTGTCACTGATATAGAAGGAAAAGCTCTATACTTTTCCCGATCTTTAATCCCTTATGAAAGGGGGGATGGGGCTAAGTACTTTAAACATATTGGGTTGTATGCATTTACAAAAAGTGCCCTAGAAAGGATAAAAGGGCTAGAAAAATCTTTTTTGGAAGGGGTTGAAGTGCTAGAGCAGCTTCGGTGGTTAGAGCATGGTTTAACAATCAAATTGTCAGTCACTTATGAGAATTTGATGGGGATTGACACAGAAAAAGACCTTTTTGTTGCACATACTTTTAAATCAACGATAAATAGTTGAAGTGTAAAGCTTATTTATTTACAATGTTAGCAAAGAATAAAGGATTTTTTTATGCATGAGCTTTCCGCTTATTTTTTTTGTAAAATTATAGTCCCTGTTACCCAAGAGGACACCGATCCTGATTCTCAATTATTAGCACCTAATCAATTTAGGTATCCAGTACCAAACGGTAAAAAGTTATTTCAGATTACAGCAGAAACTCCACGCACTTGTAAAAAAGACTTATCCATAGCAAAGATTTGTGGGGAGCTTTTTCTTTATAAGCATGATTCAAATTCTGTAAAAGGGAGGGTTACTCACTGGGGGCATTCTTTTGTATTAGCTTTTTATAGCGTTGTCCATAATCTTTTTATAAAGTGTATAAAGGTGCTGTTTATTAAATTCTTTTCTTTAGTAGGGGTACAATTTAAGCCCATTGTAAAGGAGAATGCAGATAGAATGTGGAAAGCAGGCTCTCCGTGGAAAGCGCTTCTTGTGATCATCCCTCAAATGATACTGGGAATTTTTGGTTTTTTAAGTTGCGGCTTTTTATCGGTAAGGATAAATAGATGTATCAATTTCTTAGAACGTTGGTCGTTAGGTATGACTCATAAAGACTTAAAGGATTTATCTTTACGGAAACGGGTAATGTGTTATGATGTCATGCTCCCTTGTCATATGCCTTGGGTAGCTTTAAAAGAGAATGAGGTTATATTGGGAGCATTTAATCAAAAGCAACAGCAGCCTATTGGAATCAGCTTAACAAGGGATGTTGAAGAAGGATTGATTAGGAGCTATCTGTGGCAGTTTATGGATGACAAGTATAAGATTAATAAATCTGTACCGCAAGAAGATATTTGTTTGGATGTAAATGCTTTAAGGGGGTAGGGAAAATGATAGAAAGCACAGTTAATGTTTCTATCTATACACAAACTTGTCGCAACGCAATTAGGGGAACATCTGCTGCATATAATAAAGATTTTTATAAAAAGGAGCTTGAAGAAAAACCATTAGAAGAATGGGAATGTGTTTTTGTCTCTTCAAAAAATCAAGAAGATAACTATATTTACGGCGTTAGAAAGTTGTTAGATGAGCCTGCAGAAGGACAAAATAGCACTCATTTAATTCTAGCAACGCGTACTTTTGAAGGGCGTCAATATCTATATGCACCTTCAAATCGTAAGGACTTTTTTATTGAGTGGGGTAAAGGGTTAGGTATGCTTTTCAGCAATATCTTTCATAATATTTTTTTTAAATGTATTGGAGTCTTAGTTTGTAAATTTCTTATTGTCTCTGGAGTAGGGTTTAAAAAATCGTTTTGTGAAGAAGTCGATAGGATGTGGAAAGAGGGGACACCATGGAAAGCATTAATTGCCCTAGTGGTTCAGATTGGATTAAATTGTTTGTCCTTCATTTCATTTGGATTCTTAAGTAGAGAGCTCAATAGAATCTCGGGGTATGTGGAGTTAAAGACATTAGGGGATCAATGTTCGCAAAAAACCTATACAAGTAGAATAAAAGTGGGATGGTATGCAGCCCCTTGTGAATCCCCCCGCGCTATTTTATCTGAGGGGATATCAATAAAACCAAATGAGACGGTTAATATAAAAGAAATTGTTTCTCCTGATCAGCTTCGTTATTTTGTTCAAGCGATGTTGCACCCAGAGTATAAAAAAAGTATTCCCAAAGACTACGTCAACTTTCCTAAGGTTAAATAATTTTTAGAGTTGAGGGTTATCTAAAGAACCTCTACAATAGGAATCATGACAACTCAAGAAATTTTAAGAGAAAAGGAGAGCTATAAATACGGCTTTCACACAGACATTGAATCAGAAGTGTTTGAAAAGGGGCTTTCTGAAGAGATCATTCGAAAAATTTCTTCTATGAAACAAGAGCCAGAATTCATGTTGGAATTCCGGTTAAAAGCGTATAAAAAATTTTTAGCAATGACTCCCCCCTCTTGGAGTAATACCACGTTCCCTCCAATTGATTTTCAAGATATTTCATATTATGCCGCTCCGAAAAATAAGCCCAAACTTGCCCATTTGGATCAGGTAGATCCAGAGATTCTCCGCACCTTTGAAAAGTTGGGGATCCCTTTAGAGGAGCAGAAAAGATTGGCAAATGTAGCCATCGATGTGGTCTTTGATTCCGTTTCTTTAGGGACCACCTTTCATAAGGTCCTTGAAGATGCAGGGGTCGTTCTTTGTTCCATCTCTGAAGCTATACAAAAATACCCAGAAATTATAGAAAAATATTTAGGAAGTGTTGTCCCCATCGGCGATAATTTTTATGCCGCTTTAAACTCTGCTGTTTTTTCTGATGGATCATTTGTCTATGTCCCAGAAGGGGTAAGGTCCCCTATTGAATTATCCACCTATTTTAGGATCAATGAAAAAGAGACAGGACAATTTGAGAGGACATTAATTATTGCTGAAAAGGGCTCATATGTAAGTTATTTAGAGGGGTGTTCAGCTCCTGCCTATGATAAAAATCAATTACATGCAGCTGTAGTTGAGCTTGTTGCTTTTGACCATGCAGAGATTAAGTATTCTACCGTTCAAAATTGGTACAGTGGAGATCCAAAAACAGGTAAGGGGGGGATTTACAACTTTGTAACAAAAAGAGGGCGGTGTAAAGGGTATCGTTCAAAAATTTCCTGGGCTCAAGTAGAAGCTGGAGCCTCTATTACATGGAAATATCCAGGGTGTATCTTAGAGGGGGATGAGTCTGTAGGAGAGTTTTATTCTGTGGCTTTGACAAATGGCTTCATGCAAGCTGATACTGGGACAAAGATGATCCACAAAGGAAAAAACACCTCTTCTACCATTATTTCAAAAGGGATATCGGCGGATAACTCTCATAACACCTATCGGGGCCTTGTTCATGTCTCTTCAAAGGCAAAAAATGCTCGAAATTACACACAATGTGATTCTATGCTTGTGGGAAACTCTTGCAGCGCTAACACCTTCCCTTATATTGATGTCCATAACAACACTGCAAGTATTGAGCATGAAGCCTCCACGTCAAAAATGAGTGAAGAGCAACTTTTTTACTTAGAATCAAGGGGCATTTCAAAAGAAAATGCCATTAATTTGATTGTTAACGGATTTTGCAAAGACGTCATAGCAAAGCTTCCCTTAGAATTTGCAGTAGAGGCAGAAAAATTATTAACCTTAAAATTAGAACGGTCGGTGGGATAGATGATGTTAGAGCTAGAAAATGTGTTTGTAAGAACTTCTGATACAGAAATTATAAACGATCTTTCAATGAAAATAGAAAAAGGGAAGGTCTATGCAATTATGGGTCCTAATGGTGCGGGGAAATCCACACTTGCAAAAGCATTATCTGGACACCCTTTGTATGAAGTATTGGGTAAAATCCTTTTTGATGGAGAGGATTTAACCTCTATGGAGGGAGAAGAAAGGGCAAAAAAAGGGTTGTTTGTCAGTTTTCAGTACCCTATAGAGATTGCAGGTCTTTCATTTATTGATTTTCTACATGCAGCCTATCAAGGGGTTCATAAAGAAATTGAAAAAGGGGAATTTAGAAAATGGGTCGAAAAGATTGCTGTAGAAATGGAAGTAAACCCCTTATTTCTTGATCGTGGATTAAATGAAAGCTGTTCAGGTGGGGAAAAAAAGAAAAATGAGATATTACAGATGAAAATTTTAGATCCAAAATGTGTTATTTTGGATGAAACCGACTCTGGCCTTGATATTGATGCGTTAAAAGTGGTTGCTTCAGGGGTCAATTCTTTTAAAAGAGGGGATAAATCGATAATTCTTATTACTCACTACCAACGCTTACTAGATTATATAGAGCCTGATGTGATTTTTGTCATGAAAGGGGGAAAAATTGTCAAAACTGGCGATAAAACTTTAGCCATGGAATTAGAAGAGATGGGGTATAGCCAATGCTTTTAACCCTTCTTGAACAACCTTCTTCACAATCCTTTTTATCCGACCTACAGATGAAGGCAAAGAAAAAGGCGTTAAGTAAAACCATTTCATTGAAAGGGATTTCTTTGGAACATTTTGAAGGGATTTCTTCAGAAGGGTTTTCATTTTCCGTTGAAGGGGAGGGGGTAGAGCTTCTTTCATTGGATCAAGCGTTACAAAAATATGGCCTATTTTTAAAAAATCGTTTTGAAAAAATGCTAGTCAAAGAAGAGGGCTTTTTCTCTTTATTCAATAGAGGGTGCAGTGATCAAGTCTTTTGTCTATTTGTCCATCACTCAACCCCTTTGATAAAAATAGCGCAACACTATATCAATAACAAAAAATTTTTCTCTCCACGGATTCAGATTTTTGTGGGAAAAGGGGTAAAAACCACCTTTTTTCATACAATGGAGGTACAAGGAAAGGATAATTGTATTAATAGTTGTATCGACATTGCCCTTGAAAGGGAAGCTCAAGTCTCCTTTTTTGAAACAGGTACAATAGATCATGACAATGATCTTTTTTTAGATACAAAAGTGACAGTAAAGCAAGGCGGCTGTTTTACTCATACAACTGGGACTTTAGGTTCAAGATCTTTTAAAAGTGAGATCTCTGCCTACCTTTTAGAAAAAGGGGCAAAAAGTCATTTACAGGGCTTTTGGAATGGATCAAAAGATGCAGATATTTCTTTTATTGCCCACACCTCCCATTTGGCTTATGAAGCAACATCAAGGGAACACTATCAAGGGGTTTGTCACGATAAAGCAAGGGCAAGTTTTGAGGGGCAAATCTATGTGGATAAGGTGGCACAAAAAACAGATAGCTACCAGCTTTCTAAACATTTACTCATCGGAGAAAAGGCTTCGGGTTTTTCAAAACCTAATTTAGAGGTGTTTGCCGATGATGTAAAAGCATCTCATGGGGCCACAGTTTCGATGATCGATGAAGAGGCTTTATTTTATTTAATGTCGAGAGGCATTTCAAAACAAGGGGCTATAGATTTAGTAAAAAGGGCCTTTTTAGCTTTTTTTCTTAATGAAATTGGAGAAAAAGAAATTTATAAATCCTTTTTAAGGTTAATAGACCAATGAAAGAGCATTTTCCAATTTTTTCAACAAGAAAAGAGCTTATCTATCTTGATTCAGCAGCCACAACACACAAGGTTAGATCTGTAATTGATACAATGACCCGTTTTTATTCTCAAGAATATGGAACCGTTCACAGGGGACTGTATAAAGAAGGATTAGAGGCGACACATCGACTAGAAAAAGTGCGAGAAAAAGTAGCCTATTTTATAGGGTGTGATGCACAAGAGGTGATTTTTACCCATTCAGCAACTGAAAGTCTCAATTTAGTGGCCTATGCCTATGGAGAAAAACAGGTCAATGAGGGCGATGAAGTTTTGGTTTCTATCTATGAGCACCACTCCAACTATCTGCCATGGAAACTTCTTTGTGATCGGAAAAAGGCTTGCTTTATCCCCTTCACAGATCTTGAAGATTTTAAAAACAAGATCTCGAATAAGACAAAAATTGTGGCAATGACCCATCAATCAAATGTCATTGGGGCGTTAACCCCACTTAAAGAAATCATAAAAATAGCACACACTTTTTCTGCAGTGGTTGTTGCCGATGGTGCGCAAGTGGTGGGCCATCACAAAGTAAATATGAAAGATCTAGATGTTGATTTTTATGCTTTTTCAGGCCATAAAATGTATGGACCCACGGGTGTAGGGGTCCTTTTTGGAAAATACAACTTACTTGAAAAGATGGAGCCCTTTCATGGAGGGGGGGGGATGGTTGAAAGGATTGGATCGACAGTAACCTATAGAAAGCCTCCCCATAAATTTGAGGCAGGGACCCCGATGATTGCTTCTATTTTGGGTTTGGGAAGTGCGATAGACTTTATTCAAGAGATAGGATTAGAAAAGATTGAAAAAGGCGAGTATTGCCTTTCATCTCAATTGTATGATCAAATGCAAGGATCGGTCACATTTTTGGATCCACAATGTAAAGGTTCATCTATCCTATCCTTTACAATTAATAGCCTTCATCCAGTGGATCTATCCACATTTTTGTCTTTAGAGGGGATTTCAGTGAGGGGAGGAAATCTGTGTGCTCAGCCTTTACTAACACATTTAGGACTCGATGCTGTCCTTCGTATAAGTTTAGGGATCTATAATGATGAACAAGATGTTGAAAAATATATAAAGGCATTGAAAGCTTTATTAAAGTAAAAGAGACTTAAAATATTTTAAGTCTCTTTTATATTATACTAGCAACAATCGATGGTTACATCGTGTAGGAAAGGCCAAGGTATAGACCTGGAATGTAAAAATCTCCAGCAACCCCATTGCCTTTTTTCTGAATGAGGTCTTTTCCTTGTTGTAATAAGGTGGTAATCCCCCCTTCTAAACGGAAAAGAGCAGGTTCATCAGCTGTAGGCTTAGAAACAAGAGAAAACCCGAGTTTATTTTCTTGATAAAATGAGTAGGAGCAACGGTCTAAAGCAGAGCTATGATCTTGGAGGATGTCCCCTTCAGAGGGTTCAATTTTAAACTTTGTGAGGTATCCAAGAGTTTTTACTGCTTCAGATCCTTGTCTAAATCTATTTGAAATCATGAAGGCAACATCTTTAGACTCAAAGAGGATGACCCCTGCTTCAATCTCTCCCCAAATACCCCCACCAACTGAGGACTGGTATCCTGTTTGGGTATTGGAAGCAGCACTTATTGAATCATCTAACCCTGTAATTGTACTTTTATAGTCTAAATAGCTATAAGAAAGGCCGTAATAACTTTGCAAGAATGATTTTTTATACTGTAGGGAGTACCCTGCTAAACCGATATAAATATTGGCTTGTGTAAGGGATTGATCGTAATGCATTGCTTGATACCCAATGGATTCGTTGTCTTTAGAAAAGACATCGTGCAAAAAGATCGCTTGGTCTTGGGTCTCTTTAAATTCTGAAAGTTCTGGATTTTTTTTGAAATAGGTCCCTTCAAGTCGGCACAGCAGTTCTGCATGCTTTACACTGATTAAAGAAAAGCCATAAAGGGCCATTGTTAAAGAGTTGTTTGGACTAATAGATCCTTGTGGATCAAAGGGAAGTGTCCCTCCAGGCACATAGCCTAGGTGGCCGATTTCAACATTAGAAACCGGTTTAATAGCTAAAATACCGACTCCAAAAGTATAGGAGATGTTATTATCTAAACCTACTGAATAGTCTAAAAATGGGTTGCGAGAAGGCTCTTGAGGAACTTCAGCTTTTGTGTTTTTATACATTGGCGATGGGGAAGCAAATCCTATTGAGGATATAAGTATGGTTGCTAATAAGTATTTCTTTTTCATTAAGTCTCCTAGACATTTTTTTTTTCACTGTAGAGATATATGTAAACGTTTGTTTCAATAGAGTCAATCTCTTTTTTAGAAAATGATTCCAAACAAAGCGGTAAGTCCTTGCATAGAATAGTTTCCTGAAAGGCCCATTTGATTGCCTGGGGTATAAAATCCCATATGGCTAAACCACGTTTGCATTTCCCAAGAAAGATCAAAAAAAACAGAGAGATCTTTCAAAGGGCAGTTAAGTTTAATTCCAAGTTGCTGACTAAACATGGGCTCAACAGACCATAGATGATCTTGAATATTGAAGGAAGATAAAGAACTTCCGGTGGGGGTATCTTGGTATTGCCAAAAATCTTTTTTAGCAAGGTTGATTGAGGAGGCCACTTTTAAAAAAAGGAAGGTGTTTTTGATCCATGTATATCCAAGTTCAACGCCACCATAAGGGCCAATACACCACCAGTACATCGTATTATCAACTGTGTAGGGTAAAAAATCTGAAGGGGATAGTTGAATATGTGCATCGATCTGTAGATGGGAGGTTTCCCAAGCACCAATAACCCCTCCAAATGGGGTAAAGATGAAATCGGGAGAAATGGCAAGACTTCGGTCTAATGTTCCCCTTAAGCAGTTGAATTGATTTGTATATCTAGAGTTAAGGGTCG
The DNA here is from genome assembly GCA_044359535.1 of Chlamydiia bacterium. Classification (GTDB taxonomy): domain Bacteria; phylum Chlamydiota; class Chlamydiia; order Chlamydiales; family 2-12-FULL-49-11; genus JAJACQ01. Next base: position 62,156 of record JBIKLZ010000002.1, read on the forward strand.
CAATCGTTGTATATGAACCTTCTATCCAAGGAGAGACATAGCTGTTTGATGGGTTCAAAGGAGTAAAAGAATAGGGTGGGGCGTTATAAAACCAAGTGTAGCCAGCTGAGCATTTCCAATCATCAAAATGAAGGTATTTGGCTACCTCTACTTGAAAACCACTTTTTCCACTAAAGGAGGGGGTGACTGTATTGATGAAAGATAAAGTGTTAGATCCTTGAGGAAAAGGAGAATTTGCAAGGATGAGTCCTTCTATATATGGAACCCAGTAGGTGTATGAAAGGGAAAAAATAAAGGAGGCTTGCTCATCTCTTCTGTAATAGGGCCTTGGAATAGATAGGGCATTTCTATTGAGAAGCTTGCCATTTTCAGGGGTAAAATGGGGCTTTTTAGTGTTGCCAGAAAAGAGAAATGAGGGTGAACAAAAAAGAACAAGGAAAAGAAATCGATTTAAGTGAACAAGGGGATTCATGAAGCTCCAAACAGCGATTACAAAACTATATTTTTAACTATATAACTTTGTCAATAGGAATCCAAGAACTAAAAGGAAAGTGTAGCGGATGCAGAAAGTCCCTGCATTGAATAGTTCCCCATGACGCCCATTGGATTTGAATAGCTTTGAAAGCCATTATGAGAAAAATAGGTTTGCAGTTGCCATGCAACGTCAAAGCAAAGGGCCCATTGCGTCCAAGATAGGTTTTGGCGCAATCCAAGGAGAATCTCAATCATCGGTTCAACATTGTAAAAGCAATCCTTTTGATTGAAGGCGTAATCTGAGTGCTCACTCCCTGATTGAAAAAGAGTATGATTTGCTAAAAGTAACGCTCCAGAAGGGGTTACATAAAAAGATGAGCTCCTTGTGAAGAAAAAGGCTGTCTCTGCCCCTCCATAGGGGCCTATTGCCCACCATGACTGCTTCCAAGTATCCTCATTATAAGCGCTAGAGATGATCCCATTTTGATCCAGTATTTGAGTTTCCCATGCCCCTAAAAGGCCCATTGAAGGGGAGAATGTAAAATAGTTGCCAAGATAAAATGAACGATCAAGTGTACCGTCAATTCTGTTGAAATTGCTTTTCCAACGACTTTCTATGTAATGAGCAGTTCCAGTTTCTAAAGGATCAAAGGTTAGGCGATAGGATTGATCTATATTTTGCCTTCCATAGGAAAAAAAGCCTGGGTTGAAAAACCATGTATACTCCAAAGAAGCGGTCCAATCATCATGGGGAGTGTGTACCCCAAGAGCCACTTTGAAGCCGCTACACTCTTTTGTCCTTGGTCTAAGGACATTTCCCCTTTCCACATCGCTTGTATTCCCTGAAAAAGCAATGGCATTGCCTTCTTGATATGGGACCCAAAGTGTGTAAGCTCCTTCAACAAAAAAACCAAAATCAAGGTGAGAAGGGGTGGATATGGGCATGTATGAGGGCGTTTTTTGATCTAAAAAGGGAGGCTCAGTACCAAAAAGTGAACAAGGGTGAATGCAACTTAAAAAAGACCAAAGAAGAAAAAAATTCTTTATTGGAGTTATTGCTCTCATAGTTTTACCTCTTGATTTAGATCTTTTAAAATTTGAATAAGGATACTTTGTATTTCTAATTGTGTCAATAAAGTTCGCTCGTAATTTGAGTAAAGTACATGTAAACGGGAGGGGTAAAAAAAACACACTTATCTCTAGATAAATGTGTTTTTTGATCAAGACTTATATAAAGCGTATCTATTTATTAGAAGCTTACTTTTACAGAAGCTGTTAAACCTTGCATTGAGTAGTTCCCCATAACTCCCATTGGGTTGTTATAGTTTTGAAACCCATTGTGCGAGAAGTAGGTTTGCATATCCCAAGCTAGGTCGATGCATAGCGCCCAATCTGTCCAGAATGAATCCCAACGAAGTCCAAGCATAGATTCAATCATTGGCTCAACATTGTAGAAATTATCCTTTAAGTTGTAGCTAAGACCGCCTCCTTGAAGCTCATACTGAGTTAGGCTATGGTTAGAAAGAAGCAATGAAGCCCCAGATGTGATGTAAAGAGCCCACTCGTTTGTGAAGTAAAAAGCCCCTTCAGTTCCTGCATAAGGCCCAATTCCCCACCATGATTGCTCCCAATTCACAGTGTCTGTTTGGACAGTTGATCCATTTGCATTTTGTACTAGATTTAGGTTTTGAGTTTCCCAAGCACCTAAAAGACCTAACCAAGGGCGAAATGTCAAGTAGTGGCCTGCATAAAATGTTCTATCAAGTTGTCCATCAATTCTATTGAATTGAGTTTTCCATTGGGATTGTATTGGAGAAAGTGTGTCTACTTCTGTTGAATCGTAAGTAGGTAAGTATCCCCCTTCTGTTTGTAATGAATTATACTGCAATGTTGCTGGATTGTAGAACCAAGCATAGTTTAATGCAACCATCCATCCATCATGCATTGTGTTTGCACCAATTCCAACTTTAAATCCACTTACACCTGTAACATTAGGTCGAATAACGTTCCCTGGCTCAGCATTTGCTGCGTTTCCTGAAAAAGCAATGTTATTGCCCTCTTGGTATGGAACCCAATAGGTATAGGCTGCTTGGATAAAAAATGCAAGAGCATCATCGCCCCCTGGATTTTTAGCCGGAGCAACTGAGTATTGAGCTTTTGGTGTCATAGTATTTGTATCATCTGCAAAAACTGAAGTTACACTTAAGCAACTAGCTAATGCAAACAAAGGCAAAAATTTTTTTAGTTTAGTATTCATTCCCTTTATTCTCCCATTTAATTAGGTTCTTTTTGTTTAGTTTAAAAAAACATTGATCTTTTAAAACATTGGAATAAGAATATCTTTCTATTTAAAAACTGTCAATCTTTTTTACCTAAAAATCCTTATCTTAATTAAGGGAATGTTTTTGCATGCCTCTTAAGACAAGAACAGACAAGGATTTCAAGTGAAACGATCTTTGTATATTTTTCAAAAAATGTACTCAAAATAAGGTCATTTAATTGAATAGAAGATTCATTTTATCAATCCAAGCAATGGAATACTCACTTAATTTATTGGTAAGGACATACCAGCCAGCCCAAAGAAGGGTGAGACCAAGGAGAGATTTTAAGGGCATACCTAAAAAGGAAATCTGAACGTTTGGGGCTAAGCGATTAGCTATTCCAAGAAAGGCTTCAGCCATTAAAATGGCAAGAAGTGCCGGCGCAGATAGTTGAATGGAGATTTTAAATACTTGGTTCATAAGATCGATGATTTGAAGCCAAAGAACGTTATGTTTATCATAGAAGGCAAGGGGCAAAAATCCATCGACGGGAAGGATATTAAAGGAGTTTTCAACAGCAGAAAAAAACAGTAATGGCCCCCCTAGAGAAAAAAACAGGACCACAAGGTAGTAATTCATAAAAATACCGATGGTTGAAACTTGAGTTTGAGTTGTTGCATCTTGCCCCATCATACTGGATGCTCCACGGGCAAAGTCAATAAAAATACCGGCGCTTTGCGCGATGAAAAAGGGGACAGAGGATAAAAAACCAAGTAAGAAACCAATCATAATTTCCTTTAAAGAAAAGAGGATAAGGTAGGATTGAAGGGTAGAAAAATCGGTGGTGCTATTAAAAATAATTGTTGGGAGAAGGACCAATGTTAATGACATTGCAAGGGCAACTCTTGCCGGTGCGGGAACAAGTTTTGCTCCTAAAAATGGGGCAATAGAACAAATGGTTGCAAGGCGCATAAAGGCTAAAAGAAGGAGTAACAATAACTGGTTGTAGTCAATGTTTTTGATGTTTGCAATTAGATTGAGAAAGCTATCATCCATAACATTGTTATATACCCCATTTATAGAAGTTTAGAAAAATCGCATTTGCAAACTGAACAATTTGTCCAGCTAAAAATCCACCCATAATAAAGAGAGTAAAGATGACAGCGACCAATTTGATTGTAAAAGAAAGGGTTTGTTCTTGAATTTGCGTTGCAGCTTGAAAAATAGCTACTGTAAGACCAAAAATCATGCTGATTAAAATAGGGGGGCCAGAAAGAATTAAGATCAGTAACAGTGCTCGATAGGCTAATTGGACAACCTCTGCTTGAAACATATACTTTTACCTATAGGATAAGACAATACCTTCTACAAGTAGTGTCCATCCATCGATCATCACTAAAAGTAAAAGCTTTAAAGGGAGGGCAATAGTTAAGGGAGACAACATCATCATCCCCATTGCTAATAAAATATTTGAGGTCACAAGATCGATGACAAAGAAGGGTAAATAAATTAAAACCCCAATTTCAAAGGCCCCTTTGACTTGTGAGGTGATGTAAGAGGGGATTAAAACAATGAAATCCTTAGTTTTAAGTTGATCTTGATAGGAAGGGGGAAACTTTTTTTTCGCAAGTTTATAGAAATATTCCCTGTGTTTTGGAGAACAATTTTTTGTTAAAAAAACCCTTAAGGGTTCCTTTGTTTTTTCTGCAATGCCGACAATGTATTGAGCAGTTTGAGCGGTGAAAACCTCACCCCCCTTGGGCGCATTATTCTGAATATAGTTTTGACCCGCTTCATACATAGCAAGCCCTGTAGGAAACATCACATAAACGGCCATTAAAATGGCAATGCCATTAATCACTTGGTTAGGAGGGGAGTTTTGAACCCCTAAAGCTTGACGAAGTAGGGACAAAACAATGACCATTTTTAAAAATGAGGTAAGGAGCATTACCGCATAGGGCATAAGGGTCATTGCTGCAATAACAGCTACTTGAGTGACAACAGTAGGTTGTTTTACAGCAGAGGTTTGTTCTACTTGAGGAGAAAAGTCTCCCCCTTCTCCAAAAAGAGCTAAAGGGGCACACATAAATCCAATAATGAGAAAAATTAAAAATGGTTTTGATTTAAAAAAGGCCATAACTTACCTTTATACCTTATCTGGATTATAATCTCAAATAGATTGAATTAAATTACTCTGTTTTAAGTGTTTTTTTAAGAGCATTTTCTAAAGCAATATACTGATTTTCAAGGTTGGCGTTAAGAATTCCTTTTTCTGTTTGAATAATGCACCCCCCCTTTTCAACATCTTTGCGCTCTTCAATTGTAAAGATCTCGATCCTTTCAAATAGTTGCTGAAGATCTAGTTTTTTTTCTTCAAGGACAGCAAGGTCAGCTTTATTGACAAAAAGTTTCACTTGATGGCTTCCTGATACTGCTTTTATGGCCTTTGTCACCACATCAACGATCATCTCTGGAAAGTTATTTAGCCCCTCTCCTACAATTTGTCTTGTTGTTTGCATAACTAAGGGGAGGATGGCCTTTTGAAGTTCATGACGAAGCGTTTTAATCCTGTCATCAAAATAAAGGATGTGGGTGTTGTAAGGCTCTAACCCCTCTTCAAAGCCCTTTTTATACGCACTTTCATGAATTGCTTTTGCTTCTAAATGGGCTTTTTCAATAATAGCCTTAGCTTCTTTTTGAGCCTCTTCTAGAAGGGTTATGGAAGCTATGACCGCTTCAAAATCCTTTTTCGGGATTTTGTTCTTCCCTGCATGGACTTTTAACGATTCATTGATTGTGAATAGGTGCATAAAAATCTCCACGTGGTAAGGATATCTTCTTCCCAATTGTAGTAATCAATTGAAAAGAGGTGTTTTTGTTTGAGCAACTGGTTGACTTGATCACTGATCTTTTTTGGAACAAAGTAGGTGATCAAAAAATGATATTGGGAGGGCATTGAATAAATCCCTTGAACAAAGCGGTAGATCCCCCTTTCTAAAATGAATTCTTTCAGTTGATCTTTATCTCCATTGTATCGTTCTAAGTAGATAGGAAAAATTGATTTTGCAGAAGTTGCTGAAAGGGTGTTTAAAAAGGTGACCTCTTGAGGAGAAAAAGCCTGTTGAAGTTCTTTTAGGGTTTTTTTAGAAAGGAGTGTTTTGACTTCAATAGCAATATCAAAAAGCCCAAGGTAGTGAATTAAGGTTTCAAGGGCAACCCCTGTATCTCCAAGAATTTCTATCAGCGGGTGGAAAGGATAGTAGGTAGGGGGGGGAAATCCTATCAAGGCTTTTTCAAAAAGGGTGTGTAAAACAGCATCAGAAAATTTTTTAGAAGTTAAGTGTCTAAAGATTGTGGCCTCTTTTGAAAATTGGAGTTGTTTATACTCAGGGAAGGCAGCGATATAAAAAGATTTTTCTGATGGACTCACCAAGGCTAGAAAGTCTATGAAATGAGAGATATGAATTCTTCGTGCAAGTTTTTCAATGGTCAAAGAAATAGGGAGGATGTGTTGGGAGACAGAGCTTTCTTTAAGAGCTGATTGAAGAGTCTCCGGAAGAAAAGATGTAAGGGAAGCTCTTTTTTCTTTAGAAAGGGATGCAAATTTAAAATGCAGTGCAAGGACATTTTGTCGATCCATTATGACTCGTTGCTTGTAGACTCAGAAGAGGGTTTTTGCGGGAGTTGGGGCTCTTGAATATTTTGACTAAAAGGGGCAATGGTTAATAATTTTTTAAAACCATCGCCACTTCTTAAAATGGGATATATTTTCCATACAAGCCATCCAAGAGCTGTTGCAAGGAGAAGAACTATGACCATAAGAAAGAAGAAAAAGAGTCTAAATTTCCCTGTGGAGCTTTTATTCATGATGATGGACCAAATTTTTACTTGTTCATCGCCATGAGAGGCAGTGTAAAGGGTTAAAGGGTTGCTCGGAGAAACGTCAGTAAAACGGGATTTATCAGAGACAACGGTAACATCGTCAATAGATAGATTTTGAACACTTCCTGAGACAAGGCGCTTAATTTTTAGGACAAGGTGATTGTTAGGTTCATCCATTACCCCTTGATGTTTAACAAACACAGCCGCTGTAGGTTTTTGAGCAACACCTCCATCAGTTAGGGATTCTCCGCTATCTGGAAAGGAAAGTTGGACATTTGCATAAATGACCCCATCGATCATAGAGATGACATTTGCAATTTGCTGAGAAAGACCTGCTTGATATCGAATGGTCTCCTCTTTGTCAGTAGACATAAAACTGCTTTTCCCAAAAAGGTCTAAAAGGGTGGTTCCTTGTTTTTGAGGGAGACCGTTTTGGTTTAATAAGGCCATAGCTTCGACACTTTTATTTGATGGGACCTCTAGGTTAAATTTTGCTGCAGAGCTATCAGATCCAGCACCTGTACTTGCAACGCTTATTTTTGACGCAAGGATCCCTTTGCTTGAAAGAAAAACAATGATGACATTGGCATCTTTTTCACTTAAATTATTAAGGATAACGTCTTTTCCCCCTGAGCACGAAAAGAATAAGGAGGGGAGAATAAAAAAAAGAATCAAAAGGGATTGTTTGCGCATAGTTAGATCACTTTAAAAAAATAGGACTTAATTGTAGCACACCCTTAATAAGTATGCACTATAAATTTGTAATAGCAGAGGGGGACAAAAATAGCAAATAGATAGTCAGAAATGAAAGAAAGAAAAAAAAACATCGATGAGACATTTCATAAAAGCGATAGTCTCTATATTTTATAGAAAAATCAAGGGGGAGAATATTTTTGTGTAAAAAATCTAACAACTTTACATTATAGAGTTCTGAGGGACTATGGGACAAAAAACAACCACCTTTTTATCAACTCTTTATGACTTTTGGTCCCCCTATATGGATAAAGATGAGTACCTATTTTACCACCGCTTGATCGTTAAACAGGGGGGAAAAGCCTTAGAACTTTTTTGTGGAAGTGGGCGCCTTCTTTTACCTTTTGTTAAAGAAGGATTAGGAGTTTCTGGGATCGAATGCTCTTTAGAATTGATGACTTTATTAAAACAAAGGGCTTTAGAAGTGAATCTAGAGGTCGATGTTTCCTTAATGAAACTTGACGAATTAGAAATTAAAGGGGAATTTGATCTTATCTATTCAAGTTTAGGATCTTTTCAGATGATTTCTGACAGAGACGATGCAGTAAGGCTTTTGTCAAAGCTTTATACAAGTCTTAGGGAAGATGGAGTGCTATCAATTGCCCTTTTCCTCCCTTGGACGGGGGTTAACTTTGCTACAGATCATTGGGTGATAGCCTCTGATCTAAAAGATGCAAGAACAAAGCAACGGTATATTCGGAGAGAAAAAAGTCATCACGATCAGGTAAATCAAGTGATTACAGGAAAAATACGATATGAAACATGGCTTAAAAAAGATCTTTTAGAGATGGTGGAAAAACAGCTTTTTTTGCGGTGGTATAGTCAGTTTGAATTTAGATCTTTATTAAGTGAGGCAGGGTTTAAACAGATTGAACTGATTCGCTCTTATAGTGAAAGTGCACCAGCTAAGGAGGCATTTATGTTATTTCTTGGCAAAAAATAACATTCATAAAGTCCCCCTGTGCAGTGGCTAAAAAGATCTATTGACTCATCTTGAGCAAAAATGTATGCTACATTTTCTTGATTTCTTTCTTTGGAGAATTGTATGTACACAATCGCTTGCTGTAGTTTTAAAGGTGGAACAGCAAAAACATCTACCATTTTACATTTAGGGGTTTTTTTAGCAAAAAAATTTCAGAAAAAGGTGTTGCTGATTGATTTTGATGCGCAGGCAAACTTAAGTACAGGCCTTGGATTTAGCTCCGATGACGATGATACAATGGTCTCTGTCTTAAGAGAGGAAAAAACGATGCTTGAGGTCATTAAGCATACCCACATCCCTGGGCTTGATATTGTTCCTGCAAATGTCTATTTAGATGGAGTTGAGGCAACAACCCCTATTGTTAATGATCTTTATGGTCATGAGAGGTTAAGACGCGCTATTAAAGGGTTGGATTACGATTTTGTCTTTATCGACACCCCCCCTAGTTTAGGGTGGCTTACACAAAGTGCCTTTTTTGCTTCTAATTATTCGTTAATTGCCGCTGTTCCAGAACCATACAGTATTTTAGCTTTAAACCGTTTACAAGAGTACCATGAAAAAATAGGGGGGCATCACAGCCTTGAAATCTTAGGGGTGGTTCTTTCCTTTTGGGATGAACGGGGAGCTACCAATCAAGCCTATGTCAATGCTATTGATGTAGCCTTCCCTGGAAAATTGTTTACAACAAAAATTCGGAGAGATATTTCTGTTTCAAGAAGTGTCTTAAGGGGAAAACCTGTCTGTGATGTCTATCCAGAATCTAGAGCAGCCTATGATTATGAAAGACTTGCCGCAGAATTAATACGTAGGGTTACAGGGGAAAAAGAGCAAAAAAAGTCGTTGGAGGCAATGTATGTCTAAAGCAAATTTGTTAGCAAAAAAATTCTTAGCCCTTAAAAATAAAGAGACTCAAAAACCTTCTGAACACACTGTTATCCCTCACAATAGCTTTCGTGCAATGTTTGATCCTCATGAATTAGCCGATAGTGAAATTAAGAATTTAAAAGTGATCTTTGAAAAAAGTGCCACTTTATCCCCCTCTCAACATCAATTTGAGAGTGATTTTTCTCAATTGGTACAAATTACATCAGAGTTAAAAGCCATTCAGAAACAGGCTGTTATTTTAGTTGGAGAAAGAATTTGTGCTGTCCGTGACATTTTTAAACGACATGGGGGAGAGGGTCTTGGATTTACTGCATGGCTATCTCTTGCCTTTAATGCAAAAAAGACAGCCTACAATGCTATGGCCTATTATGAATTGTACTCTGCCCTCCCTACAGACGACTTAAAGCTTAAAATGAAACAAATGCCGGTAAAAGTAAGTTATGTTCTTGCCTCTCGATCAGCTCCGGAACCGATAAAATTTTCCATTATTGATTCTTATCAGGGGGAGAAACAAAGGGAGATGCTTGATCGTATTGAAGAACATATCCCTATTTTAGGGGATAAACGCTCTTTAAGGACCCTTGGGGAAAAAGCTGTCGATGATTTAGAAAGGATTATCGATACATTAATGAGGAGAAAAAAACATATTCATGAAAATGAAAAGTCCCGCATTGATGAGGTGTTACATAAGCTACAAGATTTACTTAGGATCTAACAATTTAAGCAATTGTTCCGCTTGATGAAGGTGTTGTTCAACCGTATTAAGGTTCTCTAATTTTTTTTCCGAATAGATATAGCAAAAGCGCTTAATTTGAAGAAGAGATTGCTGTATTAATTCTACCCAGAAATAGGATGTTGGAAATTGATTTTTGTATTTTGAAAAAAAGGCCGTTGTTATCTCTTTTTTTTCTTCAGAGGAAAGGGTTTTTTCTCCCTCTTCTATTTTTTTTACATATCCACGTAACTGAGAAAAATTTCTGTCATCTTCTATAGAATATTGAGTGGTGCAGATTATCTGTAGCTTTGAAAAAATATCTCTGATGTGAGGGGTAAGATGTGAGTAATTAAACATTTCTTCAAGAAAATAGGTGACTGATTCAACAGAAACATAAAGAAGGATTCTGGAGTTATCGGCTTGCTCATACCAGCTTCTTAAATTCATTATGGTTCTCCTTAAACTCAAAGAGTATAGTCTAAGAGGGCTTTTATGTCATTAAAACAGCAATTTTTTTGAGCAAAGCGAAATACAAAAGAGGTCTATTTTACATCTAGAGGGCTTGAATTGCTGTGATTGCAATTGTGTAAATAATGTCCTCTACAGTTGCCCCTCGAGATAGATCATTAACCGGTTTTTTTAAACCTTGGAGGATAGGACCAATGGATAAGACCCCAGCACTTCTTTGTACCGCTTTATAGGTGGTGTTTGCTGTGTTTAAATCGGGAAAAATAAAGACCGAGGCTTTACCCGCTACAGGGCTATCAGGGGCTTTTTTCTTTGCTATTTCAGGGACTTTTGCCGCATCGTATTGAAGCGGTCCATCACAAATAAGCTCTTTAGAGCGGCTACGGACAATTTCTGTCGCTTCTTTTACTTTTTCTACCTCTTTTCCAAATCCTGAGGTAAGGGTGCTGTAGCTAATCATTGCAACAATAGGATCAATATCAAAGGCTTTAGCTGTTGCAGCACTTTGAATGGCAATATCGGCAAGGCCTTGAGCTGTGGGGTTTTGATTTACAGCGCAATCCCCATAGACTAAAATTTCAGAGGGCATACACATAAAAAACACAGAAGAGACAAGATTTACCCCCTCTTTTGTCCCAAGAATTTTTAAGGCAGGGGATAAGACATGTGCTGTGGTGGTGGTTGCCCCGGCAACAAGACCATCGACTTCACCATTAAAAAGCATCATCATACCCACAACGATGGGGTCAGTAAGGTAATCAATAGCATTTTTTTCGGTAAGCCCTTTGTGTTTGCGAATTTCTAAAAGGGGCTGAACATAGTTTGGAGCCATTGTCTTTGGGTCAATAATTTCGATTTCAGGTGATAGTTTTATCCCATTATTTTCTGCAATTGTTTCAACGCGCTTTTTATCCCCAAGAAGAAGGATATGAGCGATCCCTTTTTTCATACAAAAATCTGCGGCTTGTAAAATGCGGATATCCTCACTTTCTGGAAGGAGGATTCTTTTTTTCCCTTTTTGTGCTTTTGTCATTAAACGGTAACGAAAAGCGGCAGGGGATAGGGTGTACCCTTCATAGTTGTTCCTAAAAGAGATAAAAAATTGGGGATCTATTTTTGAAGCGATGTAATTATTTACTCGATCGCGATGGATGGGATCCTCTTTGATGGATAAGGTGTTTAGATTCTGTAGATTAATCGCTGTTCTCAAACTGTCAGTTTTTACAAGTAAAATAGGAAATCCTGAAGCGATAGCTTGTTGACAAATACGAACTGTCTCTTTAGAAGGAAGGTGCCCTCCAGTAAGGACAATTCCGGCTAGATCAATCCCACTTAAAAATGCAAGGCACGCAGCAATTAATATATCCTCACGATCACCAGAGGTAAGGATCAAGGCTCGAGATTTAAGAAGGCTTGTCACATTTTGGATATTTGCAGCAGCTAAGGCAAAGTGGAGAATAGGTCCATCTTTAAATTCTTCTGGGTTTAAGAGTTCAGCAGAAAGGTGGGTTTTTATCCCGGAAACACTTGTCCCCATTAAAGAGCGTTTCCAAGGGATGGTTGCAAGGATTGGTATTTTAGATTTTTCTATCACCTCTTTAGAAATATCGATCTCTTCTGGGGGGTCAAATAAATCGATCCGGGTATTTCCTTGACGATCTGTTGGGGCTCCAATTTTATTAATGATACACCCTAAAAGTTTAGGGTTTTTATTTCCCCCAAAATTTGCGGCCTCAATTTCTATGGTTTCAATAACTGAAGGGATCGATTTCCCCATTGGAGAGGCTACTAAAACAATATCGGCAGATAGACATAAAGCTATAGAATGGTTGAGCTTTGTTGCATAGTTTTGGGCAGAAGTAAGAGCAAGCCCTTCAATAACAAGAACGTCACATTCTTTATTATAATGGTCTGTAAATCGAAGGATGAATTCTAAAATCTGCTCTTCTTCCCCATTGCTTAATAGATGCTGAATAAGATCTGAGGATAAGGGGGCAGTATAACTGGTGATTTCTAAAGAAGGGCCTTTATTTTCATGGGAAAAGGGTTGAAGTAATAGGGTCTTTAAACCGTGTTTTTCTAAAGCTCTGACAAATCCGTGGGTCACAGTATATAAACCTGTCCCCATATTAATGGGGGCAAGTAGTACGGTTTTTTTCATTTTTTCTCCCTCAAAGCAAAGGCATCTTGGGCTATTAAAAGCTCTTCATTGGTGGGAATAATTGCTACAATGGTTTTTCCCCCTTGTGAAATAACGGCTCTAGTTCCCCTCTGATGGACAGTGTTTAGATGTTCATCAATTTCTATATCAGGTAAAAGGGCAACGATTTTTGATCGAACAAGGGATGAATTTTCACCAATCCCTCCAGTAAAAATCAAGCCATCCATCCCCCCTAGAGGGACTAAGTAGGAGGCTATATATTTAGCCACATGGTAACAAAACATTTCTATAGCTAAAAGAGCTAAAGGGTCCCCCATAAGAGCCTTTTCTTCAAGGGTTCTCATATCTGAAGAAATTCCAGAAATCCCTAGTAAACCACTTTTTTTGTTTAAAATGGTGAGCACCTCCTCAGAAGTGATCGATAATTCATCAGATAAAAATAAGACGATGCTTGGATCAATATCCCCACACCTTGTCCCCATCATCAACCCCTCAAGGGGGGTAAAACCCATACTTGTGTCAACACTTTTACCCCCTTTAACAGCACAGACACTGCAGCCATTTCCAAGATGGGCAATAACTAAGCGCTCATGGGGAGAAAAAAGGGTTTTGGCAGCATGGGATACAAACCTATGGGAGGTTCCATGAAATCCATACTTCCGTATTTGGTGTTTTTTATAGTATTCAAAGGGCAAAGGATACAAAAAGGCTTTTTTTGGAAGGGACATGTGAAAGGAGGTGTCAAACACAGCAATATTGGGAAGATGTGGAATTAAAGTGTGAAACATTTCAATGCCAAAGGCATTTACAGGATTATGAAGTGGGGCTAAATGGCTATATTTACGAATTTTAGAAAGAACCTCATCATCTACCACAACCGAGGATGTAAATTCTTGGCCTCCATGGACAACGCGGTGACCTATGGCACAGAGCTCCTCTTCGTAGGGTTTAATCATTTCTACCACCCTTTCTAAAACTTGAGAATAATTTTCTGAAGGGATCTGCATTTTTTTCTTTCCCACAGAAAAAGTACAGGATACAGATCCAATGTTTTCGGATTGTCCCTTAAAATAAAGCTCTTGAGTTAAAGGATCCATTAGGCAAAATTTAACAGAACTGCTACCGCAATTTAAAACAAAGACAAGGTTTCCCATAGTTCTTAAATGAGCCAATTGTTTCTTTTAAATAAAGGAAAAAATTTTTTTTAGGGGAGGAGTTCTTTGAAAAGAGGGACTCTCATGTTGTCGTATTGAGAATTTTTATCATAATCGGCCCCATCCCCGCGAGCCTTTTTTATCCACTCTGCTTTATAAATAGCCCCATCAAAAAGAAGGAGTGTTCCTAAAGAAATAATAGATCCAATGACGTAGAGAATTTTTGCAACAGTAGCCAATCGTTTATTTTTTACATCAGTTTCTCTCCAAATGGACCACACCCTTTCATTGTTTACAGGGGAAAAACTTCGTGGGATCATAAGTCTTAAACTCACCCCTTTTTGGGTGTTATCGACAAACGCATCGACAGCGACAGATCTAGCAAGACTTAAAGCGGTTGCAACGCCACTTATCCCGACAGAAATAGCTGTTGCTGATAAAAGAGGTAAAAGCTTTACAGACACAATAAGAGATAAAGATGCAGCAGCAATGACACCTAGAGATAAAATATGGACTTTTAGCACTTTATAGGTCTGCCTATCGACCATTTTTAAAAGAGATTTACCTTGGGTTGTGAGTGTATCAAGGTCCGCTTCGGTCATGCCCTTAATGTCGTTGAGTGTAATATGAGATATATTTGTGACTCTATCGGCAAAAGTTTTGGCTGCAAAGGCCCCAATTCTTTGGCCTAAAACCTCTGGATGGGGAGCTTTTTCTGCAACATAATTTTTATATAAGGTATCAAGCTTCTTGTAGGTGAGGATCGCTTGAGCTTTTTTAAGAGCGCCCCCAAGATTCGTAGTGGCAGTCATAAGATCATCAAGTGCTTCTTTACCAAGATGCTTTGTTAAAATCGCATTATTTTTTTTAAGAGTTGCTATAATATGCTCCTTACTTTGTCCTGTAAGGTTATCTAAAATCTCAATTCTTTTTAAAACCGTTCCCACCTCTTCTTTATTCATGAATCGTTCAGATTGAATAATCATGAGAATCGATCGGATGAGCTCTAAGGATAAGTAGATTGTACTGCACACAGCAAAAAGAAGAGCGCATGTAGCTAAAGCTACGGGGGTCATCACTACCCCTATGGAGATAGTAAGAACTTTTGCGGCAGCAGATAGTAAAGACACTGCAGAAGTAAACCCAATAAGAAGCTTCATGGGCGTTTTTATAATATCATGGACGATTAAAACTTTTGCGTCGATTGTACCTGTAGCAAACACTTTTCCAATTTTTTTAATTAATTGAGGAATGGCTGTTAAGGATAAAATAAGCCCAGCAACCCCTGTAGTTTGGCCACTTTCTGGGGGGATATGTTGAATGTCAGGGGAAAAACCAATTTCGGGTAAGGGGGTAGGGGGGGGATTAGCTGGAGAACTCATATTTAACCTATATTATCTTTAATTATAACACAATTTAATAAAAATGTAATTAATTATTCTAAATCTCCTTTAAGATCAAGGGGTTCATTGGTAAGGGTAATCTTTTTATAAGAAACCACCTCTTCAAGGAGAACCGATTTAAGGGGCAAAAGCTCTTCAAGCAATGCTCTAACACTTTCAGTATAAAGAAATAATCTTTTATAGAGATTTCTTGAGGGAAGGCTATCCCCCCCTTCTTTAAAGGTCTTGATCAATGCTGAGATATCTATAATATTTTTTTTCAGGGCAAAAGATGTGAGGAGCAACGCTTTAAGATGAAGTAAGTGAGTAAACTCTGATTGACATTTTTCAATTTCTGAAAGTATTAACAAAGAACAAGTTACATCTTTATACAGGTCGATAATGATCTCTAAAGGGGCACATGGATTGAAAGAGTTTTGGACTAAAAAGTAAAAACCAGAGGTTTTTGAAGGGACATTTTTTGCAGGTTTTGATTGAAGGGAGTACAAATGGGCATAAATGGGTTCGATAGTAGAAGCAATCGGGGTGATTGCTTCGAAAAGTTCATGAAATAATTCAATATGGGGTATTTCTACCAAGAAGGCCTCCTTTTTCCCTTAACATGGAAAAAAAATTGGGTTATTCGCAAGGGTTTTTATAAATAAATAGTGAATTATAGAGAAAATTTGATATAGAGGGGTTTTATAGGAGTGTACTTTGGCCGATGTAGATATAGAAAGAGAAGTCAGAATAATGGTGCAAAAAGTTAAGCATTACATTATTGCGAATATGGGAAAGACAATGGTGGATGCCACCGATGAAGAGGTCTATAGGGCTTTGGCCTATGTATTAAGAGAGCAAGTGATGGTTCACTGGGCAGCAACGCTTCGCACTTTTAATAAGAAAAAGGTAAGAAAAGTCTATTATTTATCTTTAGAGTGGCTCCCTGGAAGAATTTCTGTGAATAATATTATCAATATATCCAATGTAGATCTAGTGCAAAAGGTTTTAAAAGCCTTAGGAAGAGACTTTCAGACAATCCTTTCTACTGAGCCGGAGCCTGGATTGGGGAATGGAGGGTTAGGGCGTCTTGCAGCCTGTTTTTTAGATTCACTAGCAACCCATCATTACCCTGTGATGGGATTTGGGTTAAGATATCAATATGGAATTTTTGAACAAGCATTGTGGGCGGGGGTTCAAATTGAAAGAAGTGATGGCTGGCTTTTAAATGAATATCCTTGGGAATTGCGAAGGGATAACTATGCAGTTACAGTCCCTTACTATGGATCTTTGATAGAAAAGAAAAATAAACATGATGAAGTGATCCACGGGGTTGTCAATTCAAATGAGGTTAGAGCTATCCCTTTTGATATCCCTATTGTTGGATACGGGGGAGGTACAGAGTATAGCGCCTTAACCTTGCGCTTATGGACAACAAAAGAATCCCCAAAAAATTTTGCCATCACAAGTTTTAACGATGGAAATATTGCAGATGCAGTGATTAATACCTCCCTTACCGATGTTCTTTATCCAAATGATAAAAACATGCTTGGATTTATCATGAGGATTAAACAAGAATTCTTGCTTGTTTCAGCCTCGTTACAAAATATCATTAAGCAGCATTTAGAAGTCTATGGCACTATGGAGGCATTTCATGATAAAGTGCGCATTCAAATCAACGATACTCATCCAGCATTTGTCATTGCAGAGTTAACTAGGATTTTGACAAAGGATTATGAATATAGATTTGAAAAGGCTTTTGAGATTGTTCAGGAGGTCTGTAGTTACACCAACCACACTGTCCTTCGAGAGTCTTTAGAAGAGTGGGATGCCTACCGAATTAAGGAAATTTTGCCCGCACAATATCAGATGATAGAAAGGATCAATTTCATGTTTTGCAATCAAATGAGAGAAATCTATCCGGGGGATGAGGCAAAGGTTTCTTGGATGTCTATTATTGAGAATGGGAGGATCAAAATGGCAAACCTTGCTATTGTCGGTTCTCATACCGTTAATGGGGTTGCTGCCCTTCACACAGAGATTATCAAAACAAAGCTCTTTGCAGATTTTTCAATGACAACTCCGAATAAATTCATCAATGTGACAAATGGAGTTACCCAAAGAAGGTGGCTTTATAAATGCAATCCGGCTCTTTCAGAGTTTCTTATTGGGCTTATTGGAGATGCGTGGATTAAAGATCTTAAAGAGATTGAAAAGCTAAAAGGCCACATTGAGAAAGAAAGTGTATGGAAGGGTTTTTTAGAAATTAAGAAGGGTAACAAGCGACGGTGTCTTGAAAATCTCCTAAAATTTAAACGGGATAAAGGGATGAGCGAAGAGGAGATTCAAAAAGAGCTATTTTTTGATACTGATGCCCTTTTTGATGTTCAAATTAAAAGGATTCATGAATATAAAAGGCAACTAATGAATGCCTTACACATTTTAATCCTTTACAGAAGGATTAAAAAAGATCCAAAAGAGGCCCTTGTAAAAAGAAAGGTGATTATTGGGGGAAAAGCGGCTCCTGGGTATGAGATGGCGAAAAATATTATCCGTTTTATTTATATCCTTTCAAGAAAAATTCATGATGACCCTGTTGTTTCACAACATTTAAGGGTAGTTTATGTCGAAAATTATAACGTTGCAAAAGCAGAGGTGATTATCCCTGCAGCAGATATTTCAGAGCAAATTTCAACCGCATCGATGGAGGCCTCTGGAACAAGCAATATGAAATTAAGTCTAAATGGGGCCCTTACTATGGGGACAGATGATGGAGCCAATGTCGAAATGAGAAAGGCTGTAGGAGATGAGAATTGGCCCTTTTTATTTGGCCTGAGTGCAGATCAAGTAAATAGACTTAAGCAAGAAAATAACTACAATCCACAAAAAGTTTTAGACGATCATCCAGAAATTGCTGAAGCAATCGCCGCTTTAAAAGATGGTTCTTTGGTCGATAACGATGCAGAAGGGGGGGTACTGCTTGCAATTTATAATAGTTTACTTGTCAATCAAGATAGGGATCGGTACCTTGTTTTAGCAGACCTTCCCGATTATTTGCGGGCTCAAAGAAAAGCTGAAAGGCTTTTCCTTGATAAAGAAAAATGGGCAAAAATGGCGTTATTTAATATGGCCTGTATGGGGAGCTTTTCATCCGATGAATCGGTAAAAAATTATGCAAATAAGATTTGGAAAATTGAGCCTTGCCTTATTGACAAAGATGAATTAGAAAAAATTCATGCCGATTTTGAGGATGCTGACCGCTGTAATATTTAAACTCTTTCGGTAGGGTTAGGAATTAAACAGCACTCACAGCGACAGCAGGGAACAAAAGCATTTATACAATTAAAAAAAATAGTCGCTAATCGAGCATTCATTCTACTCCATAAAGAGGTTTGAGGTCCATCTATGATCTGAATCACAACATGTTGTCTGCGTAGATTAACAGGATCAACATTTAAGTCGTCTGCGTTAATAATATTTGCCCTTATCTCAAGATTTTGTGTGGGTAGAGTAACATTTAGTTGTGTTTCGTTCATAAAATATCTCCTTTTATAAAGATTATAAAAAAGCAAGTTATTTAATTTCAATATAATTATCTATAATTTATGATTTACTTTCTTAAAGAACAAGATCCCATTTTTCTAAAAGTTTTTGGTATAAGCCCTTCTTAATAAACTCACCAAGTCTTTTATTAAAAATTTCTTTAACAGCATTGCATTGATTGTTTAGGGCAATGAGGTAAAGCCCTTGAGAGGTGAGCTCTTGAGGATCTATTTTTAAAAGTCTTTTGTAGTCAGGAGAAAAATGAGAGGATAATGAAATAGAAGGGATCATTGCCCCATCAATGTTCATAAGGACAATATCTTCTAATACCTTTGGGATAGAATTGTAATAGGTAAGCAAAATCATTGGATAGTTTGAAAAAAGAGAAAGGAGGGGGGGGTTATTTTCAATGGCAATTAATTTTCCGGTAAAATTTCTGTAGTCAGTGGATGAAGCTCCAACTCTTGTGACAAAGACTTCCCCAAGAGAGAGAAACCTCTCTGAAAAGTTAAAGGTATCGATGTTTTCGACAGTTTTAGAAAGGGAGGAGACAATAAAGTCCACTTCACAAGCATTGATAGTGTCGGTCATATTGTCATAGGATAACTGTACATATTGGATAGAAAAGGGGGTGTTTTTAAAAAGCTCTTCAAGCAATTCATTTGTAAAGGCTAAGACTTGGGCTTGCTTATTGCCCACTTTACTCATTGTAAATGTAGGGTCAATTCCAATAGAGATATTTTTTTTTGGCGTTAAAGAAGAGCAGGCTATACACCCTAAAAAAAGGAGGAGAAAACGTTTTTTACCCATAAAAATAGATCTAACATCAAAAGGTGTAGATGTCAAATGGATAGAAACAAAGAAAAAATAAAATAGATAATTATTGTAAAAAGGGCAGAAAAAGGGAGGGTGATAATCCAAGAAAGGAAGATATTTCGAAGGAGCTGAAGATTTAATGCAGATAACCCTTTTGCAAGCCCTACCCCTAAAACTGCCCCAACAATTGCATGAGTGGTTGAAATAGGCATTCCCAACTTGCTTGCCACTAAAATTGTTGAAGCAGCAGCAAATTCTGCAGCAAAGCCCCTTGTGGGGGTAAGTTGTGTGATTTTATTTCCAATTGTTTCTATCACTTTAAATCCATAAGTGGCAAGGCCAATAACAATTCCAGCGCCTCCAAAAAGAAGTAAAGGGGTCGAAATGGTTGAGGAGTGTATCAAAGCAGCCGGATCTTTGATCACGTTTATAATTCCTGAAACTGGACCCACAGCATTTGCCACATCGTTAGAGCCATGGGCAAAAGCGACAAAACAGGCTGTTAAGATTTGCAGGATTGCAAAAATGGATTCAGCCCCTTTATAATCAGCTGCAAGCTCTGTCTCAAATTGAGCTTTGCTATTGGCCTCTTTGATCAAATGATCGGCTTGTAGAAGTAAAGTGGCAATTTCATCCTTAGTGCCCTCTTCTGAAGTGGCAAGTTTTGCTTTTATTAAATGTTTTTGCACTTTTAATAAGGAATATAAACGTCGATCATGCTTTGCAGCAAGGATATAGCTCATTTTAGCATTTTTTGTTCCTGATCTACAAATGTGGCCGATAATAAGGGCCCCTAGACCACTTATCACAATCGACAAAAGAGCGGTTAAATAGATAGGGATGCTAAAATTCATACTTTTGATTCCGCCCCAAAATGTGGAAAGACAAAAGGTCATTAAGACGATAAAAGCAAAAAGGGGGGCACGTTTTTGAGTAGAAAGAAGGGGGTTAAATGAATGAAGGACCCTTCTTTGGATGTAAGAAAAGAAAAAAAATGCAACCACCCCCGCTAAAGTAGGGGAAATGATCCATGAGAGGGCAATTTTTCCAACTTCTCCCCACTGCACTGATTGAAAGCCCCCGACCAAAACACCAAAACCCATCACAGACCCGACAATGGCATGAGTGGTTGACACTGGCCATCTAAAAAAGGTGGCAAATTGCAACCAGAGGGCAGTCCCAAGAAGGGATGCAAGCATCCCCATGATAAAAATATTTGGGGTATTCACAAACATCTTTGGGTCAATAATTCCCTTTTGAATGGTCTCTGAAACATTAGACCCAAGGATAAAAGCCCCGCCAAATTCTAAAAAAGCAGCAATAAGAATGGCTTGTCTAAGATTGATGGCCCCAGATCCGACAGAAGTCCCTACAGCATTGGCAACATCGTTTGCACCAATGTTCCATAGCATATAAAAACCAATAATGAGGGCAAGGGAGATAAAAAATGTGTCCATAAAATTACTTTGCGTTTAATAGCATCCCAATTCTTAAGGCTTCTTTTTCTGCTAAATGGGAAATATTTCCTATTTCCTCTATAAAATTTAACCACAGGATAAAATCTGTACACTTCAAAGAGTCACTTGAAGCAAATAATTTTTTCTTTAAGGATTTTTTTAGCTGATCGGCTTCCTGCTCTTTTGCAGCAATGGCATGGATTTGATTTTTCATTTTTAGGGCAATTGGACCCCCAAAGGAGGCTTCTATTAACATGTCAAGGTTAAAGACCATTTCCTTTAAAATCCATGTGGCATCTAGATTGGTATCAATAAACTCTGTAAGGCTATTTTCAATACATTCAATCGAAGGGAGCTTTTTTAAGATGAGAATATCGGCAATGTCTTCAGCAATATCAGCTATGTGATCTTGGATGGTTAAAATTTCTAAAAAATTGATTCGATCTATAGAGAAAAAATAACTTTTTGGGAAGGAGGCCCGAATATCATTTTTTATAAGATCGGCTTCATACTCAAGTTCAGAAATCTTTTTAGAAAGAACTTCGATAGTCTCCATTTCTGCTTCTTTCCTTAGTTCACAAAGCTCTTTAAGCCTGACTAAGCATGCAGAGGTTTTTTCCATGTGGAGTTGTAAATGAGAAAAAGGGGTTTTTGGAATGAGCTTTGAAAGTATGTACATCGACTAAATTGTAGAGCGGTAGGGCTTTTTATAGCTAGACTTTTTTTCAAATATAGCCTGTTTTTCTGCATTAGAAAGAATTTTATAGGCCCCTCTTGGAAGCGATCCAAGTTCTAAATTCCCTAAGCGCACCCTTTTTAAGGCAGAAATATTTAACCCTGTTCTAGCTACAAGTATCCTTACTTCATGCTTTTTCCCTTCCATCACAGTGATCGAAATCACCTTTCTTTTTTCTTTATAGACAGAGACAGGGATGACTTTTTTCCCTTCAATATGGGTCCCTTTTCGGATTTTTTCAATATCAGATTGAAGCACTTCTTCTTTTGTTGTAACCCTGTACTCCCTTTCAATGTTTGAGGAAGGGTGGATCACAGAATGGGCAAAATCCCCTTCAGAGGTAATTAAGAGTAACCCTTCAGTGTTTTTATCTAAACGACCCACAGTAAAAAGGCGGGCCTTTCTATCCCGTATAAGGTTAAGGGCTAATTTATCATTTTCATCATACCCTTTAGAGCTACAAATATAACCAGCGGGTTTATTCAGAAGATAAGTGATTTGTTTGGCAGGTTTTTTAGAAATGGGTTTACCATCTACAGAGATAAAATCTTTTTTTGGATCAAGGACAATCCCAAGTTGTGTACATACAGAGCCATTGACTGTGACTCTTCCCTCTTCAATAAGGGTATCGGCATTTCTACGGCTTGCAACACCAGCTGTTGCAAGAATTTTATTGAGACGCATTTTTTCCATAAGAAGATAGTTTTCCCTATTTTTAGGGATTATGATACCATAAGGTCAAATTTACAAAAAGCGAAACTCAAATTATGGGCAAACTCATCCTTTTACGACATGGAAAGTCGGTCTGGAATAAAAAAAATATTTTTACTGGATGGGTTGATGTATCCCTTTCTAAGGAGGGGATCGATGAAGCCTTTAGTGCTGGAAAAGCCCTTTCTCATGTGAGATTTGAGGCTATTTTTGCCTCAACCCTTTCTAGAGCGATAATGACCTTGCAGCTTGTGATGCTTGAAAATCAAGATCCAAGAACTTTAATTTTGAACCACCCTGAAAAAAAGTGGTGTGCTCATGGAATTGATGAAAAAAGGGTTCTTATGGCTCATTGTAGTGATGCATTAAATGAAAGGTACTATGGAGATTTTCAAGGAAAGAACAAAGATGAGATAAAATTAGCCCTTGGAGAAAAAAAGTTTATAGAGGTACGTAGGAGTTTTCAAACCCCCCCTCCAAATGGGGAGAGTTTGAAAATGACTGTTGAAAGGACCCTTCCCTATTTTAAAAAGGAAATTTTACCTCAAATAAAAATGGGGAAAACAGTCCTTGTTGTCGCTCATGGTAATTCAATAAGGGGTATTGTTAAAGAGGTGATGCACTTAACTGATGAAGAGATTGTGACATGTGAAATCAAAACGGGAGAGCCTCTTGTTTTTCAATATGAGGGGGGTAACTTCAAGGAGGGGAAAATATGACCCTTTGTCACGCTGAAAAAAAAGGACTGTGTAAAAAAATTCATAAAGGGAAGGAAGCCATTATTGAGCTCCTTGGGGCAAAAAAGACAGTCAACCTTGCATTTATCCCCTCAATGGAGGAGGTCTACTTAAAAGTTGTTTACGAAGTCTTGATGCCTAGGGCTCAAAGGACTGGGAGAAATGAAATTTTGGTTCCAAAGAGGGAAAAACGTTCCCTTCTAAAGGTTTTAAAAAGGGCCTCTTCCCTTGGTCTAACCTCTAAGGAGGTGGAGATGGATGAGCTAAGTAAGGCCATTTCAAAAAGGACACTTGGACTAATGATGTCCTTTTCTGAGCCTTTTTCAGGGAAAATTCATCCAATGTTTCACATAGCCACCTTGTGCAAGGAAGAGGGTCTTTTTTTATTTGTCGATGCAACAGAAAGTGTGGGGAAACTTTTTTTTAGATTTCAAGAAAGTGGGATTGATCTTTTTGCTTTTTCGCATAAAAATATGACCTGTGTTGCCGGAGATCTGCCTCAAATGAAGGGCGATATCTGGGGGGAAGTGTTTGATCTAGATGAATTTTTTGCCCTTCAAACATGGGCTCAAGAGCAGCTTGAAATGATGGACTCAAATCCTATGGAATACGCATTGATAAAAAATGAGGCCATTGAAAAAGTAAAAAGGGGTCCTTTAAAGTGCCATTTTTACAATGAGGGGGGAAACTTTCTTTATGACCGGTGGTGCTTTTCTTTTGAGGGAGTTCACAATGAAACTCTTGCTTATTTACTCAGAGAAAAGGGAATCTATCTTGAGCTTTTTTTAGGAGAACACCCCCTCCTTTCTTTAAAGTTTGACTTACAGATGTCAAAAACAAATCTTTTTAACCAATGGGATACAATTCTTCACACGGCTTTAGAGATCAAGGAGTTTTCCAATGACTAAAGAAAAATATAGCCATCTGTTTTGGGATTTGTACAGCGATAAAATGCATCAATGGATAGTAAGCCACCCCCACGGTAAAGTGTGTGAGGGGAAAAGGTTTTTTCATGAAGCCCTTGGAATAAGTTATACAATCGATCTTCAGTATGATGGTTTTGAGCAGATGTTTACAACAATGAGCTATCAAGTAAGTGGGCCCCCCTTCATGATCGCGTTGCTAGAGGCTTTGGCTGCAACTGTAGTAGGAAAAAAAATTGCCCTATGCGCTCACATTCGGGTTGATGATCTTTTTGAAGCACTAAAAGTGTATGACATTGCCGATCGCTATAGCGATGAGGATATTAGGGACTATATCCAATACTTATCCCGTTTTGCCAATCAAGTGATGGATGCTTATATGGAGATTGTGGATGAAAAAGTCCCTCTTCAATATTCAACTCCCGAGGGGTTGAGCCATTTTTCTGTTGAGGGAGAGGGGATAGGTAATTTTTTTGAGCTTGAAAAATCGATACAAATTAGCCACTTAGAAAGGGTTTTAGAAAAAGATATTCGCCCTTATGTCCAATTAGATGATGGGGATGTAAAAATCAAAGATGTGACTAAAAATGGGGTTGTCTTTATTGAATATGAAGGAAATTGCACATCGTGCCATGCAGCGGGATCGACAACCTTATCGGCAATCACACAGATTTTACAGGCTAAAGTACATCAAAGATTAGAGGTGTTACCCTTTTTAGGGAGCTAGGTTTTAGTCGCCTTAAATCTAAACTGACCATACCGTTTTTTTTCTAGGGCAATGATTTTAAAGCCAGAATATGTAAGTATATCTCTTACAAACTTTTCATCCCCTTTATAAAAGTGAGCTCCAATTTTTCCCATAAAAGTATGAAAAGGTGTCTCCTTTGAAATCAGTGTAAATAATGTTCCAACAAAAATCCCGTCAGGACTTAAACATTCATGGATTTTTTTCAATGTAGACTGTAAGCTTGTTGGAGAAAGATAAGGGAGAATATCGACAGCTAAGACAAGGTCAAAGGGCCCTTGGTACGATTGCATGGTAGCTATATCCCCTTTGCATAATCGAAGGTTTTCTTTTGGACACACCCCTTTGCTAGATTCTGAAAATAGGGTGAGAAGCTCTTTTGAAGAATCAATAGCCGTTACATGGCTCCCATTTCTAGCCATTGTAAGGCTATTTGTACCAAGACCTGCACCCAAATCAAGAACGGTTGGAGGGGGGGGGGTAGCAAAAAACTCTTGGGCAAACTTTTCTGGTGAAGTGCATCCTAAAAAGATAGAGCGTTGAAATTCTGTTGCATTGGGACTTACGACCACTCCGAGATGAACAATAGGCTCTTCAGGGTTAAATGACGAGGGAGTCTTTTCAACTTCCTCCCAAAATGTGGTTATTATAGACAATAGGCACCTCAAAAATAAATTTTTCAAGAGTGTAGCACAAAAAAAGATTTAATTACAAAAAAAATGTTCATAAAACCCTTTTAACACCTCTTCTTTTGAAACGATCTTCCCCGTTTCTAAAAATAAAGATGTTGCAGGTTGATCGATAAGATCCATTTGATTTTCTGATTGAAGGAGGTTAAGCCCAAGAGAGGTAATTGCACTGGATCCATAGACTTCAGAAATGATTCCAGCGACTTTTTTTCCTCGTACCATTAAATCGTTAGGGTATTTAAAAGTGATGGGAAGATCTAAAAATTGGAGTGCTTTTTGAAGGGCCTTTGAGGCTTTTTGAGAAAGATAAGGAATCTCTTCTGAAGGGGGGGCTTTATAGACAAAAGAGGCAAGTAAAGAGCTATTTTTAGGGGCGATCCAAGGCGATTTTCTCCTCCCTATCCCCCCTGTTTGAAAATCGGCAGTGATTATTGTGATATCAAACAGCTTTAGATGCTCTAATTGATCTTTTGCAAAAAGGTGTGTCGAAGAAATTTGTTTAAAATGTATTCTTTTCATATCATAATTATGGTATATCATAGGGATATATGTGGGAACCAAAATATTTACGTCGTATCGATCTTCGATTGCTCTTTGTGGTCTTTTTTTTGATGGGGGTAAGTATTTTAGTCATTTTAGCCACCACTCAAAGCGATCAAAGTGAGGGGATGGTTTTTACAACTTTAGCAAAAAATCAACTTCGGGCTTTTGTTTTAGGGTTGTTTATTTTTTTTTTCCTCGCCTGTTTTGATTATCGAAAATTGCGGGAATATACGTGGTTTTTTTACTTAGCGACCCTCCTTTTATTATTTGGACTATTTTTTGCTCCCCCTATTCACAATGTTCGAAGGTGGTATAGATTGCCATTTCTCCCTTTTGACTTACAACCTTCGGAAATGGCAAAACTTGTAGTTGTGATCACTTTAAGTTGGTACTTGGAAAGAAACATGGAGCGGGTAAAGCGCCTTTCAGTATTTTTACAAGGATCGCTGATTGTCTTTATCCCATTTGTATTGATTTTAAAACAACCCGATTTAGGCACCGCCCTTGTCCTTTGTCCAATAGCCCTTGCTATGTTTTATATTGGGGGAATAGATGAAAAAATTTTAAAAATACTTTCCACTTTTGGGGTGATTATTCTTTCTATTGTCCTTTCCATTTTTATGGGATTTTTATCTCATGAACAGATGCGGCCCCTTTTTACAAAGGTGATGAAGGAGTATCAGTATGAACGGCTCAACCCAGATACATTTCATCAAAAAGCAGGGCAAACAGCTATTGGGTTAGGGCATTACTTTGGAAGTGGATTTTTGAAAAGTGAGTATACGGGAAATAAATTTCTCCCTTATGGGTATACAGACTCTGTCTTTCCAGCTTTTATAGAGGAGTATGGTTTTGTTGGAGGGGTTTTATTGCTCACCCTTTTTTTCAGCCTTATCTACTTTAGTTTTCAGGTAGCTAAAGTTGCTAAAGATTATTTTGGAAGACTTCTAGCCTCAGGCATTGCTATTTATATTGCTATGCACGTTATTGTCAATATTGGGATGATGTGCGGTTTTTTGCCTATTACAGGTGTCCCTTTGATCCTTGTCACCTATGGAGGCTCTTCAGTTGTCGCTACATGTATCGCTTTGGGTCTTTTGCAGAGCATCTACGCAAGAAGGTTTACTTTTTAGTATAATTTATTCCCCTTTTCAGGTAACAAAAGTTGAAATGGGCAATCTTTACTCAGGTGGTTATTTTGAAAAATAGAGATCTTTTTAAAAAAGAGGGTTTTATTGGGGAAGGAAAAATTTATATAGAGGATGAGGGGACAGATTTTCCTATCCTTATGAAAATTTCGATGAAGGAGTGTGATGAAAGAAGCCCAATTCTTGAATTTACCACAACTATTGAGATGGATCAGGGGGATGAGCCCATTATCAATTACTATACCCTGACATTTCATGGAGAAAATACCTTTCATATCCTTATTGCCTCAGAAAATTGGGGATATGTAGAAGGGAATGGATTTATTAAACAGGGGTTTATAGGTTGGGAAATAGCAAGTGCCGATCAAATGTTTCATGGACATGAATCAATTGAAACAAAGGGAGAAAACGACTACAGATTTTTTGGAGAATACGCTTCGAAAGAAGAAATGAGAACAAAAATTGTCTGCCGCTTGGTTAGCTATGAAAATATCTCTTCATAAACATGTTTTCTTTTTTTTGATTCTATTGTGTGCCGGTTGTGCTACTTACTCAAGCTATATTGTCACAATGGATAGCTACCTTCAGGTAGAAACTGGAGAGACAAGGGAAGAATTGATCCAAAAATTTGGGGAACCTGTCTCTATTGAAGCCCATACTGACGGGACTGAAATATATACCTATATTGAAAGATTAACAATGAATGGGGAAGTGATGAAATCTACAACCTACTGCTTTACTATAAAAGAGGGGAAAGTTGTAGACAAATCTGCAAAAGTTGTCGATCGAACCCAAAGTGTGGATTCAAATCAGATGTACTGAAAATATGAGACTTTGCTATAGTTTGTATTTTACAAAGGTTTCATTATGAAGTATATACTATTATTTTTATTTTCTTGTTCTCTGTTTAGTCAGTCTATAGACGTGATCCTCCCTGTTCATAAAAAGGATGCGCCCACCTTAGAGCTTGTGATAGAAAAAATTAGAGAAAATGTTTCCGATGTTCGAAGGGTGATTGTGATCTCTAAAGAGAAATTTACAGAAAGTGCTGAATGGGTAGAGGAAAAGGATTTTCCATTTACAATTGACGATGTGGGAAATGAGTTAGGGGGACAAGGGGGGATAGGAAAAAATGTACGTAGGGGATGGTACTACCAACAGCTGTTAAAGTTTTATGCCCATTTTGTGATTGATGATCTTTTAGAAAATATTTTGATTTTTGATGCCGACACTGTCCCTAATAAAAAGATGTCCTTTTTTGCAAAAAATGGAGCGATTTACATGGATATTGGGTCACGAGGTAAAACCCATTTTACCTACTTTATACATCTAAGAAAATTACTTCCCCTTTTAGACGATGTGGATCGAACCATTTTACCTGTAGTTCACCATATGGTTTTTAACAGGGAGGTCATTATTGATTTATTTAAAACGGTGGAAGATGCTTTTCAAGAACCTTTTTGGAAGGTATTTTGTAATCAAGTCATTACAAACAGTAATAAATCAGCCTATCTTTACGTGGGAGCTTCTGAATACTTGATTTATTACCACTTTTGCATGAACTATTTTAGGGATAAATATGTACATAGAGTGATCCGGTTAAAAGACGATGCAGAGACCTTTTCATTAGAGAAGTTTAGAAATTATGACTTTGTAAGTGTTCACCAGTACGATCGAAGAGAGTGATTATTTACTAAAATGAGTGAGGAAGAAGGTTTGAAAAGACCTCTTCCCATTTTTCTAACATGTTTTTTTTGTAGTCCCTATACCAAAGAGCAAGGGCCCTTTTTTTTGATGCAAAGTCTGTTGTTTTTAAAAGGTGGGGGATTTGTTCATAGGAATCAAAAAAAACAAAAAATGGAGCTAGATCCTCTCTATACCACTCACAATGATCGATTATTTCTTCAATAGAGAGATTATTTGAGACAAAGACAAACTGACTCCAATCTATAAAAGAGAAGCTTTTTTTGTATTGTTCTGCATAGAATTTTTTGGAAGGGATGAAATGGATGACCCCTTGAGCCAAATTTTCATATAAAAAGCAATTTCCCATTACAGAAGGAATATGAACCATAGCCTTAAAATCTTTAATATCAGAGGCGCCATTGTAGGGGCCGCAATAGTTTTTGATTTTTAGGTTATCTAAAATTTTCGATAAACCTACTTTGGTTTCGTTGATGTACTCCCTGATAAAGAGAGTCTCTGGTTTATTCACTGTTTTTGGCACCTGTTTGTAAATGTCCCCGTGAAAGTCATTGATTCCAATCGGTGTGATTGTTTTTTGTATAGCAAAGACCTTTCGATGAGTTTCAGCATAGTACTTTTCATAAGGGATGTAGCCAATAACCTCGACATTGGGCATATTTAACGTGGATGAAAACAATGCGTAATAGGGTTCATCTGGAAAAATTTTCTTTCCTGATCGATGACAATTGATATCAAATCGGTTGCATACCCAAATAAGCAAAGGCTTTTCCCATTGATTTTGCAAAAAAATTCTTGAAAGGGGGGCAATATCAGAGGTGATGATCAGATCATACTGATTGAATGTGTCCTTATGAAGCTTAAAAATTTTTTTAGCTTTATCATGAGAAATAATATAGGGATCAATAGTTTTTTTTCCTGTGAGAAAAGAGGGGGGAAGTGTTGGGATGAGCCAAGTATCAAGATCGATATTAAAGTGGCGACAAATGGAAGAGATCTCTCCAGCACAACCTGCATGGTAAGTAATGTGAAGAGCCTTTGGGATAGAAAATAGAAGAAGGGGGAAAAGAAAAAATTTTATCATAGGAAAAATGATAAAATAAAAAGGTATTTAAGGATAGATATTTAGGGAAATGTGCTCCGATAGTAGCTACCGGAGCAAAAGGCGATTATACCGCTGATGTAATAGCGATATCTACACCGCTAGCTAAAGAATGTTTACGAAGTCTTTCTACAGTGTCTGCAGTAGGACTTTGAATATCAATCATTCTTTTGTGGGTACGCATTTCAAACTGATCACGAGATTTTTTATCAATGTGAGGCGATCTAAGAACGGTTTGCTTTTCAATCTTTGTGGGTAAAGGAATAGGACCAATAACCACAGCTCCAGATCTTCTAGCAATTTCAGCAATCTCTACCGCTGCACTGTCGACAATTTTATGATCATAGCCTTTAAGGCGAATTCGTATTCTTTGTTTTTTAGGCTGTGCCATATTTTAGTTGCTCCTTACTTCTTTGTAACTATTTTTTCTTGTATTACTTTTGGAACTTTTTCAAAGTGACTAGGCTCCATTGTAAACTCACCTCTACCTGATGTGATCGATCTAATATCTGTAGAATATCCAAACATCTGTGATAGGGGAACTTCAGCCTCAATTTCAGCAGAAGTACCGGTTTGAGTTTGATTTAAAATTTTTCCACGACGTCTGTTTAAATCCCCAATGAGATCTCCTAAAGAGCTTTCTGGGGATCGAGTGCACACTTTCATGATAGGCTCTAAAATATAAGGGTTGCACTTTCTTGCAGCCTCTTTAAGAGCCATTGAAGCACAAATTTTGAAGGCCATTTCACTGGAGTCTACCTCATGGTAAGAACCAAAGACAATACTTACTTTTGTATCAACAACAGGATAACCTGCTAAAACTCCAGTATTTAATGCCTCTTGAATCCCTTTAATACATGCAGGAATATACTCTTTTGGAATAGATCCTCCAACAATTTTGCTCACAATTTCGTTTCCTTTACCCACTTCATTAGGTTCAATTTCGATAACAACGTGAGCGTACTGACCACGACCTCCAGATTGTTTAACATACTTATTCTCGTGTTTTGTACTATCAGTGATGGCTTCTCTATAAGAAACTTCTGGAGCCCCTACATTTGCCTCCACTTTAAATTCGCGGATCATACGATCTCTAAGAACATCAAGGTGAAGTTCCCCCATCCCTGCAATAATTGTCTGACCTGTCTCTTCATCTGTAGTTACCTTAAATGTAGGGTCTTCTTCTGAAAGGGCAGTTAAAGCAATAGACAATTTCTCTCTATCAGGTTTTGATTTTGGTTCAATAGCCATAGAAATCACAGGTTCTGGGAAATTCATTTTTTCTAAGATTAAAACATTGTCTTCTATACAAAGGGTATCCCCTGTTGTAGAGTTTTTAAGTCCAATGACAGCAAAAATATCCCCTGTGTAGAACTCATCTCGATCAAATCGGTTGTTAGCATGCATTTCAAGGAGTCTTGAAACCCTTTCTTTTTTCCCTTTTGTGGAGTTGTAAAGGGCTGTCCCTTTCTTTAAGGTCCCTGAATAGATTCTAACAAAGGTTAAGCGGCCGACGTAAGGATCGGTCATCACTTTAAAGGCAAGCATTGCAAGCTTTTCATCATCTTTGGGTTGAACAGTAAACTCTTTTTCGCCCTCTTCATCAAAAGCTTTTATCGCCCCTCTATCTATTGGAGAAGGGAGCCATGCAACCACTTTATCAAGAAGTTGTTGAATCCCTTTATTTTTAAATGCGGTTCCACATAACACAGGGAAGAGTTTATTAGCACAGACACTTTTTCTAATCGAGGCGTTGATCTCTTCTATGGTTAATGAATCTGGATCCTCTAAAACTTTTGTCATAAAAGTTTCATTTGAATCATCTAAAGTAGCAAGTTCTTCAAGAAGGGCAGATCTTAGCTCTTTGGCTTTTTCTAAAAGATCAGCGGGAATCTCAATAGTTTGGTAATCTTCACCAAGACCGTCTGTAAATAGGTAACCTTTCATGTTGACAATATCAACCATTCCTTTGAATTCACCTTCTGAACCAATAGGAATGTGGATAGGCATTGCATTTGCCCCTAATTTGTCTTTCATTGTGTCAACACACATCTCAAAATCTGCTCCGACTCTATCCATTTTATTGATGAATGCAATACGAGGAACGTTATAACGGGTAGCTTGTCTCCATACAGTTTCAGATTGAGGTTGAACGCCATCTACAGCACTAAATACAGCAACAGCACCATCAAGAACTCTTAATGATCGCTCTACTTCGATAGTAAAGTCAACGTGGCCGGGGGTGTCGATAATGTTAATCTTGTTTTGACCCCAGTAAATGGTTGTACATGCAGAAGTAATTGTGATTCCACGTTCTTGCTCTTGAACCATCCAGTCCATAGTCGCAGCCCCTTCGTGAACCTCACCGATTTTATGTTCTTTTCCAGAATAGTATAGAATACGCTCTGTTACAGTTGTTTTACCCGCATCAATGTGCGCCATAATTCCAATGTTTCTTACATTGTCTAAACGGTCTTTTTCACCTCTTGTCATCCTTCCCCTCTTTCTTTTTCGCTATTCACTCAATATATTATGTGTTGAATAGACCTTTGTTTACAGCTATAGCGCCTTACAATCATTTCCTGTTCTAATGATGGATTGCCATCACGATCTACACAATTGTAGAAAAAAAATATCAGCTTACTTAAGGAAGCTGATATTTTGTTGTGTTACCACTTATAATGAGCAAAAGCTTTGTTTGCTTCAGCCATTCTGTGTACTTCGTCACGCTTTTTGACACTTGACCCTTGACTGTTGTAACAATCTTGAAGTTCTTGAGCAAGACCATCAATCATCGATCTGCCAGCCTTAGCTTTTGCGTAACCAATGACCCACTTCATTGCCAAGGACATTTTTCTCCCTGGATTGATTTCAATAGGCACTTGGTACGTTGCTCCTCCAATTCTTCTTGATTTTACTTCAACATGGGGGGTTGCATTTTCTAAAGCTTTCAAGAAAGCATCCAATTCGTTTCCTTGGGCATTGACTCTTTGACTAAATTTATCAATAGCATCGTATACGATCTTAGTGGCCAAAGACTTTTTGCCATGGATCATGACTTTACGGATAAATTTTGTAACCTCAGTGTTGCCAAATTTGTGATCTGGTTCCACAGGGCGTTTTTCAGCTTTTCTTCTTCTTGACATAGTTAATCCTTATACCTACCTAATGGGTAGAACTTATTTTCCTTTCTTTGCACCGTATTTTGATCGACCTTGCTTTCTGTCTTTTACAGCAGCACAGTCAAGAGTCCCTCTAATGATGTGGTATCTTACCCCTGGAAGATCAGGCACTCTGCCCCCTCTAATAAGAACCATGGAGTGTTCTTGGAGGTTGTGGCCTTCCCCAGGAATATAAGCAGAAACCTCAATTCCATTAGAAAGCTTTACCCTTGCTACTTTTCGAAGCGCTGAGTTCGGCTTTTTTGGAGTCATTGTTTTTACCTGCACGCAAACCCCTCTTCTTTGAGGACATCTTTTTAACGCTTGGGATTTTGATTTTACTCTAGTTTTTACTCTAGGGTTTCTTATCAGTTGATTTAGTGTAGGCATAAAGGCCTATCTCCTTATTTATTTTCAAAAATTTACAAAGCAATATACCAAATGGGCGCTATTATTGCAAATTAAATAGTGAAAAAAGGGAAATTTTATTCATTCAAAGGGGGAGAAGAAGAATATTGTCGTTTTTAAAAAAAAGTTTTGTTAGTGTCCGGCTTTATGGAGGGTAGGTGTGAAGAAGGGGTTTTGTTTTTTAGTTGTATGGGGAACAGTTTTTTGTAAACATCACGATTTTAATGAGGTAAAAGCAATCAATCAAAAATTGTTTTCTTATCATGTCCTTTTTGATGGGTATAATGAGGTGCTCGCAGAAAGATCTGTATATAAAATTTTATCTACATTTGACCCTGTGGATCTTTATTTTTTAGAGGGGGAAAAAGGGAAGTACACCTCTTCACCAAAGGCTATGGTTCAAGAATACCATCAAGGGACGTTTAAAACATACTTATCCATTCAGGAAACGTTTGCCTCCTCAGTAAAAAGATGTAGGCGCCTTAGAGCTCTTGTCCGTTCAGAGATCCTTCATGATGGAAAGGGAAGTTATGAAGAGTTTATTTTTATCCCTCGGTCAGCCCCGCAAAATGAAGGGGAGCAAAAAAAGAATATTTCGACCTACTTGTTAACCCATCTAAAAGGGTATGCAGCAAGTCGAGGGGTAAAAACCCTGAATCAAAAGGATAAAGCGCGTGTTTTAGACTACTATGAAAGAAAGATGGTGGCTCATGAAGAAAGATTTCTTTCAAAAGAAACCTACCCTTTGATTGTGTCAAAAATGATAGCCTCAAGTTTAGATGCCCATTCAATGGTTTATGGAGAAGAGGAGATATTGACCATTAATTCCCATTTAAAAAGTCGCTTTGAGGGGATCGGGATTTATGTTGGAGATGGGATTGATGGCCCAGTAATCACAGGTTGTGTAAAAGGGGGGCCGGCAGAGCGCTCTTTAATGATTGAAAAGGGAGATAAAATTACCTATATCAATGGGGTCAATGTACAGGATTTCCCTTTTGAAAAAGTGATGCACCTTCTTTCTGTCAAAGAGGGGGGCCATATTCTTTTAAGTGTTGAATCAAGCGATGGGACAGAAAAAAAAGTGAAGCTAACGGGAGAAAAGATCACAATGAAAAAGGATAAGATTGTGATTGAAACAGAAAGTTTTCTTGATGGACAGATTGCAAAACTATCGATAGATACCTTTTATAATGATTTTGAAGGCAATGAGATGGCTCTTGATTTAAAAAATGTGATCTTAGAGTTGAAAAAGGAAAAGCCATTGTATGGCGTCATTATTGATATGCGAAAAAATTTAGGGGGCTTTTTTAAGGAGGCTGTAAAATCTATTGCCCTTTTTTCCCCTCAAAAAACTGTGGTTGTCGCAAAATTTAGAGATGAGCAAGTAAGGTATTCTACAGAGTTTAATCTAGAGGTTTCTTATACTGGCCCCATTGTTATTCTTACCTCAAAATACTCAGCCTCAGCAGCAGAAATCCTTGCCCAATCTCTTCAAGATGTGGGGATTGCTATTATTGCTGGGGATGAATCTTCCTTTGGAAAGGGAAGCATCCAGTTTCAAACCATTACCGATCCATACAGTGAGCATAAATATAAAGTGACAGTAGGGAAATACTACACTATTTCTGGGACGTCGACCCAACTTAAAGGGGTACATGCCGATATTTTGGTCCCTTCTATCTATTCCAAAAGGAAAATTGGGGAAAAATACTTGACCTATGCCCTTCCTTCAGGGGATTTAAGCAAAGGGCTCAATCACCACCCTGATGTAAAAGAATTATTTGATTATCAATTGCGTCGAAAGAAAACGGCCTATGAGATCATGAAACCTACCCTTAAAAAAAACAGTGAAGTGCGTATTAAAAACAATAAAAACTACCAAGCATTTTTAAAAAGTTTAGAGGAAAAGCCTTTAAGCCAAGCGGCAAGTATGGAAGAAAAGAGAAAAGCCCAGTATGGGGTTAATGATCTTCAAATGGCTGAAGCAACTTACATTATTAAAGATATGCATGCTATTCTTAGAACATATCAATAAAAAGTGCTCAGAAAAAGTTCAATTTTTTGTCAGAAAAAACCATTCTAAAATGGTTGTCATAAATTAGATCTTTTTGCTACACTCTTTTCTATCTTCTTTATAGAAGGGATGAAAGAGAAAAAAATCATTATTTCATCGGCCAGGTAGCTCAGTTGGTAGAGCAGAGGACTGAAAATCCTTGTGTCGCGGGTTCAATTCCCGCTTTGGCCATTTTTTCACAACAGTGTTTTTTTTATAATTTTGAAAGGGGTAGATCGTTTGTGATCACAATATGCTCTGATTCTTGTTGAATGCTAAAGACAGTGTTTTCTGGATCAAAAGATTCATCTACAAACTTGTCAAGCAGGGCTTCATCCTGAGCTTTTTTAGATTCAGGAAGGGCCTCATAATCGGATCGAATATAGCAGTTGTCAAAGGCAAACATCCTTACCATCTCTTTAAATTTTTCCCGATTTTTTTCAACATAAGTGGTCTTGATAATAGAAGATGAAAAATCAATACCAAGAGAGTAAAGGGCTATTTTTAATACCCCACTATGGGCCCCTTTTGGATTGATTTTAACACATAAATCCTCATGAAATCGACCTTGTGGCGCTTCTAAAATAATGAGAGCTTGACCTTGAGGTTCTAAAATGCTTAATATTTTTAGGATAAATTTTGGCCAGTCTGCTTGAGGGGTGTAGTACATCATATGTGAGGATAAAAGATGGGTGTACTTTTTTGTGAATGTCACTTCTCTAAAATCTCCAAATACATACCTAAAATTAGAATGCCTTTGTATTTCTAAACGATAAAAAGATTCATATTCGGGGTTAATGTCTAAAGCAGTCACTGTAGAAAAACGATCCGCTAAAGAAGCACACATCAATCCAGGACCTGCTCCAATATCAATAAGATGACTGGAACCTTTATTAGGGGGATTAAGTTCAGTAAGAAGGCTAAGAGCTGTTTTAACTACATGATTATCAGGAGTTTTTAGATTCCTTATGATAGTTTCTTCAATGTCTTTATATTCGGCAACTGTGAAGTGACCTACCATTTGAGGTTTTGGGTTGTTTAATTCAATATTTTGGGTCATGCTTTAATTATAAAGAGAATAAGTTAATTTTGTAAATAATAAAATTATACACAATTAATATTGTTCGTATGAGCCCTTGTGCTGTCTTTGTTTGTATGAATGGGTGATTATAACAACTGCCCCCACAATCATTAATAATGAACCAAAAATGGTGCTGGAGCTTACGATAGTTTCGGTATTGATCCAATTAAAAAGTTCTACAAAAATTGGCAAAAATAAAGCTATTGAGGCAATTAAGTAATTTTCTGCGTAGTTTAATGCTTCAATAAAGAAAAAGAGGGCAATAGCCCAAATAAATCCTGAAAAAAGCATTATGACTGTTGCCGAGAGGTTGGGAAGTTCAAAGCCGTTGAATAGACCCAATATTACAGTCCCAAGGGAAAAAAAAATAAAGTTAACTAAGGCGTTATAAAAGCAAAGCCTTAAGGCCGGATCCTTTTTAATAAGAAAACGGGTAAGAAAAATGATCAAAGCAACAAGAATCCCAGAGATCGTTCCAAAAATCCCCCCAATGAGGTCATGAAATGAGGAGATATCAAAACTATAGATATAGATAATGCCTACCATTCCAAATAAAACGCCGAACCACAAGGCTTTAGATGTTTTTACTCTGCAAAAAAATAAAATCACCACCATCCAAAAAATATCGGTACTGTACAAAATGGAATTGTCAACATGAGGTGTCCAAATTCTAGCAAGGGAGTAGCAAAGCATTAAGGGGATTTCAATTACCGCTCTTAAAACGACATAGAAGGGGCGCTTGCATATAAAATACCCTTTGTCCTCTTCAATAGAAAAAAGTGTATAGCTAAGGAGCATTACAAAATTAATAATACTAAATTGGAAAAAGATCGAATAAAAAGAGTGGGCTACATTATATTTAAAAGCATCTACTTGAAAAAAGATTGTATAGAGGGCGTAGAAAAGGTAGGCAGCTACCGTCATGATAATTCCAACATGTCGTTTGCTTCGATCAATCGTTGGAGCCTCATGATGGGCTTCTATTATTTTGTAAAACTCCTCTTTAAATCTCATTAATCCATTTCCCATAACTTCACAGTAAGGTTAGAGAGAAAATTTTTCAATAGATTTAGTAAGTGCACTTATTCACTGACTTCTTTTGATTTTTTTCTTTCAAGTAACGTGTAAAAAAGTAGCCAAGCAAGAATTAAGAGAGATAAAAATAGGGGGGTGGATAGATTAAGAAAAGAGGGAAGGGTTTTTTGGAAGAAAAAATCCTTCTTATTAAGGAGTGGAAGAAAGAAAAAAGAATATTTATTATAAAGGATGGATCCAAAAAGCATTCCTATGATGCCGTAAATAACCTCTTTAGAACCCTGAGCAAGGGCAACAATGCCTGTCCCTGGACAGTATCCTGAAAGACTCATTCCTATCCCAAAGATCGCTCCTCCGAGTGCACTTAAAATTAAAGGGGTGGTGGATAAAATCAGCTTTGGGATCCAACCAAAAAAATGAAGGGATGAAATGATTAGACTTGCTGTGACAATGGCTGTAAACATCACTTTCATGACTGTAAAATCTTTGAGTAAAAATTGTCCAACAATCACATCAAATCGAAATACATCCCCTTTTCTCAATAAGAATCCAAAAATCATACCACTAATAAATGCAAGTAGGGTCACAGAGACAATGGGGTGAAATAGGGATGAAAGCATTACAGTCTCCTGTTTTTTGAATAAATAAGCATTGAAGTGGGGATAGCTACGCTAAAAAGAAAGATCATAAAAATCCAGCTTGTTAAAGAAAGTTGCCCTCCGCCACTTATGGCATGTCCCGATGTGCATCCATTGGCTATACGAGCGCCTACTGAAAGAAAAATTCCTCCAACAAAAGCGGTAAGATATCTTCCTATTTTAGACGTTCCAAAACGTCTAACCCAAAGGGTTTGTGTGCAATGCGGGTTTTCATCAGAATATTTTGAAGTAAGAAGGGCTCCAAAAAAAATTCCGATTATAAAGAGTATTTTCCAATCAAAAAGAGGTTGCTCGTTGAGCAGTGTAAAGAAATAGGAGTTATGTGAAATAGGATCTTTGGATAGAAAGTATTGGATGAGCGCAGCGCTCCTAGCAATCCCTGTAGAGACTCCAATAGTGTAGCCAAGGGTTAATAGAAAGGAAAGAAGGAGCCCTATCAGACTTCCTACAATATATGGGGACCATCTCTTTTTTTGAAAATGGAGAATTGTCATAAGTTTGAGTATAAAGGGGGTGGCATTTAAAAATCCATCAGTTTTATAGTTGACGCAACTTTAATAGAATTGAGTTGTAACAATTTTTGCAATCAGTCCTAAAATAAGAGCATTGTTTGATCCAAGGATTGTGACAGAGTTATGGGCTAACCATCCACTTGCACACGCTAATAAGGGTACAAATACCAAATGAACAGGGATCTTAATAGGAGAGACACACTTAAAAAAAAGGATCATGAGAGTTTCTATAGCGTGTACACTGTATTGCTCAAATGAATCATTGCTTATAGTACTTATACCGGCGGATAATCCACAAAGTAAAGGGAGGAAACATATTGCATACTCCCTATTTCTTGGAGTATTTATGGGGATTTTTTTTGCAATAATTCGACCTAAAGAAGCACCTATTAAAAATCCAGCAGCGCCCTTTTGCTTTGTTCCGATCGCACTCATCGGGTTGATAGAAAACGCAAGTGCATTAAGGAGGGTGGAACAGGTTTGTCGATCAAAAAAGGCTGAGCAAGTATTCATAAAGTGTTTCTCATTAGATTAAAAAGTCAATAGTATAAACAAGTTAGAGTTTATGTCAAGGAATGAATAAGGATAAAAAGACACTTATGCACTTTGACGATCGACCCAAGATCCCTTTCTTTTCTCTTTTTAAATATTAAGTGCAGCTACAAGAAAAATCAGTGATACAGCAAGCGCTTGATCTGTACCTAGGAGTGTTAGATATTCATAGGATAACCATGTAATAAAAGACCCTGACAGGGGTAAAAATACTAATGCAACAGGGAGGTTAAAAGTGCAGATGTGTTTAATAAAAAGGAGCATAGTGGTTTCCAAACTGTTTATAAAAAACTGATCTATATAGTTGACGCCAACACCTCCTTGAACTCCTGATATTGAAGAACATAAGGCGAATACACAAAACAGACGTAGATCTTTTCTTTGGATCTTTAAAAGGCCGGTTTTTCCTATGATCAAAGCTGTAGAAATACCGATTAAATAACCGGCCATAGCATGTGGCGTTGTTTTCATGGCAGGGTCCCCTTTATAGTGGTTTAAGGCATCACCTAATGAGTCAAAAAAGGTGTTACAGGTTTTTGGATCAAAAACGGTTAAACAAGTGTTCATAAAATTTTCCTTAGTGAATATAAAATGTAAAGAGTATAAAGGATTTAGATTTGATGTCAAAGAATGAATTGAAGGATAAAAAAGAATCTTGTACTTTTGAGACTATGATCCCAAGGACTTTTTTTTTCTTGCTTCTTAGTATAAGTGCTCTTACTGCCCTTGAAAAGGATAACCGAGTGTACATCCATGGCTATGATAATAGGGTTTTATCTAAAACAGTGCCTAAGCTTCCAAAGCCATGGATGTGGACAGCTCGCTTGAAAGTGGATCGATCTTTGAGTGTTGGACTGGAGCGTGAACTTATTCACAATAGCTATGGAGCTATTTTTATGGGGGCAAATCTTTCTTATTTTGAAACGCTGTATTCGATACCTGATGAAATGACAGCTGTAAGTGTTTATCTACTTTCTCGACTCTATATTATAAAAAGAAAAGGTGTGGAGCTATTTGTTCTTTATAGTCCAGCAGGCCCTACCATGCTTTCTCAAAAAGTCTTTTCTACAACTCAATGGTCCCTACCTTTTGTTTTTCAAAATCAAATTGGCTTTGGATTGTATCTAAAAAACTACGCAGATCTTGAATGTACAATTAAACAGTGTCATTACTCAAACGGAGACTTGTTTCCAAAAAATGGGGGGGTCGATATTCCCCTCTCTGTAGGTTTAAGCTTTAGATTTTAAAGAATT
This sequence comes from Chlamydiia bacterium, assembly GCA_044359535.1. Lineage (GTDB taxonomy): Bacteria > Chlamydiota > Chlamydiia > Chlamydiales > 2-12-FULL-49-11 > JAJACQ01. Next base: position 102,841 of record JBIKLZ010000002.1, read on the forward strand.
TTAATCGTACCGCTTTCCATCGATTTGTGCAAGCGCCTTAATTTTTAAGGAGAGCTCTTCGACACCAAGATGCTCTTTTGCAGAAATAGCAATGATCTCTTTTTTTTCTCCAGTGAATCTGTCTGTAAAGGCCTTAATGTGTTGCTCTGACCCCTCAAGTTCACATTTGTTAAGGACAATAATGGATGGGCGGTCAAGAAGGGATGGATTGTGTTCAAAAAGTTCGTTTTTTAAGATTAAATAGTCCTCAATAGGGTCTGAAATCTCACCAAGAGGGGCTACATCAATAATAAACACTAAAGCTTTACTCCGTTCAATATGCTTTAAAAAAGCAAGCCCCAGTCCCCGATTCTTGTGTGCATCTTTGATAATTCCTGGAATATCTGCAATATAGACTCGAGAGTAATCCTCATACTCAAGAAAGGAAAGATTGGGTTTTAAAGTAGTAAAAGGATAGTTTCCAATTTTTACATCCGTTGCTGTAAGAGCTTTCATTAAGGTGGACTTTCCTGCATTGGGAAGACCTACAAACCCCACATCTGCTATGATTTTTAATTCTAGGGAAATTGTCATCTCTTCTCCAAACTTTCCAGGAGTGGATTGTCTGGGTGCCCTATTTGTAGGGCTTTTAAAAGTGGTGTTTCCAAGACCCCCTATGCCCCCTTCAATCAAGTGAAATGTCGTTCCAAGATCGGTAAGATCTGCAAGGACCTCTTGCGTCTCAGCATTTATAACAATAGTTCCTGGAGGGACTGCAATGGTATAATCTTTTCCATTTTTCCCTGTTCTGTTGTTAGAACCCCCATCAGCCCCTTTTTCAGCTAAAATTTGCTTTTTTCCACGTAAATGGTCTAAACAATAGATGTTTTTTGCAACATGAAGTTTTACAGATCCCCCTTTACCCCCATTGCCACCACAAGGCCCCCCTTTTGGGATATATTTTGCCCGCTTCCAAGCAATCACCCCATTGCCTCCCTTACCTGATACGCATTTAAGCTTTGTAAAATCTGTAAACATACTTAATTTTTGTCCTTGGTAATTTTTAGCTAGACACCTTTTTTATATAAATATCTAGCTGCTTATTACGCTACAGCTTCAACAGAAACAAAGACCCTTTTTCCCTTTTTGAAGGTCACTTTACCATCAATTAAAGCAAAAATTGTAAAATCTCTTCCTAAACCTACACCCATCCCTGGATGAAATTTTGTTCCATGTTGACGAATGATAATATTTCCAGCTTTAACTTCTTGTCCGCCAGATTTTTTTACCCCAAGTCTTTGAGCATTAGAATCTCTTCCGTTTCTTGAGGCCCCTTGTCCTTTTTTATGTGCCATTATGCAGCTCCCTTAATTTCTAGAACTCTTACTCGTGATTGCTTTTGTCTATGCCCTTTTTTAACTCGGTGATTATGTCTTCGTGTGTATTTGTATATAATTAATTTTTCATCTTTTACTGTTGAGATCATCTCAGCTTCAACGACAGCATTTTGTACTGTTGGGGCGCCGATATGAATGGTTTTTCCATCATCTAAAAGAAGGACAGAGTCAAAAATGATTTTTTCGCCATCTTTATGATCTAGGAGTTCAACATCTAAAATATCCCCAGCTTTTACAGCATATTGCTTGCCGCCGGTTTTAATAATTGCTTTCATTTGCTTATCCTTGGTTATTTTTCAGGAAATGATACCAGAAGCTTCTTTAGTGGTAAAGATAAAAAATAGAAACAAGTGGTAATCAAGGCAATTGTTGCCCCAATGGGCCAATTAAAGAGGTAGGATAGGTACGTTCCTATCATAGACATCATACAAGAAAGGGCAATAGCTAGAAAAATCATTTTTGAAAGGGATCTTGTAAAAATATTAGCAATGGCTGCAGGTAAACAAAGCATTGAGATCACAAGGATAGCTCCAATTACTTGAATGAGTATAACAATTGTTAGACAAATTAAGGATAAAAGGAAGAAATAAAGGAGGGTTACAGGTTGTTTTTGAATATAGGCATTGATTTCATCAAAACAGATGGCAAGAAATCGTTTGTGTAAAAAAATACTTGAAATGAGAATAATACTATTTAGAATTAAAAGCAGATACAACTCTCGATGACTTGCCCATAATAGATTTCCAAATAAAAAGTTCATTAGTTCAGCATTAGATCCTGGGGTGATTGAAATTAAAATGACCCCTACAGCCATTCCAATAGACCAAATGGCAGCAATGACAGAGTCTACCCTTTGTTTATATTTTAGGTGGACCCATCCGATGATAAATCCAAAGAAAAATGCTGAGACTATTGCCCCAAAAAGAGGAGAAAACAGGGGGTTGAGGGTGTAATAGTGAAGGTATAATGAAATCCCAATACCCCCTAAAACGGCATGGGCAATACTTCCAGAGATGAAAACAACCCGTTTTGCAACAGTGTAGCTACCGATAATGCCACTACCTAAAGAGGCTAAAAGGCCGGCAAAAAGGGCCATTTGTAAAAAGGGATTGGTTGAAAGAGCATAAAAAAAAGAATCATTCATGGGAGCAACCCTCCTCTTCAGAGTGAAAAAGACCTAGTTCCATATGTTTACATAAAGCCTCATCTTTAAGTGGACAGACCCCTTTTTCAACTAAGTAGACATGATCGGCTTTTTTTAATAGGTGGGAAATAACGTGGGTGATTAAAAGGATGGTCTTTTTCCCTGCAAGCTCATCTATTAAAGAAATAATTGTTTTAGAAGAAGAAAAATCAAGCCCTGATAAAGGTTCATCAAAAATGAGTATATCGGGATTAGAGACCAAAGCGCGTGCAATAATTGCTTTTTGAAGTTGCCCCCCAGAGAGCCCCCCAATAGGTTGGCTTTTTAACCCCTCTAGGTTAAATTTTTTTAAGATTTCTTCTGTTTTTTTAGAAGAACTCCTTTTCCAGACCCCATACCAAGGGAGTTCAGAAAGAAGCCCTTGTTGAACAAATTCAAAAAGGGATAAGGGGAACATGGGATCAAATTCTAAACGTTGAGGAATGTACCCAAAACGGTTTTTAGAGATTTTTGGAGTCTGTCCAAAAATTTTTAAAAAGCCTTTTCTTGGGACTAAAATGCCCATGATACATTTGATTAAAGTGGTTTTTCCTCCTCCATTGGGGCCTAAAAAGACAGTGAAACTGTTTTCATCTAGTGAGAGGGAAACGTTACTTAAAACATCGGTTTTATCATACCTAAACGATAGATTTTCAATTTTAATTACATGTTTTGACATAATGTTCCATTGAGCAAATGGATACGATTATAGAAAAAGAGGGCTCTTTATTCAAGAAGATAAATTTTGTCCCGATTCATTTCAAAGGATGTGGCCTTTTTACCCCCTGAATTTTTTTCGCAAGTAGAAGGGGGAGCCTCTTTATTAGAATTTTTTTTCTCCCGAATCTGGAGGAGGGTTTTTAAAGAGGCAGTTAAAACAGTACGTTCTTCCCTAGAAGTTTTAACAAGGGAGTACTCAGGGATGAGGGATTGAATTTTTTTTTCTAACTCTTGGACCTTTGTGTCGGTATAATCTAGACAGGGAGTTTTTATCGCTCTATCGGTAAAGGGGCTATTTTTTAAGGTAATAAGATAATCCCCCCCTTTATTCGTAGTTGGGGATAAGATTTTAGAAGAAA
>JBIKLZ010000007.1:0-33411 GCA_044359535.1 Chlamydiia bacterium
CTGAAGTTTGAGCTTTATGAAGTAAAGTGAGCCTTTGTAATCTTTTATTTTTAATTTCATCAGAAATATCATCACGAAAACGGAAAGCTGGAGTCCCTTTTCTTGGGCTATAAGTGTATAAAAATGCTGTTGCGTAATTAACTTTCTCCATATTTGTATAGGTTTGTTCAAATTCTTCATCGGTTTCAGTAGGAAAACCCACTATCATGTCTGTACCTAAAGCCACATTTGGAACAATCTCTTTTAATAGCGCTACTTTTTCCAAATATTGATCAAGGGTATAGATTCGATGCATTTTTTTTAAAATTCGATCGCTTCCAGCTTGCATCGGAAAATGGACAAACTCACACATTGAAGGAAGATCTCGTATTGCATGCATTAAATCCTTTGTAATATCTACTGGATGAGAGGTTAAAAATCGGACTCGACAAATCCCTGTCCTATCAATTTTTTCTAAAAGATCGTGAAAAAGGATATTCCACCCCTTTTGATCCTTCCCGTAGCTATTGACATTTTGTCCTAATAAAGTAATCTCTTTATACCCTTGATCGACAAGTTGTTTTACCTCTTCGATAATATCATTATAAGGGCGAGAAACCTCTTTCCCCCTTGTATAAGGGACTACACAATAGGTGCAAAATTTGTCACACCCTCGGATAATTGAAACATGAGCGGAATATTTATTGTCGCGCTTAGCGGCTAAGTAATCTAAATCTTCTTCAAAAGAAGTATCGGTAACTGCTTTTTGCTTTCCTGTGTAGATCACCTCATCAAGAACGGCCCCTAAATTAGAAATATTATTTGTCCCTAAAACAAAATCTAGGTGGGGGACCTTTTTAAAAAGGCTCTCTTTTTTTGCCATTGCCATACAGCCTGTCACCCCAATAATTTTCAAACGGCTCTTGTCTTTACCTAAAACCCCAAGTTTACCCATCACCTTTCTTTCGGCCAAATCTCGAATAGAACAGGTATTATAAATAAGAATATCCCCCTCTTCTTCAGTGTGAACCCTTGTTAAACCCTTCTTAATTAACTGTCCAATCATAATCTCTGAATCAAGTTCATTCATCTGACAACCGTAGGTTCTTACAAAAAATGTCTTAGGGTCCTTCTGTTTTTGCATAAAATATTTCCTATAATGTGAGTGCCAAAGAGTATACCCCAAAGTTTCTCTAACTTCAATAGAAAATCCATTTGCAAGAAAGAGAGCTTTGCTGTATACTGCTTTTTACTAAATGCTTTTTAGAGGAAATACATGGCAAATCATAAATTAAGAACGATCTTTTACACAAAACAAAAAGATAAAGTTGCGCATTATTTATTTGATGCAAAAGGAAAAACACTAGGACGACTTGCTAGTGAAATTGCAAAAATTTTATGTGGGAAGCATAAGGCTACCTACACTCCAAATCAAGACACAGGCGATAGCGTTATTGTTATCAACGCAAAAGAGGTGTTTGTCTCTGGAAATAAAGAAGCGCAAAAAGTCTATAAACACCACACAGGATGGATGGGAGGGCTTAAAGAAATCCCTTACAGAAGGATGAAAGAGAGACATCCAGAAAGAATTCTTGAAAAAGCTGTCTATGGAATGATGCCAAAAACAAAGCTTGGAAGAGCCATGAGAAAAAAACTTCATGTTTTTGCTGAAGGGACCCATAACATGCAAGCACAACAACCTGTATCTGTAGATATTTAAAGGAGACAACCCCATATGAAGAAAAAGATAGAGAACACATCCAGTGCTGCAGGACGAAGAAAAACAGCGGTAGCAAGAGCCTACCTTCGTGACGGCAAAGGGCAAGTAACCATTAATGGTAAAGAGCTTAAAAGCTATTTTTCAATTTTCCTACAACAAGAAACCGTCCTTTCTCCAATCCGTCTTTGTGAAGTGGACAATAGGGATATTGTGATTAACGTTAGAGGTGGCGGACCTCAAGGTCAAACAATTGCGATTCGACACGCTATTTCAAGGGCTTTAGTTTCAGAAGTAGAAGAAAGACGTCCAGTTCTTAAAGAAGCTGGATTTTTAACTCGTGATCCAAGAAGTAGAGAGCGTAAAAAACCTGGTAAACCTGGGGCTCGTAAATCGTTCCAATTCTCAAAACGTTAAGCTATGTACTTACAACAAAGGGAATCTACAGAACTGTAGATCCCTTTTTTTTATAGATAAGCAAACCAAAAGCACACAAGGTAAACAGGGCCGAAAAGGCAAAGAGTATTGATACTGTTGAAACGCTTAGCAAGAAGGCAATTGTTGAGACAAGGACAAAAGAAAGACTTTGGATAGACTGAGAAAATCCCATAATTTTTCCCTGTACTTTTTCCGATGCTGAGAGGGAAATAAGATTTAAAGAGGCGCTCATCCCGATCACAGAGAAAAAACTCGCACCAATAAAAAATGTTGAAAAGAGAAAAAATGTTCCCATAAGGGACATAAGAAATAAAGAACAGGTAAGAAAGCCAAAGCCAAAGAGTCCAATATTCATGGTTTTGTATCGACTAAAAAGATAGAATTTTGCCACCCCTCCCCCTAAAATCCAAAAAAATCCCATAATCACATACCAAGTGGAAAAAAAGGCTGAGCTTTCTTGAAACATTTCAATAGAATAGGCTGGATACCATTGAACCGTCATCACCCACCCTAACGACCAAAGAAAGTATATCGCAAAAAAAGCCCTTGAACTTTTTAAAAGAATTGTCTCTTTGATATTAACTAACCCTTTTAAGAGGGTAAATCTTTTAAAAAGGGATTTTGGAGAGAAGTCTTTAAAAATCGATAGGACAAGAAAAAGGTTTGTTAACGTCAAAGCCCCTCCAAGGATAAAGACATAGGCAGGGGCAAAGATCCCTAAAAATTTAGGATTAGCAAGGGTTGCCCCTACAACCATGGCAGCAACCCAACTTAATCCAAATAAAAGGGTGACCATTGAAAAATTTCTCCCCCTTTCTTTTTCGTCCTCACTTAAATCGGCAATAGCAGCCATACAAATCCCAATGTTTCCAGCAAAAGCCCCAGTAAAAAAACGGCTGAAACAAAGAAAAGTGACACTGTGGATAAAGATCGAAAGTGCTGAGAAGAAAAATCCAAGGGAAAGCCCCAATAAAGAGACTATGAAAGCCTTTTTCCTCCCATAAATATCGGCAACATCTCCAATAAGGGGAGCAGCAAAAAACTGTGCTAAAGGAAACACCCCAAAGATGAGGGCTAAAAGGGCATTTTTTTGATGGACAGAAAGTGAAGGGAGGATCATCCCATACTCGGGTTTAAGGAGGAGGGGGCCTAAAATATTGAACACAAGGGAGTATCCAAAGTTATCAATAAAAACGATTAAAAATATTGGCAACAACAAATGCTTTGAACTTTTCACACCATCCCCTTGAATGCCTCCTCTGTAAGGATTTTTACATTCAGCTCTAAAGCTTTCTTGTACTTTGATCCGGGATTTTTGCCAAGAAGTAGATACTCTGTCTGTTTACTTAAAGTAGATAAGACCTTACCTCCGAGGCTTTCAATCAACTCTTTTACTTCTGTTCGATCATAATTTTCTAACGTTCCTGTGATCACAAATTGACGGCCAGAAAAAGGATGATCCTTTCTTTTTTCAACTATTTCTCTAGGAGAAATTCCCAGCTTCATAAAGGTCTTAATTTCTTCACAATTGCTCTTGTCTTGAACATAATTAAGAATGGACTCGGCAACCTTTTCTCCAACCCCCTCAATTCCAATAAGATCGTCATAGGAAACGTCTAATAATTGATCGATACTTTTGACTTTTTCAGAAATGGCTTTAGCCGCAACAACACCTACAAAAGGGATTCCTAGAGCAAAAATAAATCGATAGAGCTCACAGTCCTTAGATTTTTCAATATGGGTCAGAAGGAGGTGAATGGACTTTTGTCCAAACCCCTCAAGGTCGTTAAGATCGCTTGCTTTTAGGCGATAGATATCTGTAAGAGATTGTAAAAGTTTTGCTTCATAAAGTTGCTCCACAACTTTTACCCCAAAGGTTTCAATGTTCATTGCTCCTTTGGATACAAAGTGTTTGATTCGAGCAATATACTGGCCACTGCAGTTTTGCTTAGCCCCGCATCGAATTGCTACTTGCCCCTCATTGTGAACAAGAGCACTTCCACAATAAGGGCAGGTTGTTGGAAAGTGCCATTTTTTCCCCCGTACTTTTTGAGGATTGATCACCACCGAAACAATTTTAGGGATCACATCCCCCCCTTTTTCAATGATCACTTGATCTCCTTCACGAATATCTTTTCGATCAATCTCATCTTGATTATGTAAAGTGGCCCTTGAAATGGTACTTCCTGATAATAAAACAGGCTTTAAATGAGCCACAGGGGTTAATACCCCCGTTCTTCCCACTTGAATAGAAATCTTTTCAATAACTGTTTCAGCTTGTTCAGGAGAAAATTTATAGGCTACAGCCCATCTGGGAGATTTATGTGTCGATCCCATCGATGAACGAAGATCAAGATCATCAAGTTTTATCACAACCCCATCGATCTGAAAAGGAAGAGCCGAGCGCATGTTTTCTACTAAATGAGCAAAGGATAAAATTTCTTGGGCGCTATAAGCTTTTTGAGTCCACTTATTTAAAAAGACAGGCAAGCCAAAATCTTTAAGATAGGGGGCAATTTCTGACTGAAAGTGTATATTTTTTGGAGGGTTTAAAAGATCGTAAATGACAATTTCTAACCCCCTTTTTTTTGATTCAGCTGGATTAAGTAATTTTAGCGATCCACTTGCGGCATTTCTGGGGTTTGCATACAATTCTTGTCCTTGACTTTCTCTTTCTTTATTTAACCTTTCAAACTCTACAAGGGGTAGATATACCTCTGCACGAAACTCTAAAATTCCCAAAGGTTCCCCTATCAATTTCTGGGGGAGATTTTTGATCCCCCTTGCATTTTCTGTAACGTCATCTCCCTCTCTTCCATTTCCTCGAGTGACAGCGCGCATAAAAAGGCCATCCTCATAAATTAAAGAAAGGGCCACCCCATCCATCTTAAGCTCGACATTAAAGGCTAAGTCACTTTTTTCGGAAAGTTTTTTCACCCTGTCAATAAAAGCCTCCACCTCTTCCTCACAATAGGTGTTGGATAAAGAAAGCATGGGATAATTGTGAATAACAGTTTTAAATCCCCCCACTGAATCGGTAGCTATGGATGTAGAAGGTGAATCCTTTTTTACCCACTCTGGATGAGCTTTTTCAATTCTTTCAATCTCTTTGATCAGAAGGTCATAATCGTAATCAGAAATTTCAGGTGATGAGTGCTGATAGTAGAGTTGATCATGTCTTGCAGCCTCTTGTATAAGCTTTTTATAGTCACTTTTTGTGAATACACCTTTTGACATCTTATCTCCACAATCTAATTTTCCAAGTATAATTTTTTCCCCAAATATTATGAAGGGAAAAAAAAGGGGGAAGAGGAAAACTCTACCTTACAAATGAGTGTAGATAAAGGGGGAAGATCTAAAAAAAGACCCTCTTTATCCTTTTTAATCAGCGGATTTAAAAGGCCCTTGCCCCCAAATCGAATAGAGTCTGTATTAAAAAGTTCCTCAATAGACAACACCCCAGGAATAAAAACTCTATAGTCTCTTAAAGTTTCTTTAGAAAAATTATGAACAACTAAAAGTTTTTCATTAAGTCCTAAACGGAGGAATGAAAGGACCCTATTTTTTGCATCACTTGAGTCGACCCATAAAAACCCCTTTCGATCAAAATCAATCTCATAAAGGGCCTTATGGTGTAAATAAAAATGATTCATCTCTTTAGTAAAGCATTTATGCTTTATCTGACAGTGGTCTTTAAGAGGAGCTTTACGCCAAGAATTCTTTTGGCTAAACTCTTCAAATGTCCCTACCTCATGACCCATGAAAAACAATTTTTTTCCTGGATGGCAGATGGCTACAGAATATAACAGCCTAAGATAAGAAAATTTTTCTATAGGGTCTGTTGAAAATTTATCAATTAAAGCCTTTTTTCCTGCAGACACCTCATCATGAGAAATGGTTAGAAGATACTTTTCTCGAAAGACCTCTTTATAGGTCTGAAGCAAAAGAAAGTGGTTACGGGATTTTTCTTCACATGAATAGCTTAAGTAAGTAGAAAGATCATGGAACCAACCAATATTCCACTTCATTGCAAACCCTAACCCATCGGTATTGACACACCGAGTAACCCCATCAAATATTGAAGAATCTTCAGCAATGACAAAAACCCCTGGATGACGCTGTTTGACCACAGAGTTTAATTGCTTCAAAAATTCAATTCCCTTAATGTTTTCTACCCCGCCTAAATGATTGAGCTCAAAATTTCCATCCCTTCTTTCATAGTTAAGGTAAAGAATTGATTGGACCGCATCAATCCGAATGATATCCACATGCATTTTTTTTATCCAAAAAAGCAAAGAGGCAATTAAAAAATTGACAACTTTTTTACACCCATAGTTGAAAATAAGGGTCCCCCAAGAGGGATGAGCCCCCATTACAGGATGTGGATCCTCAAATAAAGGGCTCCCATCAAAAGAAGCTAAAAAACTTTCATCCTTTGGAAAGTGAGCTGGAACAAAGTCTAACACAACCCCAATACCATGCATGTGAAGGTGATTGATAAAGTACATAAAGTCCTCAGCCTTTCCATATCTAGCTGTGGGGGCAAAATAGCCAATCACTTGATATCCCCAAGACTCATCTAATGGATACTCGGTAATCGGCATAAGCTCTACATGGGTATACCCCATTTCCTTTACATAGGTCGTAAGCTCTGAGGCTATTTCCTTAAAATTTGGAAAAAGCGACCCTTTATTCCAAGCCCCTAAATGAAGTTCATAGATATTCATCGGCTTTGATAAAACCTCATTTTGCCTCTCCTTTAACCACTCATCATCTCTCCATAAAAAAGGTTTTTCTTTGTAAACAAGGGTTGCTGTTTTAGGACGGAGCTCAAAAGCTCGACCGAAAGGATCACTTTTTAAAAGGGTAGTATACTCCTTTGTCGTGATTGAATATTTATACATCATTGGAACTTTGCAATGAGGGATAAAAAGCTCAAAAATCCCCACCTGCCCTATCTTTCTCATAGGATAGATCGTCTCTCTCCAATTGCCTAAATCACACCGTAAATGAACCGCTCTTGCCTCTGGAGCATACACAGCAAACCGTACCCCCTCAAAGCCATCATGAATACAGGGGTGACTGCCTAACACTTCATAAAGCTCATAATGAACCCCTAAATCAAAAAGATGAGCATCTACTAAAGAAACACTGGGACTACAAGAATAAGGATCAAACCCCACTGTCCCATCTGAATGGATCACTTGATAATCTAAAGGGGTCATGTCAAAAGAGGATTCATAAATAAACACCCCTTTTGTATCAATAAGGGTCATCTTTTCTCTCTTCCCCTTTATAAAAATGAACAATTCTTCAGAGTTTGGAGAAAGTTGATATAGGGTTCTTTTATCCACAAGACCTAAAAATCCATGCGGATTGGTGATATCAAACACCCTTTTCTCTATTTTTGAACTATTTGAATCCATAAACCCTCTATATAGAAGAGTCTATTTCTCAGCAACTCCATAATCAAATATAAATAAATCACTTATTTACAGAAATTTACAACCTATCATTGCTTCAGAATGGGTTTTTAATGAAAGATCTTCTCAGTAAAGACAAAAAGGTAAAAGAAAAAAATAAGTCTCTTTTTTTACCCGCTCTAAAAAAGAATTGCTTATCCTAAAGAAAGCTTAACATACTAATAATCAATTAAATAGAACTTTAAATGAGTCATTTAATCAAAACAGATTCTCTAAAAGGGTTTAATGAATTTTAAAAATATTAATTAATAATCATTTTATAATTGAAATAAAATCAAGAATTCGATAAAATAATATTATCTTAACAAGAAGATAACCATAAAAATAAAAAAAGGAGAAAAATATGGCACATCAAGCAGCAGCAGCAGAAAGAGGACAGGGGTTTATCCCAGCAGCAGCAGCAGCAGAAGCAGAACAAAATGTAGCAGCAACAAAAAAGAGTCCAATGGATACAAAATTAGCTATTGGAATTGCACTCGTCGCGTTAGCGGTTTTAGGGGGTGTAGCAGCAGTAGTCCTTACATTTGCTTTTGCAATGCCTCTTATGCCAATAGTAGCATCTATCATTGGTGTATCAGGTGCTTTATTAGTAAGTAGTATAGTACTTCGTATTATTAAGGCAGTTCAAGCAATGGCAAGCGGTTCATTCACACCGTCAGCTACTCGAGAGCGTGTTGAATCAAATCACTCAGAAACGGGAGAATTTACTCCTGCTGATAGTACTCGGCAACAAGACAGATCGCACGACGTAGATGGTGGTGGTAATGATGATAAAGAACAACGGCCGCAGCAATAATAAAATACTGATAGTAATTCGAACAACAATCAATAAATCTAAATAAGTTTTTTGGTGTCGTCCAATGAAACACATTTATACCCATAAATGTGTTTCATTTTTTTCCGTTTATAACAACTGCTTTTTTTCTCCCCTTTTTATCCACTCTCCTAAAAGAATCGACATTACAAATCTTAACCCCTTTGATAGACTTTTGTGAAATTTAATTTATAGTTTATTAAAATATATTTATTTTAATAATCATTTTATAATTGAAATTAAATCTAGACTCCTGTACAATAATATTATCTTAACAAAAAGATAATCATAAAAATAAAAAAAGGAGAAAAATATGTCAGATGGATCAATAGCTACAGCAGTATCAACAGGATCAAAAGTAGCAACAACACAAACACCAACATCAACAACTAAAAACAAGGGTCAAATTGATCCAAAATTAGCTCTTGGAATTACACTCGTTGTGTTAGCCGTTTTAGCAGGTGTAGCGGCAGTAGTCCTTACATTTGCATTTGCAATGCCTCTTATGCCAATAGTAGCACCCCTCATTGGTGTATCAGCTGTTTTATTAACAGTGGGTGTTGCAGCGCTTATTGGTTACAATCACGATAAAGTAGCAGCACTAAGAGCAGCAAAAGAAAAAGCATCATCAGTAACAATAACAGCAGATCCAGAAACAGCACCAACAGAACAAACACCAGCACCAGCACCAACAGAACAAGCACCAGCAGCACCAGCAGCACCAGCAGCAGCACCAACAGAAACAGGAACAACACCAACAGAACCAGGAACAACACCAACAGAAACAGGAACAACACCAACAGCAGATCCAGAAACAGAACAAGCACCAGCACCAGCAACAGAGGAAGAAGCAGCACTAGCAGCAGCACCAACAGAACAAGCACCAGCACCAGCACCAGCACAAGCACCAGCACAAGCACAAACAGAAGAAGAAGCACCAGCACCAGCAGCAGCGAACCCGAACATTCCTGTCCCTCCACCACTTCCAACCACGGCTGCGCTAAGAAATATTTGGAAGGCTCCAAGAACAAACGAACCAGCACCAGCAGCAGCAGAAGCACCAGCAGCAGCAGAAGCAGAAGCACCAGCACCACAAGGATTCGGAATGGACAAAAACGCTCTTGGAAATGCAATTAGCAACTTAAGAAGAGTCCGTAAAAATAATTAATGTAAATTAATTTTTAAATTTTAATATCGCTAAATTGAGACACATTTCTTTTATGAATGTGTCTCAATTTTTTTCAAAATGCCCCTTTTTCTAGCATCCACATAGTACTTGAAAATGTCATTGGTTTCATCAGCACCTACTTATTTAAAACCCGTTAAAACAATAAAAAAAATTATCTTTTCATAATAAACTACAAATATTTCAAGATTTTTTTTATTAAAAATTCTACATTATCATTAAAAACCTATTTTATACTCCTACCCCATCGTATTATTAGGCTAACTCATTTTTACAACCAAAGCACACTTGGAATGAATTTTATGTAAATGCTTTTCATCTCCTTGAATAGGATAAAAAAAATATTTTAATAAGAGGCTTTGCCTTTTTTCTTCCTCTTCTATATACTTCTTTCATATTAATAATGGTTTTTATGAACGAACTCCTCTTTTTTTTCCATACTCTAACCCTTTTGTTTGTTATATACATTTTTTCAAAACTTGGAAAGGAAGGGTTAATCACTGTATTTGTTCTTCAAGGGCTTATTGCAAATCTTTTTATTTTGAAACAAATTTCCCTTTTTGGTCTAGATGTCACAACAACTGATTGTTATACCATCGGCTCTTTTATCACCTTAAACCTACTTAGAGAAAAGTATGGAAATACAATTTCTAATCAAGCAATTACTATCGGTATCTGCTCCATTGTTTTTTTACCCCTTATGTCTTTATTTCTCCTTTCTTATCAAAGCACTCTCCCAAATCTAAAAATAGATGGTTTATATGAACAGATTTTAACCCCCTCTTTTAGAATCTTTTTTGTTTCTCTTGCGTGCACCCTTTTATTTCAAAAAATGGACACCCATTTATTTGCTCAGTTTAGAAAAAAAGTCTCCTTTCAACTGTCCATGTTTTTGTCCATATCCATCTCTCAATTATTTGACACCCTCTTCTTCACCTATTTTGCCCTTTCAGGCCTTTTAGAAAATCTGATATCTATCTTTATTTTTAGTTTTATTATTAAATCTATAACTATAGCCCTTATGACGACAGTGACAAAAGTCTTTATCAGGAGGGCTTCATGATCACTTCCCATTTTTCCTTTGAAATCACCCATACTTCAAAAAAATCACGGGCAAGGGCTGGAAAAATTCACACCCCACACGGAATTATCCATACCCCAGGATTTGTTGCTGTAGGAACAAACGGCACTATTAAGGCGCTAGATAGCACAATGGTTGATCAAATTGGCTTAGAACTCTTATTTTGCAACACCTATCATTTACTCCTTCAACCCGGCCCTGAAGTGATCGAAAATGCCGGAGGGCTCCATCTTTTTATGCATCGAGATAAGCCCATTATCACCGATTCAGGGGGATTTCAAGTCTTTAGTCTTGCCTATGGAGGGGTAGCAAGTGAACTAAAAAGTTCAGGAAAGAAAAAAACTGCTGGTTCAGTACTAAAGATTACTGAAGATGGGGTCCTTTTTCGTTCCTATAGGGATGGAAAAAAAATCCTTCTTACCCCAGAAAGCTCTATTTTAGTACAAAAAGCCCTCGGCGCAGATATCATCATCCCCCTTGATGAACTGCCCCCTTATCATATTTCACAGCAAGCACTCCTTGAATCATTCAACAGAACCCATAGATGGGAAATCCGCTCCCTAGAAGAACATCTAAAAAATCCGATGAAACAGGCAATGTACAATGTTGTCCATGGCGGCATTGATGACTCTTTAAGGAAAAAGTCTGTTAAAATCCTTAGACAACACCCTTTTGATGGTTTTGCTATTGGAGGGAGCCTTGGAAAAAATAAAGGGGAAATGTTCCATTTATTACATCATGTTCGTGATGAAATCCCAAAAGAGTTCCCTGTCCACCTTTTAGGTATTGGCGATCTATCTTCCTTAGAAGCCCTTATCCCTTTAGGTATTGATACCTTTGATTCATCCTATCCAACAAAAGCTGCAAGACATGGGACACTTTTGACTCATCAAGGCCCTTTAAATGTGACTAAAGCTCAATATAAAAGTGATTTCTCTCCTGTAGAAGAAAGCTGCTCTTGCCATACCTGCCTTCACTATACAAAAGCCTATCTTCATCATCTTTTTGCCTCTCATGAATACACAGCCCATACCCTAGCCTCCATTCATAATCTCCATTTTATGGTCAAATACATGGAAAAAAAGCGCCTTGATATCCTTAATAACGATATCTAATTGACTCCAATCTTTCCTTTAAGATACAATTATCCCATGATTTTGCCACCCCTTCTCTATTTTATCTGGTCTTTAGCCTTCCCTATTGGCAAAAAATTAGTTGAATTTTCCCCTCCACTTTTTTTAACAGGTTCAAGAATGGTCCTAGGCGGTGGTTTCCTCTTTCTCTATATGACCCTATTTCAAAGAAAAAGTTTTAAAAAAATCCCTTTTATTGGCTGGATCGCTTTATCCCTCCTTGCCTTTTTTAGTATATTCTTAACAAATATTTTAGAGTTCTGGAGCTTGCAATACTTAAGCTCTGCTAAAACCTGCTTTTTATACAGCTTTTCCCCCTTTTTAACAGCCGTTTTATCCTATATTCACTTTAATGAAAAAATGACGCTAAAAAAGGGGTTGGGAATAAGTGTTGGAACATTAGGCTTTTTCCCCGTTTTAATTGCCGAAGATAAAGGCTCCTTTGTTTCTTTATTTTCGATTTCTCTTCCAGAACTGGCAATGTTTGGAGCTGTCTTTTTTGCTGTCTATGGATGGATCCTTTTAAGGATTCTTGTGAAGGACAATCAGATCTCTCCCCCATTAGCCAATGCAATTTCAATGGGGTTAGGGGGAATCATTTCAATAATTGCTTCATTGTTTATTGACTCTTGGTCCCCAATACCGATAAAAGAGGGCTCAAGGTTCACTTTTACTGCCCTTTTATTCCTCCTTACTTTTATTTCTAATGGGATATGTTACAATCTATACGGCTACTTGTTAAAAAAGTACACAGCCACCTTTCTTTCTTTTTTTGGTCTCCTATCCCCAATTTTTACATCGATCCATGGTTTTCTTATTTTAAATGAGCCTATTTCTCCAACCATCCTTTTATCTACAGCCATTGTCTTTTTAGGACTTTTTTTAGTCTATAGCGAAGATACAAAACTTGGGTATATTCAAAAAAACTCTACCGAGCCTTCTGTTCAATCAGATAATCCACAAAGGGTTTAAAGGCATCTTGATCCCCATCTTCTCCATGTTTTCCACATGTTTCTCCAATTATAAAGGTTTTTTCCTTATTAAGATGAAGATGCTCCGAAAATGAATTCATCGTTCTTTTAAAACAACTTTTGTTCACATACAATTTCATCATGTTCGGGTAAAGCCCCTCAATAAAATTATTGTATTTAAATGAACTTTGCTTAATCACCTTCATTTGATTAGCTAAATGTGGATCAGAAAAAATAATGGCTAAAAAAGCTAGCGGTGAGGGAACCCCTTTATCCACATTTCTTCCAAGTTGTTTTAGATGATTGCGCTTAAAGGCTAACCCTACGGTAGAGGTATCTGCTAAAGTATTAATGATCTCTGCAATATCCTTTTTACTCTCTACAGAGGCTTTCATACTAAAAGATTTGCATTTAGGAGCTGTTTCATCGGCTTTTTTTTCATAAGGTAAATACCCTAGGTAAAATAAAAGCGCCATAACAAGTGCTCCTAAAAATAAAAAAATTGAAGTATATTTTATAAAAATTTTCATATCTTACCTATAGAGTATTCACCCATTTATTTCAACGCTTTAAATATATCGATCAATGCTGTATAGTCTATTATATTATGTCTACACAAGTTCAAAAATCATCCCTTTACAAAGAAGATGTCATTCCATACAGTGAGGAAGCATCCCCTCCTAAAAATTTCTGTGACAAGGTGCTTTTTATCATCGCATCGGTTTTTTTGGGCCTTCTCCAATGTTTAGTCGTTTTAGGGGTCCTTTTTATAGGTCTATTTTTTAAAGGGGGTCCAATACAATTTTTAATTTCAAAATGTATCCTCGGTCAAACCGTTGTCGATTCAGTAAGAACAAAAAAAATTGCAGCAATGGAAGCAAAAGCTCGGAGCCATTTTACTAAACAGACTGCAAAAGATCAATTGGATGAGGATCGTTTAATGGACGATGCAGAATTTAAACAAGTATTTGTAAACACTCATACGGAAAAATCTGAAAACCTTAAATTACAAACATTTATAATTACATCAAAGACTTGTGATAGTAGAAACAGAATAAAGGGTAAATGGATTATTTTAACTCCAGGGATGCACAGCTCCACCTATTCACAATTTCAAGTAATGATCGACTTATTTAATGGAAGTGATGTTGAAGGGGTCATCTGTACAAATCCACCTGGAACTGGAAAATCAGAGGGAAAGACAAAGAGTCCTCTTGATTTTTGTACAGCCGGAAGTTGTGCCTTTGATTATCTTTATGGGATATATAAAGAAAAATTGGATGTCACCTTTTGGGGGCATTCTATGGGCGGGGCTTCTGCTATTAAAAATGCAAATGATAAATCAAAACTCAACCCAGAGATCTCTATCAATGTGGTTCTTGATCGAACTTTTAAAGGACAACTCTGTGAAGCTATTGGTAAGTCTCCTATAGTTTTACACCCTTGTAGAGAATTATTATCTTCTTTAGCAAAAAAATTTTTTAATTTTGACCTTAGCAATGAAGTTAACAATTCTCAAGTGCCTATCATTGTGATTGGAAACAAAGGTGACACTGTTATTGATTTTGATCAATCAGCTCTTAAGCTTCAACAGAAAAATATTCTACACAGGTATGAAACATCTTTTAAAAATCACCCAACAACTGATCTATCAAAATCAAATATCGCCCTTAAAAATGAGATCTCCACCCTTTCTTCAACAGTAGCTCACTCTTTACCCCATACACTAGCACTTATTGGTCGAGTGTTTCAAGACTTTAAAAACAAAACACTTTCATCTTCATCTTATGAAGCGAATGATCCCCTAGATCAATATAAATGTTAATTTAAATTAACAATCTGTTTTTAAAAAAGAAAGGGATATAATTAATTTGCGGATGCCAAGATTTGAACTTGGGACCTCGTCATTATCAGTGACGCGCTCTAACCAACTGAGCTACACCCGCAAAAAAATGGAGGTTAGGAGACTCGAACCCCTGACCTTCTGGTTGCAAACCAGATGCTCTACCAATTGAGCTAAACCCCCATAACACTATCTCATGAACAAAGATATGGAAAGGTCATATAATAGCAAGACCCATCATTTAACGCAAGTTTAAGATGCAAAAAAAATATCCCCTACTTTCTTATTGCTGATTTGGCTTCTGTTTGCTATACTTTATTTACTCATAAAGGTAATGATGAATACGCTTTTTAAAAATGGATCTTTAAAGGAATTGTGGAAAATATCCTACCCAATGATGATCAATTTTCTCTCTTTTTGTACAATGCTTTTTGTGGATAGAATCTTTTTATCCCTTCATTCAAAAGAATCTTTAACCGCTTCGGTCACTGCAGGGACCCTTTCTTGGGCGTGCATTACTGCAATTTTAACCTTAGCAGCCATGTCAGAGGTCTTTGTCTCTCAATTTAACGGAGCCCAAAAAACCAAAGAACTGGGTAGACCTGTATGGCAAATGTTATGGCTCTGTCTTTTTTCTTTTGCTTTTTTTATCCCTGTCGGTCTGACAGTTGCCCCCCTTATTTTCCCCTATACCCTCTTTCCTTTAGAAAATAGCTACTTTCTTTTTTTCATGTTCACTGGACCTTTTTTCTGCTTTAATTCAGCTTTAGCCGGATTTTTTATAGGAAGGGGGTATCCAAAAATCATTCAGTGGATGGCAATTGTTAGTAATTTAATCAATGTCATTTTAGACCCCATCTTTATCTTCGGAATAGAGGGTTTTTTCCCTTCTTTTGGAATGATAGGGGCTGCCTATGCAACCCTTATTAGTGCGTTAGTTCAAGGAGTGGTCATCTTCTTATACTTTATTAATTCAAGACATAGCACACTTTTTGATACAAGAAACTATCAATTCGATAAAAAACTGTTTATATCTTGTTTAAAAGTTGGAATCCCCCCTGCTGTGTTTGTCTCTTTAGAACTTGTGGGTTGGACAACTTTTTATATGATGATGAGAAACATCAGCCAAACTCATATTTTCATTGCAAGTATTTTACAAAGTATATTAATTCTTCTATTCTTCGTAGGTTGGGGGCTAGAAAAAGGGTGTGTGGCTATTGCTGGAAATTTTATAGGACAAAAGAAAAGTTATTTAGTCAAGAATGTATTCATCTCCTCTCTTAAACTTTTATCCATTTTTTCTGCTCTTTTAGCCGTTTGTTTAGCCCTTTTTAATGAGCCCATCATCAACTGGTTTTTTAATGATGGCTCTGTCCCCATAGAATCACTGCAAGAGACAAAATCGATTGCTAGAACCTCTCTTTTTTACCTCTTTTTTATCATCCTTTTTGAAAACATCCGCTATGCCTTAAATGGGATTTTAACCGCTGCGGGGGACACCTTATTTCTCCTTTTTGCCGGAACAGCTTCTTTATGGATCTTTTGCTTTATCCCCACCTACTTCTTTATTTATCTTCCAAAAGCATCCATCATCTATGCCTACGCTATTCAAGTCTTTTATTCTTGTGCGGCACTAATCATTGTTTATATAAGATATGCTCAAGGTAAATGGAAAACCCTTTCCCTTACAGAGGATCAAGATCGATCCCCTATCCAAAGCACTTTGGATATCGAAACTATTAAATAATGAAAAAAAAACTTTTTTTAGCTCCCATGGAGGGTCTTGGAAATTTCCCCTTTAGAAATGCCCTTTCATTCATTGGCGGATTTGATGAGGCTACTAAAGAGTTTATAAGCACTCCAAAAGGGGCTCACACAAAAAGTCTTTCAAAAAAGTTTTGTCCAAATGACACTTTTCCCATCCCCCAAGCAGCTCAAATTATGGGAAGCTGTCCTGACACTTTATCTTCCATGACAGAGCAATTAAATGCTCGTGGAGCACTTCGCATTGAACTTAATGCTGGGTGCCCTTCAAATACTGTCACAGGAAACGGTTCTGGATCTTCTCTTTTAAAGGATCCTCATCAACTTTATAGAATCTTAAAGGCAATGGTCTCCTCCTCAAGTGTTCCTGTATCTGTAAAAATGCGCACAGGCTATCTTAATACCGATCTATTCGAAGAAAATATTTTAGCTGCTCAAAGTGCCGGAATCTGTCACCTCACCCTTCATGCAAGGACAAAAGAACAAGGCTACAAAGGTTTTGCTGATCTAGATTTCATTAGGCGAGCTAAACAACTGCTCACTATCCCCCTTATTGGAAATGGAGATATCAAAAATAAAGGCGATGCAGAAAAAATGATAACAACCACTTTATGCGATGGAATTATGATTGGAAGAGGGGCCTTAATCAATCCATGGATTTTTCATGAAATCAAAGGAACATCTCAAAATGATCCTCAAAAAACCCTTTCATACTTAGAAAAATATTATGAAAATATTCAAAAGAGTCCTCATCGAAATCAAATCAGTCAGATGAAGGCCCTGTTTTCCTATCTTTTTCAAAAAAATGAACCCCTTTTATCCCTTAGAAAGGAGATCCTTTCAAGCAAGCAAACCGATCCACGGAAATTTTTTGAATTCTGCTTACAAACATCCGGTGGTTTTCTTATTTAGGTAACGATTAAATACAAAGAGGGCATAAATGAATCCGGCAATACTATAAAGCCAGCCATGCCAACCTATCAAATAGTAGGGCCATTGCCCCACATTTAAAAGGTGAACCACCTCCGGTTTTTCTATTAAGTACATATAGTTTGCCCCAAGCTGTAGATCTATCCAATAGACCATAGCAGCAATCACTTCCATTCCAAGAATGACCCTTAATAACGACCCTTTCCTTGGCACGTACTTCATACAGACAGCCATGAAAATGGGGACAAAAATGGTTAGGGCATGAGAAGCAAAGTAATCTATCAATAGATACTCTTCCCCCTTTGCCACTTGCACTGAGGAGACAAACGCTTGTAAAGGGCCCGAAATTCCAAAAAAAAGAGAAAACTCAAACGCTCTTTTACTTTTAAAAAGGGCAGCACAAATGGCAAACATCTCCATAATAGAGCAGTAGGCAAGGGGTAAACTTACAGAAAGGGCAAATAGATCTTTATACCAAAGGTACCCTTCCATAAATAGAAGATTAAGGAGCATTCCCAGCCCAAAAGAGTTCAAAATCCAACTATTACACTTCATAGAAACCCTTTTTCCCACAATTAAAAGGGCTCCAAAGACACTTACACAACAACCCACCATTACCGCCCAAGAAAATGTACCTGGAATGATTTCAATACTTTGCATACCTTTCCCCTTTTAAGATATTTTAACAAAATCTTTAAAAAAGGATTTAAGCGACTTGAAACCAATTATTTACATTTAAGCCTTGTATTTAAATGTGTCTCTCATAAGGGTAAAGCTATGAAGAGAATTGTGATCCTTGGAGGGGGTTTTGGAGGTGTTTATACAGCCCTAGCCCTTGAAAAACTGTTAAAAAAAGAGCGGGAATCTATTGAAATCCTCCTTGTAAATAGAGAGAACTATTTTACCTATCAACCTATGCTTGCTGAAGTTGTAGGAGGCTCTATTGACATTTTAGATTCTGTAACATGCCTTCGATCATTATTAAAACACACCTCTATTTACATTCGCGAAATCACAGATATTGATATTAAAAAGCAGTTAATCACCCTTTCTCCAAATTTTTCTCATAAAGACACCATCCTTAGCTACGATCATCTCGTGATTGCTCTTGGAAATGTGACCGACTTTCGAAAAAGCCCTGGAGGGCTTGCTGAACATGCCCTTGCTTTTAAAGATCTATCTGATGCTGTGGCTCTTCGAAATCGAATTATTGATGTGATTGAAACAGCGGCTCAAGAGTCTGATCCTGAAGAGAGAAAAGCCCTTCTTACCTTTGTTGTAGGCGGTGGGGGATTTTCAGGTGTTGAGGTGGTTGCAGAAATTAATGACTTAGCTAGAAAAAAGGTAAAAAGCTATAAAACCATTCGACCCGAGGATATCTCTGTAATATTAGTGCACAGTCAAGATCGTTTAGTGGACAAAGAACTATCCCCATCTTTAGGAAAATATTGTGGTCGACTGCTTGAAAAAAGAGGGGTAAAAATTTTATACAATAAGAGGCTTATCTCTTGCTCCTCTTACGAAGCCATTATTGACAGTGGGGAAAGAATTAAAAGTAGAACCGTTGTTTCCACTGTCCCATCTATAGAAAACCCTTTGATTGAAAAATTGGATTTAAAAAGGCGCTCAAAAAAAATTGAATGTGATTCTACATTGCAAGTGTGTGGATATGACAATCTTTGGGCAATTGGTGATTGTGCATTAATTCCAAGATCCCCTCAAAAGGAAAATCAATACTCCCCTCCCACCGCCCAATTTGCTACAAGGCAAGCCCCCATCCTAGCCCATAATATCAAGTGTTCTCTTTTAGGGGGGAAAAAAAAGCTCTTTACTTTTAAATCCTTAGGAGAAATGGCAGCTCTTGGTCATAGAAAAGCTGTCGGAGAGATTTTAGGGCTAAAAATTTCTGGAATAGTTGCATGGCTTATATGGAGATTTGTCTATTTGATGAAAATTCCTGGTCTTGCTTCAAAGCTTAGAGTTTCCTTTTCTTGGTTCTTAGAAATGCTCCTTCCCACAGATACAGTCCAACTTAAGTCGAAAAATAAAAGTGGCTTTGAAAAATTATACTATAGCGATGGAGACATCATTTTTCAAGCAGGTGATATTGGAGATTATCTTTACATCATCGCTGAAGGGTCTGTAGAGGTCATAAAAGATGATCAAACCATTACTACTTTAGGAAAAGGGGAATTTTTTGGTGAAATAGCCCTCATCTCAGAAAAAAGAAGGACAGCAACCATTAAAGCTCTTGGACCTTGTAAGGTTCTTGCCCTTAAAAAGCAGGATTTTGATGTCCTTATGACCCATTTTAAGGATTTAAAGGAACACTTTCTTTTTACAGAAGGATCGCGGTTAGATGATCTTAAGAGGAAAGCTTCTGGAGAATAGCTTGAAAAAAGGCATCCTTATCCTCGCATTTTTCCGTTTCCAAAATCTTTAAGAGAAGGTTTTTTTGAGCCTCATCAAATCGTCCTAAGCTCGGCAATAAATCCTGATGCATGACAAAAAGCTCTTTGACAGAAAAAACTCCATAAATCCACCCCCTTTCTTTAAATTCTTGAGAATCTTCAATTTCTTTTAAAAGGATGGCATACAAGAAAAGCTCTTTAAAAGACTCTTTCGAAACACTTTCTTCTTTAAAAAAGGGCTTACATTGGTCATGAAGGGTAGAAAAGTGATGAAAACTAAAAGGGACTTTGAGTCCATTATTCTCAATAAGATCAAGGTAGTCTATATAACTTCCTGAAATCAGCGCATTAAAAAATATCAAATCTTTGACAACTGCATCATACTGCTTTTCCCCTTTTAACCAGGATAGCTCTTCAAAGATGTGACTATATTTATCCCCATTTTGTGAAACGATCCCTTTTGAAAAATCTTTAGAATATTTAAACTGTCTTTTTTGATGAGGCTGTTGCACCAAAAAGATCGCGACAAAAAGCAAACCTAAAAAAAAACCTATTCGATTCAAAAATTTCATAGTTTGATCTTATAAAGAGTTTCAAGAACAGTCAATAAAAAAAGTTCTTTTTTTCTCTTTGTTCCCCTATACTTTATTTATGTCTAATTGTCCCTGTCATAGTCAAAAAAAATATAGAGAGTGTTGCGCCCCATTTCATTTAGGTGCAGCCCCTGAAAATGGCCTTCTTTTAATGCGGTCAAGATATTCTGCCTATAGCCTAGGACTTGTAAAGTACATAATTGAAACAACTCATCCACAATCAAGATTTTATTGCACCAATAAACAAGAGTGGGAGGGAGAAATTTTAGAATTTTGCAAAGCCACTGTTTTTCATGACTTATTGATTTTACAACATATCTCAACCCCAACGCTAGAAACTGTCACTTTTAGGGCTATTCTTTTTGAAGGGGGGCACGATATTAGTTTTACTGAAAAGAGCACCTTTTTAAGGTACAACGGTCGTTTTACCTATTTTGAAGGGGAAATAATAGATCGCTCCCATTAACGAAAAAGCCATACTCATTGTAAAAATGAGAGGCGGACTTAAGGTGTGCATCAAAAACCACCCAATCATTGGGCCAATAAGCCCTCTTATACCCACCATCACAGTATTGATCCCTAGGTAGCGGGAAGAGGGCTCATTTTCAGAAAATAAAAGGGCTGATAAATGCCAAATCAAATGACTTCCGGCTTGTGCCACTCCATAAATAAAATAGGCGAAAAAAAGAGAGTATAGGGTCATTGAAGAGAAAAGAAGGAGAAATGAAAAAAGAGCAAAGCCTAGTAAAACTAAACCCACAAAGGCCCTTTGAGAAAAGCTTTTTAAAAACCCACTCCATAATGGGGTTGTTAAAACAAAGCCCAACGCCTTACATATAGAAAATGCAATCATTAAATCAGAATAGCTCACCAATAAGCGCTGGGTAAAATAGATAGGAATGACTGGTTGAATGATCATCAAGCCGATCCCTCCGATCATAAAAGCCCACTGAAATCTCCTAAACTCTTGATTTTTTATCATAAGGTGAACAGAATCCTTCAAAGGATTAAACAGCTGTATTTTTAGCCCCCCCCCTTTTTGCACAATCTGATCGTTATCAATTAGAGCAGCTTGTATAAACATTGCAGCAAGAGAAAGGGCTAACCCTATAAAAAAAGGAAATTTCCAAGCCAATGGATGTTTATCCAACATTGAAGAAAAAAAGATTGTATATAACACCCCTGTTGAATAACTAAGGATCGACCCTAAAGAAAAAGAGCTTTCCCAATCCTTTTTTTCTATATTTGTCTTGATCACTTCCATCCAAGCCGGAATTTGAGCCCTTGTAAAAATCATGTGTACTGTGGCTCCACAGATATAGAGTAAAACATTATCTGTAATAAGGGCAGGGATAAATCCCACCGTTGCTAAAATCCCGCTCCAACGCATTGCGTTTTTCAATGTGATCGATTTTCTTGTGACACATTCACTAAAATAAAATGAACAAAAGGCACTTATGGGTCGAAGCATCGAAAGAAGGACTATTTCAGAGGCAGTGGCCCCTAAATCTTTTAACAAGAAAAAGGGTAAGAGGGGAAAAATACAGGCAAAAGGTTCTTTTAAAATTGAGGCAATAATAATTGCAATATGTGCTTTTTTGTAACTGAGGTGAGTGATCATCTAGTGTTGATTTACCTTAATTATATCAATTTTTTTTGCTCTGCTAAAAGCAATCCATAGGATAAATAGGAATCCTTCATCAAACCTTTTACTTTTTTTCCTTTTAATTCAACATCAACATACCCTTTAGAAAGTCCATTTTTAACTTCATCAATAGACAGTTCAATAAGACCTAGTACAGCTTCAGAATAATAGGGTCTATTAACCCCCTTTGAAGTCACCTTTGCTAGATAGTAAGGCATAATCATAGCACTTGTCCCTGAGTCAGGGGCAATATCCCCTAAATAGACTAATTCAGAAGTATGAATTCCTGTTTCATAGCGAAGTTTTTTTTCTGCGGCAACAAGCAATGGTTCACTATTTTCGACACTCCCTCGAGGAATTTCTACCGACCAATCCCTAAGAGCATGGCGATAAATCACAAGAAGAACAATTTTTTTTTCTTTAGTGACAGGGAGAAAAGCGACCCCATTGTTTGGATGTTTTCGAACTTCGCTTGTTTTTATTAATCGATCATAGGTCCCTGTTGCCCCTGCTGGAAAAATGACTGCATCGCGGATCCAAATCCAATATTTGTCTTTAGCGATAATTCCAATTTTTGAATGATCATTTGCCTCTTGTTTTGATTCCCCTTCAGCCATAAATCGTTTAACTTGCATCTTAGAAATTTTTTCTACAGTTTTTTTTTCTACTACAATTTCGATTTCTCCATCTTTGTAGTTTCCTAATTTTGCAAGTTTTGGGTTCTGTTTTAAAAACTCAAGATATTCAGTAAATTGCTTTTCATCAATATCGGAAAAAAGGGCTCCGAAAAAAAGGAGACACGTAAAGAAATAATGCATTCTAAAACCTTTATTTTATCATTGGAAATCTTTTCATGCTATCGTATCAATACCCTTCTTATAAAGCAATGCTACTGTTTCTACATGGAAGGTTTGAGGGAACATATCAAAGGGGATCGCTTTTGATAGCACATATCCTTTGGAACAAAGGAGGGCAATATCTCTTGCAAGGGTTGCTGGATCACATGATGTATAGACAATTTTTTTAGGTCCAATTATAGAAAGAGCATTGATAACATCCTCATGAACCCCTTTTCGAGGGGGATTAATAAAAATGGTATCAAAAGCTGAAAGTGAACCCACCTTTTCTTCTACCTTTCCCTCAATAGCACAGATGTTAACCCCATTTTCTAAGGCATTCACTTTTGTATCTTTTACTGCTTCTTTAAAAGATTCAATAGCAGTGACTATCGCCCCCATTTTTGCTAAAAAAATAGCAAAAAGACCAATGCCTGAATAGGCATCTAAAACTTTATCCCCTTTTTTTATTTGTGCAAGCTCATAGGCAGCCTTATATAAGAGGGTAGCACATGGGGTATTAACCTGAAAAAAGGAAAGTAATGAGCCTTTAACTTTTACCCCTAGATTTTCTTCAACTAATTCCCCATCCCCTTCTAAAACTTCTAACGACTCTGGATAGATACTATTTGTTGCCTTGCCCTTTTTTCCATACACAACCCCTTTGACCCCATCTATTGCAAAAAGTTCCTTTGCTACTTTCTTCAAAAGTTGAGTGGGTTTAATAAGGCCAATGATTCCAATAATCACCTTATTTTCTAATTGACTACTTCGAATAACAAGGTGTTGTATCTCCCCTCTTTTTGTCTTTTCGTTATAAAAAGTTAGCGGGCACTCAAGCAATATTTTTCTCACCTCTTTATAGATGGTATCAGCTTTTTCAACATGTAATAAGCAACTTTCTATCGAAATAACCTCATGACTTCTTTTTTTAAAAAATCCCATTATCTTAGTTCCAAAGACCTCTAATAAAGGGAGGGTGATCTTATTTCTATACCCATAGTTTTGTCCGGTAAATCTACATTTTTCAACAGGTGGGTCTATAATTTTTCCAATCCGAGTAAGGGCATCAATCACACGTTTGGTTTTTAATTCCCTCTGTAATTCTTGCTGAGCATGTTGTAGCGAGCACCCCCCACACTCATTAAAATAAGGGCATGGAGCCTTTGTCCTAAAGGGGGAAGGAGAAATAATCTGTAGAAGCTTTGCCGTTGAATAGGTGCTTTTTTTCTCCATCACCTCTACTTCAACTTCTTCCCCCGGAAGAGCCCCATCAATAAATAAAACACCCCTATCGCTTAAGGCAATACCCTCACATGTTGTGGTAAGATCTTTAATATGCACACGTCTTTTTTCCATGGGAACAAGGATACTTCTTGCTCGATTAGATTGCACTATTAAACATTTTTTGATAGTTTCAAAAAATATGTTTAAAAAAGCTACTCCCTTACTTTTGATTTTTGTCTCCTTTTTGTCCTACACCTGTCAGAGGCTTGATGGTTCATTCACCCTTTTATCCAAGGGTCTTGTAAAAGCAGGTCCCATGATCTTTTTTAAAGAAATTTTTTCTTTTCCAGTTCAGTCTATTGTTTTTGCTTGTTGTCTTTATCTATTTATTATTACAATTGCCCCAAAATTCTCCCTCCTTTTTACAAGCGGATGTTTGCTTTTATTCTACTATCTCTTTTTTAGTCCGACATTAATCTATTCCTATTTTGGTGCCTTAGTCCTTCCTTTTGCAAACCCGTTTAATGAAAAAAAACAATCTGAGCACCTTTTCTATGCTTTATTTTTTTTAACCCTTCTACATACTGTCTCTGCCGTTCATCTTTCAACCCTCTTTTATGGAATTAATAAGCCCCTGCTTCTTATGGCTACAGCCCCTTTTATATTCCTTATCTATTTAGGTAAAACAACGATCTATCCATCTAAAGTGACCCTTTGCTTAATTTTTCCCTTAACAATACTGCCAGTATCCTACTGTGTTCACAACACAATCTCTCTAGATTTCTTATCTATTTATAATTATGGCTGTTTGATAAGTACCCTTATCTTTCTTTTGGAAAAAAGGGGGATTTCTGAACACTTAGCTTTATCCTTTTTCTCCATTTGTGCAGTGGCTCTTTGTCCTAAAGAGGCCTTTTTCCCTTTTATTTGGACCCCCCTTATTGGGTTAATCACCCTGCATTATAAAAAAAGGGGAAGGGGCTTATTAACATCGAGAGCTTTTATACCGGTTAAGCTTGTATGAAGACAAAAGTTCCCTGCATTTTTTCAATTTTGAACAGATAGCCTTGATCCACAAGTGGGTTAAGAACCTTCACCACCCAACTTTTATCTTCATACTCAATCAATTCTGGATGATTTAAATCTATTTTCAGGTATCGCTTCTTTTGAACATTGTGGCTGGATCGATTATTTGTAATCATTTTATTGATAAGGTCAATCAAAATCATAGCCCCTTCCCTGAAAGGATCTAATCCCAGCTGATTGACAGCCTCTTTATCGATTAATTTTTTATTGTCTTTAAAAACACCCATTTTTTCATAAAAATTTTTTAACCTTTCTAACGACTCGATCCTTTGGTAAGCCTTTTCTTGAATACTAAGAAATGTTTTCCTGTTTGTGTCTGCAATTCCTGTTTTCTTAATTTCACTAAAAGCAACATCTAATTGCCTTTTAGAACAAAGACATCCCACCAATCCACGTCTACCCTTATTTCCACCAAAATAACCAATCCACGCCCCTTCATTTTCTTCTAGATCAATAAGAGCGATTTTTTTAGTTCCATTGATTATAGGAATATTTTCATATTTAACATCAGAAAATCCAGTATAATTGATGAACCAAACAAGCTCCTTAATTGTAGCATCTAAATCTCGATCTTATTGATATATTTGTTTTTGCGCTCCTTTTTCAATCCTAATATCCATATGTTCTTCAACAATCCAATCAATACCTTCTATTTGCACAGCTCTTGACCGGGGAATAGTAAGATGAGTAAAATGATGATCAACACACACTCTTTTAGCCTCTTTTGCTTTCTCTAAACGGTCTTGAACCCATTGGTTACCTCTAGATATCTGTTTAGTTTTTTGATTTTCTCCTTTAATGATCAACGATGGAAAATCTTCCAACCTAAAAATGCAATTCCTCCCCCCTTTGACCCAGGTGATCGCATCATTTGCTTTTCCCTTCTCTATGATAGGCATTAATTTTTTGATTAAAGAGGCTATCCCTGATAAAAGGTCCCTCTCATTTTTTGTATAATTCATAGCCCATATCTTAAAAAAATGTATTGCAAAAGCTGTTATTAAAAACATAAGTAGCTTTACCTCTTCCCCTTCCAAATTAGGGTACGAAGAACTTTCAATTTTAGGTGTGAATAAATTTTTTTGAATATAATCCATTATTATTTTTTTATAAATTTTTAATTAGAATAAAAATTATAAAAGATTTATATTTTTATTCAAAGAAAAATAATTATTATGTAAGGGTTTTTTAGAAATATCCCCTTTTCTTTAAATAGAAATGTCCCCTTTTGGGACTACTAAGGTAAGCAATTATGGGAGGCGCTAGCCATGGAAAGGTGTATTTATTTGATTATGAATGAGTTAAAACGACTAGAAATAGTCAAAAAAGTGATAGAAAAGCGATTAAAGCAGACAGAAGCTAGCGTAAAGCTGCTAAAACGATGAGTTAAACAATTTAGAGCCCATAAAGAGGATACGGCTTACATTACCCTTTTAAAGTCCCCAAAGACCATGAAATTACCATTCTACTATTTGAAGTTTTTTGTATCGCTCCATTTTTTACTGATAATGGTTCTAAAAAAAGGGGTAAATAAAATATACCCCCTTATCAATAGAATTTAAAACTCTAAATGTAGTAAGCAATAGCTAGAGATCCATCATAACCCTGCTGCTGCACGTATTTCTGGATCTTTCAGTAATTCGGTGTCAGTTACATATTTAAAAGCTTGAGGCTTTTTTCTTACCGCAGCAAGAACAAAACTCCTATTGTTCCTTAATGTGGGATCTGCATGTATAAGAGCCATGCCATTTTGCGTTACCGCAGCAAGAACTACATTTCTTTTTGCCTTTAATGTGGGGTGTGCATGCTCAAGAGCGAGACCACATTGGTTTACCGCACGAAGAACTAAATTTTCATTTGCCTTTAATGTGGAATCTGCATAAATAAGAGCCATGCCATTTTTCCCTACCGCAGTATAAACCACTTCCCAATTTTGTTTTAATTTGTGAGCTGCATACTGAAGAGCGAGGCCATTTCTCCCTACCGCAGCACGAACACATATCCTATTTGCCTTTAATGTGGGATCTGCATGTATAAGAGCCATGCCATTTTGCGTTACCGCAGCAATAACCACATGAAAATCTTTTTTTAATTTGTCAGCTGCATACATAAGAGCCATTCCATTGTTCCTTACCGCAGCACGAACCACTTTCCAATCTTGTTTTACTTTTTGAGGTGCATGCTCAAGAGCCATACCATTTCGCTCTACCTCAGCAAGAAACCAACTCGTAGTTAAATCAGGTGCACTATTAATTGAATTATTCGGTATGTTAGAACAAACCGCATCTATACCTGTCTGAATTATTTCACCTGCATTTTCTTCCTGTAGAAGTGCTGGTTTTTGACATAGAATTTTTTGCTCTATGAGCATTGCAATCCCTACTATGCCTAAACTAGCGGCGCAACTTCCGACTAGTGCTGAAACAACAATCATTGAAAAACCTAAAAAAGAACTATTGATGCTATAGCTGCTAGAACTGCTAGCACGACTAATGTAATTCCAATTCCTACTAGGATATTTCTCTTCTTATCTCGATTTGATGGTGGTTGTATTCCTGCTGCTTCTCGTGAGCTATGTACTGGGTAAGAACCAACTGCCATACTTTTTTCCTTTTTTATTTTTATATTATCTTCTTATTAAGATACTATTATCTTATATATTTCTCTGTTTTATTTCAATTTTTGAAATAAATATTATGTAAGCGTTTTTTAGAAATATCCCCTTTTCGTTAAATAGAAACGTCCCCTTTTGAGACTACTGAGGTAAGCAATTATGGGAGGCGCTAACCACGGAAAGGTGCATTTGTATGATTATGAATGAGTTAAGGCAACTAGAAATAGTTATATAAGTCATAAAAAAGAGATTATCACAAACAGAAGCTAGCATAAAGCTGCTAAAACGATGAGTTAAACAATTTAGAGCCCATAAAGAGGATACGGCTTACATTGAAGAAAAAAGGAGCTATAGGAAATGATAGACTACCTCCAGTTGTTTGGGGTAAAAGAGAGGTTGAGATGCACAACTCAGAAATACGACTATGAACTTTCGGGATTAGACACTAGGTGACATTTCTATTTAACGCTTACATTATAAAATAATTATAAAATTATTTTAATTTAAAAAGCTTGATACTACTTGACTTACTGTCATCGCAATAAAAAGACATAAAGCTAACGATGAAAACCAACTTTTAGTTAAAGATCTTGAATCTTTAATACCCCAAGAAAGTAAGAGTAAAAAGACCGCCATAAAGAAAAAAAAGAACGCTCCCCATATATACATGGGTATAGAAAAAATTTTAGGAGCATAGGAGACCCCATTATTTATTAACATTAAAGACCATTGATAAAGAGAAACAACCGATCCTAAAAGAGAGGATAAGACAGCCACAGAGATATTTCTATACCTTATGGGCCCTGTGATATTAAAGGTTAAACACACCCCAATCCCAAAAATAAAAAATCTTTGAAGAATACACAAAGCACAGGGTTGGTGAAAGTAGACAAACTCTTCATAGTAGGAGACAGATAAAACAAATACAAGAAGATAAAGTAAAAGACTATGTAAAAAATTAAAAAATTTCACCTATCCCCCTAATGGGAGTGTCATATAGAGAGCAAAAGCACTTATTGAAACAACAACCAGAGCACAAGCTGTGATTACAAGTGCAATCTGGTGCAATCGAAAAAGACCCAAAATAAGGGCAGAAAAAAGTACAAGAAAAGCAAATCCCATATCTTTAATAAGCAAATTCACCCTTTTTTATTCAATCAAAAAAATGGTTAATCACTTTTTTATAGGCTTTTCCACCCTCTTTTATCTCAAATTCAAACGTTTCTTTGTCTAATTCATAAAGGCCAAATTGCATAGAATATCCATAGGCCCATTCAAAATTATCAAAAAGGGTCCAATAAAAGTAGCCTCTAATATCAACCCCCTCTTCCATTGCCCTTTTCATGGCATCTGTATAGCTTTGAATGTAATAGGCTCTTCTATCATCTTTACTATCAGCAATCCCATTTTCTGTCACATAGATCGGCTTTTGAAATTCTTTGCATCGAAGTAAGCAGTTATAAAACCCTTCCGGATCAATATGATAAGGCATATCTGTCATCACTTGCCCCTCTTTACAGGTCGAAATGAACCAATCTCCCTTAAATGGGGTGCATTTTAATATAGGGGTTGCATAGTAGTTAATTCCCACAAAATCAAAGGCGTTTGTTGCTGATAGATCCTTATAATGTAAAGCTCCTGCAAAAGGGATATCTAAATCTAAGGTCCCTTCTTGAAAAAAATGAATGACTCCATCGTTCCAGTTTTTTGTCATCATTTTTGCAACCATTTGCTCTAAAGGGTTCTGACTATAAGGTTGAAATGGTAGGTAGCTATGAACAAATCCAATCTGTGCTGAGGGGTGTATCTTTTTGCACGCTGTATAGACATTTACATGAGCTATGAGCAAATGTTTCAACACTTTAAACGCTGTTGGAATATGTTTTTTATGGGGAGGAAAATCCCCTAACCAATAGGGCATAAAAGAGCGTACTGTCGGTTCATTAATTACAGCCCAAAAAGTTACAAGATCACAATATTCTGAAAAGACTTTCGTTGCATAGGTTTCAAAAATGGCAATATTCTCTTCTTTTTCAAAACTTCCTTTTTCTGTAAACCATTTAGGCTCTGTAAAATGGTCCATTGTTATCATTGGGGTAATCCCATTTTTAATCAAAGCTTTTATCTCTTCTCTATAATGGTCAATGACACTTTGATCAAAGACCCCTTCCTTTGGCTCAATCATACTCCACTCTAAAGAAAATCGAAAGGCATTGCATCCTAGATCGTGTATTGCATCAATATGGGTCTGATAATTGTTATAATGATCATTAGAGCTTTCGGAGCTTATCCCTGATTCCTTTTCCCATTGAGTCCAATTGGAATTATTTACTGTTTTAGATCCAGAACTTTGGTATTCAGAAATTGAAACCCCCCAAAAAAAGTCATTTCCAATAAGTGCTGTTAAATAAAAGATTGAAAAGACTATTTTTCGCATTTGTCCCTTTGAATTAAATACTGCATGATAATTTTAGATTCAAATAAAGGTTCACCATCTATAAATAAACAAGGCACTGTGGCTCTGTTTGTTTTACTTAGTAAATACTGCTTATTTTCAAAAATGGATGTGTCTTTGATTTCTACCTCTACAGAAAGACCTTTCAGTGTTTCAACTACTTTTTTACAATAGGGGCACTTTTCTTGAACATATAAAACAAGTTTTGGATGATCTGCTTTTTCCCCATACAATGAAGAAGTTGCTAAAAGTAATGATAAAAAATATTCTTTAAACATCTGTACAGTATCCTGTTATAGAGTATATATTCTCTCAGATCTTTAATAAATATACAAGAAAAAATTTGCTTTTTTTTAACACAGTGTGATGGATTAAAAATGGGGGAGGTGAGATTTGAACTCACGTACTCTGACGAGGAGAGATTTACAGTCTCTTGCAATTGGCCACTATGCGACTCCCCCATTGCTTTCAAAAGAAAATTTGCTAGCGAAGAGACTCGAACTCCCGACCGCCTGATTACAAATCAGATGCTCTACCAACTGAGCTACACCAGCAAAAACGAAAGAGATGATTCTAGCAATAATGTGAAAATTGAGCAATCGTTTTTTTTATTTATCTTTTTTTTCTACAGTTTGAGTGGAAATTTTAGAGATCCGATCCCTTAATGAGAAGTCACTTTCTTGACCTGTTCTTCTGCCCCCGGTAATTCGATCTAATAAAGAGGAGGCCGTTGTCGAAGAAATCACAGAAGCCTCTCTTTGAGACATTTTTTTCTGTACCCCACAACACTTTTTAAATTTCTTTCCTGAGCCACAACTACATAGCTCATTTCTCCCCATTTTTTTTCCCATAGCCTACCCTTTTTTCTCCTTACTTAGATCAAAACTCTACAATGCTTGCAAGGATTATTCTTTATTGGGTATAGTATACCTATGGACCTGACTAAAAGTACAGAAAAACAAACCTTTACACGATTGGAAAAAAGACTTGAAAGTCTTATAAGAAAAGCTATTTATACACACAAAATATGCCTTCATTCCCCTATTGCTGTGGCCCTTTCAGGGGGTAAAGATTCCTTAACTATGCTTTACTTCTTGAAAAAGATTTCCGGAAAAGGGATCCCCCCACTTAATATTCACGCTCTTTATGTTGGCGGTCAATTTTCTTGCGGCCCTTCTATCACCAAAATTCATTTGGAAAGCTTTTGCAATCAATTAGATATCCCCCTTCATGTCCTTTTGCCCGAAAAAGAGCTTTCAAAGCTTGAGTGTTATTCCTGTTCAAGACAAAGACGGACCTTGCTTTTTAAAAAAGCAAAAGAACTAGGGTGTACAGAAATTGCTTTTGGCCACCATAAAGATGACACCTTAGAGACTCTTTTATTAAACCTCCTTCAAAAAGGGGAATTTGCTTCCTCTCTTCCTAAAATTCCTATGCATGATTACAAAGTGACAATTGTTCGCCCCCTTTATTACGTGCTTGAATCTGAAATTTTATCCTTTGCTCAACAAAAAGGCTTTTTCAGACTTACTTGTCAATGTCCTGTGGGGGCAATTTCTAAACGAAGGGATGTAAAAACCCTTCTTAACGAAGTTGAACAAGACTTTCCTAATGCTAAAACCAACCTATTTCATGCCTTACAACAGTACGGAAGTGATAAATCACTAAAAATCTGTTAAAATATGAGAAATTCAACTATATAGAAAAAAAAGGGGTTTTTATGAAAAAATATTCTATTGTGATTACTAATGACGACAGCTTTTCTGCCCCTGGAATTTTTGCCTTATACAATGCATTAAAACCTATTGCCGATGTTATTGTTGTCGCTCCAGCTGAAAATCAATCTTGCAAAGGGGTGGGGATTTCTTTACCTGCATCGTTACTTATTGAAGCTGAACAAACCCATTGGGAAGATGCCCCTGAAGCAAAAGTATGGAAGGTTCATGGAACCCCTGCAGACTGCACAAAATTTGCTCTTCATTATCTATGTGCAAAAAAACCTGATTTCATCATTTCAGGAATTAATAATGGAAGTAACGCCGGCTGCAATGTTCTTTATAGCGGCACTGTGGGGGCAGTTGTTCAGGCAACCTTTGCCGGGGTTAAAGGGATTGCTTTTTCAAGTATGTGGGACGATTCAAGTGATAAATACAATAAAGCAGCCCTGTTTATCCCTTCTATTGTTGATCATTTTTATGAGCATCCCATCCCTTCTGGAACTTTAATGAATATCAATTTTCCTTCTCATGCAATCAATAAAATGAAGGGATTTTCTTTTGCAAAACAAGGAAAAAGCTTTTGGGATCTTCGGGTTGGAAGCGATACAAAGCTTAAAGGGACAAAACAATACCCCCTTATTGAAAAATGGGACCTACAGGTTGAAGATAAAGATAGCGACATCCAACTTTTATCCGAGGGCTATATCACGTGTGTTCCTATACATGTTCAAGATCTTACAGACCATGACCACCATGAAAAACATAAAGATCTATTTGCATCCCTTAATGCTAAACATTTTTCTTAAGATACTGATCTAACTTGTGCAAGCTCTCCTTCTGTATTTCAAATAAAAGTTCTTTACCCCCTTCTATTTGATAAATCCGTATATACTGATCCCTTAATGCATTACTAAAAAAACTCTCTGGCTTTAAGGCATCAATATCTTCATATCGATCCCCTTCAATCATTATTTGAATAAGCTTTCCATACTTTTTTTTAATTGAGGATTTTCTTTCTTCTAAGTCTGCTATAGTTTCAATAAGCTCAAGCTCTTCAACTAAATTTCTAACAATAGAAACCCCTTCAACTCTCCATTCAGAGAGGTTTGATGGGTTGCAGGATGCTAAAACCAAAAGCGCTATGATAAAAAATATCGTCATTTATACAATTATACTTGCAATAATATTTAGATCAAGTGTACACTATCGAACAAATTTCACAACCAGTGATAGATAGACTCAATCAAAGGTTGTGACTTTGGGCGTATAGCTCAGTGGTAGAGCTCCTGTCTTACACACAGGCGGTCAGAGGTTCGAATCCTCTTGCGCCCACACTTCTTTTGCGGGAGTAGTTCAATTGGTTAGAGCACCAGCCTGTCACGCTGGAAGTTGAGGGTTCGAGCCCCTTCTCTCGCGAAATTTTTATACTTATTAAGAATCTTTATTGTGAGCTATTTGATACCTTAGGGACTCATTTGCAATGGCTG
>JBIKLZ010000035.1:0-10118 GCA_044359535.1 Chlamydiia bacterium
ACTTGAAGGAGAGGATAACGTTTATCTTGATTATTGCAGTTCTAAAAAGTTTATTGATACAACCGATCCGGCTAACAGCCTTCATTGGAAGGAGGGAATAGCCCATAAATACGAAGGCCTCCTACTTGCTTATACAAAACCTGAAAATAAACCTATTCTTCCTCCAGCAATCAGTGGTGTATCGGAAAACTCAATTTGGTGTTCCCCTATAGGAGAAGGAAATATCGTTGTTCTAAATAATCAAACTGCCTATCACGCATTACCAAGCTATAATGTTGTAGAAGTGGCTTATGGAAAAGGATCTGGAGATATTTTTTTTGATCCTACAGATACCTCAAAGCTCAATACAGCGACTAAAGCCTCTCCTCTGTTTCGTATTGCTTGCGTAACCTTCTTTAAAAAGGAAGAAGACACTTCTTCCTTTTAAGAAATCATTCATTTTTTATTTGAATTTTTGAATTTGAACTAAAATCCCCCCCTATGATAGAATCTTAAGGACAACTTATGAACAAAGGAAGCAAATCGACATGATCACAATTAAAGTTCGCATTGGCGAAACACTAGAAAAGGCTCTAAGAGCTCTTAAAAAGAAACTGGATAAAGAAGGGGTAATGAAGTCTATCAAGGCTAAACGTTACTACGTAAAACCTTCTGTGAATGAAAAGTTAAAGCAAAAACAGGCTCTAAAATTCAAAAAAAAGACAAGGATTAGTTAATCTATTATGGCTGATTTCTATAATGTTTTAGGTGTATCAAAAGATGCCTCTCCAGAAGAGATCAAAAAAGCGTATCGAAAGCTTGCGGTAAAGTATCACCCTGATAAAAACCCAAATGATACAGCGGCAATGGATCGATTCAAGAAAATTTCTGAAGCCTATGAAACATTATCGGATGAAAAGAAGCGAAAAATCTATGATCAGTATGGAGAAGAAGGTTTAAAAGGGGGGATGGGCGGCATGGGTGGCCAAGGCTTTTCCTCTATGGAAGAGGCTCTTCGAACCTTTATGGGTGCTTTTGGTGGAGGTGGGGGTCAAGGCTCAATGTTTGACAACATCTTCGGTTTTGAGCAACAAGGAGGAGGCGCTGGTGGCAACTATCCTATGCAAGGGGCTTCAAAAAAGCTTCAGCTCACTATAGATTTTGAAGAAGCTGCAAATGGAGTGACTAAAGAGGCTGTCATTAATAGAAACGTCTCTTGCTCAAAATGCAGTGGCCGAGGAGCTGAAAGTCCCTCTGATATTAAAACTTGCTCCACTTGTAAAGGTTCTGGACAAGTGCAGCAAACAAGGGGCTTTTTCTCAATGTCAAGTGTGTGTCCTACCTGTCATGGTAGTGGCAGTATGATATCTAAACCCTGCAGTCAATGTCATGGAAATGGAAAAGAGAAAAAGAAAGAAGAAATAAAAATTCAAGTCCCTGCTGGAATCGATTCTGGAATGCGCCTTAAAATGTCAGGATTTGGGGATGCAGGTGAAAACGGCGGTCCTGCTGGAGATCTTTATGTCTACATCACTGTTAAAAATCATGATGTCTTTAAAAGAGATGGGGATGATGTCTATCTTGATCTTCCTATTACATTTACTGATGCCGCATTGGGCGCAAAAAAAGAGATTCCAACCCTTTTTAAAGAGGCCATTATCCTTTCTATACCTGAAGGCTCTCAGTCAGGCAAGATTCTACGGGTCAAGGGGAAGGGATTTAAAAATGTCCATGGCAATGGGGTAGGAGATCTGCTAGTTCGATTAAATATCGAAACACCTGTCAACTTAACCTCTAAGCAGAAAAAAACCTTTTTAGAACTTGGTGAAAGCTTAAATACACAAAACTCCCCTACAACAAAGTCATTTTTTGAAAAGTTAAAGTCTTTTATTAAATAGATGCTAAAAAGAATTCTTACTTTTGTCTGTTCTACCCTCCTTTTACACAGCGAGCCTTTACCCTCAAAAAAGGGTAAAGTGGTCCTTATTCATGGGATTGTTGTTCACAATTCGATGTCCTCTTTACATAGACACTTTAAAAGAGAGGGGTGGGAAGTGCTTGATTGGAGATATCCTAGCAGGGAAAAGTCTATAAGTGATCACGGAAAGGATCTTTCAGCAGCATTAAAAAATTTTAACAGGGATGAAAAGACCCCCATTCATTATATTGCTTTTTCTTTAGGCGGTCTTGTTCTAAGATCTGCACTTCAAGATGAAACGCTCCCCTCTTCAACAAAAAATGGAAAGATCGTCCTTGTATCTTCACCTATCAATGGATCAAAACTTGCTCGATCAATGGATTTTTTGCCCCTTGCAGAAAAGGTCTTAGGGAAACATGCAGGCAAGGAGCTCTTGAAGACCCCGAAAAAGATATTTTCAGAGCAACAGTTTCCTGAAAACATCCCTATTTTAGTCCTTTCCGGAACATTAGGGTTTAACCCTGTCTTTTCTGAACCCAATGATGGTAAGGTTTCCGTTTCTGAATCGTGCCCAAAAAATCCTCATATTCATAAATATATCTATTCTGGGCATAGTTGGATTTGCAGAAATCCAAAAGTGTTTGATGAAGCCATTGAATTTTTTACACAAGGTTCATCTTTACCCCCCTGTACTATTCATTAAAAAGTGATTGCAATCCCTTAGGAAAAGGGCTACACTTCCCATAAAAGGGGGTTGTATGAAAAACAAATCTATTTTTAGCCTTATTCTATGGTACATTCCTGCACTGTTTGTTCAATATTTTGCAGCAACAGCAACAATGAAAAGTTTGGACCCTTGGTATACAGAGCTTGTAAAAGCCTCTTGGAATCCCCCACCTTGGGTCTTTGGCCCTGTTTGGACCCTTCTTTATCTGATGATGTCTTTGTCTGTGTGGACAATTTATCGAACCGACGCTCCTAGAAGAAAAAAGTGGGGGGCCTACGCCCTTTATTTTGCTCAATTAGGGGTCAATGGTCTGTGGTCTTTTCTCTTCTTTAAATGGAAGCTATTGGGTGGATCAGCCGTTGAAATATTTTTAATAATAGCTATTGTCCTTTGGATGACAGTCCACTACTTTAAAATCAATAAAACAGCTGGCTGGCTTTTAATCCCCTACCTAGGATGGTTGATTTACGCCTCTACCTTAAATGTGGCTATCTGGGTCTTAAATTAAATTGATGCCTCTTAAAAAGGATGCTTTATCCTTAAAAAGGTTCACTTTATCATTAATTCATCCATTCTAAAACGAACTAAAAAAGAGGGTTTATTATATGAGTTTTGCCCTAGAAAAGACCTTAAATTGAGCAGCATTTAAGTTTCCTTTAATGTATGGATCACTGTGATAATCCATCAAGGCACGCTGCGCTAGAATATAGCCGCTATCGCCTTCAAATCCATATTTTTTAAACACTGACATGTAGACAGGAGCTAGTAAATCCAAA
This sequence comes from Chlamydiia bacterium, assembly GCA_044359535.1. Taxonomy (GTDB): domain Bacteria; phylum Chlamydiota; class Chlamydiia; order Chlamydiales; family 2-12-FULL-49-11; genus JAJACQ01. The sequence continues at coordinate 3,401 of JBIKLZ010000035.1, forward strand.
ACAAACTTTCTTTTTCCCATCATCGGAAGGGCTAAATACTGTGGATTTATCAATTTATCTACCTGCATTAAAAAGGAACTTGTTTGCATCGCCTCAGATAGATCTTGTGTGATTTGCTGTGCTTTTTCTAAGCTCAACTCTTTATATTCAGAAATGCCAAATGCGTTTTTAAGAAGAAAAGTCCACTTCTCTGCATTAAGCTCACCGAGTTTTGGATGGGATTTTGACATTTCAATCACATCCATATTGAATTTACTTAAGCCATCTTGATTGCCAGGGTACAAAAGGGTTCTAATTTCTGAAAACTGGACTGGAATAATCATTTCAATAAACTTTTGCCATCTTGATGCAAGGGAATCTTGAGAAGTTTTAAGTTGTTGAAGATCTTCTAATTTTTTTTCTAAAATTTCTCGGATGTTTTCTTGAGCCTTGATGAGTTCTTCTGCTTTCATTGTTCATTCTCCTTAATGTAAATTCGTATAGTAGCACCCTTGCTCGCGAAAATCAATCTCTTTTTTACTGAAACACACCCTTTAAAGAAATGTGTTTCAGTTTAAAACAAAAACCCCTACTTAGCTAAGTAACAATCTTTAAGAGAAGATACTTCTTCTGCAGATAGATCCCCTGAGAAAAAGACCGCATCAGCATGTGAAAAAGTGTGGATCGATCCATCTGCAAGCTCTAGTGCCATACTATTTGCTTGTGTCCAGAAGAAAAAAGTTACAGCTTCATTTGCTACCGCCATTTCTTTTGCTTCTTCAAAACTGATCCCATGGCAAACCCCCACTAGATTTAAAGATTCTACCCCAACATATTGAATTAGATCGGCAAACGCTTCGTCTGCTTGGTCTACTATTGGATAGGTAACCCCTTCACAAGGAAGACAGCACATAACACCTTCCCCCTCTAATGGTTTTTTATCCTTTGTCTCATCTTCTGGTTGTGGATCTATAGGTTGTGGATCAAAAGGTAGAGCACAGAAATACCCTTCTCCATCTGAAGGTTTTTTATCCTTTGTCTCATCTTCTGGTTGTGGATCTATAGGTTGTGGATCAAAAGGTAGAGCACAGAAATACCCTTCTCCATCTAGGGGTTTTTTATCCTTTGTCTCATCTTCTGGTTGTGGCTCTTGAGGTTGCGGATCAAAAGGTAGAGCACAGAAATACCCTTCTCCATCTAGAGGTTTTTTATCCTCTGTTTCATCTTCTGGTTGTGGATCTATAGGTTGTGAATCTTTAGGTTGTGGATCAAAAGATAGAGCACAGAAGTACCCCTCACCTTCTAGAGGCTTTTTATCTGTTGGTTGTTCAATCGGTGGTTGTGGATCTAATTTTTCAATGCCTTGTAGTGACTTTGGACATAGTGTTGCTAACGCAAACAATGAACTTATTAAAACTTTTTTCAAAATAGCTGCTCCTTTTTAGTGTTTATGTATCTTCTTACACAGAAGAATGATACCATAGCATTCTAAGTAATAAGGGACAACTACAACTTTAATTTGAAATATGAATTTTTTAAAAAATGCCCAAAACAGGACTTGAACCTGCACGACCATACGGTCAAGGGATTTTAAGTCCCTTGTGTCTACCTATTCCACCATCTGGGCATAAGATTTAGATGAACTTGCGATAGTATAGTATAGAGCACTCTATTTATCAAGGATCTTTTTTTTATTAATATCAAATGCTCTATAGATTCCCTTTTTACTCTTGTCCTTCTGGAACTTTCATTGAAGGAGACAACACCTTTTTCATCTTTTCTTTTAATGTGAGAGGCTTTTGAACTTCCTTTGAGCCTTCTTGACTATGTAGAGGGGCCAAAGGGGCTTCAGAAATAAGATTTGGGTCCTCAAGTGATGGGAAAAGGGGATTTTTTAAGGGTGCAGATTCAGCTCCTTCTTCAAAAATAGTGGAGGCTTTTTTTTCATTTTGACTATTGATGATATCCTGATATTTATGAATGCTGTCAGAAATAAGGGATTCTGGGGGGGTTAAAAGATGGCTAAAAAGTGCTTTTTGAACGGGTTGCTCTCCTGATAGAGGGGTTAAAGATTCCTTTTCAACCCTTTTTCTATCTTTAGAATTTCTCTTATTTTGACCTTTCTTTGGATGCTTTTCTTTTGAAATACTTTTTGGAGATTCGCTTAATTCTACACTCTCAGTGGGTTCTTGGACCTCCCCTTCCTGTAGCTTTTGATCCTCTTTTTCTTTCTGATGTTCCTTAGAAGGCTTTTGTTTCTTTTTGTCTTTGGCTTTTTCTAAAGATTGCTTATTTGTCGATTCTGAACCTGAGCCAATCTTGATAGAGCTTTCTGTAGCCGCTTTCAACGCAAGACGTACTTGCCGCACTTGCTCTATTTCAAAATCTTGAGCTGGAACAAAAAAGGTGTGTGCCGGCTCCCCTGATCTATAGAAATAGGTTGTTCCAAAACAAACCACTTCAACAGCATCGACTAAATAGGTTGCCCCCCCTTCGTTTTTTGTATTTTTGATTTTTAATTTATACTCTTCTTTTGCTGATATGATGGTTTCTAGTATTGGTTCTCTTGTAAAATGCATAATTTATCTCTTCTCTTTAAACTTTTATATTGTTGATGCGATATATCTCATCAAATCACAGACTCTATTTGCGTATCCCCACTCGTTATCATACCAAGCAACTAACTTAAAGAAATTTCCGTTTAATTCTATTGATGCACCCACATCTAGTATTGATGATAGGATACACCCTTTAAAGTCAGTGGATACCACTGGATCGTCTGTTACACCCAATATCCCCTTTAAAGAACCAAGGGAATGAGCTTTCATTACCCTTACAATCTCTTCTAGGGACGTACTTTTTTCAACTCTTACAGTTAAATCGACCACTGAAACATCATTGACAGGAACTCTAAAAGCCATCCCTGTTAATTTTCCATCTAAAGAAGGAATGATCTTACCGACTGCTTTAGCAGCGCCAGTACTTGATGGAATAATGTTGTCTAAAATAGCCCTTCCGCCACGTCTATCTTTTTTTGAAAGGCTATCTTGCACTTTTTGTGTGGCTGTCACTGCATGAACTGTTGTCATTAGCCCTTCTACCACTGTAAAGGTGTCATGGACCACTTTTACAAGGGGAGCTAAACAATTTGTTGTGCATGATGCACAAGAAACAATGTTGTCTATTTTAGGATCATATTCTCTATGATTGACTCCCATAACAAACATTTTTGCATCCGATGGCGCTGTGATAATGACCCTTTTTGCACCTGCTTCTAAATGCTTTTTAGCACCTTCAAGAGTTGTATAGATCCCTGTGGCCTCTATTACAAAGTCTACAGGGATATCAAAATAGGGAAGCTCCTTTGGATCTGCTTTTGCAAATACAGGGATCTTCTTTTCATCGATACATAAAAAATGATCCTCAGCATGAATTTTTTTATGAAGGGCTCCATGAATAGTATCATATTTAAGAAGGTAGGCTAAACATTCTGGTGTTCCTAAATCATTTATGAGAACAATCTCATAATTTGGATCCTCCAATAATGCTCTACATACCAATCTACCTATTCTTCCAAAACCACTTATTGCAACTTTCTTTTTCATTTATTCCTTATAGGAGTATGAATGTTTTTTTCATCAACTATTGTTCTAATAATAGAAGAGACTCAATGAAAAGTAAAGATGTGATTGCAGCCTTAGCTTAAACACACTCAATGAAGCAGGTTAATGCAGCATCGCCCACTCTTTTTTCAGAAAGAACGATTCTTGTATACCCACCAGGTCTTTCTTTATAGCGAGGACCTAATACATTAAATAGCTTATCCATTACAATTCTATCAATATTGTACATAGAAGTGTCCCCTTCTTTTGCCTTTCTTGCTTCTTTAGGTGTTAAAGAATTAAAATGCAATCCAAGGTGAGATAAAACTAATCTTCTTGCATGTAAAGTATCATTTTTAGCTAGAGTTACTAAAGGTTCAAAAACCTTTTTTAATTCTTTCGCCTTTGCTTTAGTGGTCGATATCGTCTCATGTTTAATTAGCTCTTTGGCCAAATTTCTCATCAACGCCTTTTTATGCGCCGTTGTCCTATTAAGCTTTGTCTTATTGTTTCTGTGTCTCATTTCTTTGTCCCTTAAGCTTTATCCGCTAACGTTTTAACCATTTCTTTTACATTTTCACGAGTGATACCATATTTAGAAAGATCCATTCCCAAATACAGTTCCATCTCATCTAGTTTAGCCTTAATTTCATTTAAAGACTTTTTACCAAAGTTTCTAAATTTCAACATATCTGGCTCTGGCATAATTACAAGTTCTGCAATAGTGTCAATGTTTGCCTGTTGAAGGCAATTTGTAGACCTTACTGATAACTCAATTTCATTAATTTTAAGATACAATTTATTTAAAAGTGTATCTCTATCCCCTTCTAACTCTTCTTGGTCATCCTCATAAGAAATTGTCTGAAAACGCATTTCATCAAAAACTGAGAAATGAAGATTTGCAATTTGAGTTGCATAAGTGAGCGCTTCTTTTGGGGTAATACGTCCATCTGTAGTGATTTCTAAAACCAATCTATCCATGTCTGTTTCTCCCCCTACCCTAGCGTTTTCAACAAAGTAGTTGATAATTCTAACAGGTGAGAAAATGGCATCGATATAAATTTCGTTTACTACTTTATTAGGAAGCTTGATCTCTTCAGACGGTTTATATCCACGTCCAATAACTACTTTAAATGCAATTCTTCGGGTCATCGGCTTTGTTACAGTAAAAAGAACATGATCCTTATTAAGGACTTCAAACTCACCATCTGCAACCACATCACCAAGAGTGACTTTGTAAGAACCTTTAGCTCCTTCTATCATATCGGAAGTGACCTCAAGTTCTTTTACGATTGTCTTTACAGATCGAGCTGAGGGATCATCTCCCATTGGAAGCCTTCTTAATAAAGCCCCTTTGACATTTAAAATGATTAAAGTCATATCCTCAATAATACCTTCACAGGCCATATACTCATGGGAAAATCCCTCAAGCTCAATTGAGACAATGGCTGGTGACTCTAAAGAAGTTAACATGATTCTTCGAAGAGAGGTTCCTATAGTGTGACCAAAACCTCTTTCAAAAGGGCCAGCAATAATACGAGCCTTTTTATTGAAGTCTTCCTCCTCTTGAGCTTCGATTTTCACCTTTGTAGGTAGTTCAAATTTTCCATATTTTATTATTGGCTTATGCATATCTTTTTATTCTCCAAAATTTTTTACTACAGTGAACTCTATACTCTTCTTGTCTTTCTCGCTCTGCAACCGTTATGATCTACCGGTGTGATATCTTTAATCACAGTGATTGTTAGTCCACCGCTTGCTAATCCACGAATAGCAGATTCTCGTCCGGCACCAGGACCTTTAAGCTTTACCTCAATTTCTTTCATTCCCATTCCAGCTACAGTCTTTGCAACATCTTGAGCTGCAACTGTGGCAGCAAATCCTGTAGACTTTCTTGAGCCAGAAAAATTAACTTTTCCCCCTGAAGCCCAAGCAACAACATTTCCATGTGGATCGGTTACTGTGATGATAGTATTATTAAAAGTTGCTTTAATATGAGCCACACCACTTGATATGGAACGCTTTTTCTTTGCCTTTACAGGCTTTTTTTTCATTACTTTTTTTACTGCAATATCTTTAGCCAATCTCTACTTCCTCACGTGTTATTTTTTCTTGTTTGCTACAGTTTTTTTCTTACCTTTACGAGTTCTTGCATTGGTGCTTGTTCTTTGACCGCGCACAGGCAATCCAAGACGGTGTCTTGTCCCCCTGTAACATCCAATTGTAATCAATCTTTTGATATTTGATTGAACTTCGCGTCTTAAGTCCCCTTCAACAAGATAGGTATTTTGAAGATGAGAAGTTAACTGTGCAACTTGAGCCTCTGTTAGCTCTTCTGCTTTCATATCTTCGCTTAAATTAAGCGACTTAATTACATCAGCTGATCTTTTTGGTCCAATTCCGTATACATATGTTAACGCTATTACTAAACGTTTTTTCTTTGGAATATCAGCTCCGGCTATTCTTGGCATATTTCATTAATCCTATATTTAAAATTTTCCTGTTACTCTGTTTTTAGACATAAACCCTTCATATCTTTGCGTTATCAGATGAGATTCTATTTGCTGACTCACATCTAGAACAACCCCTACTAAAATCAAAATGGAGGTTCCACCAAAGAATTGAGATATTGTAGGATCCACCGATAATAATTTCCCTACTATTGTAGGCAAAATCGCAATAAAAGCCAGAAAAAAAGCACCGATTGTTGTTATTCTTGTCATGGAGTGTTTTATGTAGTCTTCCGTAGCCTTTCCTTGGCGTACTCCAGGGATAAATGCCCCACTTTTTATCATTTCTGAAGCGATTTTATCAGGTCTAAATTGAAGAGAGGTCCAAAGAAAAGTAAAAACGATAATAAGAGTTACAAATAAAATAATGTACCCTAATGATCCTGGAGCTAGATATCCAGCTAAATTATTGATAATCTGTGAGCGTTTGATTAACATAGCCACAGTTGCAGGAAACATCAGAAGGGATGAGGCAAAGATCACAGGCATGATTCCAGCAAAATTAATTTTTAATGGTATAAAAGGAGATTTTTTACTCTCACCTGTACTATCAATGGATCTGCGCGCATACTGAATAGGGATCTTTCGTACCCCTTGAAGAATCATAACTGTACCGACAATAATTGC
>JBIKLZ010000008.1:0-32249 GCA_044359535.1 Chlamydiia bacterium
TTCAAGACAGACGCAATCGGCCGCTCTGCCACTCTTCCTTAATTTGAGTTCAAGATTCTACTCTTTCTCTCTCTAAAATGCAAGCAGATTTCTAATGGGTGGTAAAATTTTATGAAATCAAGGCTCAACGCCTTTTAAAACTGTCGTTTGAGAGCTCACCTCTCTCTATAGATTTTAATAAAACTCTTTTCATCACAAAAAATTTAAGGAAATTGCTTTAAAAATCTAAGATCATTTTCCATAAACAATCTGATATCATCAATTTCATGCATCAAAAGAAAAACTCTTTCAATACCGCCTCCCCAAGCAAACCCAGAATAAACTTCTGGGTCAAGGCCCCCTTGTTTAAGAACCTCTGGATGGATCATTCCAGCTCCACAAACTTCCAACCACCCTGAATGCTTGCACAATTTACAACCCTTTCCATCGCATAAAAGACACTTTAAATCCACTTCCATACCCGGTTCTACAAAGGGAAAATAACTAGCTCTCATCCTTAATTCCACATCCCTTCCAAATAAGAGCTTATAAAACTCTTTCTGAGTAGAAATTAAATCTGCAAAAGTGACATTTTTATCTATATACATCACATCACATTGATGAAATATAACATGGGATCTTGATGAAACAGTCTCGTTACGAAAACATTTACCAGGACAAGCCATACGAATTGGCGGTGAATACTTTTCTAACACATGCTGTTGAAAACTTGTAGTGTGAGAGCGGAGTAAAGTAGATTTATCTAAATAGTATGTGTCCTGCATATCTCTTGCTGGATGATCCTCTGGGTAGTTAAGCCCTCCATAATTATAAAAATCGCTTTCTATTTCTGGGGCAATAAATACTGAAAAACCCATTCCAATCAACACATCAAGAACTTTATCTAGCATTTGAGATATAGGGTGGTAAGACCCCACTTGTCGTTGCTTACCAGGTAATGAGATGTCTATTGTTTCATTTTGAAGCTTTGCTTCCATCTCTTGCTCTTCTAAATCAATAGCTCTTGTCTCAATTTCTTTTGAAAAAAACTCTTTTAAATCATTTAGAAGCTTACCTGCTTGCGATTTTTGATCCCCTTGAAGATCTTTTAACCCTTTCATCAAATCTTGAATAGGACCTTTTTTTCCAAGGTAATGAACTTTCATCTCATCAATTTCTTTAACGGAAGAAATATTTTTTATTTCTTTTTCAAAAATTTTTTTAAGATCAATGATTTTATCTTCCAAAAGAAATCCCCTTTAAATTATTGGGAAAGAATTAAATCTTTCCCAATTTAAGATTACACAAGTGCTTTTTTTGCAGCAACAACTACTGCTTCAAAAGCTCTTTCGTCTTCAATAGCAAGTCTTGCAAGGTTCTTTCTATCAATTTCGATATTGGCTTTTGTAAGGCCATCAATAAACTTGCTGTATGAAATACCATAGCATCTGCAAGCGGCATTAATTCTTTGAATCCAAATAGCTCTAAAATCACTCTTCTTCTTCTTTCTTCCATTAAATGCATTTGCCCATGCTTTCATTAAAACGTTTTTTGCAATGCGGAAATGGTTGCTTCTATCTCCAAAAAACCCTTTTGCTTGCTTTAATAAACGCTTTTTACTTCTTTTTCTAGGTACGCTATTTGTTACTCTTACCATGATCTCCCTCTCTTATAATCCATTCATAATGCGTTTAAATTTTTTAATAAAACTTTTCGCAACAAGTACTGTTCCTTCTAACCTTCTTTTTCTTCTTGAAGATTTTTTAGTCATAATATGACTTCTATTTTGCTGGTTTCTTAAAAGTTTTCCAGTTCCAGTTAGTTTAAATCTCTTTTTTAATGATTTATTTGTCTTTGCTTTTGGCACTTTATCACTCCTCTTTTGGATCGCCCACATTCATTTCTTTAATTTTAACTTTCTTTTCTTTAGCACCAGGGGTCATAAGCATTGTCAACATTTTCCCCATCATCTTAGAGTCTCCATCAGAAGTGGCTATATCCTGTAAGGCAACAGAGACCTCATCCATGATCTTTTTCCCGTTTTCTGCAAAAACAATCTCTCTTCCTCTAAAAGTACAACTAAATTTAACTTTAAACCCTTTTTCCAAAAATTCTCTAGCACGTTTAATTTTAACATTCAAGTCATTGGTATCAATATTAGGTTTAAACTTAACCTCTTTTACCTTACCCTGCACAGTCCCTTTCTTCTGATCTTTTTCTCGTTTTGTTTGTTGGTAACAAAATTTTCCATAGTCAATAATTTTACACACCGGAGGATCTGCATTAGGGGAAATTTGAACTAAATCAAGCCCCATCTCCTCAGCTTTTTTTATAGCCTCAGAAGTTAGGTAGATGCCCATTTGTTTTCCCTCTTCGGAAATCACTCTCACTCTAAGAGATTTAATATCTCGGTTGATCTTCAAAATCTATTCTTCCCATACTTTGCATTTCAAATGAAAACATTTTAGCAAAGAATACAATTAACTACCACAAGTTTATTCCATTCTTTTTTCTAACAAAAGGGCATATATGGTTTGTAGATTCATTTGTAAACTAAATTCTCCATTACTATATTCTCCTTCACCAACCAACCAAGGTATCCCTTTATAATCAGTGACAAAGACACGAGAGTTTTTATCCATTTCACCTTTAAGACCTAAATTTTTCAAAAAATCTATAGATTTTTTTAGTAAATCTTTTCCAGAAAAAGAAAAGGCACAGACCATTCTTGCAAACACCCCCTCCTTTAAACCGTACTCAATTCCATTAAAACACCCATCAGAAATTTCATGACAATAAAAATCTTTAAACCCAGAAAGTGCAGAAAAGCACTTTGGGCTCATATTCAAAAAGATTTTTTCCCCAAAATAATCTGAACAAGAAGAAAATAAGATATCAAATTCCTTCTCTCCTTTGGATGAAAAGGCAACACTTCCCTCCTTAATCCAAAACCACCCCTTTTCCTCTCCAATCTTTTGATGAAGCTGTTCCATTGAACTTCTTTTTCCATCTTCAGATAAAAACGCAAACCCCTCAAGGACGTAGTGATGAATTTTTTTACCCATAAACTTACTTTCCCCTTGATCCTTTAAAAGACACTCAAAGCCCTTAAAAAAGACTTCTTGCTCTATTTCTAAAGTCAAAGGAGCGCTATATAAATCCATACAAAACATTGGAGTAAATGGCTCTTCTCTATCAATAAGGTGGGTTAAAAAAAATTGCCGTTGATGAACAAGCATATCACAAGCATTTTTTGAAACCATTTCCCTGATAGCTCCCTTCTCCCTTTTTTTCATTTTAAGGAAAAAACGCTCTTTTAACATCTTCATTTCCTCCAAAGAAAGGGTTCTAGAAAAAGAAAAGTGTACATGAAATCGATCAGGGAAAAGCTCAAAATCAAACAATTGTAACTTTGGGAAAAGCTCAATAAAACAGGAGGCTAAAAGATGCATCGCATAGTTTAACTCTGGTATTGTCGGATGTCTCATTGGGCCATACTGGGGTCGAACCAGTGACCTCTACAATGTCAATGTAGCGCTCATACCACTGAGCTAATGGCCCTCTTCTAAAAAGAAAAAAAATTGTAACCTACGTTATGATTTTTCTTCAAGCAATATCAGAAGAGTTCTATACTATTTTCATGAAGCCCCTTAAAATAGCCCACACCCTTTGGCAAAGCCATCTTTTAGGTAAAAAGTCTTTCGTAGTTGATGCAACCTGTGGAAATGGGTATGATTCCCTATTTTTAGCCTCCCTCCCTTGTGTCACACTTTATTGTATTGATATTCAAAAAGAGGCTATTGATCGGACTAAAAACACCCTTTTGCATCATCAAAATTGCACATTTTACAACACCTCTCACCAAGACCTCTCCTTTATTCAAGAACCTATTGATTTAATTGTTTATAACTTAGGTTACCTCCCCCATTCTGATAAATCTATTATTACCACTCCAGAAACAACCCTTTTATCTCTAAAATCAGCGCTATCGATTTTAAAACCTGAGGGAATGATTTCTTTAATGATCTACACAGGTCATCAAGGGGGCAATGAAGAAAAAAAGGCGATTTTCTCTTTTATAGAAACCCTTTCCCCAAGGTTGAATATCTCTTATATCACCCACCCTTTCAAAACAAATTGCCCTGAGATTGTCCTTATCCATTAAAAAACTCTTTATCTCAAAATAGATTCATGCTACACAAGGTATTTATTTAAGGGGGATAGGTGCAAATAAAATTTCCAGTTACTTCTAACGATCTTTGTATAGATAGACTTGAAAGTTCTGTGGAATGTAATATTTTTCTTTCTGAAAAGAGCCTTGAAACTTTCATTTTTCAAATTCCCTCTCTTGAAAAAATGGATCCTTCAAAAGATCTCACTTGTCCCTATTTTATCCTTTCGAAAAAGCAAAAATGGATAGAAGAAATATCTGTTCGTTATGATCGTTTAAAAGAGCGTTGGATAGTAATTGAATTTGTCCAAAAAGCTCACAATTTATTAGATCCCCATCTTTTTTTATCCCTTAAAGAGGTTCAAAAACAAGCTCAAGATTTACAAGCTGATATTGATGGCTATGTAGAAAGTTTTCGACCCTCCAAATCTCATATGAAATATTTAAGATATGCAAAAAGGCTCATTCTAGAAGCTCTAAACGATGAGGCTTTTTTTATTCAGAGCCCTTCAAAAGAAGAGATCGCCACTCTTAGAGAAAGGGTCCCTAACGAAATATCCCTTGAAACATTTGCTTTCGCTGAAAACCTTTATGAACTTGCCTCATATTTATTTCAAAAAAATATTTTAGCTTTTGAATCAATGCTTGCAACCCACTTTTCTGAAAACGAGATCAAAGAATTGATATTTCATATCACCCTTTGTGAATCAAGTTTATCAAAAATCTCTAAAGAAGGGGAGCGATTAAAAATTATTCAAGGAATTTTAGGGTTTGCTCACAGTTTAACAGATTATTATGTAAATGAAACACCCTACCCAAATATAGAAGAAATTAAGGTTCTTTTTTCTACTGAAATTCTTTAAAAAGAAAAGTTCACATTATATGCAAGAGCATAAGAATCAGTGTTACTTGGCGCAGCAATTGCGACAACCCTCCGTTTGTATAAAAAAGACAGATCTCCCCAAACAGAAAATTTATATCCATACCCTAATTTTATATCCATGGAATTGTGGTCAATATCTCCATAGCCATTAAAATTATCAATATCTACAACGGTTTGAGAACCAAATCCAAAAAAACCATCAACCCCTGCAGTAAGAATATGGTGTTTATAGACAACTGCTTGACCTACTATATCTGCTAATATCCAAGGCATTCCAACGGTTGCAATACCCACATCAAACATGGCAAAGATTTTTCCTAATAGATTTTTAGAGGGTTCATACTCTTTTCCAATAGATAAAAGAAAATCAAAGTTATAAGATCCACTATACTCTGTAGCCACATCAACAAGGCGGTTTTTTGGTACATATCTAAAGTATGTCCCTATCAAAAGGGCTATAGGATCTCCAACTAAGTCATTCATTAATTGATATTTTATTGCCGGAGCTACAGATAGTAGATTAAAGTCCACTTTTTTTGAATTATCAAATTCAAGCTCACATTCGAAAAAGAATTCTGGGGTTAAAGAACCATTGATTTCAAACGCTAAAAAATTTACATAGGAAGAGTAATTAGGGGGATTGATCGCATTGGCAACACTTGGAAAATAGGAAAAAGCATACTCTACCTTTGCTTCAAATTCATATGGAGGGGGGATCCATGGATCATTTGAAAGGGCAAAAAGGGGGAAAAATGCCCCTATGAAAAGAGAGGTTATAAACGGATATCTCATCAATTCTACACTTCCTTTGCAGTAAGAAACTTTTCTGCATCAAGAGCTGCCATACACCCCATTCCCGCTGAAGTAATTGCTTGCCTATATCTTTTATCACATACATCACCTGCAGCAAAAAGTCCAGCAATAGATGTTTGGCTAGAAAATCCATTCACCGCAATATATCCATGTTCATCCCTCTCAAGATTGCCTACAAGAAACTCTGAATTAGGGCTATGACCTATTGCAAAAAAGATCCCCGATACATCAAGAGGTTTTACCTCTCCATCCTTTGATTGAAGAAGAGCTTGATGGACAACATCCCCTCCTTTTACCTCTACTAATTGATGATTGTAATGGATGGTTATTTTTTCGTGGCTAAGAAGTCTATCGACCATAATTTTTGAAGCTCTAAATTGATCCCTTCTTAAAGCAACATGGACCTTAGATCCAAATTTTGTTAAAAATATAGCCTCCTCACAGGCAGTATCTCCACCCCCAATAACCAAAAGCTCCTTATTTCTAAACAAAGGCAACGCCCCATCACAGACTGCACAAGCGCTGATTCCTTTATTCCAGTACTCCTCACTTCCTGGAACTGTCAGCTTTTTTGCATAAGCACCTGTTGCAACAATCACAGATTTTGCCTCAATATTGCCCTTTTTTGTTTCAGCTATAAAAGGATATTTTGAAACATCGATCCTTTGGACATCTGTTTCTAACACCCTTGTTCCAAACCGTCTTGCCTGCTTTTCAAGAATTGCCATTAACTCCTGACCATCTATTCCATCGGCAAAACCAGGGAAATTCTCTACCTCCGTTGTGGTCATAAGCTGACCTCCCCTAACCCCACCTTTTAAAAATCCAGCCACTACAAGGGGGTTTAAATCTGCTCGTGCAGCATAAATAGCTGCTGTCCAAGCCGCAGGGCCTGAACCAATAATTAGAATATCTACACTTTCTTTCACAATGTCCTCAAAATTTTAAAATAAACTATTTTTAGCCATTTCTTTGAAAAAAGCAAGGGTGTTTTTCCTTTTCGCATTAATAAGAGTTTTTGTTATACTCTTTCAAGTGTTAAAATGAGGGAGGGTTATATGGATAGATCCATACGCTTTGAAAATGTCTCCAAGTCTAAAAATGGAGTGTCCATCATAAAAAATATGACCATGACCATCCCCGGAAGTCTATTTTTTGCTTTACTTGGCCCTTCAGGGTGTGGAAAAACCACCCTTTTAAGACTTATTACAGGTTTAGAAAAGGTCGATTCCGGTAAAATATTTCTTGGAAATATCGACATTACAGATATGCCTATTCATAAACGGCCTATCAACATGGTTTTTCAAAATTATGCACTCTTTCCCCACCTTTCCATATTTGATAACATCGCTTACAGCCTTTCTATCAAAAAGGTCCCTAAAGAAGAAATTAAACAACGCGTTTTAAAAATTGCAACTTCCTTTCAATTAGAATCTCAGCTTTATAAAAAGCCTTCCATGCTCTCTGGGGGGCAACAACAACGGGTGTCTATTGCCCGAGCAATCATTGAAGGGCCTCAAGTCCTCCTTCTTGATGAGCCTTTAGCAGCCCTTGATTTTAAACTTCGTGAAAAACTTCTCATCGAATTGATTGATTTGCAAAGCACCCTCAACATCACCTTTATCTATGTCACCCACGATCAAGAGGAGGCTCTTACTGTTGCCGATCAAATGGCTATTATTAACGGTCGGGGAGAGCTTGAGCAAATGGGAACCCCTAAAGAGATTTACGAATTTCCAAATTCAAGATTTGTAGCTGAATTTGTAGGCAACACCAATATTCTAGAAGGGAGGGTAAAAAGTCATCTAGAGCAGCAACACCTTGTAACCCATCTTGGAACTTTTTCTCTCGACCATGAAAAAATTGGACCGTGGGCAATTAATGATGTTAAAGCCCTTTTGGTGATCCGTCCAGAAAAAATATTGATCACAAAAAGGAGCCAAACAGGCTTTTCCAACTCTTTAAAAGGAAAAGTCCTCTCAATTATTTACACAGGAAGATCGACCTTTTACGAGGTCTGTGTAGACAGCACACTCATTAAAGTATTTGAACAAAACGATGAGCACATTGAAAAAGAAGAAATTGATTATGAGGATGAGGTCTACTTATACTGGCAAAAAGAAAACACCCTTACCCTAGAGGGAATATGTTAACTCTGCTTCTAGAAAAAACAAGGGTAAAATCCCTTTTTAAATCTTTATCCCTCTCCTTTATAAAGAAAGAGGGGATTAAAACACTATGTTCTTCAGCAATTATTTGGCAAGTTCTCTTCTTTTATTTTCCCCTTCTATTTCTTTTTTTAAGGAGTTTTTCTTCCCTTGATGGAGAGAGCCTTACCCTTAGCTATTTTAAAGAAATCCTGACAGCCCCCTATTTTAAGGTTCTATTCAATTCATTGGGACTTGCCTTTATTACAGCGGTTGCTTCCCTTTCAATTGCCATTCCTTTAATGGTTTTTATAGTCTTTAAAACAAAGAAGTGGAAATATCCCCTCTTATTTCTCCTTATCATCCCATTTTGGACAAATTTCATCTTAAATATTTACGCGTGGTTTTTTATCCTTGAAAAAAATGGCCTTTTAAATCAAGTCCTTTTATATCTAGGTATTATCGATAAACCCGTTCATTTTCTCTATAACCCTTTTGCTACAGTGATTTTAATGGTTTACTACTACCTTCCTTTTGTCGCTCTTCCCCTATTTTCAGCATTAGAGCGTTTTGATCTCACTTTATACGAAGTCTCTCTTACTCTCGGAGCAGGAAAGTATAAAACCCTTTCAAGAATTGTTTTTCCGATGATAGAAAAAGCGATTATTGTCGGTTTCTTCCTTGTTTTTGTCCCAGCTTTTGGGGAGTTCTTGGTTCCAGAATTTATGGGGGGAGATAAAATATACTATGTGGGTAATGTGATCTCTTTATATCTTCTTGGAGGGGCCACAGCAGGTGTAGGGATTGCTTTTGCAACCTTTTCTATTGCCTTTTTGTTGATCGCCTCTTCTTGTGTTTTTTTAATCTTTAGATTGTTATTCCAAATGTTGCAAGGGGGGATAAATGATCAGCCATAAAAAAAATTTTCTTTCCCCTTTACTGCTTTCTCTCCTCTACATTTTTCTCTATCTACCCCTTCTTGTGGTTGTGATTTACTCGTTTAATAAAACCCCTATTCATACTCCCTTAAACTCCCCATCCCTTCACTGGTATAAAGAGCTTTTTTCTAATGGAGAAATTTGGGTTGCCTTTTTTAACTCGATGATTGTTTCATTGAGTTCAACAGCATTAAGCATTCTCCTTTCTTTGCTTTTAATTTACTATAAAACTGTTGGAGGAAAGATTCAAAAATGTATCCCCCTTTTTTACGGCAATATCATGATTCCAGATACCCTTCTTGGGATTGCCTTACTTAGTTTTTTTTCAATGATGAATATTTCTTTAGGACTTACCACAATTATTATCAGTCATACGGTTTTAGGGCTGGGCTTAACAATTCCTTTAATTTCAATGCGCTTTAAAGATCTTTCCCCTTCTCTTTTAGAAGCATCGGCTGTTCTTGGAGCCTCCTCATGGACAACTTTTAAAAAAATTGTCATCCCATTTATGATGCCTGCCCTTTTTGCTACCTCTTTGATTGTTTTCATCCTCTCTTTTGATGACTTTGTCCTTGCTAATTTTTTTGCGGGCCCTTCAGCACAAACCCTGTCTCTTTTTTTGGTGGGGTCTTTAAGATTTGGGATTTCCCCTGTAATAAATGCCCTTACCACCTTTATCCTTCTTTTTACAACCCTTATCATTGCCTTTTTATTCCTATTTAAGAAAAAGGAGAAGCTCCAAACATGAAACACCCCATTAGAATTCTTTTTACCCTCCTTCTTTCATTTTTTATCCTTGGATCTATTCAATTAATATCAAACTTTTCCCCTACATCTAAAAAAAATGAACTCCATATTTCTGTCTATAATGACTATCTTGATTTAGATATGATTGATGCCTTTACTAAAGAAACGGGGATAAAAGTTCACCTCCATTTTTTTAATTCTAATGAAGAACTGATCACAAAAATCCAATTTTCAAAAGGAGAAGGGCTCGACCTTCTTATTCCCTCTGATTACACTTGTAAAATTTTAGCCGATAAAGGGGTTCTTCAACCCATAGATAGATCGAAGTTAGATTTTTTAGATAGAATCTACCCTTTTCTCCTCAATAAGGATTTTGATAAAGGAAACAACTATTCTATCCCTTACACATGGGAGGCCTATGGAATCCTTTTTGATCCTAATCAGCTACAAATGAAAGAATTCACAATAAATGATTATTTTAATCCCTCTTTCCAAAAGGTGATGACAGGGGATTTAATTGAAGCAACATCGATTGCTTCCTACACCCTTTATAAAGATAAAAGAGATTTATCCGAGGGTGAAATTGAAGAACTAACCTCCTTTTTGAAAACTCAAAATAAGAGTGTGAGAGCCTATGCCGATTTTCGAGGTAAAGATATTGTTGCATCGACAAGCGCTGCCTATGGGATGGTAAAAACCTCTTTTTTAGATGCTATCCATAGAGAAAATCCCCACCTAAAGTTTTCTCTTACAAAGGACACTTTTTTTACAAGCATTGAAAATGTGGTAATCCTTAAAAAGTCAAAAAACCTTGATCAGATCTACACATTTTTAAATTACATCTACAAAGCTGAAAATTTAGCACTTACTGCAAATCTTTTTCCTTGCTATCCAGCATGCGAAGATACCTTTGCTCATCCAAATAACCACTGTGATCTCTATTTTGATACTATAGAGGAAATAAAGTTACGCCCCTTACAGATGCAACTTTTCTACTACTGCTCTGATCCGGAAAAGGTGCGCAATATGTTTATTAAATCAAAAGTGTAATACGGCTTTTTCAAGCCGTATTACCTATCCTCACTACTTTTGAAATAGCGATTGCTTGCTGATAATATAAGAGATGACATCTCCTACAGTTTTTAAAACTTTTGACTCTTCTTCACTAATTTCTATATTAAGTCTTTCTTCAAATGTCATTATCAGTTCTGTTAAATCTAAAGAATCTGCATTTAAGTCCTCTACAAAGGATTTATCTCTTGTCACTTCAGCAGGGTCAACACCAAGTTGCTCCACAACGATATCAATCACTTCCTTTTCAATTTCTTTTTCAATATCTTCCATATTTTTCCTTATGTTTTGTTTTTTTTCCACTATGAAGTCATTCCTCCATCTACAACAAGAGTATGCCCCGTAATATAAGAAGCTTGCTCACTTGCCAAAAACAAGACTGCATCGGCTATCTCTTTTGGTTGTGCACACCTTCCGATAGGGATCATCTCCTCTACTTTTTTTTTGTTTTCTTCACCTAAAAAATCAATCATCTCTGTTTCTGTATACCCAGGGGCTACACAATTCACAGTTACCCCCCTTCTAGCAAACTCTTTAGCTACAACTTTTGTAAAACTCACAATAGCTCCCTTTGAAGCACCGTAATGGGCTTGACCAGGATTTCCTCCCATAACACCGCCTGCTATAGAAGAGATGTTTACAATACGCCCCCCTTTATTCTTAATAATGTTTCTAGCAAATGCATAGGTCATATTATACACAGACTTAAGATTTGTATCCAGAACATGATCCCAATCCTCCTCTGTGATTTTTAAAAGCAAAGCATTTTTTGAAATTCCAGCATTATTAACTAAAATGTCTATGTGACCCCATTGTTCCAGTAAAAGAACTGAAAATTCTTTTACCTGTTTATGGTCGCTTACATCCAATGAATAAAAACTTACATCCCCCTTAAGTTCTTCAAGAACCAAAGCTCCACGATCTCTCGATCTGCCTATAATAGCAACTGTAGCTCCTTCTAGTAAAAATTCTTTTACAATGGCAAGTCCAATACCCCTTGTTCCCCCGGAAACAACGACCTTTTTATTTTCAAACCGTTTCAAATAAATTCTCCATATCTTTTACCTCTTGAATACAAAAAGTTTCCCCTTTCAACCCCATTTTCTTATTCATTGTACTTAGCTGAGCAGGTCCTATTTCTATATAGTCGACATTTAACCCCTCCATTGTATAGACACAATCAAGCCATCTTGTCCTTTGAGTCATTTGATCGATTAAATGTTGCTTGATAGAATCCACCTTAGTTTCCCCTTTGCCTGTTAGATTCATTATACAGACAATATTTGAATCTATGAGGGGACACATCCAAATCGCTGGGGCCAATTTTTCTTTCGCCTTTTCCATATAGGAAGTATGAAACGCGCCACTTACATTAAGAGGAATGACCCTTTTTGCCCCAATTGCCTTTAAATCGCTCTCTACATCTTTTAAATCCATTTTACTCCCCCCAAGAACAATCTGACCTGGGGTATTTATATTGGCAATTTGATATTTTTTAGGGATTGCTTCTTCCTTTAAGCCAATGACAGCAACCATTGCTTGAGCAATATCCATCGTTGCTTCATCCATATAGCGCCCCCGAAGAGAGATTACCTTTAAAAGATCTTCAAAAGTCCCTTTTTTTGATGCGACAAGACTTGCATATTCTCCAAGGCTTAATCCAGATGTAACCGAGGGTTTGATCTCCGGGTTTTGAGACTCCAAAACCTTTAAAATCGCAATCGATGTAACAAATAAAGCGATCTGACAAAAATCTGTTCTTTTTAAACTCTCTTCATCTGAAGAAAAAATCTTTTTTGCAATATGCATTTTTAAAATCTCTTCAGACAGTTGATATATTTCCTTAGCTTCTACATAGGTATCATAAAATGATTTCCCCATAAAAGGCTTTTGCGCTCCTTGTCCAGGAAATATAAAGGCCTTTTTTTTCACCATGTTTCCTTTTTAAGAGCTATTCTATCCGATGTTTACCAAAAAATTCACGATATTTTTTTTCAATCATTGAAGAATATCTTAAAAGACTCTACTCTTTTGCTCTAATTAAAAAAAAATAGGCCCTTTTATGAAATATCCAAAACCCCTCCTTACCCTTATTAGTAACCTTCAAAAACTTCCTGGTGTAGGAAAAAAAACTGCCGAAAGATACTGCTTTGATATTCTTTCTTGGAGCAAAGAAGATCTTGATACTTTTGCCTACCACCTTTTTGAATTAAAGAAAAAAATTGGGACATGCGATGTATGTCAAGCCCTTTTAGACCTTTCTGATCAAAAGGGTTGTCCATTTTGTGACGAAACAAAAAGAGACAAAACTCACCTGTGTATCCTTTCCTCTCAAAAGGATCTTTTTGCCGTAGAAAGCACTCACATGTTTCTTGGGATGTACCATATTTTAGACGGCCTTCTTTCACCCTCTAACCATTTTTCTCCAAAAGATCTTCATCTAGATCGCTTAAAAGAGCGCATTCTAACCCTTGGAACAAAAGAAATCACTTTAGCCCTTGATGCCACTTTAGAAGGAGATGCAACCTCTCTTTTTTTAAAAAAAGAATTAGAGCCACTCAATGTGAAAATTTCAAGACTTGCTCTTGGAATGCCCATTGGAGCTTGTTTGGACTTTATTGATGAAGGGACCCTTTCAAAGGCTCTATCAGAAAGAACTGTATTTTAATAAATCAACCTTCTACAATGTAAAAAAAAAACCCACTTTTAAGAGATCCAATGAAAAAAACCCTCCTATCTTTACTTCTTAGTTTTTGCTTATCCCTTAATGCTGACCTAACAAAATATGATTCTTTTGAAAAGGTTCACGTTGAAGAAATTACCGTTACAATCACAAATAATTCAGAGCCAAATTCCCCTGTAAAAGAAAAGGTCTTAACTCAAATCGCCCTAAAAAAAGGGGACCTTTTTAATCAAAGTGAATTTGATAAAGATCTCCATCTTTTGTCAAAAAAATATCAAAGCGTTGATCCAGAAATTAAAAAATACAATGGAAAACTCTACATTCATTTAAACATCACCCTAAGACCTACAATTGTTAAATTTATTGTTAACGACACTGTTTACAGCACCAAAAAGATCCTTGATAAGGGGGATTTAAAAGCACCTATGGAGTACAATAGAGCTCAATTCTATCAATCCATTACAGATATTAGAGACTTTTTAATTAAACGGGGTTATTTTAAAGCAGATGTCTCTTATAAAGTTGAAGAAATCCCAGGAACTCAAAACGCTATTGCTCACATCACAGTCAATGCCGGTCCTTTGGGTCACATTAATGACATTGAGTTCATAGGGTTTACAAAAGAGGAAAAAAGTGCCGTCTACGGGATGATCAAGACCTCTAAATTTAACATTCTTACAAACTGGTTAACAGGAAGTGGGATACTTCGTGATGCAGATAAAGATCGCGATCAACAAGCCATTACTCAATACATACAAAATGAAGGCTACATTGATGCAAAAGTCGAAATGATCCTTAATGAGACTGAAAAAAACAAGCTTTCTCTTACTATCTCCTTACAAAGAGGCCCTCTTTATCGCATAGGAGCTATTAAGATCAAAGGTAATACCCTTGAATCTTCAGAAGCTTTGAGCAAAAACCTCCTTATTAAAGAAGGGGATGTTTTTTCTGCTGTGAAGATCTACCACACACAAGAGCAAATTAAAAATGTGTACACTAAACAAGGGTACCTTGATACCAGTGTAAACTACGAGCTCATCCCTCAAGATGACCTTAAGTACACAGTTGTTTATACCGTAGAAGAATCTGAAAAGTACAAAGTGGGTTTAATTGTTGTTTCTGGAAACACTCGAACCGATAATAACGTCATCTATCAAAGGACTGATATAGTACCAGGGGAGGTTTTTGATGCCTCCAAGATGAAGTCAACACAACAAAGACTGCAGGCAAGTGGCTATTTTAAAAATGTCAGTGTCTATGCAATAAAAAGCGATCACCTTCAAAGTCCTGATAACCAATACCGAGATGTTCGGATTGAAGTAGAAGAAAATAGAACAGCTAATTTTCACCTATCTGCAGGGGCTAACTCTACAACAAATATCTTTGGGGAAATAAGCCTTACTGAAAATAATTTTGATCTTAGCGGCCTTACAACCTTCTGGACAGAAGGGGTCAATGGATTTAGGGGTGCTGGGCAATATTTTGATCTCAAAGGGATGTTTGCTTCCAAAGAACAAAGCGCCACCCTTTCTTGGATAAACCCCTACATGAATGATTCTTTATGGAGATTAGGTATAGATGTCCAAGGAAAAAAGGATAGCACCGTATCGACAAATTATGATCTTTATTCAATTGGTGGGGGGGTAAGTGCCATCTACCCTATTAACCCTTACTTTTCAAGCGGGGTAAAATGGAGATTTAAAGACTCCCTTATTTCGATTATAAATACAGAAGAAACCATTGCTATAGAACAAGAACGCAATAGCGGAATTGTTTCTGGTGTCTCTTTAGTATTTGGATACAACTCAACTGATAACCCCTTTGTCCCAAGAAAGGGGCTTAAGTCAAACTTTGAAACAGAGTTTGCAGGTCTTGTAAGAAACAGCACCCAAATTCAAGACTTTCCTTTTGTAAAGTTTTCCTATCTAAACTCATTATATTTCCCATTATGGCCCAATGCTACTTTTAAACTTCGTGGGGATCTTAAATATTCTCTTCTTTTAATGGATGGACAAAGTGATGAGCTTCCTTTTACAGAAAAATTCTTTGCCGGGGGTATTGGTACTCTTAGAGGGTACGCCCCTCAACAAATTGGACCCTATTTTAGCCCAAACAATCCTAAAGGGGGGATCGCATCAGAAATATTCTCTGCAGAACTATTACAAAAAATTATTCAACCTTTAGATGTTTTTGCCTTCTTTGATACCGGTTCTATTAGTGATAACCCCTTTAAAGATATCAAATTTTATAGCTCTGTAGGGGTTGGACTAAGACTAAACATCGGTCAAGCGATGCCTTTTGTCATAGGTTATGGCTACCCGATCAATCCAGATAACATCATAGATCCAAGTACAGGTAAAAATCCTCAGGTACAAAGAATTTTCTTTAGTATGGCAGGACAATTTTAATTCTAAAAAAATAAGGGTAGTATAAAACCTACTCTTATTGTAAAATAACCTTACTTTTAACAAATCAAAAACAAGGATAAACAATGTTTTTTCAAAAAAAGAATGCAATTATTTGCCTAGCAGTCCTCTCCTCTTTAACCCTTTCTCTTAGCGCTAAACCCTCGAATACATCGGCAAGAGTTGTCGATTTCACTAAATGTTTCACAGATTCATCCTATGGAAAAAGAGAACAAGCCAATTTCAATCAGATGAAAGAGCAAATGGAAAAAGCAATTCAAGATTTAAGCGAGCAAATGAAAGAGTCTGCTGCTAAACTTGATGATGAGTTTGTTCGTGATGCTTTAAGTCCAGAAGCTGAAGCTGAACTTCAAACTAAACTTCAAACTCTTTCAGGAGAATTACAACGCTATCAACAACAGTATTACTACATGCTTCAACAAGCCAACATGAAGACCATGCAAACAATGTCTGAAAAAGTAAAAGAAGCCTCTCACACTATTGCACAAGAGAAAAAATACCCTCTTATCATGAATCAAGAGCAAGTTTTTCACTACACATCAGATCTTGATATCACAAGTGAAGTGATCTCTAAACTTGATGAAATGTATGTCACAGAGGAAGCTGCTCTTGCAAAAAGTAAAGAAAATGCCACTGCTTCTAAAGCGGCAACCAAATAAGGGGTTATTTACCCCTTCCTTTTAACCTCTATTTTCTAAAGTAGAGGTTAAAAAAACCTATCCATCCATTCAAAGGAATCCCCAATGTCACAAACTGATACTCTCCCTATTAAATCGATCACTCTTAAATCTCTTTCAAAAACCCTTTCATGTGACTATGTTGGAGACCCTCTTAAAGAAATAAAAGGTGTAAACAGTTTAAAGAACAGCTCCTTTGACGACATCTGCTTTTTTCACAATGAAAAATACACCTCGTTATTGCTCACAACACAAGCGGGCGTTATCTGCGTGAAAAAAGATACTCCCCTTCAACAGGGAAAAAACTATCTACTGTGCGACGACCCTTCCCTGATCTTTGAAAAAATCACACATCTCTTCTTGGAAAATCATTCCAGATCTGGATTTACACATATTCATCCCACAGCAACTATTCATCCAACGGCAAAGATCGGAAAAAATCCTGAAATTGGCCCTTATGTTGTCATTGATAGAGAGGTTATAATAGGGGATAATGTTATCCTCTATCCCCATGTGACAATTGGTCCTAAATGTGTCATTAAAGATGACTGCCTTTTTCATGCAGGGGTTGTGGTTAGAGAGGATTGCTTAATAGGAAACAGGGTCATTTTACAACCTAATTGCGTCATCGGAGGGTGTGGTTTTGGTTATAACTCTTGTAAAAAGACAGGGACCCATTCAAAAATTACCCACCTAGGGAATGTCATTTTAGAAGATGATGTAGAAATTGGAGCTTGCACAACTATTGATCGAGGAAGGTTTAGCTCCACTTTAATCAAGCAAGGGACAAAAATTGACAACCACTGCATGATCGCTCATAATTGTGAGATTGGGGAAAATAACTTAATTGTCTCTATGTCAGGAATTTCTGGATCAACAAAAACAGGTAAAAACGTCGTTATTGCCGCTCAATGTGGCATTGTTGGCCATATCGAAATTGGAGACAATGTGACATTAGGGGCTCGAAGTGCCCCAATTAAATCGCTTAAAAAACCTGGAGTCTACCTTGGAGCCCCTGCTCAGCCAATAAAAGATGAAGCTATCCAAATGGTCTGTTTAAAAAGACTCCCATCGGTGTTAAAAAAATTAAAGGGAGCTGAAAAATTTTTAGAACAATTTCAACACACAGAGCCCGAAAATCTATAAAAAACCCTTTTTTTAGTTGGTTCTTGAAATCATTGCTTTAAAAGTGTATCATCTTGTGCTATGTGAATAGATAGTATCTGAAGAAGGTTTTTTATGCTTAAATATTTTTTTAAACCTAGTGGTGAGAAATTATTCACAGAGCTTGATACCCCAAGAAAAAACACATGGATCCACTGTCATGATGCAAGTGATGATTCGTTAAAAGAGATTGCTACCCTTTTGATGATCGACTATGAAGAGATCACCGACTCCCTTGACTTGATGGAAATTCCAAGGGTTGAAAAAATTGAAAACAACACTTTAGTTGTCTATACAAGATTTCCAAATTTCGAGGAGACAGGGATTTATACCTCTCCCCTGACAATTATTTTATCTACCGATTATTTTGTCACCATTTCCCCAACAAGCTGTGATTTTATCGATAAGATTTCTGACTCTATTTCCCCAAATAGCCCTTTTGAAAAAACAGAATTTCTTATTCATATTCTCTTAAAAATCATTCAAAGCTATACTCGTGTGATAAAAAAGATTCGTACAGAGGTGGTTTTACATGAAAAAGACCTTACAAAAGTGGACGAAAAGGATATCACGGGGCTTACTCAAAAAGAGGAAAACCTTAACCAATGTTTGAATGCACTCCAGCCTTTAAATGAGGTCATTCAAAATCTTTTAACAGGCAAGCACACCCCTTTAAGTGAAGAGGATCAAGATCATTTAGAAGATTTACTCCTTGGTTCTGAGCAAGCTGAAGCTTTATGCCAATTAAGTTTAAGGATCATTACATCGTTAAGAAACTCTGTTCAAGTTGTCATCACCAACGAATTTAATAAAACAATCAAGTTATTAACAGCGTTAACTATCATCTTAAATCTACCTACGACCATTGCAAGTGTTTATGGGATGAATATCCCTCTCCCCTTTGCCTCCTCAGACTGGGCATTTTCGATTGTGATGTCCTTTATTGTCATTTCCTTTGTAGGTTCTTTTTACTTTTTTCAAAGAAGGCGTTGGTTGTAAAAAATTCCTTGAATTTAGAGAACTAAACTTGTTGGATTCTCAAGGAGAAATTTTAAAGTGTTTAAAAACAAAGCCCCTGCAGCACCATCTATCACTCGATGGTCTAAAGAAATCGATAGATTTAGCCTATGACCGGAAACAATCTTTCCATTTTTGGAAATCGGAGTTTCAATAATTCCACCAACAGCTAAAATGGCTCCTTGTGGAGGGTTAATGACCGCCTCAAAGGAGGTGATTCCAAACATCCCCAAATTAGAAATGGTAAATGAGCCCCCTTGGTACTCAAAAGGCTCTAATTTCCCCTCTTTGGCCTTCATAACAAGTCTTTTTGCTTCCATTGAAATCTCTTTTAAAGACATACAATTTGCCTGCCATAAAATCGGGGTAATAAGTCCATCTGGGATGCTTACCGCTAAAGAGATATCCACTGTTTTAAATTGGATCATCACATTTTTCTTTGAATCATACCCCATATTGATCTCTGGGTGCTTTTGCAAAGCTAAGGCGGTTGCTTTAATAATGCAATCGTTAAAACTTACATGAATTCCAAGATCTTTAAGCTCTGATCTAAAGGCCATCATTTTATCTGCTTCAACACTTTGAGATATGACATAATGAGGGATAGTCATCTTTGAAGCCTGCAACCTTTCCCCAATTACTTTTCTCATAGGGCTAAGGGGGACCTCATCAAAAGTCCCATCAGGAAATTCTATAGACCTTTGTTCTCCCCCAAAAAGTTGTAGTAAAGGGGCATTGGCAAGATCTTTAGAAATAATTCTCCCCGAAGGGCCGCTACCTTTAACAGAGCGTAAATCAAGCCCTTTTTCTTTAGCTATTTTTTTTGCAAGGGGGCTTGCAGCTACCGATGGTTTTATTGTCGATCGCATTTTTTTTGAAGGGGGTACTGGAGAGAATTGGATCACATTTAAAGAGTTACTTTTTTGCTCGACCTCTATCTTTTTTTCGTTTGCACTCACCCCCTCTTCAACCTTTTTTTCCTCTTCAAAGGTTGGGGTTGAAAACTCCTCATCAAGAGTTTTTGTAATAATTGCAATCGGAGCATTGACTTTTGCTCCCTTGCCTGCAGGGACAAGGATTTTTCGTATGTATCCACCATCAATTGCTTGAAATTCGACAGTAGACTTATCTGTTGCAATTTCACAAATTGGAGAGCCATCTAAGACTTTGTCTCCAACCTTTACAACCCAAGAGGTGATAATTCCCTCATCCATAGTTGGGGATAAAGCCGGCATGGTTACAATTATTGGCATCTATTTCTCCTCATTTAACCCCTATAAGAACTTCCTCGATCACTTTTTTTATCCTTGCTGGATTTGGAATTGTTTCAGCTTCAAGCGGTGGGGAATACGGTAACGGAGTTTCCATTTGACACACTCTTTGAACAGGAGCATCTAAATCGTCGAAGCAAAACTCTTGAATAAGAGAAATAACCTCTGCAGATATCCCAGCATACTTATGCCCTTCTTCAACAACAACGGCGCGATGAGTCTTTCTAACAGAGGTGACAATAGTCCCCACGTCTAAAGGTTTTATAGTTCTTAAATCAATAAGCTCAATAAAAATCCCCTTCCTTTTAAAATCTTCTACAACTTCCTTACAAAAATAGATCATCCTGCTATAAGAGATTAAAGTGAGGTCAACCCCCTCTTCAATAACCTTAGCTTTTCCTATTTCTACTGTGTAGTCATGATCGGGAACCTCTCCCTTAATGTTATAAATCATTTCATTTTCTAAAAAAAAGACAGGATTATCATTAAAAATTGCCGCCTTTAAAAGCCCTTTTGAATCATAAGGGGTTGATGGAGCAAGGACAATACAGCCAGGCAAATGAGCATATAAAGGTTCAACGTTGTGAGAGTGTTGACAAGAGACCCTAGCTGCTGCACCATTTGGTCCTCGAAATACAATAGGGACTTTAAAGCGCCCCCCTGACATATAGTGAATTTTTAATGCGTTGCTCACAATTTGATCAAAAGCGACAAAGGAAAAATTAAAACTCATAAACTCAACAATAGGACGCAATCCAGTTAAGGCTGCTCCAATTGCAAGTCCTGTAAACCCCCCCTCAACAATTGGGGTATCAATAACTCTTTTCTCTCCATACTTTTCTAATAACCCCTTTGTAATTTTGTAGGCACCATTGTATTGAGCCACTTCCTCACCTAAAATAAAGACAGAGTCATCCTTTGCTAAGGCCTCATCGATTGCTTCTCTTATAGCTTCTCTTATAGAAATCTCTCTCATGGGATAATCACCCCCTCTTCAAGGGTATGAACATCTGGAAAGGGTGCTAGATCAGCCTCTACTACAGCTTTAACAACCCTTTGCTTTTGGACCTCGCTGCGCGTTTCATATTCTTGATCGGTAAAACCACAATGGTTCTTCAATAGTTGTTTAAACGATTCAATAGGGTCTAATTTTTTTATCCTCTCAAGTTCCTCTTTTGTCCTATACGTTGCCGCATCACTGATTGAATGCCCTTTATATCTATAACAAAGAACTTCTACCATAATAGGTTGACAGGTTTGCTGGACCTCTTCTTTAATTTTTTTAAAAAGATCATAGACCAAAGGCAATTGCATTCCATCCACAGAATAGGATTTAATGCCATAGGCTTTAGACATATTTTCGACAATAGGGGGATTGGCAATGGTTCTTTCTAGTTGCGTTCCCATAGAAATCCCATTATTTTCAACCACAACAATTAAAGGAAGATTCCATAATTTGATTAAATTCATCGTTTCATGAAAAGTCCCTTGGGGAACAGACCCATCACCTCCAAAGACCACAGCTACTTCATCTTTGATCCCTCTATACTTTAAAGAAAATGCAAGCCCTGCTCCAAGGGGCCACTGACCGCCAACAATCCCAGAGCCCCCATACATATTTTTTGTATACATATGCATCGATCCTCCCCTACCAAGAGCTATTCCAGTTTGCTTGCCAAAAAGCTCCGCCATTCCCTCCTCTGGAGTCATCCCAAGAAGGAGGGCAAGGGCATGACATCTATAGGTTGTAGCATAGTAATTTTTATCGGCACCAAGAGCATTGACAATCCCAGTTTGTACCGCTTCTTGCCCAATATATGAATGATAAAACCCCCACACCTTCCCTTGTTGATAGCTTTGCTCACCCCTTGTTTCAAAATGACGAATCAAAAGCATCTCATCTAACATTTTTAGTGATAAATGCATTCCCATCTCAGCTATAACTGCAAGAGGATCACTTTGGTAAAGTGTGGGTTGTTTAATTTCTTCAGTTGTCATCAATGGTCCAATATTTTCTATTGTAATATCTTTTCTCTTATCAGCAAAGGATTTGTTTTACTACCAGAAAATAGAGCAATGGCCTATACTTTACCTTTTATGGGAAGAAAAGCAATCTACTACGATACAGAAACAACAGGTCTTAAATCAGATACAGACCGCATTATTGAACTTGCAGCCTATGATTCTTTAGAAAAAACTTCTTTTTGTACATTTATTAATCCAGGAATACCGATTCCAAAAGAGTCGATAGAGATTTGTGGAATTACTGATGAGATGGTAAAAGATGCCCCAGATTTTAAAACTGCAGCTAAAATGTTTGTTGAATTTTGTAAGGGCGAAGTGGTGTTAATCGCTCACAATAACGATAATTTCGATAAACATTTTCTCCAAGCAGAGTTTTCTCGCTGTGGTGTCCCCCTTCCCAACTATCCTTATATTGATACCTTAAAATGGGCAAAAAAGTATCGCCCCGATCTTCCTAAATTCTCTTTACAATACCTTCGAGAAATCTATGGGATTGAAGCAAATAATGCCCACAGAGCCCTTGATGATGTCATGGTTTTAAAAGATATCTTTGAAAAGATGATAGGGGATTTAACTATTGAAGATGTTTTTATTTTGATGAATAAAAAGCAAGGGCCTATTACCCAAATGCCTTTTGGAAAACACAGAGGGGAGCCCCTTGAAAAGGTTCCCAAAGCCTACCTTTCATGGCTATCAAAATCAGGGGCGTTAGACAAAGAAGATAACCTTGAGCTTAAAAAAACCCTCACACACTTAAGTTTGATTTAACTAAAAATTCTTATTAATTAAGTTGCGAAGCGGCCCACATCGATGCAAACCCCTTTGACTGGTCTAAAACTTCTTCAAGGCTTCCACAGGAGACAATTTTTCCTCCTTCTAAAAACAAGACTCGATCTGCATGTTGTATTGTCGAAAGTCTATGAGCAACTATCACTTGAGTGACCTCCCCTTTCATATTTTCTAAAGCCATTGACACCGCTTTTTCATTAACAGCATCTAGCGAGGAGGTTGCTTCATCAAGAAGAAGTATAGATGCTTTACGAAGCAAGGCTCTTGCTAATGCAAGGCGTTGCTTTTGCCCCCCTGAAAGATTTTTCCCCATTTCTTCAATGACTGTATTGTATCCTTCAGGTAAACTCATTATAAACTCATGAATACAGGCTTTTTTTGTTGCTTGAATCATTTCACCTTGAGAAATAGGCTCCTCAAAAATAAGATTAGATTTAATCGTATCGTTAAAAAAGAAGGGCTCTTGAGTAACCACAGCAAACTGTTTTCTTAATGACTCTAATGAGATATTTTTAATAGAGATCCCATCAAAGAGGATCTCTCCACTGTCAATGTTGTAAAGGTTTGAAAACAGCTTTAGTAGGGTAGATTTACCAGAGCCGGTAGACCCCGCAATAGCTAAGACCTCCCCTTTTTTTAATGAAAAGGATAAATCTTCTAATATTTTTGTATCGTTGTAAGAAAATTTAACTTTTTCAAAGAGTATTTCTTTTGAAAAATTGTTTTGCAAAGGGACACCTGAAGGGTTTGATTCAGACTCTTTTCCTAAAATATCAAATATGCGCTGAGCGGCAACAACCCCCTTTTGTACATTGGCATTTTCATCGGAAAATTGTTTAAATGGAGTATAGAGCATATGCAAAACCCCACAATAGACAATTAAATCAGGAAACAAAATATGAAGTCGATGGATCCCAATATAAAGAATTGAAACAAACATCACCGTCATCATAAAATGAGTGATGGGACGAGACATCATATCATACTTTTGAATCTTTTCATCAAAAGCCACCATCAATGCGTTTTCCTCTGTATATTTTTTAATAGAGTATTTCTCCAGCTGATACGATTTAATAGTAAAAATTCCCGATAAGTGGTCAATAATCACAGAAGTAAAAGACTCTTGCTTTTGTTGCATGGACAACGAAATTTTTCGAATTTTTTTAGTGATCCACTTTAGAGGAATGACCACAAGGGGTATTCCTAAAAAAAGAACTGCTGTAAGCTGCCAAGAGAGGATAATACATAAAAAAAGGGTCGATCCTACAATAAAGGGCATGTGAATGTAGTTAGTAACAAATGAATTAAACGAAAGAGCTATTTGACTTGCATCACTTATGACTCTTGTTGAGAGCTTTCCCCGATCATATTTTGAAAAAAACGAGAGGGGAAGGGTTTGTAAATGGGCAAAGCATTGATTTCTTAAGTCTCTACAAATGCGTACGGCTAAAATTTTTGTGAGATATCTACTAATAAAAAGTGCAATCGCTTTAAAAACACCGACGATAAAAAAAAGGATCACAAGGGAAGAAAAGGCATTTACATTTAAGCCCAATGCATTTTGTACCCACAATATTGCCTTAGACATCACCCCACTATCAGGGGTAAAGTGATCTCCACTTTTAGCGACCGCTCCAAAAATAATCACCTCAAGTTGGTTAAAAATTGTAAGAGCAATGAGCGCCACAATGGAGGAAATAAATAACGATACATGGGATTTTACACGAAATAATGCAGCAAATAGGTCTTTCATCCCCTTAATATAACAGAAAAAAACTTAAAAGGATCGATATTTTTTATACCGTTCTTCTATAAGGTCTAAAACAGGGATTGCTTGGACCGCTTCTATCCAAGACTCTATTTCTCTTTGTATATGCTCAAAAACAGCTCTTTTGTTTTCATGAAATCCCCCTTCTCCCTCAGGGATTACCTGATCAACCACCCCAAATGAAAGAAGATCCTCTGATTGCATCTTTAAATGCTTTACCATCTTGTCCACTTTGTGGGAATCATTAAGCAAAATAGCAGCACACCCCTCTGGCGAAATCACTGAAAAATAGGCATGCTCAAGAATCAGGGTTTTATCACAGACCCCAATACCTAAAGCGCCACCGGAACAACCCTCTCCAAGAATAAGGGAGAGGATGGGGGTTTTTAATACACTCATTTCACTTAAGTTACTTGCAATCGCATTTGCTTGCCCACGTTTTTCTGCATCAAGACCTGGATAGGCTCCAGGGGTATCAATAATGGATAGAACAGGTAAATGAAATTTTTCTGCAAGCTTCATAAGACGAAGGGCTTTTCTATAGCCATCTGGAAGCATCATCCCAAAATTGCGCTCCACCTTCTGTTTTGTTTCTTCCCCTTTTTCTTGTGCAAGGATCATAACACCCCTTCCACAAACAGTTCCCACACCACCAATAATTGCTGCATCGTCCCCGTAAAGTCTATCACCATGAAGTTCTTGAAATGAAGAACATATTGCTTGTATCACTTCTAACCCTTTAGGTCGACTTGGATGTCTAGCAATACTTAACCTTTCCATCAAGGAGAGCTCTTTACTGTTTTTTTGAAAAGATTCTGTGATCACTTTCCACTTCCTTTGTGATTTCAACAAATGTAGGTTTTGTAATGATCACAGCAAATAACTCTTTAATATCTTCAGAGGATAAGCGAATACATCCATTGCTTTCATACTTTCCTAAAAGAGAGATATCCTCCTCATAGACCCCTGTCTCTTGATTAAAGGTAAGGGGTAAACCATGCAATCCATAACCTTTGGCAATATCAGTACAATTTTCAACTTCTTCAGCAAAAGGGATCCATCTATTTCCAAATATCTCAACCGCATTTCTCTTTTGATTTTCAAAATATGTGATTGAATCAGGGGTGTAAACCGCTACTTTTGACCCTAATTTGTACGTCCCAAGAGGGGTTAATGAGCCCGATGGAGAATAGGGGTCTTTTTTTCCTAAAGAAACTTTATACTGCTTAACCAAGACCTCTTCATTTGTATCCTCATCGACATAAGAAAAAAACAGTGTGCACCTTGAAAGATCGACAAGAAGATGAAAGGTGATATGCTTATTTGGAGAAAGAATGTTGAATTGATCCCCTGGAGAAACTTTTTGCAACTCGTAATCGGCTTTTCCATTTAAACTTCGTGCAATAAAATGCCTTGATGTTTCGTATTTGCTTGCATAATCTGAAAGCCAAGCAGGTCTTCCATTAAGCCATGACACCCTGCTTGTGTAGGTTATTGTCTCAACGATAGGAAACTTTTGAACCCCTTTTGCAAAAAAGCGGTGAATTTGGTCAACACACTCCTTTTCTTCATGTAACAAGGGTGAATTTTCTACTGACATTTTCACTTCTTGCGGTCGGTTTGAAACAATCGCTTTTCCCTCTGATGGCTTTTTATAATAAGCAAAAGAAATTAGAAGTAAGAGGGTTAGTGAAACAATTAAAAACATCCTTTTTGAAAACACGAAAAACTCCCCTTTTTACTCCTATATTAGAGGAAAAAGCAGTTTTAATCAATCCATAACGAAATCAATTCTTAAAGGACGATCTGAAGAAAATGGAAACGAAAGGAGAAAATCACAATTAAAGAAAAATTCCCCTCCAGCTAAAGGGATAATCTCTATATCCATTGCCTCTTTTAAAGAACAACAAAGGGTTTTACTTCCTGTCTCAATATCAATCTTTGATGTATGAACAAGTACTCTTTCAAGACCTGAAGGGAAGTAGGTTCTATTTTCCACTTTAACAAAACCTCCCCTTACAAAAAAGACTAATGAAAGTTTTTCTTCATTTACTTCAGACCAAAGTAGCGATTCTATACTCAAAGAATTCTCTTTGGCATCGATACTTGAAAATATCCAATGTTGGGCATAGTCTGAATCTGAATAGACCCTATTCCACATAGAGATCTTAGAGCCAATAGACCCTGTTTCCTTACATATTGGGGGGCTTAATCCATAAATATCATTTTTTCCCAAAGGTAAAAGATGAGGGCCAAAGGTGGGAATAAGAATGTGATCTTTATAGCTGATACTTCCAAGACCCACCTTTTTTTCAGTAATTGATGAAAAAGTAAACCCCTCCTTCCCTAAAAGGATGCGTCCCTCTAAAAAGCCTTCTTTTCCCTCACTTTTCTCAATCGTAAAAGCCACTTCTTTTACTTTTTTAAGAAGTCTACATAACAACCTGCTTTCTACATCTAAGGTTTGAAAAAGCCCCCCTTCAAAAGGG
The DNA here is from genome assembly GCA_044359535.1 of Chlamydiia bacterium. Classification (GTDB taxonomy): domain Bacteria; phylum Chlamydiota; class Chlamydiia; order Chlamydiales; family 2-12-FULL-49-11; genus JAJACQ01. The sequence continues at coordinate 27,059 of JBIKLZ010000008.1, forward strand.
TCTAGCTTGTGATTTTTTTGTTCTATGAACTCATTTTTTGTAATCATAAGATACAAAGATGAGAGTATAAAAAGGATCACCCTATAGCTATCTTTATTGTATTGACCTGCTCGAAGTAAAAATAAAAAATCTACATCCCCATTTTCTTTGATGAATATGTCGATAGATTCAGTAATTTCTCTCCCCTCATTCATCTCTTCTGGAAGGTTTAGAAAAATCCCTATAAAGAAACAAAGAGCTGCATAGTGACTTAATTCAACAACAGAGGAAAGACTTTCTGTATATAAAAAGCTTTTCTCTTTTTTTGAAATAAAGCTCTTATCTCCACAAAGAATTTTTCCAAAAAAATACTTTTTATAGGCTAATGCACCCCAGACTGTTTGCATATCTAGTTCTTCAAGACGACTTTCAATGACTTTTATTGCCTGCTCCAAAGAGTTAACTTTTTTGAAGGGGGAAAGATAATGAACGATGGATAGCAAATAAAATTCTTCAATTAGACAATGAAGATTGTTGATAAACTCTAAAGCATAGAGGGGCTCTTGTAAATCTTTGTCATCGATAGATTTTCCATCCATAAATAGGGCTAATAAAGCTTTTGTAGAGACACTTTCTTGAAAAACATTGACCGTCATATCTATCCTTATAAAAAAAAACTAGGAACAAAATCGTTTGTTCCTAGTTATACTTAAACACCTTTAAAAAGTCTACTAGACCATTGCTGATTCTTCGCTTTCTACAACCTCTCTCATTTTTTTCCCCGCTGTAAATTTTACAGCCTGTCTTTCAGGAATAACAATAGCAATACCTGCTTTCTTTGGATTTCTTCCAATCTTTTGCTTTCTTGTCACCACTTCAAAAACCCCAAAATCACGAAATTCTAAACGATTGCCCTCTGATAAACAATCTGTAATTGAATCTAAAAATGCCTGTACAATCAATCTCACTTCATTTGGATGATGATTTGTGCTCGAAGCAATTTTTGCAATCAATTGCTTTTTTGTTTTAGTTGTCATATCTTCTCTCTCCTTTTTTGCTCTTACCATATACATAATGATAAAAATGTGTTCCCCTACAGAATCTATTTAAGGGTTTGCCTATTTCACCAAACCTTTTAACTGTAGATCTTTTATCTCATTAGAAAGGTATACAACTTTTTTTACAAGAAAAGAGTTTAAAATAAAATAGAAAATGACAAAAAAGCGATTTTTTTCTTTAAAATAGGAAAAAAAAATGGAAAAATTAGTGGATTTGTACAACCAATGATTTCTTTTTTCCACTACTTAGAAGTAATAAATTCCCCTCTAACAAATCAGATTCTTTGATTGTTAGAAAAAGATCCTCCACTTTAACGCGGTTCAAATAGGCCCCATTATTTTGAACAAGACGCTTTGCCTCTCCTTTTGATGGAAGCAACCCGCTTGAATAAAGAAGATCTACATATAAACTCCCTATCACTTTATTTTTTTCCAAAGTGATTGTTGGAAGAGTGGATAAACTAGCTTTTAAGCCCTCAATATTGACTTCATGTGTCCCTATTGCCATTGCTTGAGTTGCCATTTTTGCCTCTTTAAGCCCTTCTTCACCATGGAGATATTGAGTTAAAGAATCTGCCAAAACCTTCTGTAGATGAAACGGTTTTAGCTCCCCTTGATGAAATTTTTTTTCTAAAAGAGCAATTTCATCTAAGGGGATAAAGGTTAATTTTTTTAATAAAGAGATCATATCTGCATCAGGAAATTTTAAAATGTGCTGATAAAACTCAAAAGGGGTTAAGCACTCTTTATCAATCCAAATCGCCCCCTCTTCACTTTTTCCAAATTTTTTTCCATCACTTCGTGTTAACAAGGGAAAGACAAGACCAAAAACACTTTTTCCCCTCTTTTTCCTCGTATATTCAATTCCCGCTGTGATATTTCCATATTGATCACTTCCCCCAATTTGTAACTCTACACCGTGGGTCTCAAAAAGATGACAAAAATCGTAGCCTTGTAATAATTGATAGCTAAATTCAGTAAAACTCATCCCCTCTTGAGAATCAATTCTTTTTCGAACACTTTCTTTTCCAAGCATAGGTCCTAGTCGAAACATTTTTCCCACATCCCTTAAAAAGGATGTGACATTCATTTGATTATACCAAGAGGCATTGTTAACAATAATAGGCATTGTCGCTGTAGTTTCAAAATCAAGACACGACCTTATAGATTTTTCAATCCTTTCAATATTTCTTTGAACCTCCTCTTCAGATAAAAGAGGTCTTTCTAAACTCCTTTCAGAAGGATCGCCAATCAATGAAGTGGTCCCACCAATTAAAATAACAGGCTTATGACCAAAATTTTGAAACATTTTTAACACAATAAGGCCGAGTAAATTTCCTAAATGAAGACTTATTGCTGTGGGATCAATCCCTAAATAAAGGGTTTTTGGGGTAGATAAAAATGCAGAAAGCTCTGAAGAACTCATTTCTTCAACTAATCCACGAGACTTAAGGTAGTCAATTATATTCACTATTGCCTTCTTTATTACTTATCGACCATAGAGTCTGCTAATTTTTGTAACTTTGCAGACATTTTTGCAGTATTTTTATTTCCATCAAAAAGAGAAAAAGATTTTTCTTTCAAGACCACACGATTATTTGCATGTTTAGAGATCCAACACTCAATTTCATTTGCCTTTTTACCAAGGGCTTCTTTAGTAATTTTTTTATCCAGCATACTTAAACGTTTTTGTAGCTTATTTCTAGCTCTAATTGTCTTATCAGTTTCTTTTGCTAAATCATCCTTCACGTATACCTCCACACGTCTTAAATATCGGATTTGAGTATAGATCTAGGATCAATAGAATGCAAGAAATTTCTACAATAAAACTCTTCAATAGGGTTAAAATGAATCTATGAATGAGAATGCAAAAAAAGCTGCTGCCCTAGAGGCTTTAAAGTATGTTGAGAATAAAAGTGTTATCGGTATTGGAACAGGATCGACTGTTTTACCTTTTATAGAGGGTTTAAATGAACGCGTTGAAAAAGAGGGATTAAACATTTCAGCCATCCCTACTTCAAAAAGGTCAAAAGATCTACTTCATAAGAGTATTAAGATTTTAGATCCAAGTTTGAGTGAAAAAATTGATCTTTGCGTAGATGGAGCCGATAAAGCATCGGAAGATTTTTATCTTATTAAAGGGGGGGGCGGAGCCCTTCTTAAGGAAAAATTTGTAGCCCTATCAGCAAAGAAAAATATCACCATCATTGATGACACAAAAATAGCCACCCCTTTATTTGGACATCCCCTTGCGGTTGAAATTGTACAATTTGGGTGGAAAATGACCCTTAATCATCTAAAAAATTTAGGGTTTGAAGGGGTTTTAAGGATGGACAAAACAAATCCCATGATTACAGAAACTTATCATTTTATCTTTGATATTGTCCTTAAAGACCCTATCCACAGACCTTTTGAGCTTCACAACACCCTAAAAAACCTATCTGGGGTGGTTGAAACAGGGCTTTTTTTGAAAACATCGGATATAATAATTGTTGGCAAAAATGACCTTTCTGTAGATGTTTGGAAGAAAAGGTAGTGAGTATGAGAGAAAAAATGCATAAAATTCAATTTTCAAAAATTGTGCAAAGTAATCATTATAGTGCATTTATACTTGAAGCAGAGGGAAAAAAGTTTGCCATCTACACAAAACCTGATGCCGGTGTACACATTGAAAATATCCTTGAAAAAAGAGAATATCGCCCTCAAACTCATCAGTTTATAGACACCATTTTTTCTGGGTTTAATATTTCTATAAAAAAGGTGGTACTAACAGATGTTAAAAACAATGTCTACTTCTCCTCTATTTTTCTCTCTAAAAAAAATGAAGGGCAAGAAGATATTTTGGAAATTGATGCAAGGCCCTCTGACTCCCTTCTTTTAGCATTAAAACATGATACCGAAGTGCTCTGTACTCAAAGTGTTTTAGACGCCTCTCCACCTTATATCGATTAATACTTCATATGGAATTTTAACTCTGCTAAATCAAGGAGGGTTTGAAGACACTCCTTAGCATCTACCCCAGTGACCTCCACATTGACTGTAGCACCACATTCAGCAGCAAGCATCATAATTCCTAAAAGAGATTTCCCATTTACGGTAAGAGGACCATACTGCAAGGTAATATTTGACTTAAACTTTGAAAGACATTTAACAATTTCTGTTGCAGGCCTTGTATGAAGACCTTTATCATTTTTCACCACAAACGATTTCTTGATGGATGTTTTAGCTGACACTGTCTACTCCTTATATAAAAGCGTATCATTTTTACCTTTTTTTCTCTTTTAGCTCAAACTCTTTCTCCAATTTTTCTACTAAAAATGAAAAGTATTCAAGGGTTTTATTTATTGGATCTGTCTGGGTCATATCAATACCAGCTCTTTTTAAAATTTCTATAGAATAATCACTGCCCCCTGCAGATAAAAACTCCATATAGGGTTTTACACCCACGCTCTTGACATGTTTAACAAGAGATAAAGCAGCAGCAATCCCTGTAGCATATTGGTACACATAAAAATTATAATAAAAATGAGGGATTCGTAAAAACTCCCCTTCTGTTTCTTTTGTAAGTGTAAAATCCTCACCAAAATACTTTTTCGTTAACTCTGCATAAAGATACTTCATTGCCGAAGGGGTTAATGGGATCTGTTGCTGAGCCATCTCATGAATTTTTAACTCAAACTCAGCAAATAGACATTGCCTGAAAAATGTAGCTCTGATCGCATCAATTTCTTGATTTAAGATGTAAATCCTTTCATCAGAATTTTTCGCATGAGCAAGAAGATATTCATAGGTGAGTTGTTCGTTAAATGTTGAGGCCACTTCAGCAACAAAAATGGTATACGAAGAATCTTGATAGGACTGCTTTTTATTGCTTAAAAAAGAGTTCATGCTATGACCCACTTCATGGGAAAGGGTTAACACATCATTTAAAGTTCCATGGAAATTTAAAAGGATGTAAGGGTGAGAAGTATAACACCCAGAAGAGTAGGCTCCACTTCTTTTCCCTTTATTTTCAAAAACATCTACCCATCGATCCTTATAAAGCCCTTTTGAAAGGGTTTCTTGATACTCTTTTCCAAGGATAGAAACTGACTCAATAACAATCTTACACGCCTCTTCAAAAGAGTATTTTTTTTCTTCTATTTCTATCAAAG
>JBIKLZ010000057.1:0-2759 GCA_044359535.1 Chlamydiia bacterium
AGATCTAAAAGGGGTTTTACAGGTCTATTTTTTTTAATAGAATCATCCCCTGTGATGAGCACCTCTTCACCTACAAGGGCAGATAAGCCAATAAAAAATCGAAGAGCTAAGCCGGAATTGCCCACATCTATTACCTTTTGTGGCGCTTGTAGCTTTCGGCCAACTCCAACAATCTTTAAAGTGGTCCCCTCTCTTTCTACCTTTGCACCAAACTGTTTAATCCCCTCTATCATAGCAAAGGTGTCTGGAGAAAGAAGAATATTAGTTATGGTTGATTCTCCATAGGCCATAGAAGCAAAGACAATTGCTCTTAATGTCTCAGATTTTGATGGAGGGATAAAGATATCGCCAGAAATAGAACTAGGTTTTATAATACATCTCATACTGTTTCTTTAGACATCTTTTTACTCACTGCTATTATAGACTCTAAGGAAACTTCATGAACTATTTTTTCTCCCTCACAGTAGATTTCCCCAATTTTTTTTAAAAGGATAAAGCAAGGGGCTTGATCTTTATTTTTTTTATCCCGACACATATGTTTAAAAAGAGCTTGCCCTTCAAAAGATATTGGAAAAATTTTTTGCGGATACTTCTTTAATACTTTTTGGATCATTTTCCATTCTTTTTGTGGAAGGATTTTTAGATGATAACTTAACAAAGACTCAAAATAGAGTCCAATAAGAACTGCTTTTCCATGGCTTACTCTATAGTTTAATAAAGCTTCATAGGCATGGGCAAAAGTGTGCCCAAAATTTAGAATCGCTCTTTCCCCAAGATCTTTTGGATCCTTTTGTACAAGATCCATTTTAAGCTGCCGAGCCCTAAACAGGGGATTTTCCATAGAAAAAAATAGATCTCTGTCAGAGGTTAAAGCAATTTTGATAATTTCAGCAAATTGCTCTTCCCTCACCTGTTTAGGAAGCGTTGTTAAAAACTTTTCCTCTAAGCACACATCTACAGGTGGATAAAAGGTCCCAATAAGATTTTTTCCATAAGAGGTATTAATCCCATTTTTCCCCCCAACACTTGCATCAACAAACGCAGTGAGGGTCGTAGGAATTATAGAAAACGCAACTCCCCTCATGTATGTTGCAGCAACAAATCCAACAAGATCTGAAATCACCCCTCCCCCAAATGCAATCAATTCGGTATTTCGACCATAACCCCGTTCTAATAAATAATCCTCTATAGCAGCCTTTCTTTCTCTAGATTTTTCTCCCTCTCCACTTGGAATAATTAAGTAAGGGAGAGTTGTTTTTTTAATAAAATCAAAATAAATAGAGGCAATAGTTTCATCAGTGATGATAAGGGGACGAGTCCCCCTCTTTCTTAGTGATTTTAAGAAGGAAGAGAACGCTATAGTTTGAGTAACTTCCATGTAAATAAAAAGATGTGAATTATTAGCAACTGGTATAGAATATACGCAAACCCCAAAATTTTGACTATGGAATTTATCGTAATTACAGGACCTTCATACAAGATTGCTTTGAAAAAAATTCAAAAGGCCTTAAAAATTCGTGATGGCATAGAGCTTCGTCTTGATTTATTTCACGAAATTAAAAAAGAAGAGGTTGGAGAAATTGTAGACCTTTGTAAAAGTTTTGGAAAAAAAATCATTTTAACACTTAGATCTTTAGAGGGAGGGGGCAACTATAAACGATCGATAGCCTCCTTAGAAGAAGAAATTTTTTCACTCTCAGCAACATTACCCCACTATATGGATGTAGAATACACCCTTTCTGACGATCTATTTTCTTCATTACAAAACACACATATCATTTCCTCATTTCATGATTTTGAAAGAACCCCCAATTTAGACCTTGTTTTAAAAAAAATGCAAAGAAAAAAGGCCTATGCTTATAAAGTGTGCACAACCCCCCTTTTGATTTCTGACTCTTATAGGATGCTTAATTTTATCCATAAACAAAAAAAGCTTGGACTGAACTTTATAGGAATTTGTATGGGGGAAAAGGGAAAAATTACAAGAGAAGAGGGTTTAAAAGTGGGTAATTACTTAAACTACAGAATTATACACCTTAGAGATAAAGTGGCAGAGGGGTTAGATTTTGCTTGAAATTATTCATCAAAAAAGGGACAAGGGATCTATAGTAAAATGAGGGGTCAATTTAGCCATTGAGTGTTTTTTCTTTCATAAATCCGGTGATTGAAATCATTATCATCACAGTAATGATCAACTACCTCCTCTCCTTTTTTTGGAACACCCGCTCGATGGATCTTATTTTAGGGTTTTTAGCCTTTATCTTTATTTTTGCCCTTTCTTCTCTTTTACCCTTTCCTGTCCTCCACAGAATTATGCTCCTTATGGCAAATGTGGCTGTTATTGCTGTAATTGTTATTTTTCAGCCCGAGCTTCGGGTTGCTCTATCAAAACTTAGCTTTAAGAATAAACGATTAAGACAAGTAAATGAATTTGACGCCTTTTTAGAAGAGCTCACCTCATCTGTCTATAATCTTTCTGTTAAGCAAACAGGAGCCCTTATTGTTTTAGAAAAAGAGGACTCTTTAGAAGAGTATATCGATAAATCGACACTTATTGGAGCAACCTTTGGAGCTGAGCTTATTGATGCCATTTTTTCAAGGTATTCCCCTCTTCATGATGGAGCTGTGATTGTTAGAGATCAAAAAATTGCAGCCGCTCAAGTTATTTTACCACTTGCTGACACGCCTCATGTACAAAAAAACTTGGGGACAAGACATAGGGCCGCTGTTGGATTATCTATTGCTACAGATGCCATTGT